>NZ_JBMFWL010000077.1:0-505 GCF_049965315.1 Acidithiobacillus sp. | reverse complement strand
TCCCGTGGCGCTGGTGGTGTCGATCTTCTCGGTGAGGCTTTCGAAGCCGACGCCCCGGCTTTCCAGTTCCCCGACGATGCGCACCAGATCCGGCAGGCTGCGGCCCAAGCGATCCAGCCGCCAGACCACCAGGGCATCCCCCGGCCGCAGGGCCCGCAGGCACTGGTTCAAGGCAGGCCGATCGGCCTGCTTACCGCTGATCTTCTCCTCGTAGATGTCCCGGCATCCGGCCGCATGGAGGGCGTCCCGCTGCAGGTCGAGATGCTGGTCGTCGGTGGAGACCCGGGCGTAGCCGATTTTGGACGTGGAGGGCATTTGTTTGCTCATCAAGATAGCGACATAGATAAGTATATGGGTTCATGGACACTTTAGACCCAAAGAAAACCCCCGGAAAGTCTGATTTGCCGGGGGTCATCCCTTGGGACGAAGCGCTGGCCTGGCTCCATCGCCGCCGGGGCCTGCTGGACGGAGTGGTGTTCAGCGGCGGGGAACCCACCGCCCAGGA
>NZ_JBMFWL010000076.1:0-527 GCF_049965315.1 Acidithiobacillus sp. | reverse complement strand
GCATTGTAACGAGGCTGCGACCTCGATACGCTGATGAAGAAGTTGTGTTCAACTGTTGAGGCTGCTGATGCGCTACACTGGAGAGTATAAAAGTTTCCGGGCAAGCGCCGCAGCGGCACTGCGCAGGGCGCTGCCGGGCAGAGCATGGCTTGCCACTGCGTTCGGTATTGCCGTGGCAGCGGCGAGCCTACCGTCGGCTGTCAGCATTATGGTGCCAGTTCCTGCCGGGGTGGCCGGCGGGGTAATGCAGGCGCTGCCGCTGCGCGCCACGGCAGCGGTAAAAAAGCCTGGCGCCATCGCCACCGCCGAAAATGAAGCCTATAGCCGGGTACAGGTTAACGATTCGTTTGGAGCGATGGACCTTCTGCGGCAGGCACGGCGCCTGCTGCGCAGCGGCCACATCGCCCATGCGTTAAACGCTTATCAAAAGGCGATTGACCGCTATGGCAACAAAGTGGTGCGCGTACAACATGGCCAATATGTAACTGTCAGCGACGAGGTGAGCCGGCTTATTTTGAGCCTGCCCG
>NZ_JBMFWL010000075.1:0-535 GCF_049965315.1 Acidithiobacillus sp. | reverse complement strand
CTAAGCCGCCCAACCGGCAGGGGGGCGACATTCGTCTCGTCCTCTGTATCGACTGGTCCGGTCCGAGACTTGAGTCGCACAGCGCCGCGCTAGTGTGACGTCCGTCTCAGTGCGGTGGTGGAAACCACCATCAGGGTCCGGGGGCATGCCGGTCGTTGCGTCCCGCAGCCTTCGTCGCTAGACTTGCGGTCCCTCGAGGAATGGGCGGTTAGCTCAGCGGTAGAGCACTGCTTTCACACGGCAGGGGCCACTGGTTCGATCCCAGTACCGCCCACCAATTGTCTGCGCAGCTGCCGCGAGCAGCGGCTCATCGCAAACAAGGACGGGGTCTGTCTGCAGTTCGCGCGCTGCGGCTTGTCCGCCCACATATCTGCGTGATAGCCGCCCGAGGAGCGCATCCCGCCCACCGATACGGTTACCGCGACGCGAATTCGAACGAGCAGCTGGACGAGTCAGATAGCTGGGTTGCTTCAACTCGGGCACAGGTCAGTCCTAGCAGCCGCCGGCGTACCGGCCCTTACTCAAAACGGAGCGG
>NZ_JBMFWL010000074.1:0-579 GCF_049965315.1 Acidithiobacillus sp. | reverse complement strand
GCCAGCAACTTGTTGTAGGATACCCCCGCCGAAGCTGTCAGCCCTGTTTCCCGCAATATTCTATCCAGGATCTCGCGGGCAATCTCGACTGCCAGAGTTCCGTCTTTGGTGGCTGTGGTTACGTCCAAAAAGGCCTCATCCAAGGACAGAGGCTCCACCAGTGGTGTGTAGTCGCGCAGGATGGCCATCACCTGACGGGAAGCCTCTCGGTAAGCCTCCATACGGGGACGGACAAAGATGGCCTGGGGGCATAGAGAACGGGCACGGGCGGCGGACATGGCCGAATGGATACCAAACTGCCGTGCCTCATAGCTGCACGTGGCTACGACACCCCGACCATTGGGGTCACCGCCGACAATTACCGGCTGCCCACGCAGTTCTGGCTGGTCCCGTTGCTCGACCGACGCAAAGAAAGCATCCATGTCCACATGGATGATCTTGCGGAGATCTGGGTTGTGTTCTGGTGGGCTGAGCAATCGTATCCTCCACGCCTGACCTGCTGAGTCTACCAGATGAAAGCCACAGACGCGGATGTCGGCCAGGGATATGCGTTGGGCGAGGCGGCCACATCCTAGCAGA
>NZ_JBMFWL010000073.1:0-601 GCF_049965315.1 Acidithiobacillus sp. | reverse complement strand
AATACGGCCAGAAGAATGAGCAGAACCACCATACGTCTGCGGGTCACGGTTGTGGCCCCAGACCCATTTCCCGAACCCATGCGAGCAGGGCGGATGTTATAGGTCCGTCACGCCCGGGTAATCCGCGCCCCATGAAGTAGCGCACCGGCCAGACACCGATGAGGCTGTTGCTGAAAAATATTTCATCAGCATCCTGAAGCATCGCCAGTGGCCAGTGGCCCAAGCGGGTCGGCACGCCATGCGCCTGCAACCACGCCAGAATGGCGGCCCGCTGAACACCGGCAATGCCGCCGTTTTCCAGTTCCGGAGTATGGACAACACCAGTCGTTACCCAAAACAGATTGGACATGATGCCCTCGCGCAGCAGTCCAGACTGGTCCAGCATGACCCCTTCGGCATATTCGGAAGCCAGGGCATCCCGGGCCATAACCTGGTTCAGGCGATTGAGAGATTTGACGCCGAGATACGGTGCACCGGTGAGCAAGGTGACCTCGCAGGTTGCGGCGGAGATGCCGGGATCCCAGTAGTGCGGGTTTCGCTCCGGCCACTGGGATAACCACAGATAGCGTCGGGGAGGGCCGGCGTCGGCGCTGCCGTACCC
>NZ_JBMFWL010000072.1:0-611 GCF_049965315.1 Acidithiobacillus sp. | reverse complement strand
GCAGACGCAGGCCGCGGCGCACGAGCTCCGGTTGCGCTGCTGCCAGATCGACGACATTAGCGTGGCCGAGAAAATCCGGCGCCGCCAGCAGGTGGATATGCAGGCTGTGCGACTCGATCCACTCGCCGCAATAAAACAGCTGGCGCATGGCAGCCACCCACGCGCTGGGCACGACGCCCAGGATGGCTTCGAGGGCCTGCACCGCGCTCATCTGGTAGGCCACCGGGCAGATGCCGCAGATGCGCGCCACCATGTCGGGAATTTCCATGAAATGGCGCCCTTCAAGAAACTTCTCGAACAGCCGCGGCGGCTCGAAGATGCGCAGCTTCAGCTCCTCGATGACCCCCTCGGCGATACGCAGATCCAGGGCGCCTTCGCCCTCCACCCGTGTCAAAACCGGGATGTGCAGCGCCAGCGTGCGCGATTCACTCACGCTCGGGATCCTGGTAGCGGCGGCTGGCTTCACGAAAAGGCTGGGCGGCAGGCGTGATGAACAGAAAGCGCCGTGCGATATCCTCCCTGCGCAACCCGAGGTCTTCGAAGCGCCGCGCCAGAGCGGCGGTATTGGGCAGTCCGGCGGGGCCGAAGCAGCCGTAGCAGGCGCGCCCGAC
>NZ_JBMFWL010000071.1:0-623 GCF_049965315.1 Acidithiobacillus sp. | reverse complement strand
GCTCCGCCGTGGGAAACAGCAGGCTGTGAAACGTGGGAAGTGACGTCATGCCCCCCTCAGCGGCGGTAGGGGTTGATGAACTCGGCGCTGTCGCCCAGTTCGGTCTCGATCTCCATCAGGCGGTTGTACTTGGCCAGGCGCTCGCTGCGCGCGGGCGCGCCCGATTTCATCTGCCCTGCGCCCACGGCCACGGCGAAGTCTGAAAGGAAGGCATCTTCGGTCTCGCCGCTGCGATGCGACATCACCGTGCCCCAGCCAACCTTCTGGCACAGCCGCACCGCGGCAATGGTCTCGCTCACCGTGCCGATCTGGTTGAGCTTGATGAGCGAGGCGTTGGCCGTGCCCTCGTCGATACCGCGCTGGATGATGCGGGTATTGGTGACAAAGTTGTCGTCACCAACAATCTGAATCCGGTCGCCCAGTTGCCGCGTCATGGCGGCAAAGCCCGCCCAGTCGTCCTCGGCATGGCCGTCTTCGATGGAGACGATGGGAAAGACATTGAGCCAGCTCCGGTACAGATCCACCATCTCCTGACTGTCGAGCACCTGATTGCCCGAGCGCTGCAAGTGGTAGCGGCCATTTCTGTAGAACGAGGTGGAGGCCGGATCGAGCGCGATGGCCAG
>NZ_JBMFWL010000070.1:0-725 GCF_049965315.1 Acidithiobacillus sp. | reverse complement strand
ATGGGGATCTGGAGCGTATCGTGCATCTGGCGCGTCTGGTCGGTGCCGCGCAGGATTCCATGAGTGATGAAATCGTGACGCGGTTGGCGGGCATGGCCAGCAACGCCATGTGCCTGCTCGACCGGGCCACCCGCACCGGCGTCATGGAGCGGATGGTGGCGGTGGCGGAAAAGGTGGATCAGGAGCATATCCTGACCGACTTCCTCCGCTGTCTGGCCGGGGCCACGGAAGAAGCGGCCCATGCCCCTCCCCCCAAAGGCGGCATCACCGGACTCTGGGAACTGATAAAACAACCGGAAACCCAGCAAACCATCCAGTTCCTCATGCTCCTCGGAAAACACTTCCGATCCTGCCGTCTCAAACACTGAGGCCCCACCTCAACCATTCCTTTTTAAAAGCGTTCTACTCGCCCCGCTTGTAGCTCCCTGATCTTCCGGGAGCTTTTTTCTGTAGCCCCGCATCTCAGTAGCTGTAAACCAGGCCCACCGTGCCATGAATTATGACAACGACAGTCAAAGCACGCGGAAGGCGAACGGTTGACGACCATGGACAACCAACGTTATAACCTAACCCGTTGTTCAAGAACTCGCCCAGCTTGAGTCGCCCCATTTCTGAAATGCTTGCTGACACTTGGGCAAGGGCTAGAAATGAGGCAGAACTTGTAATGGCGTTCATCGGGCAAACGAAAACTTAGGGAAATAGGGAAATTCAGATATCAGGTTGGG
>NZ_JBMFWL010000069.1:0-732 GCF_049965315.1 Acidithiobacillus sp. | reverse complement strand
GCGGCACACCGGAAGAAGAAACGCCTGAGCCGCAAATGGCGGCCGCAGATTAAGAAGCAGCTATCAGCCGGCGGCAGCAAAAGATTTTAAGTTTACCGAGCGATATTGCAAAACTCGCTCACAGAGTCAGGAACCACCGTAACCGCAGCTAAGAGCTAAAAGCTAACAGCTGATAGCCAGCCGCAAGGAGGAACACCTTGTACCGTTCCAGCCCATTTGAAATGACCAGCCCCATCGCCGACTTTGATGCGATCCGCATCCAGCTAGCATCGCCGGAGAAGATCCGCAGCTGGTCGCATGGCGAAGTCACCAAGCCGGAAACCATCAACTACCGTACCTTCAAGCCGGAACGGGACGGACTCTTCTGCGCCCGCATCTTTGGCCCCGTCACCGACTGGGAATGCCTCTGCGGCAAGTACAAGCGCATGAAGCATCGCGGAGTCATCTGCGACAAGTGCGGCGTCGAAGTCACTGTCTCCAAGGTGCGGCGTGAGCGCCTCGGCCACATTGAGCTGGCCTCGCCCTGCTCGCATGTCTGGTTCTTCAAGGGCCTGCCCTCGCGCATCGGCCACCTGCTCGATATCTCCCTCCGCGAGCTCGAGAGCGTGCTCTACTTTGAGAGCTACGTCGTCATCGATCCAGGCGACGCCCCGGTGAAGGAACGCGAAATCATCAAGGACGAGAACCGCTTCCGCGATCTCGACCAGCAGTACCGCGTCTCCGGTTTCAAGG
>NZ_JBMFWL010000068.1:0-739 GCF_049965315.1 Acidithiobacillus sp. | reverse complement strand
CGCCCAACTGTGCTCGATCCCGGGGAGTGCCCGCAACCCCCGGCCGCCGCTGGCGATGATCAGCACCTCGTTCGCCACCTCTCCGGCCGTGGTGACGACGATGCGCCCACCGTTCTTGAGTCCGAGCACCCGGGCCTGGTGGAAATGTACCCTCGTGCGTTGCAAAAACGCCCCCAAGGGAAGCAGGATATCTTTTGCCGTGCGCAATCCGGTCGGAATCCAGATCAGGCTCGGATAATAGAGAAAGGTGGCCTGCGGCGCGATCAGCGTAATGTCGGCTTGCGGCATTTTGCGGCGGAGCAGGCGAATGGCGGTCAGACCCGCGAAACCGGCGCCGATGATGGTGATTTTTGCCATGCTCTCGTTTCCCCACCGTTTATCTATCGCAATGCCCGGTCCGGCGGATTGGGCATGATGATCTGCTCTGACGGGGGAAGTCGTATCGTCCGGTGCCGTCTGGCTTTTCAAACCGAAACATCACCTAACCGCCTTCTTCGACAGGCTGAATATGCTATTCTTAAGATATAACGAAGCGTAGCGCGAGTCCATTCGCCGCCGGCGTGCTCATCTTCGAGAGCCTGAAAAAACGCCAGCGCGGCATCTACCGCGCCGTCCCCGTCCCCCCTGCCCTGCTCAGCGCCCTCGACCTCGTCCACGGCATCCGCGAACACCAGGCCCGCCGCGGCAAAGGACGCGGCATCCGTCTCTGGCCCTGGTCACGCATGACCGGCTGGCGCGC
>NZ_JBMFWL010000067.1:0-834 GCF_049965315.1 Acidithiobacillus sp. | reverse complement strand
CATTGGGTTTCCCTTTCCGTTGTCTACGATAAACCTTTGCAGTTGCAATTCCCCAGTTGTCAGTTTCATTTCAACCCCACTCCCAAGGGCTTGAATGGGCCACCCTCGATTCTCTGTCGGGGAAAGAAAAAGCCCGGGGTTTGGCCCCGGGCTTTGAGTTTGGACTGCAGATCCTTCGCTTGCGCTCAGGATGACAGGTGATTCCGAGATGGCGACCTACTCGCTGGCGGCCATTTCTTCGGCTTCGCCTTCGGCTCGCATCATCTCGAGCTCGCGCTCTTCTGCTTCGTGAGCGGCGATGACCTCCTGCTGGACACGGGCTGCCTGCTCCTCCAGCTCGGGTGAGAGCTGGACGTTGCGGTAGTACTCCATGCCGGTGCCGGCGGGGATGAGGCGGCCGACGATGACGTTCTCCTTGAGACCGCGGAGGCCGTCGATGGCGCCGTTGATGGACGCCTCGGTGAGGACTCGGGTGGTCTCCTGGAAGCTGGCGGCCGAGATGAAGCTGTCGGTCGAGAGCGACGCCTTGGTGATGCCGAGCAACAGAGGATGCGCAATGGCCGGGCGGCCACCTTTGGCGATAGTGCGCTCGTTCTCCTCGCGGAAGCGGAACTTGTCGATCTGCTGCTCGAGGAGGAAGGAGGTGTCGCCGACGTCTTCGATCTTGACCCAGCGGAGCATCTGCCGAACGATGGTCTCGATGTGCTTGTCGCTGATGGCGACACCCTGCAGCCGGTAGACTTCCTGAATTTCATTGACGAGGTAGGCCTGAAGGGCATTTTCGCCAAGGACATCGAGGATGTCATGCGGGTTGAGTGGGCCGTCCATGAGGGG
>NZ_JBMFWL010000066.1:0-840 GCF_049965315.1 Acidithiobacillus sp. | reverse complement strand
GATTCCACCACCCCGTTCATGGGGGCACGCAAGGCGCCGCTCTGGAGCGTATGCAAACGGGCGCCGATATCCCGTAAACCGGCCTTGGCCCGGGCGAGATTTTGCGCGGCGGCCTGCACCTCGGCATTGGTGGCCAACTGGCGGTCCCGCAGCCCCTTCAGGCGCTGGAGATCTTCTTCGGCGTAACGCACGGCGATGCGGGCCTGGTCCATCTGCAGTTGATCGTTGATGCTTGGCTTCACGCGCAGCAGGGGCTCCCCCTTCCGTACCCGCTGTCCGGCCGCCACCAGGACCTGGGTAACCAGGCTCTCGGCCTCCAGGGAGAGGGTCTGCCCGCCTTCGGGGGAGAACTCCACCGTCCCATAGGCATGCAAGTGGTCGGTCATCGCCATGACGCGGGCCGGGGTGAGCCGCACCAATGCCGACACCTCCGCCAGGGCGGCAGCGGGGACCGCGGACAGACCCAGCAGCAGCAATACGACCATGATCATCCGGCCACTCCAGCCCGCCCATGCCGCCCCCACTGCTCGTGGCGGCATCTTCTCCATTTCCTTCATGGTTGCCCCTTCCAGGTGCCGCCAATGGCCATGGTCAGGGCCGCCTGCTGTTCGGCATAGGCCTGCTGCAGGGCCAGCAACTGCAGACCTTTGGCCAGGGATTGGCTGCGCACACTTTCATAATCGATCAAGGTCACGTTTCTCTCGCTGGCTGCCCTGCGCAGACGCTCCTCGGCCCGTTGCAACTGCGGAACTTCCCGGGCCAGGGGGGGCGATTTCCGCCGCCAAGCGCTGCAAATCAGCCACCAGGGTGTAGATCTCGGCGCGGGTCTGGAAAAGGCGC
>NZ_JBMFWL010000065.1:0-963 GCF_049965315.1 Acidithiobacillus sp. | reverse complement strand
TGCGGCAAGGATGGTCAGAGCGTGCCCGTGGGCGTCGGCCAGCCCACCCTGAAGATCCGCGACCTGACGGTGGGGGGGACGCAGGGCTGAGGGGTCCCTGTTTTTCCAGGTGTTGGAGGAGCTCCAGGGTCATGTCCCATGCATCCAAACCGGCCGCCGTCTCCAAAGGCCGTTGGCTGGACGGCCCGCAGGTCGGGCAGCCGGGCTGGGAGAGGTCGGCTTCGAGGAAATTTTCCCGATCGGGTTTGGTGGCCTCGCACATTACTCCGTATATCGGAAGGCCAGGTAGCGTCGTTCAAACAGGGCGGTACGTTTGAAATAGTGTGGCGCGGAAAACGCCCTTGACCTTGCCGGCGTCGCGCGTTTGCGACCAGCGGCGTTGCCTGCCGATCAGAGACTTGCGCGCCGGCGCCGCTGGTTTCTGCGTTTGGATCGTTCCCGTCCCCTGGCCTAGCTTGGGCAAGGAGCCGGGGCCGGGCGCGGCGGGCTGATCGCTGATTTTCTTCAGCAGGAAAATCCCATCGACAAGATAATTAGAGAGCATTCCACCTTTCGAAATTTCGTAATCTTCCCAAGAGTTGTCTGGCTTTTGTCCGGGTTCCACACATCGGGTTTGAATACGGACCCTGATCCATCCTCTCTCGTCAAAAGGCAGGAGTGCATGTTTATCCACATCGGAAAGTGTTTTATGGCCTTGCCAGGTGCGAACACTGTCATTGAGACGGATTGCGCCTTCATATACTGATAGAGAGGTCTGAACGAAGGCTTTGTCGGGCACTTCGTATTCGCCGTAAGTTTGTTTTATGACTTTGTAGCTTACTCCATGGCAGACCGTCCCGATTTTGAGCCCGGGCTGCTGGGAAAGGTCGAATCGATCTGGATAAAAACCTGAATCCGTGAGTTCGCTGCCAGAAAGCAGGAGCAACGCTATGTTTTCCATGGTATAATGTGTCCTGGCTCGTT
>NZ_JBMFWL010000064.1:0-1000 GCF_049965315.1 Acidithiobacillus sp. | reverse complement strand
TCATCGGGCAACAAGGCCAGCAAGAGGCGCTGGGTGTCGCTGGCGATGGTATCCAGGATGGCGATCTCGGCCGCGCGTTCGGGGATGCGCTCAAAACGAATGAATTCATAGTCGTAGGGGGTCTGGATGTGCAGGTCTGCCTGGGGATAGGTACGGCAGAGCAGCATCTGGCCCTCGCTTTTGGCCGCTTCGGGCAAAGCCTCGGTACTGCTTTCCCCCAGTTGGTAAAGACCTTGGGTCACCTTGGCCACGCATGCGCCACAGGAGCCATTACGGCATTGGGAGGGGAGCAGGATATTTTCCCGTTCCGCAGCAGACAAGAGGTCTTCATCGGCCGCACAGGGGAAGGAGAGTTGCTGCCCGTCGCGGGTCTGGAGGGTGATATCGTAACTGTTCATGGGGTCTGGTCCTTTGCCAAACCCCCTCCCGCACCGGCTTGGGAGGGGGAGATGATCCGGAAAACGGCCGTTGTGAAGGATCGTTTTTCGCTCCCGCAGGTCGCGGCAAAACGCCCTCACCGCGGCCGGGTTGAGGATTACGCCGAGCGTGCCATATCGGCCCGGATGTCGGCCTGGGCGTCGCCCACGAGTTTCAGGTCGAAACGATCCTGAAATGTCTGGACCAGCTTCGGCGTCATGTAGCCGGGGAGCGTCGGCCCCCAGTAAATCCCCTTGATCCCGAGGGCCAGCAGGGAAAGCAGCACGGCTGTTGCCTTCTGTTCAAACCAGGAAATCATCAGGGACAGGGGAAGATCGTTGACGCCGCAGCCGAAGGCCTCGGCGAGGGCCCCGGCCACCTGGATGGCGGAATGGGCGTCATTGCATTGACCGACGTCCAGCAGGCGCGGAATGCCGCCGATATCGCCGAATTCGTGTTTGTTGAAGCGGAACTTTCCGCAGCCCAGGGTCATGATCACCGTATCCTGGGGGGCATGGTCCGCCACGTCGGTAAAATAATGTCGCGCCGGCGATACGCCGTCACAGCCGCCGACCAGGAAGAA
>NZ_JBMFWL010000063.1:0-1279 GCF_049965315.1 Acidithiobacillus sp. | reverse complement strand
CAATCGCGAACCTCCTGCGCCGAAAAGGCCGTGAGATACGGCAGCAGCGTGCTATCGCGTGCCAACCGTTCCGGTGTCAACCGGCGCTGCGATGGCAGCCGCTCCGCGAGGCGGTTCAGTTCCGTCTGGAGAAACACCCCCGCGCGAACAGTACGGTGACCAAAAAATTCCTCCAGAGCGAGCTTCGGACTGTGCCACCCACTGTGGCGGCATGTGCGCGCCAACAGGCTATACAGCAATTCGTCCGGGCGCAGCGCGGGCAGATAGCTCAACATGGATCAGCATCATCCGAAGTGTGGGCGGCGGACCAGACCGGCGGCGATCAGAGATTTTTCGGCACTTCGACCCGTCTCTTGGCCGTCTTGCACGATGTCGGAAATCCGGGAGACTGGGGGATCGCGCAGTGCCTTCTTGCGTGCTGGGTGGTTTCCCTTCTTCGGCGCCGCCTTCGCAGGCTCCTGCAACAAAGCAGGGACATGGCCAACAAGTTCCAATACTGAGGCGTCCGGGTGCAAGACCCGTACCTTGGCGGCCATCAACGTGGCAAGGTCTGCTGCCAACCCGACCTGTACCAAAGCAGCGATCAGCGGGTCGACTTCATCCGATTCCCGATCCTGTTCCGAATCCAGATCCGGCGCCGGTGGCAAAAAGGACTCAGTCTGCGGCATGGTGTTCTGGAAAACCTGCCAGACGTGGCTGTCCAGCGGCCGCAAGTCGTCATACTTGCTAATCTCCCGCTGATTGTTGGTCTTCAACGCTCTCAGCATCGGTTCGATAATCTTGAGGTGCCGCGCAGCGGTCTCGCGGAACAGCCGCGCGTCCATTATCTCGGGCATGTTGCGAAAAGCACTCTGCTCCATCACCTGGAGTTGCGCCAACATGAACAGCTTGATCAGTACGTCAATGACCCCCTGGCTTTCCTCATATAGAACCTGGCGGATCTCGTCCGTAAGCGGCGTTTCTTGCCGGGTCCATTGGTATTTCCACAAGACATCGACGAAGTGGTCCCACGAAGATCCCGGCTGCAGGCGCTCCCAGACCGCACACCCGAGGCCGTTGGCGCGACGGGCTTGTCGAAAGTCATCCTGAAAGAGGGACAGGGCGCCCATGGTCCCTATCGTAATCACCGGAATGCCAATGGTATTGATGAGGGTGACCAGAAAGTTCAGCAAGGCATCCCGTCCCACACCCTTGGCGAGGGTCAGATGTTGGATCTCGTCAATGATGAGTACGCCCAGTGCGTGGCGATTCGCAAGCTGAGCCATCTGGGCCATCATCA
>NZ_JBMFWL010000062.1:0-1494 GCF_049965315.1 Acidithiobacillus sp. | reverse complement strand
CTGCCATGAGACCATCTACCAGCATATCTACGCGCACCCGGCCGGGGAGCTCAAGAAGATGCTGATCGATGCCTTACGGAAGGGACACCAGAAGCGCCGTCCCCGTAGCCGTGGAAAGGATCGCCGTGGTGGCATTCGAAACATGCGCTCTATCCGCGAGAGGCCGGAGGAGGCGCAGTCGTGAGAGGTTCCTGGCCACTGGGAAGGCGACCTTATCAAAGGCGCCTTCAATGGGAGCGCCATTGGCACCCTGGTGGACCGCAGCACCCGCTTTGTTATCCTGGCCAAGGTGGACGATTCCTCCGCAGAGGCGGTGCTGGAAGGCTTCACCAGACGCTTGCGCACGCTTCCCAAGGCATTGAGGAAGACCCTGACCTATGACCAGGGTCGGGAGATGGCTCGACATGAGGAACTGGAAAAACGCACCCATCTGATGGTCTACTTTGCCGACCCTCACAGTCCCTGGCAGCGCCCAACCAATGAGAATACCAACGGTCTACTCCGCCAATACTTCCCGAAAGGAACGGATCTGTCGCAATACTCCCAGCAGTACTTGACCAAGGTTGCTAACGAGATGAATAATCGACCCAGAAAATCCTTGGGTTTTCGCACGCCAGCCGAAGTAATGGCGCAGAAGATCAGAGACTTAGACGGCAGTGTTGCACTTCAAAATTGAAACCGCCCAGCATCGACACCCACAACCGGGACTGATTCATCACTCAGACCGCGGCAGCCAGTATTGCGCCAAGGCTTATCGCGCCATCCTCAAGAAAAATGGCTTGGTGGCTTCCATGTCGAGAAAAGGCAATTGGGCGGTTTCAATTTTGAAGTGCAACACTGCCGTCTAAGTCTCTGATCTTCTGCGCCATTACTTCGGCTGGCGTGCGAAAACCCAAGGATTTTCTGGGTCGATTATTCATCTCGTTAGCAACCTTGGTCAAGTACTGCTGGGAGTATTGCGACAGATCCGTTCCTTTCGGGAAGTATTGGCGGAGTAGACCGTTGGTATTCTCATTGGTTGGGCGCTGCCAGGGACTGTGAGGGTCGGCAAAGTAGACCATCAGATGGGTGCGTTTTTCCAGTTCCTCATGTCGAGCCATCTCCCGACCCTGGTCATAGGTCAGGGTCTTCCTCAATGCCTTGGGAAGCGTGCGCAAGCGTCTGGTGAAGCCTTCCAGCACCGCCTCTGCGGAGGAATCGTCCACCTTGGCCAGGATAACAAAGCGGGTGCTGCGGTCCACCAGGGTGCCAATGGCGCTCCCATTGAAGGCGCCTTTGATAAGGTCGCCTTCCCAGTGGCCAGGAACCTCTCTCGACTGCGCCTCCTCCGGCCTCTCGCGGATAGAGCGCATGTTTCGAATGCCACCACGGCGATCCTTTCCACGGCTACGGGGACGGCGCTTCTGGTGTCCCTTCCGTAAGGCATCGATCAGCATCTTCTTGAGCTCCCCGGCCGGGTGCGCGTAGATATGCTGGTAGATGGTCTCATGGCAG
>NZ_JBMFWL010000061.1:0-2207 GCF_049965315.1 Acidithiobacillus sp. | reverse complement strand
TTATGCCCACCACCGATTGTTTTCTCGATAACCATCAGCCGAAGGGGATTGTAATGGAATACCGTAGCAAGCGTAGGATTCCCGTAGTTCTCATGCTCTTCCTGTTCCTCTGGATGGGAAGCGGTTCGGCCCTGGCAGCGGAAACCCAGACGCCGCCCTGGGGCACAGGGCCTTTCAAGGTGCTGCTGGAGGTGAACAGCCAGCGTCCGGAAATTTGGCAGCGGACCATCGGCATGATCAAGCAAATCAGCCACATCGTCGGTCTGAACAAGGCGAAGGTGGAGGTGATTGCCTGGGGGCCGGGACTGAAAATGCTCTTGAAGTCCTCGCCCGTAGCCATGAACATTGAAACCCAGTCGATGCAGGGCGTGGAGTTTGCCGCCTGCCATCAAACCATGATGGCCCTCCATATTCCCGCCTCAGACCTGGCCACCGGGGTAACGGTCGTGCCCGGCGCCGTTGCCGAGATCGTCAAGCGCGATCATGAGGGGTGGACGCAAATCAAGATGTAGGGCTGGTCGTAAAAGAGGGTTTCTTGCCACCATGTCTTGCCGGGCCGGGGTCGGATTGCCCCGGCCCGGCAATTACCCGCTCCCCCTTGCGAAACCCCTGCGGGATCCAGGAGAAAACGCCTGAAATAGCCAGCCGGGGCGATGCAATGCCTGCGGATCCGGTCGCCGGTCTCACCGGGCAACCCGGTGAATGTTTTGCGACTTCCGCCTTGTGCTATGATTCGCCCCACCCCTTGACACTTCAGGATCGAAGCGCATGACGGATACTCAGGAAGCCCTGGCACGCATTGCCCATGGCGCTGTGGATCTCCTGCCCGAAGGAGAGTTGCGGGAACGCCTGGAGTCCATCCGGCAGGCAGGCCGCGTGTTGCGGGTCAAGCTCGGCATGGACCCCACGGCCCCCGATCTCCACCTCGGCCACACGGTGCTCCTGCACAAGGCCCGGCAGTTCCAGGATCTGGGGCACCAGGTGCTCTTCGTCGTCGGTGATTTCACCGCGATGATTGGCGACCCCACGGGCAAAAATGTGACCCGCAAGCCCCTGAGTGCTGACGATGTCGCGGCCAATGCGGCCACTTACCAGGAGCAGGTCTTCAAGATCCTCGACCCGGCCCGCACCGAGGTGGTATTCAACTCCGCCTGGCTGGGGGTGTTGCGGCCCGAGGCGGTGATTCAGCTCGCCGCCAAATATACCGTCGCGCGGATGCTGGAGCGCGACGACTTTCACAAGCGTTATATTGGCGGTCAACCCATCGCCATTCACGAGTTCCTCTACCCGCTGCTCCAGGGGTACGACTCGGTAGCCCTGGATGCCGACATCGAGTTGGGCGGTACGGACCAACGCTTCAACCTGCTCGTCGGGCGGGAGCTGCAGCGCGAATATGGGCGCGTTCCCCAGTTGGTCCTCACCATGCCCATCCTCGAAGGCCTCGATGGCGTGCAAAAAATGTCCAAGTCCCTGGGCAATACCATCGGCGTGCAGGACCCTCCCGGGGAGATGTTCGGCAAGATCATGTCCATCTCCGATACCCTCATGTGGCGCTACTATGCCCTGCTTTCCAGGCGAAGCGTGGCAGAGCAGCAAGCCATGCAAAGGGAAGCCGAAAATGGGCAGCGCAATCCCCGCGACATCAAACTGGATCTGGCCGGCGAACTGGTGGCGCGCTTCCACGGAGCCCTTGCCGCGCAGCAGGCGCGGGAGGGCTTCCTCGCCCGTTTCCAGCGCCATGAGTTGCCCAGTGACCTACCCCTGCTGGAAATGGCCGCACCCCAAGCCTTGCGCCTGACCAGCATTCTCGTCCAGGCCGGGCTCGCCGCGAGCAGCAGCGAAGCCATGCGCAAAATCCGCGAAGGCGCCGTGCGCCTCGATGGCGAGCGGATCAGCGATCCCGCCCTGGCCTTGTCGGCGGGGGCCGAGCACCTGCTCCAGTTCGGCAAAAGGCACTTCGCCCGCATCCGTCTCTGCTGAAGGGGCATGTCCGGGCGAAAAGCGAAGCCCAATCAAGGCGCTTTCTCCCCCCGGAAAAATGCCGCGACGCAGGTGTTGACAGCCCTTCGGCCCTGCGTATAATGCGACCCCACGACGCGGCACTGAGCCGCAGCGGGCACCAACAGCCCGATTGTTCTTTCCCAGCCGAGTGGAGTGTGTGGGGTTTAGGCCCCGGTGGAATTTAGTGGGTTGAGGAAGTATTCCGC
>NZ_JBMFWL010000060.1:0-3590 GCF_049965315.1 Acidithiobacillus sp. | reverse complement strand
GATGGCGCCATGGGCGGCCATGGCGGCAATGAATTCGGCCTTGTTCATCTTCTCTCTCCTCTTCCCGAACGCTGCGGAGAGTTTCGCACAAGATCCGCTGGCTGCAAATAGCGTATTTCAAATTTAATCACTTTTCTCTTTTTCTAGCAACTCCGCACCGTGTTCGGTGATTTCCACCAGATAGGTGGGGTCTTCCAGACATTCCGCGTAGGCGGAAGAAAGGGCACCGATAATGGTGGAACATTCCCAATCGGGAGCAACACGATGGATAGCACGAATCAGTGCCAGGTCGTCATTTCCCCTGGCTTGCTTTTCCTGGTTTTGCAGCAGGCTGCTTCGCTGCGCCATCAACTGGTTCATCCGGGTCTCGGCACGCTGCCGAAGGGCTTGTTGCCGAGCTTCGATGGCGCGGATGCGTTCCTCCCGGGTGCGACGATGACGGGTGGTTTGGATGCTGAGGTTACTGGGCATGATGCCTCTCGGTGGTGGAACAGAACCATAAAAATGAAGTGTGCGGGATAATCAACCGATGTAAAAGGGGGGATCGAAAGAGTCCGCGATGCGAGCGCTGCGCCATTCAACCTTGTGCACCGGCAATTGGCCATGAACATCTTCCATCATCGACGCTCGCCTTTCCAGCCAATTTTGTTATCCTGCAACCCAATCCATCCATGAGGCGTTCATGTTGGCAGGCACCTACAGCGCAGAGCAATTCACGGTCCTCAAAGGCCTGGAGCCGGTCAAGGCCCGTCCCGGCATGTATACCCGCACGACCTGTCCCACCCACCTGATCCAGGAAGTGATCGATAATGCCGCCGACGAGGCCCTGGCCGGTTTCGCCAAGCGAATTTTGGTTACCGTGCAAGCCGATGGCTGGGTGGAAATTGAGGACGATGGGCGAGGGATTCCCGTAGGCATTCCTCCGGGAGAAACCCGGCCGGCGGTCGAGCTCGCCTTTACCACTTTGCACGCCGGTGGAAAGTTCGACAAGTCGGACAAGGCATCCGCCTACCGTTTTTCCGGGGGGCTGCACGGGGTCGGCATCGCGGTCACCAACGCGCTCTCCCATCAGGTGGTAGTGGAAGTCAAGACGAAGGACCCGCGTGGTGGCAGTAATGGCGTCTGGCGCCTGGCGTTTGCCGAAGGCGAAGTGGTGGAGGCACTCACCCGAGTGGCCGATTGCGGCCCCCGCACGCATGGCACCAAGGTCCGGGTATTGCCCAACCCCCAATACTTCGACGGCGCCGCCATCAACCTCAAGGAGCTGACGCATCTCTTGCGGTCCAAGGCGATCCTGTTGCCGGGGCTGCAGGTTACGCTGAATCTCCCCGGCCAGCCGCCGAAACTGTGGCAATACCAGTCCGGCATGAGCGACTATCTCACGGAACTCCTGACGGACGCGGAAGTCAGTACGCCGATATGCGCCGGACAGAAGTTTGCGGACGGCGATGCCAACGGGTTCGCGGAAGGAGAAGGCGGGGCCTGGGCGCTGGCCTGGTGCAGCGACGGCGCGCCCCGAACGGAGAGTTACGTCAACCTGATCCCCACCCTGGACGGCGGCACCCACGAGTCCGGCTTCCGGGCGGGGATCTTCGAGGCCGTGCGATCCTTCATGGAGCATCACGGTTTGATGCCGGCCAAGCTCAAGCTGGTGCAGGAGGACGTGACCGGCAAGGTGGCCATGGTCTTATCGGCCCGCTTGCTGGACCCGCAGTTCCAAGGGCAGACCAAGGACAAGCTCACCAGCCGCGATGCATACCGGCTGCTGCAACAGACGATCCGGGACCCGCTGGAGATCTGGCTCAACGCCCATCCCGATGCCGGCAAAGCCATCGCCGAACTGGCGATTCACAGCGCCCAGAGCCGGACTCGTGCGGCCCAGAAAGTGGAACGCAAAAAAGGCTCCGGCCTGGCGACGCTCCCGGGGAAACTCACCGATTGCGAAAGCGAGGACCTCTCCCGCAATGAGCTTTTCCTGGTCGAAGGGGATTCCGCGGGTGGTTCCGCCAAGATGGCGCGCGACAAGGAATTCCAGGCCATTCTGCCGCTTCGGGGCAAGGTGCTGAATACCTGGGAGGTCGAGCGGGATCTCATTTTCAAGAACACGGAAGTACACAACATGGCCGTCGCCCTGGGGATCGATCCGCACGGCCCCGCGGCAGACCCCGACGTGGTGCTGGCTGGCCTGCGCTATGGTCGCATGATCATCCTGTCCGACGCGGACGTGGACGGCAGCCATATCCAGGTCCTGCTGCTGACCTTGTTCCTGCGTCACTTCCCGGCATTACTGTTGCGCGGTCATGTCACGGTCGCCAAACCACCCCTGTACCGCGTGGATGCCACGGTGCGCGGGAAGGTGCGTAAAATCTACTGCGAGGCAGAGACGGAGCGGGACGCGGCCATCGAGCGTCTGAAGGACGAAGGCGGGAAGGAATCCGCAATCACCGTCCAGCGCTTCAAGGGGCTGGGGGAAATGAATCCGGAACAACTCTGGGAAACGGCCATGTGTCCGGATACCAGAACCCTGGTATCCCTGCGCATCCAGCCGACGGAGATCGAGGCGCTGCGGGAGCGCTTTACCCTCTTGATGGGGAAGAATGAAGCCAGCGGTCGCCGTGCCTGGATGGAACGGGACGGCTGGACGGCGGACCTGGATATTTGATGGAGAACGAACCGTATATGGCAACCACCGAAGCGGTCCGGGAAGGGCGGGGAGAACAGGCGGAAATGGTATTCCTGGAATGCCGGGAAGGTGCTGGCGCGCCGCCCGTCCCTCCCGCCACCGGGGATGGCTCGCCGCCGCTGGGAGAGTACGCGGCGTCCGCCTACCTCGCCTACGCCATGAGCGTGGTGACGGGCCGGGCGATTCCGTCTCTGGCGGACGGACAAAAGCCCGTCCAGCGCCGGATCCTCTTCGCCATGCGGGAGTTGGGGCTGCAGAAATCTCCCCGGCACGTGAAGTCGGCCCGCGTGGTGGGTGAAGTGCTGGGCAAGTGGCATCCCCACGGCGACAGCTCCGTCTACGATGCGATGGTGCGCATGGCCCAGGCATTCACGCTCCGCTACCCGCTCGTGGATGGTCAGGGGAACTTCGGCTCCCTCGATGGCGATGGCGCCGCCGCCAGCCGCTATACCGAAGCGAAGCTCCTGGCCATGTCCGCCCTGCTCCTGGACGAAATGGACGAGGGTACGGTGGATTTTCGCGCCAATTACGATGGGTCCTTGCAAGAGCCGGCGTTGCTGCCGGCCCGCCTGCCTTTTCTGCTGCTGAACGGCGCCTCTGGCATCGCGGTGGGCATGGCGACGGAAATCCCCCCGCATAATTTGCGCGAAGTGGCGGAGATCGTCGCCCGGCTGGCCGAGGACCACGAACTCTGTGACGCGGACTTGCTGGATGCCCTTCCCGGTCCGGATTACCCTGGCGGTGGGCAGATCATTTCCTCTCCGCAGGAGATCCGCCAGGCCTACCAGACGGGCCGCGGCAGCTTGCGAGTCCGGGCCCAATGGGACGTGGAGAAAATGGCGCAGGGGCAGTGGCGCATCATCATCCGTGAGTTGCCGCCAGGCGTCTCCGCCGCCCAGGTCTTGGC
>NZ_JBMFWL010000059.1:0-3662 GCF_049965315.1 Acidithiobacillus sp. | reverse complement strand
CCGTCTCAGGAGCGCGGAGGACTGCTCATCCTGGAATCGTCCCGGTACGGTAATGTATCCTGTGGCTTTTTCCCTAAGGCGAAGGGCGAGCCGATGAACTGGCGTTGGCATCATTTTCTCAATGCACTGGAGTCCGCTCTCCTGGTCGCCGCCATGTTGCTGCTGATGGCGGCTATCGGTTGGCTCTTCGGCGGCGTGGAAACCCTGTACGGGATGCTGGTGGGTGGCATCCTCTTCCTGCTGATCGCCCCGCGCCTGACCCCACCGGTGCTGCTGCGCATGATGGGTGCGCAGGCCCTGACGCCGGAGCAGGCGCCGCGTCTCTTTGCCATGGTGCAGAAACTCGCCGGCCGCTCCGGACTAGCCCATTCCCCCCAACTCTACCGCCTCCCCACGCCCGTCTTGAACGCCTTTTCCACGGGGATCGGGAAGAATGTTTCCATCATCGTGTCCGACGGGCTCCTGGCTGCGCTGGACGGCCGCGAACTGGCGGGGGTGCTGGCCCATGAAATTTCCCATGTCCGTCATAAGGACATCTGGGTGATGGTCATGGCCGATCTCTTCAGCCAGATGACCTGGACCTTTTCCCTCTTTGGTCAATTGCTGCTCCTGATCAACCTGCCGCTGTGGTTGATGCACCGGCATACCATGCCCTGGGCCGCCATCATTCTGCTCCTCTTTGCGCCCACCCTGAGCGTGCTCCTGCAACTGGCGCTCTCCCGGCAGCGGGAGTTCGATGCGGATCTGGGTGCCATGGAACTGACCCATGATCCGGAGGGGCTCGCTGGCGCGCTACGGAAAATGGAGGATGCCCAAGAACAGGAAATGAATCGCCTTTTCCCCGGCGGCGAACGGCCGGCCATACCGTCGTGGTTGCGCACCCATCCCGATACGGCCGAGCGCATCCGGCGTCTGCCCCGGCTCGTCCTGCCTGCCAGGCCCCAGGATGTCTGGGAGCGCGATCCGGCTTCCCTGCGGCCAACGGCAAAAACTTCGGCGCGACGGCATCACTTCACGGGTTTTCGCCTGTAGGGCGTCGCGCCCTATCTCCAGGTGACCCGGTGATCGCGTTGCTATTCCTCGGATTCGAGGTTCTCCAGAGTCTTCTGCCGTGATTCCACGGCATAACGGACCGTGACCGCAGCCCCTGTAGCGGATACCAACGCCATCATCACCAGCACCGCGGGGAGGCCCCAGAAACGCTCCAGGAGCGGGAAAAGGGCGGCGGACAGGGCCGCCCCCAGCCGCGAGACGGCGGTGGCTATTCCGGCGGCGCTGGCGCGCAGTTCCGTGGGGAAGATTTCTACCGCCAGGGCGAAGACGGTTACCCCGGGGCCTATCCCGACGCCGAAGGCATAGATGGCGCACCCGATATAGATGCCAGGCAAGGAATGCAGCAGCATAAAGCCGGCGAAAAGGGCGAGGCCCAGGGTCATCAGGCTGAATCCGGCGACTTGCAAGGGAATGCGTCCCCAGCGATCCAGCCTGGGCAGAATGTAGGCAATCCCCAGGGCGGAAATCACCAGAAACGCCGCGTTGATGGCTGCCGCTGCCCCGTTGCTGGCGGCAAATCCCTGATCCCGCAGTACCACAGGGAAATAGAGGCCGATACCTAAGCCCACCACATCCAGACAAAACCAGGGGAGGGCGCTCAATACCAGACGTCGCCGCCAGGGGTGCTGCAGGAGCGCCCGCCACGGCCTGCGCTTGCCTTGGTATTGGCGCAGCGTTTCCGCTATTTGCGCGGCGGACCATTGGGGCTGCAGATGCGCCAACGCCGCCTGAGCAGCATCCGTTTGCCCGGTGCGGCACAGCCAGCGCGGCGATTCCGGGAGGCGCTTGCGAACCCAGAGCAGGAGGATCGCGGGAATGGCGGCGCTGCCCAGCATCCAGCGCCAGGACGCCGGGCCGAGGGTGAGCAAAGACCAGCCGACGACGCTGGAGAGGAGCGCACCCACATACCAGGCCATGTTTACCCAGGCAAAGCGATTGCCCCTTCGCTCGGTGGCGCTATATTCGGCAACGATGGTCGCCACGAGGGGATAATCCATGCCCACTGCCAGGCCGATGAGGAAGCGGCCCAGACATAGGGCGGCGAGGTTGGGGCTGAGCGCGCTGACGAGGGCGCCAAAAATGTACAGAAAAATGTTGGGGAAGAGCAGCCGGCGGCGGCCGAAACGATCCGTGAGCGGTCCGCCCAGCGAGGCGCCGACCAAGGACCCCAGCAAGGCCATGGCCATGAGCGTCCCTGTGCCGGTGGCATGCAAATGCCAGACATTGCCCAGGGGCAGCAGGGCGACGGCGATGATGCTGAGGTCGTAGCCATCCAGAAACATGCCCAACATGGCCGCGAGCAAGGCATGGCCGCGGTGCTGCTGTTGCTCCGCAGTCAACGGCTTGGGCACGCCATCGGCCGCCGCCCTCAACGAAGTTCCCACAGTTGCAGATGGTAGGGTGGGAAAGCGAGGCTGACGCCGGCGCCGCCGGGCAACAGCGTTACCGTTTGCCAGAGCCGTCCATTTTGCAGATAAACCGTCGTGGTGATCACGTTACCCTGTTGCGCCACCCTGCTGCGCAAGGGGAACAATGCCTGGACATGGACGAAGGTGATGCCGTTGCGGGATTGGGTCAGGCTGAGGCGATAGCCTGTCCGCCCTTCTTTGCCCTCATGCCATCGTGACAGCACACCATCCCATCGTTTTCCCTTTTGCCAGAGTGGGAGCACCCCGGCGGCCACCTGCCGCCCCCCCAGATCCAGGGCGAAGCGCACGCTCTGTACGGGGCCCCGGACCAGATAGTCATCATGGGCAAGCGCCGCGGGAGTAGTGGTCCAGAGGAGCGTGCTGACTCCCACGGCACCGAAAAGGAAGGCTTTGAGGTTATGCATGATCAACGCTTGGGTCGGCTTGGCCAAAGCATGGCACATCCATGGGGGAGAGTCATCTGCGCCGGATAAAAAAGCCGCCCGGAAGCAAATCCGGACGGCCCGTTCCGCTGCGCGGCCAATCCCGCCGCTTCGCCTAGAAGGCGGTCTGGAACTGCACCACCATGGTATTGTACACATAGCCGTTGCCCGGCCCGATGTTCCTGCCCGCCGCCCGCCAGGCGCTGCTCCGGCTGGGAATGACGTAGTTCAACTGCACCTTGGCCGCATGGGGGTTTTTGTAGTTGAAGTAATAGTTCACCGTTCCTAAAACCATAGAAATTTATTCCATGGACGCCAACCGAACGATACTGTCAGCGATTCGCGTGCCGGAATCCCACCGGCAAGCACAAAGGGCAGCCTAAGCCACCGCCACAACCGGGGCGTTTGATATCTTCCTTGCGTCCGATACCGCGTGCCCGGGAGGGTCGAGCTTCCTCGCCTCGCGCTGCGCTGCAAGCGCCGCTTTGAGTTTGCGGTTCACCTGGCTGAGGTACGACCATACATGCCTGGACCGCTTCCGCACGGGTGTGACCAGGGTGACATGACCATTCCTACCGTCCGGTGCCTTGAAGACGTTCTCTCCATGCACCACACGATGCGCCGGGACTTCCCGTAAACGCAATTCTCTACGGCCAATCGCTACTGCGGCCCCTTCATGGACCGTCAATCCGTAGCGATCTGCCCAATGCAAACGGCCCAATACCGATGTATAGGCCGGGTTCACCATTTTGACGGC
>NZ_JBMFWL010000058.1:0-3697 GCF_049965315.1 Acidithiobacillus sp. | reverse complement strand
AACTGCGCTACCAGGGCGGGATCGAGACGCGAGGGCGTGTTCGCCAACTCCGCATCCGCGCAACCCTGGGTACGGAATTCCTGCAGCACCCAGTGCCGCACCCCACGGGAGCGCAAATCCCGTGCCATGGCCATGAGGTCCTCCGGCGCGAGGAGCCGGTGATGCACGGTGGTGCGCAGTTCATATTCCACCGTGCCGGCCAGGACTGCGGCGAGGGCCCGCTCGGCCTTGGCACCGCTGCGGGGGACCCCCGTCAGATCGGCATAGCGGTCGAAGGGGGCCTTGATGTCCAGACCCACCCAATCCAGCAGAGGCAGAATTTCCGTCAGCCGTTTCGGGTAGACGCCGGCGGTATGGAGGGCCGTCGCGAAGCCGAGATCGCGCACCTGCGCCAGCGCCGCTCCCAGGGCCTCCTGGGCGGTGGGTTCCCCGCCGCTGAACACCACTCCGTCCAGCAGGCCCCGGCGGCGATGGAGCCAGGCCAGCGCTTCGTCCCAAGGGATGGCCACCGGGCCGCGGCTCTCCCACAGCTCCGGGTTGTGGCAATAGCCACAGCGCAGGGGACAGCCCCGGGCGTAGAACACCGCCGCCAGCCGCCCGGGAAAATCGATGGTGCTGAGCGGTGTCATGCCGCCCAGCACCAGATCGCTCCTCACGCCCGCAAGGGGCCGGACTCGCGGAAGAAGCGCCGCTCCCGGTGCTCGCCCTGCTTGCCGAGGTTGAAGGACGCCACGGGACGGTGGTAACCCATCACCCGGGTCCATACCTCGCAGGGCTGGCGTTCCTCATCGCGCAAGACGATCTCCATCCCCATGTCTCCGCTTTCCCAATGTGCGTTCATGTCATCTCTCCTTTTCAGATCAAGGTCAGGCGCTCAAGCGCCGGCGTTTTTCCGCGAGCCGTTCCTGGTCGCAGACGGGACAGAAGGGATGCTCGCCCGCCAGATACCCATGCACCGGGCAGATGGAGAAGGTGGGCGTCACCGTGATGTAGGGTAGCCGGAAGCGTTCCAGCGCGCGCCGCACCAGCCGTTTGCAGGCCTCGGCGCTGGAGATGCGCTCCCCCATGTACAGGTGCAGGACGGTGCCGCCCGTGTACTTGGCCTGCAGGTCTTCCTGCCGCTCCAGGGCTTCGAAAGGGTCGTCCGTAAAGCCCACCGGGAGTTGGGAGGAGTTGGTGTAATAGGGCTTGTCCGGAAAACCGGCCTGCAGGATGCCGGGAAAGCGTTTCCGGTCCTCCTTGGCGAAGCGATAGGTGGTACCCTCCGCCGGGGTGGCCTCCAGATTGTACATGTGGCCCGTTTCTTCCTGGCAGGCCAGCATGCGGCTGCGCACATGGTCCAATAGCTCCACCGCGAACCCATGGCCGAACTCTGTGGCGATGTTCTCCCCGTCGTCCGTGAAATTGCGGATCATCTCGTTGATGCCGTTCACCCCGATGGTGGAGAAATGGTTGCGTAACGTACCCAAATATCGTTTGGAATACGGAAAGAGTCCCGTGTCCATGTGGCGCTGGATGACCTTGCGCTTGATCTCCAGGCTTTCTTTCGCCATCGCCAACAGTTCGTCGAGGCGCCGATACAGACCTTCCTTGTCCTGCTTGTGGAGATAGCCCAGGCGGGCGCAGTTGACGGTCACCACGCCGATGGAGCCGGTCTGCTCCGCCGAGCCGAAGAGCCCATTGCCACGCTTGAGCAGTTCGCGGAGATCCAGTTGCAGGCGACAGCACATGGAGCGGACCATGTTGGGCTGGAGTTCGGAGTTGATGAAATTCTGGAAATAGGGCAGGCCGTACTTGGCCGTCATGGCGAAGAGCCCTTCGGCGTTCTCCGAATCCCAGGGGAAATCGGGCGTCATGTTGTAGGTGGGGATGGGGAAGGTGAATACCCTGCCCTTGGCATCCCCCTCGCTCATCACTTCGATGTACGCCCGGTTGATCAGGTCCATCTCCGCCTGCAGATCGCCATAACGGAAAGGCATTTCCGCGCCGGCGATGACCGGCGCCTGCGCACGCAGGTCCTCCGGGCAGACCCAGTCGAAGGTGACATTGGTGAAGGGCGTCTGGCTGCCCCAGCGGGAAGGGACGTTCAGGTTGTAGATGAACTCCTGGATGTTCTGGCGCACCTCCTGGTAGGAAAGCCCGTCCTTGCGAACGAAGGGCGCCAGATAGGTGTCGAAGGAACTGAAGGCCTGGGCGCCGGCCCATTCGTTCTGCAAGGTCCCGAGGAAGTTCACCATCTGCCCCACGGCGCTGGACAGATGCCGGGGCGGGCTCGCCTCCACCTTGCCGGGGACGCCGTTGAAGCCCTCCTGCAGCAGGGTCCGCAGGGACCAGCCGGCGCAATACCCGGCCAGCATGTCGAGGTCGTGGATGTGGATGTCCGCCTCGCGGTGGGCGGTCCCGATCTCCTCGGGATAGACGTGGCTCAGCCAATAGTTGGCCGTCACCTTGCCGGCGACGTTGAGGATCAGCCCGCCCAGGGAGTAGCCCTGGTTGGCATTGGCGTTGATCCGCCAGTCCTGGCGATCCAGATATTCGTTCACGGACCCGATGGCGTCCATCATCGCCTGCCGGTCCCGGCGCAGGCGGTGATGCTGCTCGCGGTAGGCGATATAGGCGCGGGCGGTCCGGTAGAAACCCGCGTCCATGAGCGCCAACTCGACTTGGTCCTGAATCTGCTCGATATGGGGTATGCCAGCGGAAAGACGGGATTTCAGGGCGTCAAGCACCATACCCGTGAGCTGTCGGGCGGTCTCATCATCGAACTCGCCCGCGGCCCGCCCCGCCCGGGCGATGGCAGAAGAGATGCGCTCGGCGTCGAAAGGCACCCGCGAACCGTCCCGTTTGATGACCCGCGTCCAGGTGGGCTGGCTCAGCCGGAGGGGAGATAGGGCTTCCATAAGGACTCCTTGGCAATGGTCTACGCACGTTCCTACATATTGTGTGTCTATTGAAATTTATAGCACATATATTGTGGTTGTCAAGGTTATTGGATCTTCATATCCGATATATTGCTGCCCCCTACGGCCAGTGAGGATCACGGTAGGAAAGGTGACGAAGGCAGGCCAGGGGAATCCCCAGCGGACGAATGCCCGAAACGGGATTCCGGGACGCCGCCGCACGCGGATTCTGGCGGTTGGGCTGCCGTTCGAGTTGCTCGCTAAGAGCGTATCCCTCAGTACTGGGCGGTGACGAAGACCCAGGCGCCCTGGGTGTTGAGGCCGTAGCCGGAGGCGCGGTAGTCGGCGTACTGGACGCCGCCGCTCCAGTGTTTGGTGAAGGTGTGGATGGCGGAGAGATCCAGCTCGTTGCCGTAGTGCAGGTCCGCGGTATCCGAGTGGAAATCGTAATACGTGGCCTGGAGGGCGGTCTGCCAGACCTTGGCCGTAGCGGTGAGATAGAGGCTCTGCAGGCCCCTGGGCGGGGTGACGAGGAAGACCTCGGCCCAGCCGTTGAAGGCGTGGCGGGTGGCGAGGGGGGTCTGGAAGCCGTAGGTGCCGCTGCTGTTGGCCCCCATCAGCATGTAATCGGCATGCAGGCCGAGATTCCGCCAGGCGGCGCCGCCGCCGAGGTGGGCGTATTGGGCGTTCACCAGGGAACTGCCGCCGTCGTAGGGCAGTTGCTTGGCATAGCTGGCGTCATAGAGCAGATGGAAGTCCGCGGGCAGGGGCATGGTCCCGGTCAGGCGCACGCCCAC
>NZ_JBMFWL010000057.1:0-4112 GCF_049965315.1 Acidithiobacillus sp. | reverse complement strand
CCAGCGGCTGGTTGAGTAAGCACGGAAGGGGGCTTCGGCCCCCTTTTTCATGTAGTGGTTCCCTGGGACACGGTACACGAGAAAACAGGCGTTTTTCGGGTGCAGTAGCATGGGCAATTTCACCATATAGCCCAAAAATCCGTGATAAATAGGGTTACTATAATGATGCTATGGGCTGGTTCAAGCCGGTGGAACTCTTGTCTCTGTAGACTAAACCCATGATAGAAAAAGGGAAAATGTAGCACGTTTTAGCCACTCTCTGTGATCTTGGCCCAGGACTCGGCATCTCTCTTTGTGCGGAATGTCCGCGTTTGGGACGGAAACCCGCGCTTGCGAACGATGGCTTGCCAGCCAAT
Organism: Acidithiobacillus sp.; assembly: GCF_049965315.1. Classification (GTDB taxonomy): domain Bacteria; phylum Pseudomonadota; class Gammaproteobacteria; order Acidithiobacillales; family Acidithiobacillaceae; genus Acidithiobacillus_B. The sequence goes on along the minus strand of NZ_JBMFWL010000057.1, from coordinate 3,756 downwards.
CACGTTTTCATCTTGGTCTTTCCTGGAGTTTATGGTCGCCATGCTGCACCTCACGCTGCACCCGGATTCAGGACTGAGTGCAGCATAATTGCAGCGAAAAAGCAACAAGGGATTAGGCTGCTTTGCCTAACCCCTTGTTTTGTTTGGTGGAGCGGAGGAGGATCGAACTCCCGACCTTCGCATTGCGAACGCGACGCTCTCCCAGCTGAGCTACCGCCCCATGGCGACATAGATTATGCCGGGAGGCGCATGAATGCAATGGGCTGGGCAGCGGCGCTGGACTCGCTTATCCTCACCTGTTCTGAGTCCTATGATGCCGGTTACCGATGCGGATAACGGAAGTACCCTACCCCGACGACATGGCCCAACGCTTCGCGCCCATGGCCCAGCAGCCCTGGGCCATGTTGCTGGATAGTTGTGACACCGGGGGCGAGCGCGGCCGCTACAGCATGATTGTCGCGGAACCCGTCTACCGGCTATGGCGGGAAGGCGGGGAGACCTGGGTGGCAGGGCCGGATGAGGTGGCGCAGATTCATCCCGGTGAAGTGCTAACGACCCTGCGGCAGTTGCTCTCCCGCCTGCCCGTGCCGGAGAACCGGCCTGCCGGCCTCCCTTTTATAGGCGGGGCGGTGGGTTATCTGGCCTACGACTTTGGTCTGGATCTGCAGGAAATAGGGCATCCTGGCGGCGGCGCCCTGCCCGAGATCAGCCTGGGCATCTACGATGGCGCCTATGTGGTGGACCATGAGCGCCGGCAGGCCTGGTTGACGAGTTTGGAAAGCACGGCCCGCAGCCGGGAGCGCTGGTCCTACCGGGTCGATTATTTTTCGCGGCCACCCGCCGAATCCGCCTCGGTTCCGCCCTTCCGCCTGCGCGGACCGGTGCAGGCCCGTTGGTCGTGGGCCGACTATGCGGCCGCCTTCGGCCGGGTGCAGGACTATATTCACGCCGGTGATTGTTATCAGGTCAATCTCGCCCAATCCTTCAGCGCCGCCTGCACGGGTCACCCCTGGTCCCTCTACCGGGAACTGCGGGAGGTGAATCCTGCTCCCTTTGCCGCCTATCTCGCCTTACCCAGGGGGGCGATCTTGAGCCTCTCCCCGGAGCGCCTGTTGACACTCCGCGACGGCTTCATGGAGGCGCGACCCATCAAGGGTACCCGCCCGCGTTTGCCTGACCCCGAGGCCGACCTGCGCATGGCCGAAGCCCTGTCGCACAGCCCCAAGGATCGCGCGGAAAACGTCATGATCGTCGACCTGCTGCGCAACGACCTCGGTCGCGTAGCGGCCACCGGTTCCGTGACGGTCCCCGAGTTATGCCGGTTGGAGTCCTTCGCCAATGTCCACCATCTGGTGAGCAGCGTGCGCGCCCGCTTGGCCCCGGGAGCAGACGCCATCAGCGCCCTGCAAGCCGTTTTTCCCGGCGGCTCCGTCACCGGCGCGCCCAAGCATCGCGCCATGGAGATCATTGCCGAACTGGAAGGTGGTCCCCGCGGCATTTATTGCGGCAGCATCGGTTATATCGACGTTGCCGGCGCCATGGACATGAATATCGCCATCCGCAGCTTGACGCTAGAGAATGGGCGCGTCACTTTTTGGGCGGGCGGTGGTATTGTGGCCGACTCCGGGGCCGCTGCGGAATATCAGGAATGTCTGGACAAGGTAGCCCCCTTTCACGCCGTATTGTCCGGCAAGACGTCGCTTGCGGCGGATATGGATGCTTCCAGGAGCGCAACTTGACCCCATCCCATGAACAGGGAAGCCAATGACGACCTCCCACATCCCTGAGACAAGGGAGTCCGGCCCGGCGCCGGTCCACAAACGCCGTGGCCACTGGCAGCTATTGGCGCAGGTGCTGTTTACCCTTGCCGTGCTGGCCTGGCTCTTGCATCAGACCGATTGGCAAGCCCTGACGACCCGCATCCTGCAGGCCAACCCTTTCTGGCTCCTGGCCGCAAGCCTGGCCTATGCCTGCAACCTCAGCATTTCCGCCTTGCGCTGGCAGGTCATCCTGCACGCCCTGGAGCGCCACGCGCCCTTGCCATGGCTCTTGCGTCTGAACTGGGTAGGGGCCTATTTCAATCAGGTCCTCCCGGGCGCGGTATCCGGCGACGTGTTGCGCGCGTGGTACACCCGGCATCAGACGGGCGCGACCACCATTGCCCTCGGCGCGGTCTTCGGCGATCGTTTCATCGGCCTCGGCGCCCTCATGGCCATCGCCGCCACCGCCTTTCTGCTCGGTGGCCAAAAGGTGGGGTTGCTGCCGCAGATGGGTTGGACCATCGCCCTCCTGCTTTGCGCCTATGCGGCCGTGGTGATCCTCATCCTGAGCCCGGCCTTGCAGTTCCTGGGCACCAAGGCGGGCCGCTGGGGAGGTAAACTGCATGACATCCGCTTGTCCATGGCCGCCTTGTTGCGCCATCGCCGGGATTTCGCCCTGGCCGCCATCATTTCCCTGGCCGTCCAAGGAATTTCCATTCTGACCTTCTGGCTGCTGGCGCGATCCTTGGGAGAACATCCCGATGCCGCAGCGATCTGGCTGGTCTGGCCGGTCATCAGCCTCTTTCTTGCCCTGCCCATCTCCTTCGCCGGCTGGGGGCTGCGCGAAGGCCTGATGGTCTTTTATCTTTCCCATCTGGGGATGAGTACCGACCAGGCCCTGGCCCTCTCTCTGCTGCTGGGCTTCACCATCCTCCTCACCAGCCTGCCGGGCGCCCTCCTCTGGCTGACCCTGCGCGATCCCCACCCGGGGCGGGCGCACCTTTAGCCACGGCGGCCGGTCGTTCCCTTGCCCATCTACATTGCGAAAGCCGGCCTCCTCACGCTAGACTGAACTTGTGCGCTGGCGTAGCTCAGTCGGTAGAGCTACTGATTTGTAATCAGTGGGTCGCGGGTTCGATTCCTGCCGCCAGCACCATATCTGAGATGCCGGCATTGCCAGCCTTTGCCTTTTGGCCAGCGGGGCGATCTCTGAGATCTTTGCGAAACCCGATGCACTTTCCCCGATGACAGGAGGTTACGGATGGGCGCCATTGACCAAGCCATGCAGAGCGACCACGAGCGCCTGGACCGCATCCTTGCCGCCACCGCCCAAGCCGTGGAGGCGGGCCGCTGGCAGGAGGCTCGGGAAGCCCTGGCCAAGTTCCGCCACGGCATCGAGGAAGGGCACATGGTGGTGGAAGAACAGGCCCTCTTTCCCGCCTTCGAGGGCCGGGAAGGCGGTAGCGAGCATCCGCTCACGGCCCTCTTGCGCAAAGGCCACCAGGATCTGCGGATCTTCTTTGCGGAAATGGCTGAAGCCATCGCCGCGGAAGACGCCGAGGAATTCGGCGATCTCTACAGCACCGTTCAAATCATCTTGCAGCAGCACGATGCCAAGGAGGAAAGCGAACTCTATCCCTTTCTGGCCGAGGCCTTGGCAGACCATGGCGCCGCCGTGACCGAGCAGATGGAGCGGGCCGCGCGGGAGGAGCCGGAATGAGTGAATACCGCGGTCGGGAACTGCCCCAAGGCCACGCCGGGAAAGGTTGCCGCTGGATCGCTTGACAAGCCCGGAGCGAAGCAGCACAATCCGCCGCTAAACGTGGGAGGGGTTCCCGAGCGGTCAAAGGGATCAGACTGTAAATCTGACGGCTCTGCCTTCGGAGGTTCGAATCCTCCCCCCTCCACCACTTTATTGATGAATGGCGCGCTGTGGATGCGGATTCCGCGGTAGCGCCGATGAGCTGGCGGTTGTGCGGGTGTAGTTCAATGGTAG
>NZ_JBMFWL010000056.1:0-4638 GCF_049965315.1 Acidithiobacillus sp. | reverse complement strand
GGGGAACGTGGCCTTGGCCCTCGCCAAATTGCTCCGGGAGCAGGGGTATATCCCCGGTACAGAGGGTGAGCCGCGTTACGAATGGGCAGGCCCCGACGATTTGCCCACCCCCGGCTAGCACCCGTCACCGGGCACCGCCCCGGTGACGGCGCAAGTGGCAGGAAAGGCCGATTATTGCCCATAATATCCGAATATATAGACATGCCCGTTTCCCCAGGAAATACCAAACCGGCTTTTAGCAGCCTTCCTTTGGCGGGTTCATCGCTGGTCCATTCCGGCCATTGCCCAGCGCCGCTGGAGGACTGTCCGGGCCAATGCATCCGCTCGTTTAAGAATGCCTCCAGCCTTCCGCGTCAAGGATACGCCATTTGCAGAATTCCCCACATCCATTCCCAGAATTGGCATTGAAAATGCTTGGCGTAAGAAGATGGGGCGGATACGGAGTCGAACCCTCATGGAGCGACTCCGTAAGCGGAAAAAACTTCCATGGACCATCGGTACCATTTCACCACAATGGAGAAAAGCAACGTGACCGCAAAACAGATTTCTCCGTCCGGCAGTCCCGACGACGCCTGGCGCATGGCAGCCATCGCCCTCCTTGCCGTGCGCTTCGCGCAGGGCTGGATCTATTGGGGAGGCGGCACGCGCCGCTTCATTTATGGCCCGCAAAAACTCGACCCGGCGGGCCATTGGATGGCCTATAAATTCCAGACAGCCATGCCCGGTGCGCTACTGGGCACCAATCACCTGATTTCCTACCTGCTCCATCACTTTACCCTGCTCTATATCGGCGTCATCGCCTTCAGCGCCATAGAAATGATTGCCGGATTCATGCTGATCGCCGGTCTAATGACCCGCCTGGCGGCCGTCGCGAGCATCGGCTTATCCACCGTACTCATGCTGATGTTTGGATGGCAAGGTGCCACCTGTATTGACGAATGGACCATGGCGTCGGCGAATTTCGCCATGGGGATTACCCTATTCCTGGCGGGTAGCGGCGCATACAGTCTCGACAATTACCTGCTGCGCAAGAATTCCGCCTTGGGGGAAAGGACCTGGTTCCAATGGTTGGGGGGCAGCCAGCCGCTTCCCCTCTCCGCAAAGGGCTTCAAACGGCTGGGCCTCGCGCTCTTCTGGATCAGCGTAGTCTGGATCGTCGGCACTTACAGCTATTACCGGGGTTCCGTGATCACGCCTTTCCATGGCGGTCCCGTCAGCCCGGCCAAACACCATCTTTCCCTGAGCAACGCCGTGATCCTCAAAGACGGATCGCTGCGTTTCCAGGCCTATCTCGACGCCGGAACCCCAGCCGATCCCTCCCATATCCTCCGCATCGAACTCCTGCGAAGCGAGGATGGCCGGGTCGTGGAAACCTGGGATACCCGTGCCTTGGCCGAACTGCCCAAGAAGAGTTTCCAAAATGATTATCCGTATCAGCAATTCAGCGCCCATCGTTTCGGCATCGTTGCCGGCGTAGGGGCCAAGGCCATGATCATCCTCCCGCCGATCCAAGCAGCGCCGCTAGCGGAGGGTCCTTATCTGCTGCGGGTCACTTCCGTCAATGACCACGTCTGGACCGCACCCGTAAGACCCGTGCAATGAGCACATAAAAACATCATGCCGCAACATCAGCCGTAAGGAGATCCCATGTCCATAGAGACACAAAACAGCCGCATCACGCTCCCTGTCCATAAAACCCACCACCCCGGCGAACGGCAGCAGCGCTTCGCCTGGACCCTTTTTCTCAGCTCCGGCGCCCTCGCCGTTTGGATCCTGTTCCGGGCCGACTTCTGGATGTGGCAGTACATCCTTCTTGGCCTCTGGTACGCCGGCCTGATGTGGTTCGGCCTGCGCTGGCCCTCTTTTCGCCTGCTCTTCCTCGCCGTGCTCGCCCTCGGCGGGATCGGCGTCGGCCTTTATCAATTCGGCTACACCCCCCACAACAGCCTTGCCCTCCGCTATTTTTTCCACAGCAATGCCATGTTCTACTGGATGAGCGCGGCGATCGCCCTCAGCGCCGTAGGCTATTATCTGTATCTGTTCCTGGGGCGTGAGGCTGCCGGACGATGGGGGCACCGGTTCGCCTGGACGGCCGTCACCCTCGGTTTTGCCGGTCTGGCCATCCGTTGGCAAGAGACCTATCTCGGACACCCTTCCTGGGGGCATATCCCCGTCAGCAATCTCTACGACGTCATGGTGCTCTTCTGCGCCACGACGATCCTTTTTTATCTCTTCCACGAAGAGCGCACCGCAAGCCGCGGGCTCGGCGCCTTTGTCCTGCCTCTGGTCCTCGTGGCCGACGTCTTCCTGGTCTGGGTGGGGGCCGCTTATCACCTCAACCGCATCCAGCCCCTCATTCCGGCCCTGCAAAGCTTCTGGATGAAGATCCATGTCCCCGCCATGTTCATTGCCTATGCCAATTTCTACATTGCCGCCATGGCCGGCCTCGCCTATCTCCTCAAGGACAGGGCTGAACACCGCGGAGGCTTTTTGCAGAAGCGGCTGCCGGATCTGCAAGTCCTCGACAGCACCATCTCGGGCACCATCATGCTCGGCTTTCTGTTCTTCACCGCCGCCACCATCCTCGGCGCCGTCTGGGCGGCCAAGGCCTGGGGAGGATTCTGGTCCTGGGATCCGAAGGAAACCTGGGCGCTCATCGTCTGGCTGAACTACGCCGGTTTTCTCCATGCCCGCGGTCAGCGCCACTGGCAGGGCCGCCCCATGGCCTGGTGGGCCTTCATCAGCCTCGTGGTGGTGACCTTTTGCTTTATCGGCGTGGATCTCTTTCTCGGAGGTCTACATTCTTACGGCAAGCTGTGAGTGCCCGCGAAAACACGCCATTGTTTGGCATGGGTCCTGCTAGCCACGGGGGACCAACCGGGATGGGCAAGATTGAATAAAAAAGCAGGGGGCTGCCGCGGCAGCCCCCTGATCATTACCCTTGCCGATCATGCCCTGAAAAGCGTCAGGAGCTGCTGCTCCCATCTCCCAGAGCGGCGGCATGGGGCAAGCGCCGCGCACCGTCATAGCGCGCAGCCCAGTAGGGATCATCCAGACTGGCCACCTGCACCCCGCTTTGGGGCGTTTGCGCGCTCACGAAGCGCTGATGGCCGATATAGATCCCCACATGGGAAAAGGGCCGGCGCATGGTGTTGAAGAACACCAGATCACCGGGCTTGAGATCGATGCGGGACACCCGTTGCAGACTGGCCGCCTGCGCGTAGGAAGTGCGGGGGACATGGATATCGAACTTCGCCAACACGTATTTTACAAAACCGCTGCAATCAAAACCCACCGCCGGACTCATACCGCCCCAGCGATAGGGGGCGCCGATAAACTTCAGGGCGTCCACCACGAGGGAGCGGGTCGAAAACCAATGGGATCCGCTGTCGTCGGCCTGGCCTTCCTGAGCCATGTCGGCGGCGAGTTCGGCGGCGCCGCTGGCGCCCACCGCCGCATTCCCCCCCGCCTCCAGGGCGGATAAGGGATGGGCGGCCCAGTGGTAGGCCTGGCTGGCCAGCATCTGCAGGGCAAGGGCCAAACGCGAAGTCGGCGGCGCCTCGCTGGCTGCGGCGAGAGGCGCGGCTTCGGGCGCCACGGCCATGGGTACTGCCGGAGTGCCGGGAAGGATGGGGGACAAACCGGTCTTCACCAGCAACAGCGACTGATCGATGAAGCGCGGACTGGTCACCCCCTCCGGCGTCTGGCTGGAGAAGGTCTCCGTCTGGAATCTCCACATCCTGGACGCCACCGGCATGGCCCCCACGCCGGCATAAGCCACCGGTGAAAGATGCATGAGCGCCAACGCGGCCGGCGACAAGGATCCGTAATCCACAGCGCGCACCGCTCCCACCGATGCCGCATGACCCGTCCCGGCGCCACAACACAGACCCAACATGGCCACAAAAATCCCCAAGCGGCGGCTCTTTCTCATCGACTTCCTCCCGAGTATCTGTGGGAATCGCCGCTGCGTAATCTGCCTGCCGGCGGATTATGCAGTGACATTACCAGCCCCCTCCCCAGGGAGGAGACCACTCGCTGGAACCTCACGGCTCCTGAAAAAATAAAGGCCGAGATCGCTCGGCCCTTTCCTACCCCTCATTAGATCACGGATACCGTCAGGCATCCGTTCTGACCACCAATCATGACCAATGCCCGCGCTCGTCGCAGCATCAACGCTCCAGCAACCGACAGTATATTAGCCATAAGTAAAATCCATTAGTGCAGGCCCCCTGAGTTATGACTATAGGTCGTATTGACCATGATGGCAATACCCCATAGCTAGGGGCGTGGCGCTGGGATATCCTGCCCATTTCCGCCCTGCAGCCCATGGCTGTCCTGGGGAATGGGCGGAAAAGACGTGGCCGGCAAGATGGACGCAAGGGAAACGGGAAACGGTACGGGGGCACTCCAGGCCTGCGGCAAGGCCGATAACGATGGCCCGGAATTTGCTATAATTCTAACGGACATTGCGACTCGCGCCACCCCAGAGGATGAAAGAGAATGGGGGGAGGAGATGGCGGATCGAGGTCGAGCAACATTTTGGCGATTCAATCCCGACTCTAACGTGACCCGCCAGGCCGACTCGTACCCCGGATTGCCTCCCTGGAGAGCGCACATTAAAAGGGCCGCCTGAGG
>NZ_JBMFWL010000055.1:0-4759 GCF_049965315.1 Acidithiobacillus sp. | reverse complement strand
CTTCCCTGCGAAATGATCGGCGATGACCGTCGCCAATCAACAACAATGCCCGGCAAGAAATGCAAATGACGCAAAGCGTTACGAAGGATTTCCCGTCGCTTTCGGAAGCATCCGTCACGCGCCAATGCCTCCCGGATCCATAAAGCCGATCTATGGATCTATCGCAAACCCTGCCGGGCGCGGCGCGGCGGGACGTTGTAAGCTTTGCGCATGCTTTACTTGCCAGCCGGACTCACAAAAAAGGTGCAGACTGATGAATACAACCCCATTTGACCTCACCATCATTGGCAGCGGCCCGGGCGGCTATCGTGCGGCGGTACTGGCTACCCTCCGCGGTCAAAAGGTAGCCATCATCGAGCGCGCCGCCTGGGGAGGAACCTGCCTCAACCGTGGCTGCGTGCCCAAGAAAGACTGGCATGAGACGGCGAAATGGATCGAACAGAGCCGCCATTTCCGCCAACGCGGCGTCGTTGGCGGCCCCTTAGGCGGGGACATGGACCAGGCCTGGCTCCATCAGCGCACGGTGGTGGAAACCGTGCGCAAAAGTTATATCGACTATCTCAAGCGCCTGGGCGTGCAGATGTTCAACGGCCACGGCCGCTTCAGCGATGCCCGACACATCCGGATCAGCGGCGCTGCCGGCACCCGGGAGATCAGCACCCGGCACAGCGTCATCGCCACCGGCTCCGCCCCCCTTCTCCCCGGCCCCATCGCTCCGCTGTCTGGCCGCATTCTCACCAGCGACATGCTTTTCGATGACGGCGTACCCCCTGGGCAGCGGGTCCTGCTGGTCGGCGGCGGCGTCATCGGCACCGAGTTCGCCTACATCTTTTCCCTGCTCGGCAAAGAGGTAAGCTGGGTGGTCCACTCCCCCGCCCTGGCCCACACCTTCTATTCCCCTCAGGCCAAGGATACCCTACGCGAGGCCATGGAGGCCCTGGACATCCGCCCGCACGCCGATTTCCACCTGACGCGCATGGAAGCCGTTGGCGAGAAGGGCGTCAGGGCCTTCGCCAGTGATGGCCGCATGCTGGAAGCCGACTGGGCCCTGCTGGCCACCGGCCGTAAACCCTTCACGGACGATCTGGGGCTGGAAAACACCAAGGTTGCGCGGGATGAAAACGGTTTCGTCCGGGTCAATGACTACCTGGAAACGGCAGAGGCCGGCATTTATGCCATCGGCGACGTGATCGGGCCGCTCATGAATGCCAACCAGGCCCTGGCCGACGCCACTTTGGCCGTCAACAACATCGTGGCCGCCAGCCCCAGGGGCCGCGACCCCTTGTGGGTACCGGAACTCATCTATTCGGCGGTGGAACTGGCGCGCATCGGCATGAACGACGATCAGGCCGAGGAGGAAGGCTTTGAGCCTGCCGTCGGTTTTGCCGCCTTCGAGACCTCCCCTCGCGCCCTCGGCCAGGATGACAGCCGGGGCTTTGTCCGGCTCCTGGCGGACATGGATAGCGGCGCGCTGCTGGGAGGCGAAGTGGTGGGTCGGGAAGCGGGGGAACTCATCCACCTGCTCTCCCTTTCCGCGGATCGGGAACAGTTCCTCCGTCAGCTCGCCCAAACCCGCTTCAATCATCCGGCGCGGGCCGAAGAACTGCTCAATGCCACGGAAACCCTGGCGGCGCGCTGGGGCCTGCAGGCGCAGATCTTCGGGGAGGACTAGCTGCTTCCGAAAATGCCCCATACCCCGGCGAGGATGGTGGGAAAGGCGAGGAAGAGATTGATGCCGGACAGAAAACGCACCTTGGCGGCGGCCCCGGCGGCCGCCTTCCAGTCTTCCCGCCTGATCGCCCGACCCATTTGCCGAAACGGTGCAAAAAAGACGTGCAGGGCCAGCAACACCATGCAGGTGCCTAACACCACCATGATCCACATGGGCGGGCTGAGGGCGCCAAAACCGCCATAGAGAAAGACCATGCCATAGCCGGTGACGACCAGCGTTCCCCCCGCCAGCCAGACCCAGGCGAAAAAACGCCTGAGCAGTCCATAAAGCAGATGGACGCGCTGATCCTGCGCCGCAATGAAGCGCCCCAGGAGGGGCGCCAGCATCAGGTCCAACATGAAGATCCCGCCAATCCAGATCACCACCGCCAGAACGTGAAAAAACTGCGCAATCAAGATCTCGTTCATGTCCCTTCCCCATGGCGCCCGGCGGCGCGGGTCGCCCACAAAAACCGTTCCGCATCCGCCAACTCCTCTCCGATTATGGTATGCCCCATGGCATATTCACGCCACAACCCCCGATAGCCCCGGGCTTCCAGAAGCCCGAAACCATGGCGGGCGAGGTCCAGCGGGATGATGGGATCGAAAGTACCGTGGGCCATGAAAATGGCCGGCGAATCCGCCGCCGCGGCGGGCAGGAGATCCTTGCGGGGCAGGTAGGCGCTCAAGGCCAGAACGCCAGCCACCGGCTCGCGGGCGTGCAACGCCGTATAAAGGGCCATGGCCCCACCCTGAGAGAAGCCTCCCAAAACGATGGGGCCCGCAGACCGGGCCCGCTCCGCGGCGAGCAATACCCCCAGCGCGCCGGCCATCGCCGCCAGGCCGTCGCCATCTTCTCCGGCAGCGCCCCCGAAACCGTAAATGTCGTACCAGGCCCGCATCCTGGCGCCACCGTTCAGGGTGACGGAGCGCACCGGCGCATTGGGGAATAGCCAGCGAACCCCCCTGCACCCTTCCATGGCCTCGGCAATCCCGGCGAGATCCTCCATATCCGCCCCCAGGCCATGAAGCAGGATGACGGTCAATTCGTTATCCGCTCCGCCCTCGCGCACGATCAGGCCCGGTTCCCATAGGGGGTCAGCCATGCTCGGGCCTCGCCAACTCTCCCTGGCTGCGGATGGCATCGAGCTTGCGATACAATGTTCGCTCGCTCACCCCCAGACGTTGGGCCAAGCTACGCCGGTCCCCCCCATGGCTCTGGCTCGCCCAGCGCAAGTAACGCTCTTCCAGCTCGGCCAGCGGAATGATCCCGGCCACGCCGGGCACCGCCTCGGGCACCGTCAATGTTTGCAGGGCCGCCCCTTTCTGCAAGGAAGGCGGCAGGTGCTCCGGCCGTATCCAGGTGTCATCGGCAAGCAGGGCCGCACGCTCCAGAATATTGCGCAGCTCCCGGATATTGCCCGGGTAATCATACCCTTCCAGCAAAACCAGGGCATCGGGATGGACGCGCAGCCCCTTTCCCACCGGCAAGCGCTGCAGTATGGCCTCGGCCAACATGGAGATGTCCTCCCGGCGGTCGCGCAAGGGCGGAAGAGAAATGGGGAAGGTGTTGAGGCGATAGAATAGATCCTGGCGAAAGCGTCCCTCCGCCACCATGCCTTCCAGATCGCGATGCGTGGCGGAAACCAGCCGGAATTGGGCACGAATGGGATCGACCCCCCCCACCCGCCGAAATTCCCCCGTCTCCAGGAGGCGCAACAACTTTACCTGCAGGCTCAAGGGAATATCGCCCATCTCATCGAGAAAGAGGGTGCCGCCCTTGGCCGCTTCCACCAACCCGATCTTGCGCGAATGGGCCCCCGTAAAGGCCCCTTTTTCGTGGCCGAACAACTCGCTTTCGAAGAGCCCTTCGGGCAACCCGGAACAATCCACCGGGACGAATGGTCCGTCATGGTATCTGCTCCCCTGATGCACCGCCGCGGCAGCCAACTCCTTGCCCGTCCCCGATTCCCCCAGCAACAGGACCGCCGCATCGCTGGGCGCGACCCGATGAATAAGGGCGATGGCCTGCATCCAGGCAGCAGAACGGCCCACCATGAGCGGCGCGGCCAGCTTTCCTGGTTCGCCAATGGGTGTCAGAAGCTCAAGAAAATAGACGCTTTCGCCGTTTTCATTGCGGATGGGGTACAGGTCGATCTGAATATTGCCCGCCTTGCCCGGATGGACCACGTGCTGGCCGGTGCCGGTCCGCTGACAATCCTCGATGGGACAATGCAGGCCCTCTCCCGCACAGGCATAACCCGCCTGTGCCATCAGATGGTAACAGGAGCGACCGCGCAAGGGCCGGCCATCGCCAAAGGTCCGGCGATAGGCCTGATTGGCAGCCAGAATGCTGTAATCCGCGCAGAGCAAGACCGCCGGTACGCTGAAGCAGTCCAGCAGCGAGGTCACCTCGGGTCGCAGTTGTCGCAGTAAATCAGCCATGGATCCCTCTTGACGGCCCGTGCAATGTACACGCCCACAACGCCTCGCTGCCAGCATTTTCCCCAGGCACCAGTGCCATGCCTTGTCGATAGCTCCTTGAATGGCCGGGATCCCTGGCAAGCTGCCTGGTATGGCCGCAAATCCCGGTCCCATCCCAGGTATGCCAATTATAGCAGCTATGGAAAACAAAAAAATGCCAGAAATGGCAGTCCGGCCTAAACAGGATCGACAGCATGACAGGCGGAACACCCTTTCCGCCCAGGGCGATAGTCATCTTTGTCCCATATAAACAAATTATTGCACGTCGATCGACGCTATTCCATACCTGTCAATCCGATTTGGCACAAGACTTGCCTGTAAAGATCGCCGACACAAATGGGAGGCGATCGGGTCATGATTTTCAGACAGCTATGCACCTCCGGTAGTGGCCTACTGACCTATCTGCTGGGCGATCCGGTGACGCGCGAGGCAGTGGTGCTGGATCCGCTCCCCGCACAGGTCGAGACGTTGCTGTCGTTCATGGCGGAGCGGGGCCTGGCCCTGCGCTATATCCTGGAAACCCACATGCATGAAGGCCACCGGGAGGCCGCCCTGGCATTGAAAC
>NZ_JBMFWL010000054.1:0-5032 GCF_049965315.1 Acidithiobacillus sp. | reverse complement strand
CGAGCCAGGACACATTATACCATGGAAAACATAGCGTTGCTCCTGCTTTCTGGCAGCGAACTCACGGATTCAGGTATTACCAACCCTTCACCTTCGACTACAACCACCTGGTGAGCGCGCCCCTGTCCGAGGCAGCCCCCACCGCCCGCCCGCTGTCGCAGATCGATGGGGCGGTGATGGACAAGGTGAGCTGGGGCCCCAATTGGGAGGACGACCTGGCCGGAGAATTCGCCAAGCGTTCCCAGGACAGCAATTTCGACCGAATTCAAAAACAAGTCTACGCGGATTTTGAACATACCTTCCACTTCTTCTTGCCGCGCATGTGCAACCACTGCCTGAACCCGGCCTGCGTCGCGGCCTGCCCCTCGGGAGCCATCTACAAGCGGGAGGAGGACGGCATCGTCCTGGTGGATCAGGACCGTTGCCGGGGTTGGCGGATGTGCGTGAGCGCCTGTCCCTACAAAAAGGTGTATTTCAACTGGGAGTCGGGGAAGTCGGAAAAGTGCATCGGCTGCTATCCCCGCGTGGAGTCCGGCCTGCCCACGGTCTGCTCGGAGACCTGCGTAGGACGGATCCGCTCCAACGGCATCATCCTCTACGACGCCGACCGGATCAGCGACGCCGCGGGCAAGGACGCCGTCGAGGATGTCTACCAGGCCCACCTCGACATCTTCCTCGATCCCAACGATCCCGAGGTGATCGCTCAGGCCTATCGCGATGGCGTTCCAGACTCCTGGGTCAAGGCGGCGCAGGAGTCTCCCATCTACCGGATGGCGGTGGACTGGAAGATCGCATTTCCCTTGCATCCGGAATTCCGCACCCTGCCCATGGTCTGGTATGTGCCGCCCCTTTCTCCCGTGCAGTCGCAGATGGAGCAAGGGAATCTGCCCATGGGGCCCGATGGCGTCATCCCCCAGGTGGAGAATCTGCGCATCCCGTTGCGTTATCTGGCCAACCTCTTCACCGCGGGTCAGGAGGCGCCCGTCGCCGCCGCCCTGCGCAAGTTGATCGCCATGCGCAGCTATGAGCGGTCCATCCATGTGGAGGGCCAGGCCGATGCCCGGGTCCTGGCGGCGGCCGGTCTTAGCGAGGAGCAGGCCAAGGAGATGTGGCAACTCCTCTCCATCGCCAATTATGAGGATCGCTTCGTGATCCCCACCAGCCATCAGGAAGTAAAGATAGACGATCCCTACGCCTTGCAGGGGCAGAACGGGATCAGTTTCGGCAATACCAGCAGCGAGGGCGAGAGTGCCACCAGTCTTTTCCCGCAGCGACGGAAAGGGGCGGTGGAGCCGGTCCAGCCCCTGCAATTCTTCCCGCGCGGGAAAAGGGGGTAACCATGGACACCGAAGTGAGGAATCGCCTGTATCAGGTCGTCTCCGCCCTGCTGGGTTATCCCGATGCGGAACTGCGGGCGGCCCTACCGGAGATCCGGGATTATCTCGTCACCGCCCCGGACCTGGAGCGGGAGGAACGTAGCGCCCTGCTCGGCATGGTCCATTGGATGGAAAGCCAGCTTCCCCTGGACCTGGAGTCTGCCTATGTGCAGACCTTCGACCTGAATCCGGACCACGACCTCCATCTCACCTATCACCTCTTCGAGGAAGGGGATCGCGAGCGGGGTCCCGCCATGATCCACTTGGCCGAGCATTATGAAAGCTATGGGCTGGCCATCGTGGGAAATGAACTGCCCGATTACCTGCCACTCATCCTGGAGTATGCCTCGACCCTGGATGACGACGAGGCCAGGATCTTTTTGGGCAATGCCGTCCACGCCGTCGAAACCCTGGGCGACCACCTCGAAAAGGCCGAAAGCCCTTATGCCAGCCTGGTGCGCTTCGTGGAGCGCCGAGGTCGGCTCGCTGAACTCAGCACCATGAAGGAGTGCATGCCATGAACCTGAATCTTTTGCTCTTCGGCGTTTATCCCTACATCGCCGGCACCATCTTTCTCGTCGGCTCCATCATCCGCTACGACCGGGAGCAGTACGGCTGGACCAGCTATTCCAGCCAGCTTCTCGCCTCGCGCCGCTATATGCTGTGGGCCAGCAATCTCTGGCACGTGGGCATTCTCATGCTCTTTGCCGGCCACTTCGTCGGCCTGCTTACCCCGGCCTTCGAGTGGCTGGGCTTCAACCCCATCCAGCACCAATGGGTGGCCTCCTCGGCCGGGATCACCTTCGGCATCCTCGCCATGATCGGCGGCCTGATGCTGCTGCTCCGGCGCATGCTCAATCCCCAGGTACGGGCGGCCGGGCGGAAGAGCGATCTCTTCATCCTGCTCTGGCTCATCGTGACCCTGCTCCTGGGCCTGGTGACCCAGGCCACCACCGTTCCCGATCTCATGGCGGGCAATGTCGCCAACATGGAGGTGCTCGGCGGCTACCTGAAAGGCATCGCCACCTTCCAGCCCCATCCGGCTATGCTTGCGGGGATTCCCCTCATCTACAAGGTCCACATGTTTTTCGGGATGACGATGTTCCTCCTTTTCCCTTTCACCAGGCTGGTGCACATCTGGACGGTGCCCTTCAACTACCTGATCCGCCCTTACGAAGTGGTGCGCGCCAAGCAGCGGAGCATTTAATGGCCGGTGCCCCGGCGGGTGACGTTCCGCCGGCGGCCTTCCGGCGGCCGCTGGCGGTGCTCCAGGCCTGTCATGGGCTTATGCGCGGCCATTGCGTCACCCTGGAGCGCCTGCCGGATTATCTGCTCCGCCACGGCCCCGACGAGCGGGCGCGCACCGCCGCCCAGCGGGCGCTGCGCTATTTCCGGAACGCGGCGCCGCTGCATTTCGCGGACGAGGAAATGGACCTTTTCCCGCGGTTGCTGACCGTTTTGGATAGCAGAGAGGAAAAGCTCGCCGGCACCATTCTGGAACTCGTCGCTCAGCATGGTCAGCAACTTAACGGCTGGGCTGTTCTGGAACCATTCCTGGAAACCGTCGCCGCCGGGGAAAAGTCCTCCTTGCCGGATCTTCGCGGTTATGCGGCCGGCTTGCGCGAGCACATGGGCAACGAAGAAATGGTGATCTATCCCTTGGCGAGCCGCCTGGATCCGGAATCCCTGGGGCAGATCGGTGCGGCGATGGCGGCGCGGCGGCGTGCCGGTTGAGGCTTCATTACCCTAGGGGCGGCCGTTTCAAGGAGCGATGTCGTGCAATATCGAGTGTAAGTCTCCCTTACCATCGTCCCGGCGCGTGTCGGCGAAATCACGCTGCGGCAAGCGCTGGGCTTACTCAACCCTGCCCCGGCCAGTCTCCTGGCGTGAGCGCCGGGTGCATCATCCGGGCCTTCCATCGGCGCGGGGCCGCAGGTACAGAGCGCCGTAACGCCAGGTCCATGGGATTACGGCCAGCAACCACAGGATGCTCGTCCCCAGCCACAGGTCGGCACGCCAAGCGGCCAGCCAGGGCAAGGCAGCGCAGATCCGCAGCAGAGCCACGGCACCGATGCCCCAAAAGGTCCACCAGGCGACCTGGTCCGCCGCCAGCGGCCGCCCGGAATGCCCCAGACTCACGCGGGTGGCCATGGCCAGCAAGGTGCTCGTCAAAAAGCCGATCCCAAGGGCGTGCAGCGGCGCAAAACCCAGAGAGAAGGGGTTGCCCAGGGCAGACAGCAGGCCGCGTGCCACATAAAGGGCCAGGGCCATGGGGAGCCACGCGAAACCCACGTGGAGCATGGCCAGCAGCCGATTCCGGAAACTGCGCAGCAGTCCCCAGCGGATGCTGAGATGCAGGGCGAGAGCAAGGAACGGAAGGTCGCTGAACAGACACCATGGGGTCCCGAAGCCCCAGCGCAGGAGGAAATGCCCGATGCTGAACACGGCCACCAGCGGCAGGACCCAGGCGGCTTGGAGCATCCGGTAGCCCGGGATTACCCGGCTGCTGAAAAAGGGGATCAGACGGTGGCAGACGGTAACGGTCAAGGGCGCCAGACACAGCCATAAGGCTGCGGAAAATGCCGCGCCTATCCAGGTCTGGCGGTCCTGGTACATGCCGGCGATGAACAGCGCGAGCCCCACGGCGCCGCCTGTCAGCCAGGACCAGACATAGGCCTCGTGCCTTTTGTCCCGATGCGGGGAAAGGCGGTACACCCGCCCCAATTGCCAAAGCACGCCAAGATAGCCGAGCAAAAAGAGGGCGGCGCCCGCCGTCAGCAGCGGCGCGAAGGCAAGTATCCCCAGATAGGCGAGGAATATTCCCCCCGCCAGCGCGAAGAACACCCACCGGTAGGCGGATCTCGGGATCTCCGGTCCTTCCAGCCAGCGGGGATAGGCGGTGAATAAAAAGCCGATGATGAAAAAAGGGAATATCCCGTAGATCATCAAAAACCCATGGGCGAGGAAGGGATTGGCCCCCGCGGCGCCGGGTAATCCCGGCAGGGAGATGGTGAAAGCCGCCAAATTCGCCATCCAGTACGCTTGGGTGAGGACCAGTTGGATGGCGCCGGCGAGGAAAAACAGGCGGTGGGGGGCAGTGCCCAATTGTACCGCCATGGCGCGCAATCGCGCCCCGAGACCAGCATCCATAAGGCATTTCCATAGTCGACCCACTGGCTTGATAGTAAAGCGCAAGGCGCGGGAAAGCGCCTTGACCGAGATCAATGAATTCGGCATGGGTTGCGGCGAATATAGGGTGTGTCGGGACGGGTCGGATGGCGCCGGCGAATGGCGTTGCCTCTGACCTGTCAGCGGCGCGGGAAGGAACGCACCCTTGACAAGGGCTTTCAATATAACAATATAAGTATTCTATTATCCTAATATTCTGACTTGGAGAAGCGCCCGTGAATATCCATGCTCCGTTCTATCCGCCGATCCGCCTCCCGGCCCTGCCGTCATTGCCCCGCTGGCCGCTGTTCCTCGCCCTGAGGAGCATGCCGGAACCTTTGCTTGCGGATGCGGCGGCCAGGATCATGAATCGTCTCCTCGGCGAGCGCAGCGCCGATCTCGCGGCGCTGGAGGGCCGCAGCCTGAGCATTGAGGGCACGGATGTGGGCAAGCGCCTGCACTTCCTGGTGGCAGGAGGAAAATTGCGG
>NZ_JBMFWL010000053.1:0-5694 GCF_049965315.1 Acidithiobacillus sp. | reverse complement strand
CCCATCTGGTTCGGCCCCAAAAACTACGCCGTCTCTCCCGAGACCACCACCAAGCCGCCCCAGGGCAGCGTATGGGGCAGTAGCCGTTCCATCGCTCGCGCCACGCGGTTCCCGGAAGGGAGGAAGATGGCGGAGTGTACCGCCAGCCGGCGCACCCTCAGGCCGGAGAAGAAGTCGAGCACTTCGCGGGGACGATGCCAGCGCGCCCCACGATAGGCCCCGCTTCCACCGCCCCGGCCCTTCTGCCTGTAGAGCAGGCTCGTCCGGTTGAGCCAGCCGATGGCAAAGCGCTGCCGCGTCACCCGCACGATCTCGGCCACGGCTTGGCGCTCCTCTTCCACGAAGCACAAGGCCGCGACCGAAACCACCCGGTCGAAACTGCGGTCGGGAAAGGGCAGGGCACGGGCATCCCCCAGGATCCATCGGGTCGCGGGAGGACCCTTGGCTTGAGCGAAGGCAAGCCAGTCCGGGTTTGGATCCAGACCACTGGCGAGGAGGTCTTCCTCCGCAAAACGGCGGGTGAACCATCCAGTGCCACAGCCCACGTCCAGGAGCGTGTCCCCCGGCCGAGCCTGCAGCAGCCTGGAGAGCAGGCGGAACTCGGCCATGCCGATCCAGCGCCCGCGGGCGGTATCGTACCAAGCGTCATAAGACGCGGGATCCATCAGCCTACCGCCCCCGTCAGGCGCCGCCAAGCGGCGATCAGAACGCTTGCCGCCTCCTCGATCTCCGCCGTGGTGGTGAATCGGCCCAAACTCAAACGGATCGCACCCAAGGCTTGTTCCCGGGGCATGGACATCGCCGCCAGGACATCACTCACTGTATGGCCGCCCGCATGACAGGCGGAGCCCGTGGGTGCGGCGATCTCCGGGACGGCGGCGAGGAGTTGCCAGCCCGCCACCCCGGGGAAAGAGAGATTCAAGGTATTGGACAGGCGCTCGGCAGGGTGAGCATTGAGCAGCAGGCCGAGGATGTGCATCAGGAAAGGCCCGTCACCGGCAGCCAGAAGGCCAATGCCAGCAGAGTGAGCAGAAGCACCGGCGGCGTGATCAATAGCCCGGTTTTCATATACTGCCCCCAGGTGATGGTCATGCCCTTGCGCTGCAGCACATGGAGCCAGAGCAGCGTAGCCAGGCTACCGATGGGCGTGAATTTGGGGCCGAGATCACAGCCCACAATATTGGCATAGACCATGATTTCCCGGATCATCGGACTTAGGCCTTGGGCATGATGAATGGCCAGTGCCCCCACCAGCACGGCAGGCATATTGTTCATGATGGAGGAGAGTGCCGCACTCAATACCCCCGTACCCACCGCCGCGACCACCTGCCCCTGTCCCCCAAGCCACTGCAATGCCATCGCTAGATAATCGGTGAGTCCGGCATTGCGCAGGCCGTACACCACCAGATACATGCCCAAGCTGAAGATCACGATCTGCCAGGGCGCTTCGCGCAGCACTTTACGCACCGGGATCCGGGCGCCGCGCCCACCGCGCGCCCACCTTCCAGCGATGGCCAGCAAAACCAGCGCGCCAGAGCCGGTCACCACGGATACCGGCACCTGCCAGTGCGCCGTAATGAAGTAGGCCGCCAGCAACGTCATCAATACCGGAAAGCTGGCCCGGAAAACCAGCGGGTCGCGAATCGCGGTGGCGGGCGACTCCAGTCCGCCGAGCGGATAGTGACGCGGCAGGTGGTTACGGAAACGGAACCAGAGCACCAGCAGGGTGGCAACCAGGGCCACCAGATCGACGGGTATCATCACCAGCGCATAGCGATCAAAGGGGATCTGGAAATAGTTGGCGCTGACAATATTGACCAGGTTGGAGATCATGAGTGGCAGACTGGTAGTATCGGCCACAAAGCCCGTGGCGATGACAAAGGCAAAGGTGGCCGCAGGCGTAAAGTCGAGGCGCAAGAGGATGGCCATGACGATGGGGGTGAGCAGTAACGCCGCGCCATCGTTGGCGAAAACCGCAGCGATGCTGGCCCCAAGCATGACGATCAGGGGAAAGAGAAGGCGCCCGGACCCTCTCCCCCAGCGTGCGACATGCAGGGCCGCCCAGTGGAAAAAGCCCGCCTCATCAAGAATCAGGGAAATGATGATCAGCGCTACGAAAGTAAAGGTGGCGTCCCAGACGATATGCCAGACGATGGGAATATCGCTCCAGTGAATGACGCCGGTCGCCAGCGCCACCAACGCGCCACCCATGGCGCTCCAGCCGATGCCCAGCCCACGCGGTTGCCAGATCACCAGGATGAGGGTGATAACGAAGATCACGATAGCCAACATGGACGGAGCCACTCCTTGAAACGCGGGCTTTGAGAATGCGAGGTTGAGTCTTGACGATCCCCGGAAATATGTCAATACTTCAATAACTATTCTGGAGTTGATCAATGGAAACACAGCAAGATCACGTCATCCGTCTGCTCGAAGCATTGGCGTCCCCCGTCCGACTAAATATTTATCGCCTCTTGGTGGAGCACGAACCCGACGGTCTCGTTGCCGGGGACATTGCCGCACGGCTCGATATTCCCGGAAACAGCATCTCTTTTCATCTCAAAACCCTGCAATATGCCGGCTTGGTAAGCGGTCATCGGGAAGGCCGCTACCAACGCTACCGGGCCTGTCTGATGGCAGTGGGAGGGCTCATTGCCTATCTCACGGACAATTGTTGCGGGCATCGGCCGGAGTTGTGCGCCCCTGGCGCAATGCCGGGCGGCGAGCCTTCTTTTTCCTGCACGCAGTCGAGGGCCAAATGAAATCTCTCAACATTCTGTTTTTATGCACCGGCAATTCCTGCCGCTCCATCCTTGCCGAGGCCACCTTTAATGCCCTCACGGGCCCGCACATGCATGCCATGAGCGCCGGGAGTCACCCGACGGGGTTTGTGCATCCCCGCTCGCTCGCCTTGCTCCAGCGCGAGGGGATTCCCACGGAGGGTCTGCACAGCAAATCCTGGGACGACCTGCCGGAAACGCCCGACATCGTCATCACCGTCTGCGCCAGCGCCGCCGGCGAGACCTGCCCCGCCTATCTCGGCCCGGCGCTCCGCGCCCATTGGGGCGTGGAAGACCCCGCCAAGGCAACGGGCAGCGAGGCGGAGATCGAGGCGGCCTTCACCACCGCCTACCAGATCCTGCGTCGTCGGATCGAAGCCTTTCTGGCCCTGCCCTGGACACAGTGGGAAGAAGGTGGCGGCCCGGCCCTGCAAGCCGAACTGGCGCGCATCGGTGAACGGTAATCGTGGCTTTTCAGACGGCATCCATTCTTTCAGGAGACTTCATCATGACCAAAATCCGTGTGTATGACCCCGCCATGTGCTGCAGTACGGGCGTATGCGGTCCGACCATAGATCCTGCGCTGGTGCGCTTTTCTGCCGACGCGGACTGGGCGAAAGGCCAGGGAATCGATCTGGTACGCTACAACCTCAGCCAGGAACCCATGGCCTTTGTCCACAATTCGGTGGTGAAACAGTTTTTGGATCGTTCTGGCGCCGAAGCGTTGCCGCTGATCTTGGTCGAAGGGGAGATCGCCCTGGCCGGGCGCTATCCCACCCGCGGGGAACTGCTCCGCTGGGCCGGGTTGGCGGCGGCGCCAGCCATGGAAAGCCCTTCTGGCGGCTGTTGCGGTGGCGGCGGAACCTGCTGAACGGTTCATCATCGGCGTATGTTCCAACGGGGACTTCGGCATGCTTTTCCTACAAAACCCGCCCACCTTTCTGTTTTTCACTGGCAAGGGGGGCGTTGGTAAAACGTCGCTGTCCTGTGCCATGGCCATTCACCTGGTTCGACTGGGCAAGAAGGTCTTGCTGGTGAGCACCGACCCGGCGTCCAACGTCGGTCAGGTATTCGGTCAGGCTATCGGCAACAGGATCACCGCCATTGCTACGGTGCCCGGGCTATTCGCCCTGGAAATCGATCCCCAACAGGCCGCACAACAGTACCGGGAGCGCATCGTGGGCCCCGTGCGCGGCGCTCTGCCGGACGCCGTGGTCAAAGGCATCGAAGAACAGCTCTCCGGAGCCTGCACCACCGAAATCGCGGCCTTCGACGAATTCACCGCTTTGCTGACCGATGCGGCACTGACTGCCGACTACGATCACATCGTCTTCGACACGGCGCCGACTGGCCATACCATTCGCCTGTTGCAATTGTCCGGCGCGTGGAGCGGCTTTATCGAGAAAAATCCGGAAGGCGCGTCGTGCCTCGGTCCACTGGCGGGCCTGGAAAAGCAACGCCAGCGTTATGCCGAAGCGGTCAAGGCGCTGTCCGATCCCGAGCGCACGCGCCTGATGCTGGTCGCCCGCGCGCAGAAAACCACGCTGGATGAGGTCGCCCGCACCCATCAGGAATTGGCCGCCATCGGCCTGACCCGGCAGAACCTGGTCATCAACGGTGTGCTGCCAGCCGGCGAAGCCGTTCACGACGCGCTGGCCGCTGCCATACGCCACCGCGAGCAGGCGGCCATAGCAGGCATGCCCGCCGCGCTGCGCGATCTGCCAGTCGATCAATTGCCGCTCAAGGCATTCAACATGGTCGGCGTCGGAGCGCTGCGCAGCCTGTTCGCTGATCGAGACGAAATCGTCCCCGCCGGTAGCGGTGCGCCCGTCCAATGCGTTGACCTTCCGCGCTTGTCGACGCTGGTTGAAGCGATCGCTGGAACGGGTCACGGCTTGATCATGATGATGGGCAAGGGCGGAGTCGGCAAAACCACCCTGGCGGCTGCGGTGGCGGTGGCGCTGGCCGAACGCGGCCTGCCCGTTCACCTGACCACCTCCGACCCCGCCGCGCATCTGTCCGACACGCTGGCCGGTTCGCTGGATAATCTGGAAGTCAGCCGCATTGACCCGGAGGTGGAAACCGAGCGTTATCGCCAGCAGGTGCTGGACAGCAAAGGCAAAGACCTGGATGCCGAAGGCCGTGCCATGCTGGAAGAAGACTTGCGCTCGCCCTGCACCGAGGAAATCGCGGTGTTCCAGGCGTTCTCGCGCGTCATCCGCGAGGCCGGCAAGCAATTCGTGGTGATGGATACCGCACCAACCGGGCATACCCTGCTGCTGCTGGACGCCACCGGGGCCTATCATCGCGAAGTGACCCGCCACCTCATCGATCCGCAGGTGCATTACACCACGCCGATGATGCAGTTGCAGGACCCGGAACGGACGAAGGTGTTGATCGTGACCCTGCCGGAACCCACTCCGGTCCTGGAGGCCGCGCAACTGCAGGAAGACCTGCGTCGTGCAGGCATCGAGCCGTGGGCCTGGGTCATCAACAACAGCCTGGCCGCTGCGCCGACTGCGTCGCCCTTGCTGAAGCAGCGCGCCGCGTTGGAGGTGGCCCAGATCGAGGCGGTTCGCACCCGCTACGCCAAACGCGTCGCCCTGGTACCGATGCAGGCAGAGGAGCCGGTGGGCATAGACCACTTGCGATCGCTGCTGAATCCGGCGTCGTGACCGTAGTGATCGGATCCGAGGGACCGACAAGCATAGGACAGAGAGGAGTAGACGAAATGAAAGTAGAGCAACTCATGACTCCGGATCCGCTTACCGTCGCGCCGCAGACCCCGGTGGCGGAGATCGCCCGGCTACTGCTGGAACACCGGATCAACGGAGTACTGAATCCCCCCGGTTTTCGTGGAGGCTCTGAAGTGTGAAAAAATGGAGCCATGGATACCATGAAATCGAGTCGGAAG
>NZ_JBMFWL010000052.1:0-6103 GCF_049965315.1 Acidithiobacillus sp. | reverse complement strand
TTACGGGATATCGGCGCCCGTTTGCATACGCTCCAGAGCGGCGCCTTGCGTGCCCCCATGAACGGGGTGGTGGAATCGGTGGCGGTGCATCAAGGGGACTTGGTTCCGGCCGGTCAGCCGCTGCTGCGTTTGAGCAAGGGCGATCAATTGCGGGTCCTGTTGGGGGTGGAACCCGAAGACCTGACCCGCGTCCATCGCGGCGATGTCGTGCAAATCCAGCCGGTCTATGGCGGCGCCACCCCCGTCGCCGGCCGGGTCACCCAAATTTACTGGCAGGTGGACCCCAAAACCCGTTTGGCCCAGGTGGTGGTGCCGGTTCCCGCCAACCCGGCCCTCCTGCCCGGCGGCATGGTGCATGCGCGCATCCTGGTGGGACAGGGCCGGGACCTGGCCATACCCGATAGCGCCGTGCTGCAGAGCCAGGGCCGCTCCTACTGTTTCGTGGCCGTTCATGGGCGGGCCCAGCGCCGCTGGATCGAGACCGGCTGGCAGGAAAAGGGCTGGATTGCGGTGAAAAAAGGGCTTCAGGCGGGCGAACGGGTGGTCAGCCTGGGCAATTATGAACTGCACGATGGCATGGCCTTGCGCGTGGAGGGTGGGCAATGATGGGTGACTGGTTACAGCGCCACCGCCGCTCGCTCCTCTTCATGCTCGTGGTCCTGGTCCTGGCGGGCGGCATGGCAGCCTTTCGCCTACCGGTTTCCCTCTTCCCCACCATCAGCTTCCCGCGCGTCGTGGTGAGCGTGGATGCGGGCAACCTGCCCATTTCCCGCACCCAGATCGAGGTCACCCAGCCTTTGGAACAGGCCTTGCGCGGCGTGCCCGGCGTGGAGCGCATCCGCTCCACCACCAGCCGGGGCGCCGCCGACATTTCGGTCCAGTTCGCCTGGGGCACCCCCATGGTGCCGGCCCTCCTGCAGGTGGAGTCCGCCGTCAACCAGGTCCTGCCCAAACTGCCGCCCGATACCCGTTTCCGGGCCCGGCGCATGGATCCCACGGTCTTCCCCATCCTCGGTCTGGCATTGAATTCCTCCACCCTGGACCCCGTGGCCTTGCGCCGCTATGCCTATTACGATCTGCGCCCGCGCCTGCTGGCCATTCCCGGCGTGGCCCAGGTGGAAGTGCAGGGCGGCACCCAGGCCGAGTACGAGGTGGTGGTGGACCCCATGCGCCTGCAAAGTTACGGCTTGAGCAGCGCCGATGTGGAGCGGGCCCTGGCCGACAACAACATCATCACGGCGGTGGGACGTTTGCAAAGGCACTACCGCCTCTACCAGGTGCTCAGTCAAAGCCCCCTGAAAAATGTCACGGATATCGGCCATACCGTGCTCAAGACCGGCGCGGACGGGGTGGTGGAGCTGGATGACGTCGCCCAGGTGCGGCAGGGCACCGTGCCGCAATGGACGACGGTGACGGCCAACGGCAAGCCGGCGGTCCTGGTCAATATCAAAGAACAGATCGGCGCCAACACCGTCGCCATCGACCAGACCATTCGCCGCCTGCTGCGCACGGAGGCCAAAAGCATTCCGGCGGGGGTCAAGATCAGCACCTGGTACGACCAGAGCCAACTCATCACCAGCGCCGCCAGCAGCGTGCGCGATGCCATCTTCATCGGTGCCGCCCTGGCCGCCCTGGTGCTGCTGGTTTTCCTGCGCAACCTGCGGCTTACCTTCATCGTGGCCATCGTGCTGCCCAGCGTGCTCCTGGCCAGCGTGCTCATCCTCTATGTGCTGCACATGAGTTTCAATATCATGACCCTCGGCGGCATGGCGGCAGCCGTTGGGCTGGTGGTGGACGATGCCGTGGTCATGCTCGAATACATCATGCGCCGCATCGCCGAGCACCCCGGGGAAAAGGTGCCGGTGCTGCATTCCGCCCTGGAGATGAGCCGGCCCCTGGCGGGTTCCTCGGCGGCCACCATCATCATCTTTGCACCGCTGGCCTTCCTGTCGGGCGTTACGGGGGCCTTTTTCCAGGCCCTCGCCATTGCCATCGCCGCCGCCCTGGTCATCTCCTTTCTGGTGGCCTATCTCGCCGTGCCGCTCTTGGCCGATGCCCTCCTGCGTCGTCAGGATGCCGAGGCGGCCGAGCGGGAAGGGCGCGTCATGGGTCGGGTGAAGGAGCGCTACGGGGCATTCCTGGGCGGCTTGCTGGCACGGCCGTTCCTCCTCCTGCCCATCGTCCTGGCGCTGGTGGGCCTCGGGGGCTGGGCCTACACCCAGGTGGGCAGCGGTTTCATGCCGGACATGGACGAGGGAGGGTTCGTCCTCGACTACAAGGCCCCCCCCGGCACCTCTCTGGCGGAAACCGACCGCCTCCTGGAGCAGGTGCAGCAGATACTCGCCCGGACACCGGAAGTCGCCAGCTACTCTCGCCGCACCGGCCTGCAATTGGGCGGCGGCATTACCGAGGCCAACCAGGGTGACTTTTTCATCCGCCTGAAAAAACACCGCAGTCGCAGCATCTGGCAGATCATGCAAAGCGTCCGTCAGCGTATCCATGACCAAGTGCCCGGCTTGCGGGTGGAAACGGGCCAGCTCATGGAAGACCTCATCGGCGATCTCACGGCCGTGCCGCAACCCATCGAGGTCAAGGTCTTCGGCAGCAACCCCCAGGTGCTGCAAGCTACGGCTGCCCGCATTGCCGGGGCCATCCATGGCATCTCCGGCGTAACCCAGGTCTTCGATGGGGTCACCATTGCCGGCGACGCCATGAACATCCGCATTGATCCCATCAAAGCCGCCCTGGAGGGGATGGCACCGGCGCAGATTACGGCGCAACTGCAAACCCTCATGGACGGGCGGGTGGCCAGCCGCATCCCCCAGGGGCAAGAGGTCATCGGGTTGCGGGTACGGGCCCCCCGCGCCATTTGGGACGACATGGCCCGGATGCGGGCGCTGCCCATCCTGGCCCCGGATGGCCATTACTTCCCTCTGGCCAGGGTGGCCACCATCAACGCCCAAGCCGGACAGGCGGAGTTGAATCAGGAAAATCTCAAGCCCATGGTGGCGGTGACCGCGCGCATCGAAGGCCGGGCCATGGGTACGGTCATGCACGAAGTGCAGGCGCGCCTGGCCCATCTTACTCTGCCGCCCGGGGTCTATCTCCAGTACGGGGGGCTTTATCAGGAGCAGCAGCAGGCCATGCGGGAACTGGCCATGGTGCTGGTGGCGGCGATCCTGCTGGTGGCGGTGCTGCTGCTCTTCCTCTATGAACGCTTCACCATCGTCATCAGCATCCTGGCGACGGCCCTGCTCGCCCTGGGCGGCGTGTTCGTAGGCCTCTGGCTCACCGGCACCCAACGGAACATCACGGCCATGATCGGCATGACCATGATTGTCGGCATCGTCACCGAAACGGCCATTTTTTACTTCGCCGAGGCGCAGAACAGCGATGTGGCAGAGTTGATTCGCGCCGGGCGCGCGCGCCTGCGCCCCATTCTCATGACCGCCATCATCGCCATGCTGGCCTTGCTGCCCCTCGCCCTCGGCCTGGGAGCGGGGGCGCAGATGCAGGCGCCTTTGGCCATTGCCATCATCTCCGGCTTGATCGTGGAGGTGCCGCTGGTACTCCTGATCATGCCCGGAATCTACCGCTTCCTGGAGCGGCTCGTCCGCCGCCGAGCCCGGGCCTGAGCCCTTCGCTCAGCGGTAGGCGCCCAGTTTGCGCTGGCTGCGGACCAGCATCCAGCGACCCAGCAGGATGAGCATGAGCACGCCGAAGGTGATGAGAAAGGCGGCGGCAAAGGCGAGCATGTGCGATTCGGCGAAGGGTTCGTTGATGAAGGACCAGATCACATAGGTCAGATAGCCGATGGGTTCTTGAGTCATGTGGCCATTCCACATGTAATTGGACCAACCCGCCGTATACAGCAAGGGGGCCGTCTCGCCCATGGACAGGGCCACGGCATAGAATATCCCGGTCATGATGGCCGGCGCCGCGCCCGGCAGGAGCACCTTGAAGACGAGATGACCTTCTCCGGCGCCCAGCCCATATCCCGCCTCGCGCACGGCGTTGGGAATATTGGCCATGGCCAATTCGGTGGAGCGGGCGATATAGGGGAGCAGCATCACCGCCAGGGTAATCACGCCGGCGGCGACGGAAAACTGCCAACCCAGATAAATCACCATGGCGATGTAACCAAAGTATCCCAGAACGATGCTCGGCACGCCCACCAGCACGTCCGAGAGAAAACGCAGCGCGCTGCCCCAGCGGCCCGCGCCATGCTCGGAGAGATAGATCCCCGCCGCAATGCCAATGGGCGCAGCAACCAGCAGGGAACCAAGGGAAAGCACGAGGGAACCTTCGATGGCATTCTTCAGGCCGCCGCCAATCCCGTTGGTGATCTCCGTGAACAGAGCCGGGCGCAGCACCGGTAGGGCCTTGACCATCACCTCGCCAATAATGGAGAAAAAGGCCCCTGCCAGGATCAGAAAAGCGGCCATGATGGCCAGCCAGCCCAGCGTGTTACCCCATTGGCGGCGCAAGGAAGGCGCATACCTTCTTTCCACTGCCTTGATTTTCATCGTTTCCATCGTTTCAGTGGCCATCAGCGTACCCTCGCCATCCACAATATCAGGCGGGCAATGATATTCACTGCCACGGCTATGAGCAAAAGGACCAGGGCGATTTCCGAGAGGGCCTGGACGGCCATATTGGTGGGGTCCTGCAAGGCGCTATCCAGTTGCGAGGCAATGAAGGCCGCCATGGTGGAGATCGGCGTGTAAATATTGTTGGGCAGATAATTGAGGGCATTGCCGCTGACCATCAACACCGCCATGGTTTCCCCCAGCGCGCGGCCGAGGGCCAGGATGCTAACGCCAATGACCACGGTGCGGAGTTTGGGCAGGACCACATGCCAAAAGACTTCGAGGCGGCTCAAACCCAGGCTGCGCCCCGCTTCCTTGAGGGCCGGGTCGGTCATGTTGATGGATTCGCGGAGGGTGGCGGAAATGAGCGGTACGATCATGACGGTCAATACCAGGGATGCCGTGAGCAGACCGTAGCCGCTCCCCGGGGCACCGCCAAAGAAAGGTACGAAGGACAGGGCATGGGCCATGGCCGGATAGACATGCTGACCCAGGAGCGGAACCAGCACCGCGTACCCCCAAAGCCCATACACCACGCTGGGAATGCTCGCCAGAAGGTCCACAAAGAGGGATAGGGGCGCCGCCCGGGATTTGCGCATTCCCTCCGACAAAAAAACCGCCGCACCGATGGCCAGCGGGAGGGCCAGGACCATGGCGATGAAGGAACTGGCCACGGTGCCGACGATCAGGAACCAGATGCCGTAACGGGCATGAGGCATGACCTGGAAGCCGTGTTCCATCACCGGATTGCCGTAGAGATTGCCCAGGTCCCAGTCATTGGTCCAGAGAAAATGAAACTGGTTGTATTGAATGGCCGGCCAGGAGTAGAGGGTGAGAAAGGTGATCAGCGCCAGCAGGGACAAAGGCAGCAGGCTGGCCATGGCCACCAGGGAACTGCGAAAGACCGGGAATTTCATAGTGTTTTGTCTCGTACCGACATGAGTACCTCAAAAACGACGTTTTGGAAAACAGGTGGCGCTCCCTTGCCAGGGCAAGCCGTGATGCCGCTTTCCAAAGCGCCTGGATAAAAGTAGAGAAGCCCGCAAAAAATATCAGAAAGAGCCGGGCATGAACACCCGGCTCCGGGCACCGCTTACTGGATTTCGGCAATCTGCTTGCGCGAGAGGGCCACAGCACTGTCTGGCAGGGGAACGAAGTTCACCGCCTGAATGAAGTGCGGCGCATTGCCGCCCTGGGGATCAATGGACCAGTTCAGGAACTTGCGCAGTTCCGCCGCAACCTGGGCATTGGGCTGAGTCTTGCTGACGATGGCATACTCGTAGTTGATGATGGGGTAAGACTTGGCACCCGGGGCATAGACCAGGCTGATGCGCTCGTCGGCAGGGGTCTTGGCGACCATTTCACCCGCTGCAACCTTGGCATTGGCCACCGTCGGCAACACGAACTGGTTGGCGCGGTTTTCCAGCATGGCCAGACCCAGATGGGCTTCTTCCACCGGCTTCTTCCAACTGATGCCGATGTAGGCGATGCCGTAGGGCGTGGTCTTGAGGGCC
>NZ_JBMFWL010000051.1:0-6379 GCF_049965315.1 Acidithiobacillus sp. | reverse complement strand
CGACAAGGACTGTGCCCATCATCCGTCCCTTACGACCGTGGCTCTCCTTCATTCCACTGCCGATTGGCGAGGAAGGGCTCAAGACAGGTTTCCGCCGAGCCAGAGAAAAGGCCGGGATGCCTGACCTGCATTTCCATGATCTGCGGCACAGTTGCGCGTCCATACTCTTGGCCTCGGGTACGGATCTGTACACGATCAGCCGGATATTGGGGCACTCCTCGGTCAAAATGACCGAGCGATACGCCCATCTGCAGGTGGACGCTCAGAGGGCCGCCCTGGACCGTGCATTTGGAGATGCTGCACCAGAAAATGCACTCAAGAGTTAGCGTGCACCCGCATTCCTCTGTAACTTGTTGTTTCAATTGGTGGGCGGTGCAGGGTTTGAACCTGCGACCCCTGCCGTGTGAAGGCAGTGCTCTACCGCTGAGCTAACCGCCCGGTCGCTCCTCATTGCATGGGACCGCGAAGCGCGAGTCGCCACGAGAACGGTGCAAAAGGTACCAATCCCGGGGCCATTGGTCAAGGGCAGGCTGAATGGGCGTTTTTACCATGGTCTGAGTATGCTATCATTCCACGGTTTGCAGGGCACTGTGGTCAGGCATGGAGGCGCCCTTGCTGCGTCAGCGTCCGGGCTTTTCGCCGGGCGTCCCGGCATTTGTCGATTATCCAGGAAGGCGAATTGGTGAAAAACGCCAGTACCGAGCGATTACCCCAGCCATGATCATTCTCAAGCATCTTCCCACCGTGCAGGAACCACGGCTCTATATGGCCCTGGAGCGCACCTATCTGGGCTATTTCAAGCTCATCTTTGTGGCCATCGGCTCAGGGTTGATTGCCGAAAGGCTCGTCATCCTCTTTACGGCGCTGCACTTTCACCGGCTGACCGTATTTTTCCAGGAAATCCACGATCTGCTCACCTGGCCTGCGGTCGCCATCATGTTCGTGGTCGCCTACCGCTTTTTAACAGACCTTGAATATATTGAAAAAGGAATCACCGTGCCGGCAAAGGAAATTATTGATCCGCGCATCTATATGGCTGCAGAAAGAACCTTTCTCGCCTGGGTGCGAACGGGTATCGGGCTCATTGCATTTGGTTTCGTGATCGAGAAATTCGATTTTTTTCTCGAACAATTGTCCATCATGCTCCACACCAAGCTGACTTCCGGCGACAGTTTCTCCGGTATGGGGATCGTTTTCATCGTGCTGGGCGTGAGCAATCTCGTCATCGGCGGCGTCAACTTCATCCGCACGGTCAAGCAGGTGGATCAGGGCTGCTACCGCATCCATAAAATATTATACTCCCTGTACGGAGTCATACTTCTGGCTGTTACCCTGATCTTGGCGGCCATGATCATTCACGTCAGCCCATAGTTGGCCGCAAGCCATCGCCACGGGCACGGTGTTTGCGTCTCTGCACGGATCTGATCACGGAAGAAGGAGCGGCTCTCCGGAGAGTGGGGAAACCCTGCACTCCCGGCTCCCCGGCGCTAATGATCCGCTGGCATGGGAGGGGATGATGGCTGTTTTCGATCTTCTCCCCATTGGGATAGGGCCTGCATGAGGGCCTGGTTTTCCTGGGCGAGTTGAACGCCCGTCTGTCGGGCCGCGTCCATATTCCCCGCATCGAACTGAGCCTTGGCGGTTCGGGCCAGGGCGTGAAGACGGTGATGGTGGGTATGGATGCTTGCCGGGATCTGCGCCCTCTGCTTGAAACGCTGAAGCCAGACCCCGAGGTGGCAGTGGGATTCGGCGCTTGGCTCAAAGACGTGGGCAGGGAATTCCGCCTTGCCCTGGAGGGCGCCGAGGAATTGGCGGATACGCAGGTTATGGGCGGTAAAGAACCCTCCTGACGTTATATCCTCCCGAAAATGATGAAAGGGAGGAGATGTATCATTACCTTTTTTAACCAATGGCTTGTAGTCCTTCAACCAGCCGCTGAAAGCGCTGGCGGGCATGGGTTTGGCGATGGCGTAGCCTTGCAGGGCATGGCATTCCAGGGTAGTGAGGAGATGGGCATGCTCGACGGTTTCCACCCCTTCGGCAATCACTTCGAGCCCGAGCATCCGGGCGGTGGTGACGACACCGGCGACAATGGCGAAATCCCGGGGGTCGTTGATGATGTCCCGGACAAAGCTCTGGTCCACCTTGATGGTCTGGGCGGGGAGTTTTTGCAGATAGGTGAGGGAGGCGCTGCCGGTGCCGAAGTCATCCAGCGCAACCCGCACGCCAAGCTGGTTGCAGGCCAGAAGGGTTTCCCGCGCGCGGCGGAAATCCAGCATGGGGGCACTTTCCGTGACTTCCACTTCCAAGGCCTCATGGGGCATGTCCGGGTGGCGGGCGAGGGCCTCCTGCAAATCCGTCAGAAAGGCGTCGTCGAGGAGATGACGGGCGCTGATATTGACGGCGATGCGCAAGGTGAGCCCCTGACGGTGCCAGACCGCTCCCTGGGCCAGCGCCTGGTCCAGGACCAGGCAGCCAATGCGCCGGGCGAGGCGCGGATGATCCAGGGAACTGGCAAAAGCGGCCGGCAGGAGGATGCCCCGCTTCGGATGCTCCATGCGAATCAGGGCCTCGACACCGATCACGCCATTGTGCAGTTCCACCACAGGTTGGTAAAAAAGGATCAGGCGTCTTTCGGTGAGGGCGCTTTCCGTCATTGCTAAAATCTCCATTTCTTGTCGTTGCTGCTCGTCCATGCTGCCCGCGAAGAAGGCATAGCGGTTGCGCCCGCCATCCTTGGCGGCGTAGAGGGCGAGATCCGCGTGGCGCAGCAGGGTTTGGGGGTTCCCTTCATCCGCGGGATAGACGGTCCAGCCAAGGCTGGCGGAAATGATCGCCGTGTTCTCCATGATGGTGACGGGCAAACGCAGGGCTTCCAGGAGGCGCTGGGAGATCCCTTCGATCTGCTCCAGATCGACCACGTCGGGAAGCAGGATACCAAATTCATCTCCGCCCATGCGACCCACCGTATCGCCGGATCGCATGGTATCAAGCATACGTCGTGCCACTTCCTGGAGAAGCCGATCGCCATAATCGTGACCCAGGCGGTCATTGACCTGCTTGAAACCGTCCAGGTCCAGGATCCCCACGGCCAGCAGGCGCTCATGGCGCCGGGACTGGCTGCGGAATTGACCCAGACGGTCCATGAAAAGCGTCCGGTTGGGCAGCCCGGTGAGGACATCATGGGTGGCCTGATGGGCGAGATCGGCCATGAGCCGGCGCTTTTCCGTGACGTCGTGGAAGACCAGGATGACGCCCAGTATGTCGCCGTTGGGGCAGCGAATCGGCGCCGCGGAATCCTCAATGGCATATTCGCGTCCATCACGGCTGACCAGAATGGTGTGGTTGGCCAAGCCGACGACCCGCCCTTCCTGGAGCACCCGGCGCACCGGGTTGGGGACGGAGGCACGGGTCTGTTCGTTGAGGATGGGGAAGATCTCCTCCAGATCTCTCCCCTCCACCTCGGATAGGCTATAGCCGAGCAGGGATTCCGCCACCGGATTGAGCCCCGCAACCCGCCCTAGGGCATCGGTAGTGATGACGGCATCGCCGATGGAGGCCAGGGTCACCTCGGCCCGCTCCTTGGCCTCCCAGACCTCCTGCCGGGCCTGTTGCTGGGCGAACTCCCGCTCCTTGGCTTCCCGCAAGAGGAAACGATAACCGAAAAAGGAGAAGAACAGCAAAAAGGCGATCCCGGCCGTGGGCTCCAGCATGCTGCGGCTCCAGAGGGCGAAGAGGGTGGCGCGGGGGATGCTGGCGCCGGCCACCAGGGAATACCCGGCGACGCGCGCCATGGACCCCATCCGCCATTCCCCTACCGCTGTGGATATCCCCGCATAGGTTCCCGACGACAATCCCGGGTGGGCCTGCAGATACTGGGCGGCGATGCCGGACTGCCGCTGATCGAAGGCGGTGAGGGTGGGCGATGGGAAACGGCTCTCCAGATAGCCGTCATCCCGCAGCAGGAAGAGGGCCGTATGAGATGGTAACGGCAGACCTTTCCAGGAGGGGAAAATACCGTCCTCCAGCGGTAGCAGGGCTAGAATGGCTCCTCCGCCAGCGGCCGCAGGCACGGGATGGCAGAGGGGGACCGCCCAGCTTTCGGGAACCGCCCCGGAGATGGGCGGGCCGATATGAAAGGCCTTTTGCTCCAGGCATGTCCCGATTTCCCGGCGCAGTCGCGCGGCCCCAAGAACTTGGGGGAGCCAAGCGCCATGGCCCGCTGCCGCCATGATGCGACCGCTGGCCGAGACTACGGCCAAGTAACCCAGCATCGGCTGCGTCTGCAAAATGGCGTTGGGTTGCATGGGCTGGTTAGGCGCGCCGTGCTCCCGCCCATGGGCAATTTCCTGGGCGATCAAGGCGAAGGAATCCCGCAGACCGCCGAGGGTCAGCGCCGTCATCCGTGCCAAGGACACAGAGAGCAACCGTAGATGACTCGCTTCCTGAGCGTAGGCCCGCTGCCCGTTGTAGAAGGCGAGAAA
This sequence comes from Acidithiobacillus sp., assembly GCF_049965315.1. Taxonomy (GTDB): domain Bacteria; phylum Pseudomonadota; class Gammaproteobacteria; order Acidithiobacillales; family Acidithiobacillaceae; genus Acidithiobacillus_B. The sequence goes on along the minus strand of NZ_JBMFWL010000051.1, from coordinate 1,895 downwards.
ACCCCAGGCAAGGACATTGAGCAGCACGAACGCGATCCACAAGCGCTGTAACCAGCGAGGCGTGTAAGATGGCTTGAGAGAAGTCATCGCTGGGTCCGGTTGCGCGGCCATAACTTCCTTTCTGCAGCAGGCGCCTGGCTGATTGGCGGATATGGTCCTAAAACACCTATCACATTAGCCGAACCCGGGCCAATTACAAGGCGCTTGGCGCTTATTCTTACGCCTTGACTCTGCAGCGCACTTCATGGTTTAGGATGTTTCGACAAGCTCCAAAAGGAGGCGTTTCATGGCCATGATGACCATAGGGAAGCTGGCTTGCGACAATGGATCCAGCGCCCGCAACGCTGCGCTGTTGGGAGCAATTGCGATTGAGAAAGGAGCAACTTCATGACGGCCTATGCCTTTTCCACCACGACCACCGGCTCTTTCCCGGCAACCCTCGTAAAAGTTACGGAGGCCCTCAAAGCGGAGGGCTTCGGCGTACTGACGGAGATCGACGTGGCCGCGACCCTCAAGGCCAAACTCGGGATCGATTCGCGGCCCTACAAGATCCTGGGGGCCTGCAACCCCCAGTTTGCCCACCAGGCGATTGCAGCCGACCCGGACATCGGGCTGCTCCTGCCCTGCAATGTCATTGTCCGGGAGGAAGCCGACGGCCAGGTCACGGTGGGTTTCATGGACCCCGCGGCGGTGCTCGGCATGGTCGGCAACCCGCAGGTGACCGCAATCGGCGAAACGGTACGCGCCAAACTGGTTCGGGTGCGCGACAGCCTGGCCGGCTGATGGATTGTGGGTCGGCAGGGAAAAGGGATGGACACCGGCCTTTATGGCAACGGAAGCATGGAATCCGGTGGTAGGGCCGGAGCCCGCCGGTGGACAGGATGGCGTATGCAACGAAGGGATAGATCATGAGCCAGAGCAAGATAGTGCTCTATACCAGTCCGGGCTGCCCGGATTGCGCCGCCGTCAAGCGTTACCTTGAAGGGCGCGAACTGGCCTTCGAGGAGAGGGACATCACTGCCCCCGGAGTGGCCGACGAGGCCAAGGCGCGCTATGGGGTGCGCGTGGCGCCCATCACCGTCATTGGCAATGCTTTTTTTTATGGCACTTTCGCCGAGCAAAAAGCCAAGCTCGACAGTGCCCTGAACGCCATCCACTAATCGAGATCGCCTGACGCCGACATGCAGAGAATCCGCCGACATTTTCCCCTGCTCGCCTTGCTGGCCATGCTCCTCCTCGGGACCTGGATGAGCAATGCCGCAGTGGCCATGCCGCTCGGCGTTTCATGCGCTGCCATGCCAGGCATGCCCATGACAGCCATGCCTTGTTGCCAGGATGGCCCGGGCATGGACATGGGCCTGCATTCCGGGGCGATGTCCGGTCAGTGCATGTCCATCTGTGCAGAAGGCCATGCGCCAGGGGGCTTAAGGCTTCCCGGAATGACCTTTCCAGCCCCGGTAATGATGGGCTCCGTGACATTTTCCCATCCGGCAATGTTCCGCCCGGCACCATCCCAGGTTTCTCTCTCCACTCCGCCCCATCACCCTCCCCCCCTCCAGCACGTGCGGTTGGTCATTTAATTCCTCCTGAGCAAACTGGCACCCCTCTCTGAATTGGGGAGATATGTCGCTGTTTTGCCATGGAGATTTTTATGTATACCAACATTCTAGGTCGTTTTACCCAACCGGCACGGGGCAGGATTCGCCTCTTGGGCGGGGTGCTGTTGCTCCTGTCAACAACATCGGCTTGGGCCACCCCATTGAGTCTGCAGGGCGCGGAGGCCATTGCCCTGCGGCAAAATCCCGGCCTCGGCGCCCTGGCCTGTTAATCAGCGTGCAAAAGTGAACAGGTACAGGTAGGAATCAGCGTCGAAAACTGAACACCTGTTACCCTCT
>NZ_JBMFWL010000050.1:0-6935 GCF_049965315.1 Acidithiobacillus sp. | reverse complement strand
GGGGGGCGATTTCCGCCGCCAAGCGCTGCAAATCAGCCACCAGGGTGTAGATCTCGGCGCGGGTCTGGAAAAGGCGCGCGCTGTATTCGGCATGGAGCTGACCGCGGGTGGCCTCCGCCACGGCGATGGCCCCGCGATTGCGATTCCACAACGGCAGATCGAGGCTGACGCTGGGGCCCAAGGTGTGGATATTGGACGTGTCCGCCGCTTTCGTCAGGCCGATGCTGAAGCCCGGATACTGCCCCAGGATGCTGCGGCGGACCCGCGCCTCCTGGGCCGCATAACCCGCCCGCAAGGCCAGGAGATCCAGCCGTTGGTGATCGGCCTTGGCCACCAGGACGGCGGGGTTCGTGGGCGTGGCGCCCAGCCGTGGCGGAAGCAGGGCGAGCTTTGCCTCCGGCGGCAGGCCCAGCAGTTTGTTGAGATCCTGCCGGGCCTTGGTGATCTGCCGGGCCAGGGCCAAGGCCCGGTCCTGACTGTCCAGCCAGGCGATCTGCCGCAGGGTCGCGGTAGTAATGGTGGCATCGCCTGCCTGCAGATTTTCCTGGGATGCCCGATACAGGCGTTGGGTCGTCAACGCCGCCCGGCGGGCCAGGTCCTCCTGCTGCTCCAGATAATAAAGCTGCCGGGTCAGGATACGCACCTGATTGGCTACCATCCATTCCTGCCAAGCCACCTGATACTGTACCGAGCGCGCCTGGGCCCGAGCGATATCCAGATCTGCCGGGCGCGTGAACAGGGCGGCCAGGCTCCAGTTCAGGGCCATGTTGTAGGCATTGTAGTAACCCGCCGCTACATTGCTGGGAAGATCGGCACTCAAGGATAATTGCGGATCGGGCAGGAGGCCGGCGGCAAAGACCTGCGCCTGGGCAACCCCCTCCTGGGCCCGCATGGCCCGCAGATCGGGGTTGAGCAATACGGCGATGAGGCCGAGGGACTCTCCGGAAAGGGGCCGGGAAGGGTTGATGGATAATCGCTCCTGCCGGGGCAAATGCGCCTGCCGCAGGGCGGCGGCGATTTGCGCGTCGGCATGGGTCTGTGCGGGAAGGGAAGCGCGCAAAGGCAAGGGATGGTAGCTCGCACAGCCCGACAGCAGCAGGATCAAGGCGAGGCCGCCATACCGCAAAGGCCCTGATGCCGAGAGTCCGGTAGCGCCGTTCAGCACGTTCTCTCTCCCCTGGCGGCGGCCAGACATCGGCGTCCCTTCCCCAAGGACGCTTCACAAAACTCGGCAACGATCATTTCCATAACGCCTTCATATCAACGAACGCCATTGGCTATAGGAAACACTTCCGGGCGCTACCCGAAGTCGATAAATATCGCCTCACCGTCCAGGAAGCGATGTTAGGCGGCGCACCTTAACCTTCCCTTAAGGCAGATTCAGCCCCCTCGCCGATGCCTGCCATGGCGCTCCAAGACTCCTTGATAGTGTGCGAGCAATTCATCGAAGACCGCTTCCCATGAGCAACCCTCGGCACGTTGCCGGGCGCGATTGCCCATGGCCCGGCGCAGGTCGGGCTCGCGGCAGAGGGCCTCCATCGCCGCGGCAAAATCCCCGTCCCGAGGAAGCAAAACTCCCTCCTCCCCATGACGAAACTGTTCATTGACCCCCGGGCAGTCATAGGCCAGCACCGGCAGGCCGCTGGCCATGGCCTCCAGGACGACGTTGCCGAAGGTTTCGCTGCACGACGGAAAGCAAAAGAGGTCGGCGCTGGCATACCAGCGCGCCAGATCCGTGCCCACCTGCATCCCCGCCAGCGTCATGTTCTCCGTCTTTTCCCGGCGGAGCTGCGCCAGGAGGGGCCCATCCCCCACCAGCGCAAGATGCAGGCGTTGCGGCCCTTGCCAACGCTGACTGAGCGCCCGGAAAGCTCCCAGCACGGCAGGAATGTTTTTCTCCAGTGCCAGGCGACCCACATTGAGGAGGAGTACGTCGTCGGGCTGCAAGCCCAGGGCAGCGCGCAAGCGCTCGTCGCGAAAACGGGGATGAAACCCGCTCCCGTCCACGCCCCGCCGCCAGAGCGCCAGATTGCGGAACCCACCCTTGGCCAGGACCGCCTGCGTTCCCTTGCTGGGGACCAGGGTCAACAGCGTAGCATTATGAAATCGGCGTAAATAGGCACGCGCCAGATCCTGCAGGATGCGCAGCCCGTAATGATGGGCATAACCGTCAAAATTGGTATGAAAGCTGCTCACCACGGGCAGGTCCAGACGCCGGGCGCCCAGCAACGCTGCCAAGCCCAGGGGCCCTTCCGTGGCAACGTGCAGGAGGTCCGGCTGCAGGCTGTGCAGACGGCGGGACATCTGCCCGGGCAAGGCCCAGCCCACGCGCAACTGCGGGTACAAGGGCAAGGCGGTGGCAGGAAAGAGATGAGGTCCGGCGGCCTCCCTGCGCTGCCGAGGGCGCAACACGCTCACCCGATGGCCCCGCGCCGTCAGCACATCCACCAGACGTTGCAAGGTGCGGGCAACGCCATTGACCTCGGGCGGAAAGGTTTCCGTCAGCAAGGCCAGGTGCAGGGATGCCATTTTCATGGCCCTGGCATCATCACCACTGCAAGGAAAAATCAGGGTCCAGCAAGCCCTGCTCTCGCTCCAGATCGGCCGCCAGCAAAGGCATACGGCCTTGCCAATCGGTGGGGAGCAGCAGGGTGATGGTTTCCCCCATGCTGCGCAGGCGCGGCGTAAACGGCAACGGCTCGGCACCATGATGAAACAGGATGGCCAGGCGCAACAAGACGGCCAAACGCTGCACGGCCACGGTATCCTCGGCAATCACGCCCATCCCCGCCAACTGCGGCAGCGACGGCAAACGCTTGCGCTGGGCCCGCAGCAGGGCGGCCACGACCCCTTGTTCGCGGCGGGAAAAACCGGGGATGTCGGCATTGCGCCAGATGTATTCGCCGTGTTTATGAAAACCGGAATGGGCGATGTCCAGTCCGATATCATGGGTCAGCGCAGCCCATGCCAGGCATTGGCCATGCCAAGCGCTGAGCTTCCATGCCCCCGCGCAGTGGGTAAAAAACTCCATGGCCTGGTGCCGCACCCGCTCGTTGCGCCCCACATGGCTGTGAAAGCGCTTTTGCAGATTCAGGATGCTGGATTCCCGCGTATCTTCCTGATGAATCCGGCCGAGCAATTCATAAATGGCGCCCTCCCGCAGTGCCCCATCGGAAAAACGCATCTCCTTGATCTGCAGCGCCTCGAAAAGGGCGTATAAAATCCCCAGGCCGCCGGGAAACACGGCAGCGCGATCGTTTTTCATGCCCTTGATCTGCAAGAGGGCCTCCACGCTCCCGGCACGGAGCACCCGCGCGCGCAACCAGCGCAGGCCTGCCATGGTAATGCGCGGCCCCTGGTTGTTTTCCGCCAGGATCCGGGCGATGGCCTTGATGGTCCCGGACGAACCCACCACCTGCTCCCAGCCGTGGGCCAGGTATTCGCCCAATACCGGCTCCAGGGCGACCCGCACGCGCTTTTCCAGGCGCGCCAGGTCCATGGGCAGAATCCTGCCGTCGGGAAAGTGCGCCCGCGTCGACGCCACGCAACCAAAATGCAGGCTTTCCATGATGGCCGGCAGAAAGCCTCGCCCCGCCACCAGTTCCGTGCTGCCGCCGCCGATATCCACCACCAGGCGCCGTTCATCGGCATCCACGGCCAGGCTGTGGGCCACGCCCAGGTAGACCAGGCGCGCCTCCTCCCGGCCGCTGACGATTTCCACGGGATACCCCAGGGTTTGCTCCACCGCCTGCAAGAAGCCCTGGGCAGCGCTGGCATCGCGCAAGGTGTTGGTACCGATCACCCGCACCCGCTCCGGCGGAATACCCTGCAGACGTTGTCCAAAACGCGCCAGACACGCCAGGGCCCGCTGTTGAACCCCCGGATCCAGGCTGCCATCGGCGCGCAGCCCTTCGGCCAGGCGCACGCCTTCGCGCAAGCGATCCAGCAGGCGCAGACCCGTGCTCCCCTCCTCGGCCACCACCATGTGGAAGGAGTTGGAGCCCAGGTCCACCGCCGCCAGCATCGACGCCAGGGGCGATGCGGGAGCGGAATCCGCCATGCCTACTCCCCCTGCCAGGTTTCGGCAACCTCGTCCAGGGGCAAATGGCGCACGCTCTTGCCCTTGGCCAGATAAATCACATATTCGCAAATGTTGCGCGCATGATCGCCAATCCGCTCGATGGCCTTGGCCACAAAGAGGGCGTCAATGGCCGAGGTGATGGTGCGCGGATCTTCCATCATATAGGTGATCAGGCGGCGCATGGCCGAGCGATATTCCTGGTTCAGCGTCTCATCGCCCTTGGCCACCTCGATGGCGGCATCGGCATCCACCCGCGCCAAGGCATCCATGGCCCGCCGCAACATATCCAGGGCATATTTGCCCATGCCATCGATGTCGCGCAGGAGCGCGTGATTGGAGCCCTGGGCGGCGTGGCCGATGGCCAGGGTCATGTTGGCGATCTTCACCGCCTTGTCGCCCATGCGCTCCAGATCGGCGACCGTCTTGATGATGGTCATCACCAGGCGCAGGTCGCTGGCGGCGGGCTGGCGCCGCGCGATGATGCCGATGCATTCCTCCTCGATACGCACTTCATAGCCGTTCACTTCGTGATCCCGGGAAATGGTTTCACTGGCCAGATCGCCATCGCCACTCTGCAGCGCCTTGATGGCGTTGGCAACCTGCTCCTCCACCAGCCCTCCCATGGCCAGGACCATGGAGCGGATATCATGCAGTTCCTCATCGAAACGCTGGGAAATATGCTGATCAAAGTCTGCCATGATTGGATTCCTTTTAGCCGTAACGGCCAGTGATGTAATCTTCCGTCTGTTTCTTGCCGGGATTGGTGAAAAGCTGGTTGGTTTGACCAAATTCTACCATCTCTCCCAGATACATAAAGGCGGTATAATCCGAAACCCGGGCCGCCTGCTGCATGTTGTGCGTGACGATGACGATGGTGAATTGGTCCCGGAGCTCGCTGACCAGCTCTTCGATCTTGAGCGTCGCGATGGGGTCCAGCGCCGACGTCGGCTCATCGAGGAGGATCACCTCGGGCTTGACGGCCACGGCCCGGGCAATGCAAAGACGCTGCTGCTGGCCGCCCGAAAGGCCCAGGCCACTGGTCTTGAGCTTGTCCTTGACCTCGCCCCAGAGGGCGGCCTGGCGCAAGGCCTGCTCCACCCGCTCATCCATCTGCGCCTTGCGCAAACGCTCATAAAGCCGCACGCCGAAGGCAATGTTATCATAAATGGACATGGGGAACGGAGTCGGCTTCTGAAAGACCATCCCCACCCGCGCCCGCAGACGATTGACGTCCATCCGGGGATTAAGGATGTTTTCCTCGTCCAGCAAGACCTCGCCGGTGGCGCGCTGCCCGGGATAAAGGGAGTACATGCGATTGAAGACCCGCAAGGCCGTGGACTTGCCACAGCCCGAAGGACCAATGAAAGCAGTCACCCTGCGCTCGGGAATATCCATGTTGATATCTTTGAGCGCCTGATCTGCGCCGTAAAAAAAGTCCAGGTGACGCACTGCGATCTTGGTTTTCTCTGTCTGGGATTCCAGCATTAGCGGAAACTCCTCCCCTTGATGATAAGACGTGAAGTAATGCTTAAAGCCAATACGGCCAAGGCGGCGATCAGCGCCCCTGCCCAGGCCAGGCGTTGCCAGTCGGCATAAGGGCTCATGGCGAACTGGAAGATCACTACGGGAACATTGGCAATGGGCTGGTCCAGATTGGTACTCCAGAACTGGTTGTTGAGGGCGGTGAACAGGAGCGGCGCGGTTTCTCCGCTAATCCGCGCTATCGCCAGCAAGACCCCGGTCAGGATCCCGAAACTCGCTGCGCGATAGGTGATTTGAAAGATCATTTTCCAGTACGGGGCGCCCAGGGCCAGGGCCGCCTCGCGCATGGTGCCCGGCACCAGGCGCAGCATTTCGTCGGTGGTGCGCAAGACCACCGGGAGGAGGAGGATGGCCAGGGACACGGCCCCCGCCCAGGCAGAGAAATTTCCCATGGGTACCACCAGCACGGTATATACAAAAAGACCAATGACAATGGACGGCGCACTGAGCAGAATGTCATTGAAGAAGCGGATGACCTCTGCCATACGGGTGCCATGGGCGAATTCTGCCAGATAGGTGCCCGCGAGGATACCCACGGGGGTGCCCACGAGAACGGCGAGGCCGATCATGATCAAGCTCCCCGCAAAGGCGTTGCGCAGACCGCCCACGCTTCCCGGCGCGGGGGTGTCCTGAGTGAAGAGCCCAAGATCCAGGGCGGCAAAGCCGGCATCCACGGTGGTCCAGAGGATCCACAAGAGCCAGAAAAGGCCAAAGCCCGTAGCCAGGACCGCCATGGTGAGGTTGAAGGCGTTCCAGAAGCGCCGACGAAAGCGGAGATTGGTCACAGACCCACCTTTCCCCGGGCCTTCTCCAGCCGCCACAGCATGAGTTTGGCCAGGACCAGGACGATGAAGGTGATCATGAACAAAATGAAGCCCAGAGCCAGCAGGGAGGAGCGGTACAGCGGCGAAAAGGCTTCGGTGAATTCATTGGCGAGGACGGCCGCGATGGAATTGCCCGGCTCCAGCAAGGAGGCATGCAGATCGTGGGCATTGCCGATGACGAAGGTGACGGCCATGGTCTCCCCCAGGGCCCTGCCGAGCCCAAGGAAAACCCCGCCCGTCACGGCGGTGCGGGTGTAGCCCAACACCACCGAACGCACCACCTCCCAGGTGGTGCCGCCCAGGGCATAGGCCGACTCCTTGAGAATGGCCGGGGTGGCCAGGAAGACGTCGCGCATGATGGCGGCGATGAATGGAATGATCATGATGGCGAGGATGATGCCGGCCGTGAGCATGCCGATGCCCATGGGCGGGCCGCGAAACAGCACCCCCAGGCCGGGGATATCCCCCAGATTATGGCTGATCCACGG
>NZ_JBMFWL010000049.1:0-7770 GCF_049965315.1 Acidithiobacillus sp. | reverse complement strand
GGGAGAGGTCCTTTTAGGACAAGGCCCAGGACTCCTGGGCGGAGAATAGCCTCTGTTGCCATGCGGTGACGGCTTTTTGGCTCCAGTATACATGCTTCCCGATGCGCACGGGCGGCGGAAAGTCGCCGGCCTTGACCATGTTTTCCAAGGTGCGGGGTGAGATGGTCAGCTGATCGCACAGGTCGGCTTTGGTCAGCAGGCGTGGGAGGGTTTCGTCGTTCATGAGGTTTTCTCGGTGCTGTCTAAGGAGCACTGTATAGCAACCGCTCGCGCAATGGCCGTGTATCTCGAGCCCGGCGTTTCGGAGGGATGATCGGTGCGGAGTGCCCGCCCATTGGAGACGATCGTGATCTGCCGTAAACTGGCAAACCGGTGGCGGGGTTTTTCTGACACTTTTCTGTCAAAACCTGCGCAAACCGGTTGCGTTCGGCTGCGTTCGGCTGCGCTTGACTGCGGTCGAGTTCTTTGGAAAACAAAGAGTTGCATATAGCTGCGCGGGTACGAATAGGGTCGTATCTCGCTGAAAATCCTCGTGTCGGCGGTTCGATTCCGTCCCTGGGCACCATATAAAACAAAGAGTTAAGCAGATAACCCATAGCCCCTATTGATTTTTGCCTAAAATATGCCCAAATCAACTTTGGGCATAGGCCGTATTGGGGGCAGGCATGGCATCGATTCGGCCATGAAAAGACCGGGACGGCATCGTCATCGGGTATCAGGTTCAGATCCAGCGGCACGGCTTCTCGCCTCGAACCAAAACATTCAGCACCAAGACCGAGGCCCAGGAATGGGCGACCATCAGCGAAAGCGAAATGCTGCGCGGTACCTGGCGCAACCTGGCTGAAGCTGAGAACACTACTCTGGCCCCAAAAGTCATAACAAGACACGAATCACCTTATCTGGCGTTCCCCTTCCAAACAGAGACGGGCGCGCAAAAAACCGGCAAAATGATCGACAGAGCGGGGTCCGTCCCGGGAACTGCAGGATCAGCCCATGCCAGCCCAGAAGTGGAATAAAAATGCCCTACAGCAAGCCCTGTGGAGCCGCATAGAGGAGCACGGCGATTTTCCGGCCCTGGCCGAGTCGGTGCGCTATATCGTCAGCGTAATGGAGGACGATCAGGCGCCCATCGAAAAACTCGAAGCGGCGGTGGTGTCGGATGTGCCCTTGGCCCATCAGGTCATCCGCCGGGTGAACTCGGTCAGTTATGCGGCGTATGGGAGAAAGATCACGTCCATTGCCCGCGCCATCATGATCCTCGGCTGCCAGACCATCGGCTACCTCGCCCTGGATATCAAGCTGGTGGAGAGTTTTGCCCAGACCTCCGGAATGAGTGCGGCCCTCACCCGGGAGCTGCTCAGGGCGGAACTGGCCAGTACGATTGCCCGCGCCATCGCCCTGGGCAGCAAGACCAAGGAGGGCGAGAAGGCGGCGCTTTGCGCCTTGTTGCAGCACACCGGACGATTGCTGGTTGCCTGTTATTTCCCGGAGGAATGGGCCCTGTTGGAAAAGGTGCCGGAGGCCGGCATGGAAAGCGAATGCCTGGGGGTTTTGGGGGTATCCCTGGAAAACCTGGGCCTCGATGCGGCCCGCCGCTGGGGTTTTCCAGAGCAGTTGCTGGAGGGTATGCGCATTCAGGCACCCCGGCCGCTGCCGGAAAAGATCTCCTCCGGGCAACGGGTTGGCGCCATTACCGCCTTTTCCTCCCGGATCTCCGCCGCCTTGCTTGCGCAGGCGCCCGCCAATGAAAGCAAGGCCCTCATTGCTCAATATGCCGGTCCCCTGGGGCTTGCCCCGGAGGCGATGGAAGCCCTGGTGGCCGAGAGCTTCGCGCGGATGGTGAACAGCAAATATTCCAGCCGTGCGCTGGAAACGATGCTGGAGGCGCCGGGCAGGGCGGAGGCTGCAGCGCAAGCGCGGGTTGCGGAATGCGGGCAAAAGGGCATCGAGCGAATGACGGCGCTCCCTCCCGGCGCAAGCATCACGGAGGTCTTCCAGGTTGCCCTGCAGGCCCTTACGGACGGTCTCGAAGTCACTGCGGCCGCTGCCTTTATCCGGAATACCCAGGTAGGGTGCATTGAGGCCAAGCTGTGCGTTGGTGAACGGCCGCTCTGCGATTTGTCGGGACTGCGCTGTGGCGGCGGGGCTGAGCTGGACGTTTTCCAGTTGTCCATGAGCAAAGCCCTGGGCATGTTCATCCAGGATCTGGACGACGCGAATATTTCCCGAAAGATCCCGGTCTGGCACCGGCAGGCCTACCCCCAGGCGACCGCGTTTTTCCTCTTGCCGGTGCTGGTCCACGGCAAGGCTGCGGCCCTCCTCTATGGCGTATGGAGCGCGGCCGCCCCTGCCCGGGGAATGACCGATGCTTCCATAGCGGCGCTCAATGCCTTTGCCCAGGTGCTTGGGCAACGCATAGAACAGGTCGCTGGGGGGTAGGGGGTGGCGGCCATGGGTCCAAGGTCGCGGCGAAACGCTCCGGGAACTGCTGTTTTTAAGGTCATGTCGTTACGGCGCAAGGGCGTTATCCGCCCAAGGACGGAGGGCCTGCCGGATGGCGATGGCCCGCCAGGTGGACTCCAGGGTGGCGATGGCATCCCCCGTGCGGCCGAATCCCCCTTGCCGGTGCTGGCAGCGGCGGAGGAACTGCCCGATGGCGATGGGGAAACGGGGCCTTTCATTGAGGAGGGCAAAGGTGCGCAGGGCGGCATGGATGGTTTCCATGTTGGTGCTGGCGCTGTCGGGGGCCATGCGTATGCCCAGCACCGGATCCTCGCAATGGTGCAGAAAGGCTTGGTCGGCAGCCGTCATGGTCTTGCCCAGGGCTTGCCGCAGGAGGAGGGCGTGATAGGTGTCGGTAGGGTTGGCCTTGACCCCGTAACCGCCTCCGGCATCGCGGCTCAGGGCGAGGAGCGCCAGGGCGGCGGCCTCCCAGGCGGAAGGGGGGAGCGACCAGTCCGCCGCCAGCCGCACGCAACGGGCGATCGCGCGCAGGCCGCTGGACCAGCGATCAGGGGCCAGCCCGGCACCCGGTAAACGCCGCATCCACTGCTCCAGGGCCGGCCGCGGATCATGGACAGGATCTGCGCCCAGGCGGCGCAGGGCGCTCAGGGAGAAGTAGGCCACGGTGAGGGAGGGAAAATCGCCCGACGTCGATTGCTGTCGCTGCAGGGTATGGATGAGCGGTTCCTGCCGGGGGATCTCCCGACCCAGGCATTGCAGGCTGGCCACCGCATAAAACGTATCCGGTGCGGTGGATTCCTCCGCGCCCCAGGCCCGGTAAAAACAGAATCCGCCATCGGCGTCCTGGCGGCTGAGGATATAGTTTGCGGCGAGATCTTCGGCAAAGGGCGCTTGGCCTGAGGCCATGGGCTTTAGACCTCTCCCCAGTCCACCTCCGCCTCGCGGTAGCTATGGTCCACATATTGGTAGCGGCGCTCCCAGGGGCGTGGCGTGAGGCCGAGCTGTTCCTGCTTGACCACCAGGACCTGATGCAGGGCGGACCAGTTGCGCTGGAAGGCGTGGGCCGATGCCGCCATATAGATCGCCCAGATGCGATAGCGTTTCTCGCCGACCATGGCGATGGCCTCCTCTTTGCGCTCCTCCAGGCGCCGGACCCAGTGGATGAGGGTCTGGGCGTAGTGGGGGCGGAGGTTTTCCACGTCCAGGACCTCCAGGTGCTGGCCGGCCATTTCGTGGACCACCCGCCAGAGGTGGGGGATCTCGCCGTCGGGAAAGACGTATTTGTCGATGAAATCGCCACCCTGATGATGGCCGTTCTGGTCGTCCTGTTGCGGGGCGGTGATGCCGTGGTTCATGGCCCAACCGCCTTCCTTGAGCACCCGGCGGATGACGCCGAAGTAGCCGCCGAGCTTGGCCCGTCCCACATGCTCGAACATGCCCACGGAGCTGACCTTGTCGAAGGCCCCTTCCTCGGGGATGTCGCGGTAGTCCTGGAGGCGGATCTCCACCCGGTCGGCCAGCCCTTCCCGTTCCATGCGTTCCCGGGCATAGGCGAATTGCTCTTCGCTGAGGGTCACGCCCACCCCGTGGATCCCGTAATTCCGCGCCGCCCAGGAGAGCAGCCCGCCCCAGCCGCAGCCGATGTCCAGCAGCCGTTCCCCGGGTTGCAAATGGAGCTTGCGGCAGATGTGGTCCAGTTTCTGTTCCTGGGCCTGATGGATGTCCTCGCTGCCGGTTTTGAAATAGCCGCAGGAATAGACCATGTTGCGATCCAGCCAGAGGCGGTAAAAGTCGTTGGAGACATCGTAATGGTAGCGGATGGCCTCGGCATCCCGGGCCTTGTTGTGGGCCTGGGCCCAGCCCCAGCGGGAAAGAAAGCCTTTGCCCCCGGCGGATTTCCTGCCGGGAAAGGCGTCGCCCACGGCCTCGGCCACGGCGAGGAGGTCCTGATAGCGTCCCTCCATGCCGACATCGCCTTCCACATAGGCCTCTCCCAGCACATCCAGGGCGCTGCCCATGACCATCCGCGACAGGACCTTGGCCGAATGGATGTGCATGGTCACCAGCGGCGTAGGCGAAAAGGCGTATTCATGTCCGTCCCAGAAGACGATGCGCAGCGGAATGGCGGGTCCCTGGAGATGTTTTTTCAGATGATCCAGAAAAGTACTACGCAAATCTTTCACGGATAGCTCCTCCTGCTTGGGTGAAGACTGGGGTCTTTGAAGCGCTTTGCCGTTTTTCCGCAGGTCCCTAGGGGGTGGGGGTAGCGCAATTGGCCTGCCACCAAATCACATGCCCGGCCGGCACCATGCTTTGTATGGTGGGGAGGACTGCCGCGACCTTTGCGGCGTCGTCGAAAAATTCCAGGACCAGGGGCAGATGCACCGTCATGCGCAGGAGGTCGTCGGCATGGACCTCCCCCTTGCTGCCGAAACCGGCTACGCCGCGGAAAACCGTCACCCCACGAACCCGGTGCTGCTCATGGAGGAGATGAAAGATTTCACGCATGAGGTCATGCCCCTGAACCTTGTCCCCTTCCTTGATGTAGATCCGGACCATCGTTACGTTCGTCATCTTCAGGCTCCAATATTGCGGGAGAGATAGGCCCCTAAAAACGCCGCAGCGAGGGACAGCACTACAGAGCATAGTACATATAGACCGCCTTTCCAGGCCTCTCCGTTTTCAAAGAGCACCAGGCTCTCCAGGGAAAAGGTCGAAAAAGTCGTATAGGCCCCCAGCCCCCCCGTGAGGATGCCGGTGCGCAGGGCGGGACTGATGCTGACGCGCTCCAGGGTCTGGAAAAAGAGGAAGCCCATGAGGAAGGAGCCCAACACATTGATGGACAAAGTCGCCCAGGGGAAACCCCGACCAAAAACGCTTTGTACGACCAGGGTCTGTCCATAACGGGCAAAGGCCCCCAGGAGGGCAAAAACGGCAAGATAAAAAAGGGTCATGTCCTTATTCCATAGTGAGTTGAATCCAGAGATGGCAATAGGGCTGGAATGGGCAGCCCGCGGGCGCAAGGGGCCTTTTCTCGCCGCTGGCAGTGAAGCCGGGCAAGGGGGGGCAGCGGAATGGCTGGGCGTGCTTGTAGCAGGACAGGATCGATCATGAGTGGCTCCCACCGAAAAAGCTTGGAACCCCTTGCGAGGCACCCGGTAGGAGTCATCAGCCACGAATGGCGGTTATCAGGCGGACCCCATCGCCTTGTCGGAAAAGCATAAAGGAGCCCCTTGCGAGCGTCAAGGCGGAGAGGATGGGGGATAGGATCGACAGGGCGGACCGGCGTGCCGCCCTGCCCGCAGGATTCCTGGGCGCCCGCCGGCTTGCTGCTTTCTCCCTTGAATCACGCCGCTGCGCAGCCTAATCTGGAGCCATAGCACCATGCGCTGATCGGAGGAGTGTCGCCCATGTCCCCAAGCCTTACCGCGCTGCCTTCCTGGCATGCCTTGGAACAACACCGGCAAGGCATGCACGCCCTGCATCTGCGCGAACTCTTTGCCGCCGATCCAGAGCGCGGCCGCCGTTTCACTGCCGAGGGGGCGGGACTGTATCTCGATTACTCCAAAAACCTCATCACCGAGGAGACCATCGCGCTGCTCATCCGCCTCGCCGAAGAGCGCGGTCTGGCCGAGCGGCGGGCCGCCATGTTTGCCGGCGAAATCATCAACCGCAGCGAGGGCCGCGCCGCCTTTCATTGCGCCCTGCGGGCTCCGGCCGGGACGGTCATGCGCACCGGCGGTGAAAATGTCGTGCCGCAGGTGCAGGAGGTGCTGGGGCGCATGGGCGCCTTTGTGGACAAGGTGCATGACGGCCGCTGGAGCGGGGCGACGGGCCGGCGCCTGCGGCAGGTGGTCAACATCGGCATTGGCGGTTCCTACCTGGGTCCGGAGATGGCCTGGCGCGCTCTGCGCAGCTTCCGTCATGCCGATATGGATGTGCGCTTTGTGGCCAACGTCGACGGTGCCCAATTCTTTGATGTCACGGCGGGCCTGGACCCTGCCGAAACGCTGTTCATCATCTCTTCCAAGACCTTCACCACCCTGGAGACCATGACCAACGCCCGCGCGGCCCGCGCCTGGGTGGTGGCCAAGCTGGGCGAGGCGGCGGTGGCCCGGCATTTTGTGGCGGTATCCACCAACACCGAGGCGGTGCGGGCCTTCGGCATGGACCCCGAGCACATGTTCGGTTTCTGGGACTGGGTGGGGGGCCGCTATTCCATGGATTCGGCCATCGGGCTGTCCACCATGCTGGCGGTGGGACCGCGCCATTTTTCCGAACTGCTGGCCGGTTTCCGCGCCATGGACGAGCATTTCCAGACGGCGCCTTTGGCCCGGAACCTGCCGGTCCTGCTGGGCCTGCTTTCGGTCTGGTACAACAACTTTTTTGGCGCCCAGACCCAGGCCATCCTGCCCTACGCCCATGATCTCGCCCGCCTTCCCGCCTATTTGCAGCAATTGCAGATGGAGAGCAACGGCAAAGGGGTGGATGAAACGGGGCAGGCCGTGGCCGTGGATACCGGCCCCATCCTCTGGGGCGAGCCGGGCACTGACGGGCAGCATTCCTTCTACCAGCTCATCCACCAGGGCACGCGCCTCATTCCCTGTGACCTGATCGGCTTTTGCCAGCCCCTGAGCCCTCTCCACGACCAGCATGACCTGCTCATGGCCAATCTCTTCGCCCAGGCCGAGGCCCTGGCCTTCGGCAAGAGCGCCGCGGACCTGCGCGCCGAGGGCGCCGCCGAGGCGCAGATCCCCTTCCGCGTCTGCCCGGGCAACCGCCCCAGCAACCTGCTCCTGGCCGACGCCCTTACCCCCGCCACCCTGGGTGCCATCATCGCCCTCTACGAACACAGCGTCTTCACCCAAGGCATCATCTGGGGGATCGACTCCTTTGACCAATGGGGGGTGGAGCTGGGCAAGATCCTCGCCCAGCGCGTCGTCGCCGATATCCGGGATGGCGCGCAAGCGCTCCGGCACGACAGTTCCACCAACACCCTGCTGCAGCGCTATCTGCAGCGGCGGGAGGGGCGTTGACCCGGCGTGACATGATTTTCCGGAGGAGCGGCTGGAGGCCCATCATGTGGTCGCGCCTGATGCTGCGCCTACGGTGAGCGTGGCAAATCGGGATTAACCGTCTTGCTGATTCGCGGTTCTCTCGCCGTAACCCGGGCGGGCGCCGAGAGGCACGCGTTGTCCATGATCGCCCGGTTGAAAATGCGGATCCTTAGGAGGCTGCGGAAAAACTCTGCAAAATCTCGCGTGAGTTGCGGATTCGAGCAAAAACCTCCTGAAATTGGGCTCTGCA
>NZ_JBMFWL010000048.1:0-8969 GCF_049965315.1 Acidithiobacillus sp. | reverse complement strand
GGTCACGCAGACGAACACCAAGGCGTGGCGCAACGCCCTGAAGCGGGCCGGCATCGAGGGCTTTACTTGGCACGGCCTGCGGCACACCTGGGCGTCCTGGCATGTGCAGGCGGGTACGCCACTCATCGTCCTGCAGCAGATGGGGGGATGGGCCAGTCTGGAGATGGTGCAGCGGTACGCGCATCTGAGCGCCGATCACGTCGCGCAGTATGCGGGCAATGTGACGGTGCATGGTACAAAAAAGGCACATCCCCCGCTAAGAGTTGTGCCTGAGACCGCCTAACCTCTTGATAAATTGGTGGGTTGTGAGGGGATCGAACCCACGACCCGCTGATTAAGAGTCAGCTGCTCTACCAACTGAGCTAACAACCCGGAGCGCGTATTCTCCGACAAGAGCGGACAAAAGGCAAGTGCCGCCCATGGGACGATGGGAACGCTTGGCGGCCAGCGCTCTTAATGGGTACTGCGGCGGCGAACGCGAATGACCACGTCCACCCGTTCGATCTCCGTGTCCGGCGGCAGTTCCGGCAAGTTGCTGATTTCCAGGGAGGAGGCCGGTATGTCGATGAGATCGCCGCTATCCACGTAGTAAAAGTGGTAATGGGCGGAGACGTTGGGGTCGTAGAAGACCTTCCCCGGCTCGACAATCACTTCCCGCACCAAGGCGTGCTCCGCGAAGAGCCCGAGGGTATTGTACACGGTGGCCTTGGAGACGACGGGATAGTCGGCGTTCACCCGCTGCATGATCTCTTCTGCGGACAGGTGTGCGCAGGAGGAGAACAGGGCATAACCAATCTCCACGCGTTGGCTCGTGGGATTGACCCCGGCGTCCCGCAAAACCTCCAGTACCTTCTGTTTATTCCATGGTGATGCGTTCATCATGCACCTGCTTTCAGTTTTAAACCTATTATAATTATAGCCATATTAACCGGGATCGGAAAGGTCTAATTTTATGCGCTCCGGCCCCGGCCAATAGGGGCTTGGGTCGATGGCTGCGGGCTGCCCGAGGAGGGCGTGGGTGAGCAGTTGCGCGGTCGCCGGGGCGTTGGTGAGACCGTAGCGGAAATGACCAGCCGCCACATAGAGGCCTTCCCAGCCGGCGATGGCGCCGATATAGGGTACGCTGGCATGGCTACCGGGCCGCAGGCCTGCCCACTGCCGCAATACCGGATAGGGGCGACACGGCGGGAAAACCTCCCGGGCAAAGGCCAGCAGCGCCGCGCGCGCCTCCTCCGTAATACCCTTATCAAAGCCCACGGCTTCGCTGGTGCTGCCCACGAGGATCAGTCCATCGCGACGCGGCACCATATAATGGGTATTGCGCATCAGGATATGCTGCAGTGCCCCTGGCTGCCCCTGCAGCAAGAGCATTTGCCCGCGCACCGGTTCAATGGCCATGGGAATGCCGGCATGGCCCAACAGGCGGCCGGTCCATGCCCCGGCCGTCACCACCACCCGCCCTGCCGGTAGCGATCCCCGGCTGGTTTCCACGCTGGTCAGTCGCCCTTTGCGCTGGGCAAAGCCTTCCACGGCAACGTCTTCCCGGATGAGCACACCCAATTGCCGGCAGCGCGCCACCAGGGCAGCCAGCAGGCGCGGATTGCGGATCTGCGCCACCTCCGGGCACCACAGGGCGGGAGCCGAAGCCCGCAGCCCGGATTGGCGTTCTTGGGCTGCCGCCGCCCCTTCCAGGACCCAACGATGACCCCAGGCCGCGCCCCAGGAGACGGCATCGGCGGGGATGCGCTGGGCCCCATCATCGAGAATGACCAAACCGGAGGGCTCCCATTCTGGGTCGATGCCCGTATACCGTTGCAGTTCCGCGGCCAATCGCGGATACAAGTCCATGCTATAACCGGACAGGCGCAATAATTCCGGTGGATAACGCCAGGGGAAAAGCGGGCTGAGGATCCCGCCGCCCGCCCAGGAGGCCTCTTGCCCAACCCGGCCCTTCTCTAGCAAGGTCACCCGCATTCCCGCCTCGGCCAGCACCATGGCGCTGACCAGCCCCACCGCGCCGGCGCCCACCAGCACGACATCCTGTCCCACTATATCCCGCGTTTCCATGACCGCACTATATCACGCACCGGCCGCCCTCATCAGCGAAAGTCGATGCGATAAAAAAGGTTCAGGCCGTTCTGGGTGCCGCTCTCGGTTTCCGCCTCGATATGGCGGGTAATGCGATAACGCAGCCGCGCCACCGTTCCGCTTCCCAGCACCGACTGGCCCACGCTCAGATACAGGTCCGGCGTAAGATAATGCCCGAGCGTGACCATGGCCCCGCTCAATCCTCCCGTCGATGTCACGCCCACATTGACCCCCGTACCGGTCAGCGCGTTGCCGAAGAGCGCCGCGCGGCTCGCCGAGAACAGTTCCCCGGCCGCTGCGGAAAGGAGGGAATCCTGGCTTTGCAGGCCGCTGCTGGGCGTACCCAGTACCAGATACGAGAGGGTATCCGTTTGCGACATGCTCGGCTTGGAATAGAGCTGCACCTGGGGAGACTGCAGCGTACCCGTGACCTGTACCCCGGCCTCTACGGGCGTATTATCCACGCTGAAGCTATTGCTGTTTTTGATGGTGCGCACCGCCAGGACATCCAGATTGGCCTGATCCGCGGGGCCATGAAACACGATGACCCCGCGTTGAAACTCCAGGGCATGCCCGTAGATGGTGTAACGCCCGTCCACCATATGCAGGGTACCCTCCACATTAGCGCCCTGGCCGTTGTGCATGCGTACCGCCAGATCCCCCGCCAGATTGGCGCTCAAGCCTCCGATGAGGACCTTTGCGTCACTGCCCAGGGCGATCTTGAGGTCTACATTCAAGGCCGGCCCCGCGCGTTTTTTGATCGCTTTGACAAACACCACATCGCTGGACGGACGCGGCCCGCCAAAGGCATTCCCGAGGATGCGCAGGCGGTTGGTCAGGATGCTTCCATCCACCTGCACGGCCTGGAGATCACCCGTCACCCGCAGATTCGGCGCCACGGCGGCCTGCACTTCGGGAAGGTTGAGGGCGCTGAAATCCTGCCCGGCAAACTGGAAGGCGAAATGCTCCAGATTGGGCCCCGCCAGGTCCAGCGTCCCCTGGCCCTGGACCTGCCCCTGGCCCGAGCGGGCCGAGATCCGGCTCACCCGCAACTGCCGCCCGTCCCCCTGCAGATGAAAACCCAGATCCTGCACATTCAGTCCGGCCTGGGGCACATAAAACCCCGCTCCCTGTACCTGCCCGCTGCCGCTCCACCGGGGCGCATCCCAGCTACCCTTCACTTGCAGTTGCAAATGCCCCTGCCCCTCCTTGCGCATGCGCAGCCCGCCCACCGGCAGCGCGGCGAAGAGTTGCGGGCCGAACTGCGCATCCACCGTCCCCAGGAGCGGGGCGGCACCATTCCAGCGCCATGGCAAGGCCAGGGTCACCGGGCTATGCAGGGCAACGCTGGCCGAACCGAACCCCGCGGGCAAGGCCAGATCCGCCTGCAGGGAAAGGGCGTTGGGCAACCATGCCACCTGCCCATCAAAACGCTGCAGCATGATCTCCTCCGCGGCGCCCTCCCCCCCCTGCCAGCGCACCTGCGTCTGGGCGAATTGCCATTGCCCGCTCGCTTGGCAAACACCCTGGCAGCGGGCCTGCAAGCGCGCGTTCAGCAGGCCCCGCAGCGAGGCCTTGGCCGCCACCGCATGCAGATCCAAAGGCAGGGCATGGACGTCCAGCGTCACCTGGCCCCTTTGCGCCGCTGGCAGATAACGGCCGCTGGCCGCCACGCGAGCCCCATGGCCGTCGGCAAAGTCCAGCGGACTCAGCACCACCTCCCCCTGAGCCCAGCGCAAGCTGCCGGGGCCTTGCAAACGCCAGTCGCCGAGAGGACCGCCTTGGAGGGCCATTTGCGCCACCGCCAGTGCCCAGGCGTTAGGCAGATGCTGCACCTGCCCGCCCAGATCCAGCCGGTTCCCTTGCCACTGGCCACGCAGCGCCACGCCAAAGTCCGCCAGGCGGCCCTGCGCGTGCAAGCGCAGATCCAGACCGTGGCCGGCCAGCAACAGCCGCGTCACCTGCAACTGCGCCGACAAGGCTTGCGCCGCGCTCAACTTGGCGTCCACCCGCACCGCGCCGGCCCGAACACCCCCATAACCCAGGGCACGGCCCTCACCATGCACCGCACCCCACCAGCGCCCCCTCCCCTCCGCCACCCAGCCCGAGAACTGCGTCGTCCCCATCATGCCCGGCACCAACCCCTGCCAACGAGCCACCTGAGCGCGGAAATCGAGGCGCCGGGCGAGATCGCCGCTGGCGCTCAGGTCCAGGCCCGGGCCAGTGAAACGGGCCTCCTTCAGCACCCACGCCCCAGTTGTGAAATGCACCAGAGCGCGACCCGACAGCGGCTGCCGATAGAGGGTACTGGCCGCCAGCGCCAGATCGCCCTCCCCGGACCAGCCCCCTGCCCCCTGCCGGGCGTACACCCGCAGCACGCCGGAGAGATTCCCCGGCACGGCCTTCACCAACCGCTGCGGCCGCAGGCCGCGAAAAGCCAGGGTCGTTCGCAGGGCCATGTGCGGCTGCCAGGAAAAAGCGATGAGACTCTTGTGCAACTGCGCCCCCAGCAATGTCCCGCCGACTTGCCAGCGCAGCCCCTGGGCATCGCCCGCCAGCGCCCCCTGCAGATCGCCCAGGGCACGGTCCCCGGCCAGGGCCAGGGTTCCGGCATAGCGGGCGCTGCTGCCCTGCAAACGCAATTGCAGCGACAGCGCCGAAGGGGGCAACCAGGAAGGCGTTTGCCGCAGCAGCAACCCTGTCCACTGGCTCGCCAGGCGCGCCTCCTCGCCGGTCTTTGCCGGCAGGGCAATCAGCGCCGAACCCAGGGCCGGCCGGGCCAGAACGGGGTCCACCAGACGCAGGGCAGGCAAACCCAGGTGATGGGGCGTGATGCGCACCAAACCCGTCAGGACCATGGGCTGCGCCCCTTCCATCTGCACCGCGAAAGGTCCCTGGGTCAGATCATCCCGCACACCGTGCCAGTTCAGCCCCCAGGCGATGCGCAACGCCGGCCCCTGTACCCATGTCCCCAGGCACTGCAGGTGGCGTTGCACCAGGTTCGCGTTCGCCGCCAGATGAAGGCGGCCCTGGGGAAACGCCAGGATCAACTCCGGCACCAGTAACCGCCCGTGCCGCCAGGCCAGATCCGTCGCCAGCGCGTGTTGCAGCGCCAAGCTCTGAACGGATCCGGCAAAGATTTGCAACTGCTCCACCTGCAAACGGCTGATCCGCAGACTCGCCAGGCGCGACCAGACCGGCAGCGCCGGCCATCGCAACGGCGGCAGCGGCGCCTGGCTTGGCGAGGGCGGCAAGCGCAGCGCTACCCCCCGCAGGCGCAGTTCCGCAAAATCCAACTCCCCCCAGAGCAAGGCCCCCGGTCGCCACCGCCAGGTGAGGTCCGCCACCCGCAGCGTGTTGCCACCCCCTTGCCAGCGCAACCCCTGCAGATCCATCGCCCCCAGCAGATGGCCCTCCACCCGCTGCACCTGCAGGCCCGGCACCTGTTGCAGGGCCCAGCGCGCCCCGCCCGTCGTTTCCAGCAGCCACCAGGAGCCCGCCACCAGGAGCAGCGACAAAAGCAAGGCCGGCAAACCGATCCAGAGATGCGTCTTCCACTTCACAGGGTGAACCCCACCGAAAAGACCACGCGCACCGCCGGCGTCCGCGGAGCGATCAAAGGATGCGCCAGATCCAGGCGAATGGGGCCAAAGGGCGAATACCAGCGCACCCCGAGCCCCACATCCTGCAAGGCCCGGAACTGCGCCACGCTGTCAAAGGCATTGCCCGCATCGTAGAAGGCCACCACCGCCCAGTCCTTGCTCACGAAACGCTGCAGATCCACCCCCCCCACCAGCAGGTAGCGGCCGCCCTGCACCGTGCCATCGCTGGCCAGGGGCCCCTGGGAGAGATAGGCATAGCCCGGCAGGCTGTTTTGCCCGCCCGCAAAAAAACGCAGTTCCGGGGGCACGGCGTTGATGGACCCCGCCAGCCACAGGCCGCCCAGCCTGGCGTGCGTACCCAGCACCCAGTCCCGGGACAGGCGCGTGCGCCAGACCCCATCGGCGCTGAGGCGAAAGAGGTTGGCGGCACTTCCCCACGCCTTGCTCGCCCCCTCCATCTTCGCCGTCAGCGAATAACCGTTGACGGGCCGCAAGAGATTGGCGAACTGCTGCGTACTGTACTGCAGCGACGGCAGGATGAAGCGCGCATTGGCCGCCACCCCGCCCACGTTATAGGTGCTCTGCTGGAAAGAGAGCAGGGCCTCCAGGGTCTGATTCATGCCCAGGGACCACTGGCGCCCGCCGCCGACATCAAAAATGTTGCTGTGATACGCCACCAGTTGCTGATTCTGATAGAGCGCCTTCGCCACATACTGCGAGCCCAGTTGGCTCCCGATGGGCCAGGTATAGGCCGCCCCGATATCCCGGCTGCGCTGCGCCGCCAGCACCGACACATGCAAATGCTGGGCGCGATGAAAGACGTTGTAGTTTTCATAGGTGAAGGCCAGATTTGGCCCCAGATCCGTGCTATACCCAGCCCCCAGCTTCAGATGCTGGGACGGCAGGCTCTCCAGGCGCACTTCCACCGGGATGGCGTCCCCCCGCGCTCCCTGCACATCAGCGGTCACCCGCACTGCGGAAAAGCGATCCGCGTTGCGCAGATTGGTCTGGGACAAGGCCATCTGCGCCGGTGAATACCAGTCCCCCGGATGGAAAGTCAGATAACGCGCCACAAACCAGCGGGGATAATCCGTCGCCCCCGTAAAGCGCACCGCCCCGAAGCGATAGCGCGGCCCCGTGTTGAGCAGCAGGTAGATCTCCGCCCACAACGCCGCGCGGTCGATCAGGATCTCATGCCGCTCATAATCCGCCCGGGCATAACCGTTGGCCTGCAAGAGCGCCAGCGCCTTCCCCTTCCAGTCCTCATAGGCCACCTGATCCAGCACATCCCCCCGCCGCAAAGGGAAACGCCCCAGAAGCCGCCGCAAGGGCGCCAACTCCGCCCCCGCCCCCACCGCGCCCAAGGTCAGCGCCCGCACCCGGATGGGCTGACCCAGATGCAGATCAAAGGTCACCGTATATTGGCCATGGCCGTCATCCCGCTGCCGCGCCGTCCACTCGGCGCCATAGTAACCATAAGCCTCCAGCGCATCCTTCAGGCGCAGCCCCGCCGCCAGCCGCGCATCCTCGATGCCGGCGGGCGGATGGGACAAGGGCGTGACCGGTAAGGCCTTATCCAGCTTGGCCGCCAGATCCGGGGGCACGCCCCGCACGGCGAAGCGCAGCTCACCGGCCATCGCCCCCGCCGCCCAGAGCAAAGCCCCCAGACCCAAGCAGGCCCCGAGCCCCATGCGCCCCATGCCCACACCCCCTCCCCACCGCAGCAAACAAGCCATAAGCGCAGTGTAGCAAAAACGCAACCGCCCCGCCCCCACCCACACCCCGCAAAGACCTTGCAAAGCACGGGAAAAGGTCTAACTATTCACAATGAGCATAAAAAGTCGTCAAGAAGGGGGAGGGATGGGTCGCAATGGGCGTGGCATGCAACAAGAGCGCGGGCTGACCCTGGTGGAGCTCGTCGTCACCATCGCCGTTGCCGCCATCCTCATGGCCATCGCCATGCCGAGCCTGCAGAGCTTTCTCCTCAATTCCAAAGTCAGATCTGCCGCTGGCCGTCTGCAGGAGGACTTACAAATGGCCCGTGCCGAAGCGGTCAAGACCAATCAGGTCGTCGCCCTCAACATCAGCGCCGCCAACGGCGTCTGTGCCTGGAGTCTCGCACCCACCTTCTCCAGCTACACTCCCATGACCGCCGCGCGCTACCAGAGTGAATACGCCAGCGTCTCTTGCACAGCCACAGCCAGCCAAATCTGCTTTGACCCGCTTGGCACTCTAGCCCCCGGTGGCAATTGCGCCCTGGGCGGAACCTTCACCTTCACGCCCAACAGCGCCGGCACCACCTGGCTGGTGCTCGTCGGTGCCGGCGGTCGCGTCACCAGTTGCCTGCAAAGCGCCGGCGGCGGCTGTTACATCGCCCCATGAACAAGCCGACACCTTCATCCGAGCAAGGTTTCAGCCTGATAGAGCTCATGGTGGCCCTAACGATTTTCGCCATCGGCCTGCTGGGCCTAGCCTATCTCCAGGTAGCGCTCATCCGGCAAAACTCGGGGGCGCAATACATGGCCCAAGCCAGCCTCGCCGCCAACCAGATGCTGGGCAACATCTGGGCCGCCGGCAGAAGCAACGTGGGAGATTTCAATGGCATGAACACCTGCACCAACAACTTGCCTGGCACGGGCAACGCCGCCGCCGTAGCCGCAGCATGGTCCACTTTGGTCGCAAATACGCTACCCCAGGGTTGCGGTTCCGTGCAGTTCTATACGCCCAACGGCACCGCCACTGCGGGCACCAGTGTCACACTGCCCGCCATTGCCACTATCAGCGTGCAATGGGGTACGCCCATGGGCGGACAACATCAATTGAACGTCAGCACAGAGATCCTGCTGCCATGACCACACCTCACGCCAAGCAAAGTGGCTTCACGCTGGTCGAACTCCTCGTGGTCATGGCTATTTCCCTCATTGCCCTGGTAGCGATTTACGGTATTTTCATCAGCAGTTCCAATCAGGCACGGCGCACTCAGCAAATTACGGACATGTGGCAACAGGCGCAAGCGGCAATGAACATGGTCACGGACACCGCCCGCCAGGCAGGTTACGGTCTTGACAGCGGCGGGTGCAGCCAGACTTTGGCCACCGTGAACGGGGGCAACTCGACCATCAACTTCGTTCCGATTCAGGCGACCACCCAATCTGCGCCCCAATATGACCCAACCGTTGGGCACACCGTGAGCACCCAAAGCTTGACCGTCAGAATGGCGACATCCACTAATAGCGGCTTCTCAGCCACATCCATCACTGCAGCGCCAGCGAATACCGC
>NZ_JBMFWL010000047.1:0-9496 GCF_049965315.1 Acidithiobacillus sp. | reverse complement strand
CCGAGAGGGTAACAGGTGTTCAGTTTTCGACGCTGATTCCTACCTGTACCTGTTCACTTTTGCACGCTGATTAACAGATCGGGATCTTGTCCAGGATGGTTGCTTCCCGTTCAACCGAAGGTCGGCAGGGTATTTTTCGGAGGATACCGAGTCCAAAATAAAAAAAGGTGGCCTGGGCCACCCTGGAAGCTACATAGAGGAGGGTAATCATGAGCATTACCGGTCTCATTGATGCAGATTCCGTGCCAAGCGAACCCGCACCGGAATCCGCGCAGAACGGCTATTCCACCAGCACGTCCAGGGCGTCGCCCTGCAGATGGACGGCATAACCCCACAGGGAACGCAGATGCTCCAGGGTACTCTCGGCTTCCGCCCGGTGCAGGGGGCTGTCGTCCATTTGCTGGAGGATCATGCGCCGATCCCCCCAGCGGTCCACCTCGACGATCTGGATGTCCGGGGGCCGGCTGCTGGCCGCGATCTGCCGGGCCAGGACCGCGCGCACCTCGCGATAGCCGGCATCGTCATGGATGGCGGAGACCTCGTAGTGTTCGGCGGCGGGATCGTTGCGCAGGGCAAAGAGGTGGAAATCGCGCATGACCTTGGGCGAGAGGTATTGCAGGACAAAGCTCTCGTCGCGAAACTCGCGCATGGCGAAGTGGATCTGTCTGATCCAGTCGGGATCCCCCGCAAAGTCGAACCAGCGCCGGTCTTCCGCGCTGGGCTGGAGGCAGATGCGCTGGATATCCCGGAAGATGGCAAAACCCAGGGCATAGGGGTTCATCCCGGAATAGCGCGGGTCATCGAAATCCGGCTGAAAGATGACGGCCGTATGGCTGGCGTAGAACTCCAGGAGGGCGCCGTCCGTAATCAGCCCCTCGCTGTGGAGACAGTGCATGATGTGGTAATGCACAAAGCAGGCAAAGCCTTCGTTCATGATCTTGGTCTGGCCCTGGGGGTAGAGATATTGGGTGATCTTGCGCACGATGCGCAGGATTTCGCGTTTCCAGGTCTCCAGGTGGGGGGCGTTCTTCTCGATGAAGTAGAGGAGATTGTCCTGGGGCTCGCTGAGAAAGCCGCCTTTTTCCGGCGGGCTCGCGTGGGCCTCGTGGGGAATGGTGCGCCAGATCTCCAGCAATTGCTGCTCCAGGTAACGCTCCCGCTCCCGGCGGCGGCGTTCTTCTTCTCCGGCGGACAGGCGTTTGGGGCGCTGCGCGCGGTCGATGCCGTTGCGGCTGATGGCATGGGCGGCGTCGAGCACCTCGGCGACGCCGTCGATGCCGTAGCGAGTCTCGCATTCGGCAATGTAACGCTGGGCGAACTGCAGGTAATCGAGGATCCCTTCCGCATCGGTCCATTGCTGGAAAAAGCGGTTGTTCTTGAAAAAGGCGTTATGCCCGAAAGCGGCGTGGGCGATGACCAGGGTCTGCATGGTCATGGTGTTTTCTTCCATGAGATAGCTGATGCAGGGATTGCTGTTGATGACCAGCTCATAGGCCAGGCCCATTTCGCCGCGCCGGTATTGCCCCGATTCGATGGCCCGCTGTTTGCCAAAGGACCAGTGGGCGTAATAGACCGGCAGGCCGATGGAGGCGTAGGCGTCGAGCATCTGTTCGGCGCTGATGACCTCGATGCGGTTGGGGTAGGTGTCAAGCCGCAGCGCTTCCGCGGCGATGCGCTCGATGGCCTCGGTGGTGGATTCGATGCGGGCAAAGGTCCATTCGTTGTCCGTAAACAGGGGCTTAGGCATGGGCTGCCTCCTCGGCGCCGAAGAGGGCGCGGAAAAGCGGATAGATGTCTTCCCGCTCCATGGCCCGGGCGGTGATCAGCTCGGGAAAGACTTCGGCCAGTTCGTTGTAGAGTTGCAGAAGCTCGCTTTCGCTATCGCGATGGACTTCCAGATAGAAGAGATTGCGCAGTTGCGGCAGGAGACGCAGGAGGACTTCGTGGACGATGCGGGTATCCCCGGTGTAATTGTCGCCGTCGGAAGCCTGGGCCAGATAGACGTTCCAGGCATCGGCCGGAAAACGTTGGGCGACGATCTCCTGGGCCAGGCTCAGGGCGGGCGAGACGAGGGTGCCGCCGCCTTCGCGGGCGCCGAAGAATTCGGCCTCGCTGGCCTCGGTGGCCACGGTGTGATGCTTGATGAAGACCATCTCCACCGCGCGATAATGGCGCTTGAGAAAGAGGTAGAGGAGCAGAAAGAAGCGCTTGGCGAGGTCCTTTTCCTCTTCGCCCATGCTGCCCGAGACATCCATCACGCAGATCATCACCGCGTGGGTGATGGGACGGGGCTGTTGATCGCTGTGGGCGAAGCGCAGATCGCTTTCGTCGATGAAGGGGATGGACTTGATCTTGCGTTCGAGGACGGTGATTTCGGCATCCAGCTCGGTGAGCCGGCTGCGTTCCACCAGGACATCCTGACCGGCATCGATGCGCCTGCGGATTTCCTCCAGCAGGGCCTCGCGCGCATCGGTGAGTTCCTTGAGCTCGCGTTTTTTGCCGGCGCGCAGGGCCAGACGGCGGGCGCGGGCGGTGCGCATGGTGCGTCCCACATGCATGCGCGAGGGCGAGCCATCCTTGACGAAGCCCGCCCGCTGCCACTGGGAGGATTCCATCTCCCCCTGGGCCAGATCGCGCAGATGGGGGAGCGCCAAGCCTTCAAAGAGGAGATCAAGGAACTCGTCGGCGGAGAGGACGATGTCCAGCTCATCATCGCCCAGCCCTTCCGGCGACCCTTCCCGGCCGCGGCCGCCGCCCTCGCCGCCGTCCGGCTTGCGGATCTGGTCGCCCACCCCGTATTCCTTGTTGCCGGGCAACGCCCGCTCCCAGCCTCCCGCCGACCAGTCGCGGCGGAAGCTGGGCTCCGCGAGGTCCTTGCCGGGGATGCGCACGGGCTTTTCCCCGCTGGCCAGATCCGGGATGGACCCCGACTGCGCCACCTTTTCCACCGCCGCCTTCAGGCGCGCCCGCACCCGTCGATTGAGGCGGTCATGGTTGGCGGCGGAGCGTGTACCGGAACTGCGGCGATCAATGATCATGCTCATGGCTTCACCCTCCGGGGGCATCGCCCTTAGTGATGCTTGCGGTAGCGCATGTACCAGTCCACCAGCAGACGGACCTGCTTTTCCGTATAGCCCTTCTCGCGCATGCGGGCGACAAAGTCCTGATGCTTGCGCTGGTCCTCGGCGCTGCCCTTGGCGGCGAAGGAGATCACCGGGAGGAGGTCCTCGGTGCTGGCGAACATCTTCTTTTCGATGACGGCGCGCAGCTTTTCATAGCTGGTCCAGGCCGGGCTCTTGCCGTCATTGGCCGCCTTGACGCGCAGGACGAAGTTCACCACCTCGTTGCGGAAGTCCTTGGGGTTGGCGATGCCGGCGGGCTTCTCGATCTTTTCCAGTTCTTCGTTGAGCAGGGCCCGGTCCATGAGCTGCCCCGTGTCCGGATCGCGGAACTCCGCGTCCTGGAGCCAGAAGTCGGCATACTGCACATAGCGGTCGAAGAGGTTTTGGCCGTAATCGCCATAACTTTCCAGATAGGCCTTCTGGATCTCCAGGCCGAGGAATTCGGCATAGCGCGGCGCCAGCTCGGTCTTGAGGAAACCCAGATAACGGCTTTCCGTCTCCGGCGGGAATTGCTCGGCGCGGATCTGCGTTTCCAGGACGTGCAGCAAGTGCACCGGGTTGGCGGCCACTTCGCTCTCGTCGTAGTTGAAGGTGCGCGACAGGATCTTGTAGGCGAAGCGGGTGGAAAGGCCGTCCATGCCTTCATCCACCCCGGCCGCATCGCGGTATTCCTGGATGCTCTTGGCCTTGGGATCCTTGTCCTTGAGGGTTTTGCCGTCATAGACCTCCATCTTGGACCACAGGCTGCTGTTGCCGGGCTCCTTGAGGCGGCTGAGGATGGCCACCTGCGCCAGCATCTCCATGGTGTCCGGCGCACAGGGCGCAGCGCTGAGGGTGCTGCTGTCCATGAGTTTCTTGTAGATCTGCGTCTCCTCGGTCACGCGCAGGCAGTAGGGCACCTTGACGATATAGACGCGATCGAGGAAGGCCTCGTTGCGCTTGTTGTTGCGAAAGGCCGCCCATTCCGATTCGTTGCTGTGGGCGATGACGATCCCCTGGTAGGGCATGGCGCCAAAGCCTTCGGTACCGTTGTAGGTGCCTTCCTGGGTGGCGGTGAGCAGGGGATGGAGCATCTTGATGGGGGCCTTGAACATCTCGACGAACTCCAGCACGCCCTGGGTACTGACGTTGAGGCCGCCGGAGTAGCTGTAGGCGTCGGGGTCGTCCTGGGAAAAATCCTCCAGCTTGCGGATGTCCACCTTGCCCACCAGGCTGGAAATATCCTGGTTGTTTTCGTCGCCGGGTTCGACCTTGGTGACGGCGATCTGGTGCAATTGCGATGGATTGAGGCGAACCACCTGGAAGCGGCGGATGTCTCCCCCGAAGGCCCGCAGCCGCTTGGCCGCCCACGGCGACATGACCCCGGACAGGCGTTGGCGGGGAATGCCGTACTGGCTTTCCAGGATCGGCCCGTCCTCCTGGCGGTTGAAGAGGCCCAGGGGGGACTCGAAGAGCGGCGAATAGCGGCCCTCGGCGGCGAGGCAGTAGATGGGATGCTGTTCCATGAGGCTTTTCAGGCGCTCGGCCAGGGACGACTTGGCGGCCCCCACGGGGCCGAGCAGATAGAGCACCTGCTTGCGTTCCTCCAGGCCCTGGGCGGCATGGCGAAAGTAGGCCACCAGATTTTCGATGGCGTCCTCGATCCCGTAGAAATCCTGGAAGGCCGGATAGGTGAGCAGTTTGCGGTTCATGAAGATCCGCGACAAGCGGGGGTCGGCCTGGGTATCCACCACCTGGGGCTCGCCGATGGCGGCGAGCATGCGTTCGGCGGCGGATGCATAGGCCATGGGGTCTTTGGCGCAGAGATCCAGATAGGCATCCAGGGACATGGAGACTTGCTGCTGCTGCAGGAAGCGCTCCTGATAGCGATCGAACAAAGCCATTGCTCACTCCTTGCGGCAATGCCGCTGTTTCCCAATGACTGGCCAGTCAACGTGTGCCTGGCCCTGGCGATGCGTAACGACCATTGGACCATGCTGGCGCGCAATAGGTCCACGAGGCGGCCTCGATGGCCCTTCCCGGCACGGCGCGACGCCCTTTGAATACCGCCTGTTCCAGCCGCAGGGCATCCTTCGTCATTCTCGTAATTAACATTAGCACATCCCATGCCAATCTGCGCCCGCAGGCTGTAGGAGGCTTTTTCCCGAGTCTGCGCGTGCCTTGCGGAGCGTGAAGATGTTCCATGCCCTGACGCGGCGCAGAGAGCCGGGGAAACGGGAGGCTTGCCTCAAGATCATGCGCGTCATGCACCATGCTAGTGCAAATATGCGCGTGCCCCATCATAGGAGCGGCCCGTGGCCCCGACCCCAACGCCTCGCGCCCCGCACAGATCGCGGCCATGGGGCGCACCGCTTGGCGCCGGGTTGCAGGCGTAAAAAAGGGCGGGGGGAGCCGCCCGGAAAGCCACTTTGAGGAGGGTTGACCATAACCA
This sequence comes from Acidithiobacillus sp., assembly GCF_049965315.1. Classification (GTDB taxonomy): domain Bacteria; phylum Pseudomonadota; class Gammaproteobacteria; order Acidithiobacillales; family Acidithiobacillaceae; genus Acidithiobacillus_B. The sequence continues at coordinate 3,943 of NZ_JBMFWL010000047.1, read as the reverse complement.
TGATCAATCCTGGTGATGCACGTTGCGTGCCAGGGGCTTTGGCGCAGTCGGGTTTTCGCCGTCCGGCTCTTTTTCCAGGCGGATCTGCGCGGCATCGCCCGCCCGAAGTGGCATGGCCTTTGCTGCAGCTTGCCCACGGAGCATTACGACTCTGCGACTGGAGGCTGGCCGCGCCATGAACCGTTTTGAACATTTTCGCGAATTGCGTGAAGACCTCAGCATCCTCCTCGGCGGCGTGGTCAGCGGGGTGGCCCACGCGCAGCTCTTTGCCGGAAGCGCGGAGGAACAGCGTCGCACCCTGGCCTGCCTGATTGCCCGCCATCCCTTCCTGGACATGTGCTACCTGCTGGACGCCCAGGGGCGTCAGGTGGGGGACAATGTGGCCGCCAGCCGGCGCAGGGCGGCGATGGGATTGACCGGAGTCATCGCCCCTATTACTGGCTGGCCCGGGATGCGAAGGAGGCGATCCTGACCCCGCCCTATCTGTCCTCGGCTACGGGCAATGTCTGCGTCACCGCCGCCGCACCGGTGCGCGACGAGGCTGGCAGGCTGCTGGGGCTGGTGGTGGCCGACAGCGAGCTGGATCGCGCCCTGTCCCTGCTGGAAGAGGATGACATCCGGCGCGGCTTTGAGCCATTTTTCAAGATCTTTTACGTGCTCTTCTCGCTGGGCCTGCTCACCGTCAGCATGGCGCTGGGGGGACACGCCCTGCTCTCCTTGGGCACCTTGTGGACGAGCAAGGGCGATTTCGGCGATTTCAGCGCGCCCTTTCAGGCCACCATCCTCTTCACCCTGGCCCTGGCGGTCTTTGATCTGGCCAAGACCATTTTTGAAGAAGAGGTGCTGCTGCGCAAGGACATCCGCCGCCATAGCACCACGCGCCGCACCCTCACCCGCTTCATTGCGGCCATCCTCATCGCGGTGTCCATCGAGGGCCTGATGCTGGTCTTCAAGTTCGCCATGGACGCCCCCCAACATCTGCTGCTGGCGGTATGGCTGCTGTTGGCAGCGGCGGCATTGCTGGTGGCCTTGGGGCTATATGTATTCCTGGGGGCACAGGCCGAGGTGATGCTCTTGCGCCAACGGGAGAAGAGCAAGAAAGCGGAGCCTTGAGGCGGCTTAGTCCAATGAATTGCCCTCGCTAATGTCATGGTCACGGAGATGGACCCATGCTCACGCTATACGGCGCTTCGGTAGTCACGTTAATGATGGTGTTTTACGCCCTGGAGTCTCGTTCTGCTTGGTATACCCTGGCATTTGCCGGAGCGTGCCTGGGATCTGCAGCCTACGGTTTCATGGCCGGCACTTGGCCCTTCGGCGTGGTGGAATCGATCTGGAGTTTGGTCGCCTTACGAAAATGGTTTAGCCGATATTTCCAGGCAGGGGTTGGTCCTTGAATGGCCGTCCATGGCCGGTTAGCGCCCCTCCCCAAGGGCTCCCAGCACAGGGAGCACTCCGGTGGCGGAAGGTCCTCCCTGCCGCATAGGCGGAAAGGACCCGGGGTCATGGTATGCGCGGAAAGCTAGGCGGCGAGGCGTCCGGCAAGCTCGGTGATGGGGAGGGGCAGGGGGAGGATATTTTGTTCCCGCAGAAAACGCTCCTCGTTGCGGCTCAGAGGGGCGTCTATGAGGGCCCAATGGCGGTCTGACGAGCGTTTCATGATCTGGCGGGCGAAGCTGCGTTGCAATTGATCATTGAAACGGCAGCCGATAAAGAGAAAGTTTCGGTCACGGCGGAGCTCCTGGACGATCGCGGGGATGGGCGTCTGGATGTCGATTTCCGTCAGGACTTCGACAAAATCCGAGTCGGAGGCGAGATAATTGCCGGCGGGGCTCAGCGAGCCCCAGGGTTCATAGAGCACCGTGCGCCATTGCGCCGCCGCGGCGGCATCGGTCTCCTGGCCATCGGCCTGGTAACAGCCGGTCCAGTGGCCGAAATGCTCGCTCTGACTGAGACCCTGAATGCGCCCCCAGGAGGCTTGGCCCGCCAGCGCCCGGGCCATGCTGTCGTCGTACCAGAGGTGGACGATGAGGGGCAAGTGCATCGCGGCGAGGTCCGGCAGCAGGGAGTGCACCGGCGTTTCGGCCGAGAACGTCTTGTCGAGCAGCCCTTTGAGGGTCTTGCGGTGCTTGAAGTTCTCGATGTACTGGGCCGCCGCGGTGAGGTTCCGGCGGATCCGGTGGGGGACGGTGACCTGACTGCTGAGGGTTTCCGCCAAGGTCGGCAGGTCGCTGGGGATGGACGCGTCGGCCTCGGCCAACAGGCCGGGGCCCAGGTAGGGGATGACGCGACCGCTGGCGAGGCCGTTGAGGATGTCTGACAGGTCGTTGCCCATGGGCTTGCTTCCTTTATGTGGTGACGGGCAGAAAGGCGGCTTGCATCTCTTCGAGGACCGTCGGGTCCAGGCGAAACAAGCCCCTCCCTCCGGAGAGGGGTTCGTAGGCATTGACCGTGTTGCGGCTCAGGTGATTGAACCACGCCTGGGGGCTGGCCGCCGCCGGGCGCTCGCCAATCTCCTGAACCGAACCGTCAGCGGCAAAACGCACGTGAATCATGACTAGGGAATGTTCCATGGTGTGCTCCTCATAGCCCCGAGGCAAAGCCCAGGAGTTCTACCGTGACATTTTCCTCGCCCAGGATGGCCTGACAGGCGAGGCGCGATTTGCTGCCAACGCCGACGATGCTGTCAAGCTGCTCGTTTTCCTTGCGTTGAATCTTGGAAATGCTCTTGCGCCCTTCGTGCACGAAGATATGGCAGCTATCGCATTCGCCCTTGCCTTCGCATTTCTGGGCGATGGATTCGCCGGCAGCCAGGATGGCATCGACTAAGCGGGTTCCTGCCGGCATTTCAATGGTTTTTCCGCTGGGCATGATGGATACAACGGGCATTGCACTCTCCTTCTTTTCTGGATGGTCAAAGAACTTCAATAAATGGCGGCACCCGCCCCGACATGGACAGATGACTCTTTCATGGTTTCGATGATGAAGGCGATCTCCTCCTCGTCCAGGCGCGGGTGAAAGGGCAGGACCAGGGTGCGATCGGCCACGCGCTCCGCGGTGGGGCAACGATTGGCGCCGCGTTCACGATAATAGGATTGCAGATGCATGGGCTGGCAGTACGATGCGGCCTCTATGCCTTGTGCGCGCAGGTCTTCCACGATGGCATCGCGGCTGCTGCGACTGAAGCGCGTGCCGAGATGCACTTCGTAGACGAACCAATGCACCTCAGTGGCTTCCGGGGCACGGTAAGGATCCTTGATGCCTTCAAAGGATTTCATGTGTTCATAGTAGAGGGCTTCAATCTGCCGACGGCGGGCCAGGATGCCGTCGAGGCGGGCAAGTTGCGCCAGACCCAGCGCCGCCTGCAGATCGCTCATGCCGGCCTGCAATGGGGGGCGGGCGGCGGCCACTACGGAGATCCGCTCGGCAATGCTGCGTGATGCATACTGGCGCAGGCGGCTGGCCACCTCGTCGTCATCGGTCACCACCATGCCGCCGTCGCCACAGAGCAGGGCGGAAGGCTGGGAGAAGTCGAAAATCGCGCAATCGCCAAAATTGCCCACTAGCCGCTCCTGGTAGCGGGAGCCGATGGCCTCGCTGGAATCCTCCAGGAGCAGCACTCCGGCGGCGTCGGCCTGTTCGCGCAGGGCGGACCAGGCGGCCGGGTGTCCTTTGGTGTTTCCCGCCAGGATGGCACGGGTTTTTTCGGTGACGAGGCGCCCGGCCCCTTTCAGGGAGAGGGTGCCGGAATAGTAGTCGATATCGGCGAATACCGGTTGCACCCCGTACCAGGCCAGCGCATGGCCGATCTGCCGCCAACTGTAGGGCGAAAGGATGACCTCGTCGCCCTCGCGCAGCTCATAGGCCTGTTAATCAGCGTGCAAAAGTGAACAGGTACAGGTAGGAATCAGCGTCGAAAACTGAACACCTGTTACCCTCTCGG
>NZ_JBMFWL010000046.1:0-11532 GCF_049965315.1 Acidithiobacillus sp. | reverse complement strand
ATGCTCAGTTGAAACTGCCGACCTCAAAAGCAGCATGAGGAACGAATAAAGCCCTCCACAAAACTCGGGGGGATTCATAAGGCGACAAGGACGGCATTAGACAACAGGGTGTTGCGTTTCATGAAATCGTTCTCCGGCTGGCCAGCATTCGCTGCCGCGATTATAGGAACGCAATGTGAACCTGATGTGTCATTTTCATGACAAATTGCCATCCTGAACACTTATTTGTAAGCGTAATTCACGCTGTTCATTTCAACGATCATGTTCTGCAGAACACTCCGGAAGGATGCAGCGCCTCCGCGATCGGTTACGCGAACAAAAAAACGCCCCGCAGGGCGTTGTGGCATTGTGAGAGTGACGCCTTCCTAGGCGAAGAATGCCCCCCGGGGTTTTTGCTGGAAGTCGAAGGCGTCGGTGAGGGGGTAGGCATTGCGGTCACGGGTGTCCAACGGACTGAGGCCGAAGCGGCGTTCGATGAGGGCAAGGAGGGAAGTTGTGTCACCGCTGCGGTGGTCCACATAACCGGCCCGAGCCCAGGGGCTGACCAGCAGCGCCGGGATGCGCGTGCCGCAGCCGAATTGGTCTGGCTGGGGCGCGGGCAGATGGTCCCAGAAGCCGCCGCCTTCGTCGTAGGTGATGAATACGGCGGTTTTTTCCCAACTGGGGCTTTGGGCGAGGGTCTTGAGCAGGCCCATCACCCAGCGCATGCCCCACTGGGGTGCCGAATCCTCCGGGTGCTCATCGTGGGTACCCGTGGCCTTGAGGAAGGACACGGCGGGGAGCTTGCCGTTTTTGACGTCCTCGTAAAAATCCGTTTCGTCCCGGACATGCCCGGCGCGGACGTTGTTGAACCAGCTCGGATAATATTGAAAGGGGTTGTGATGGGGCACGTAGAGGTAGCCCGTGTCGATGACTGCGGAACCGTCGCCGGGACCGTCGGCGCGTTTCATGGCCCAGGGTTTGACGGCATTCCAGTTTTCATTATACCAGGCCCAGGAGACGCCGGCAGCGTCCAGGCGATCGCCAATATTGGCATAGCTTTGCTGCTCCGGGGGCGGGGCGATCTTGAGCTTGTCGGCATTTGCCTCGGTGGGGCCGAGGAGGGGAGGGAGGTCGTTGATGAGGATGCCGTTATGGTCGTAGGGCAGGTCGAAGATGGGCGGTGTGAGGCTGCCCATGAGGCGTTGCGGGGCTTGGTGCCAGACGGCGGAGCGGGCGGCGGCGAGGTAGAGGGCGTTGCCGGTGGAACCGCCGCTCATGGCCTGGAAGAAATGGTCGAAGAGGACGTACTCATCGGCAAGGCGATGGTAATCGGGAATGTCGCTACGCTCATAAAAGCCCAGCACGGCGCCTGATGGTCTGGATTCTTCAAAGGTCATGCGCACGGCGTTGATGTCGTGCTGGGAGAGCTTGTTGAACGGCTTATGGTGTTTGGACATGGCCAAGGCCACGAAGCGATCCATCTTGCCGCCATCCATCTGGGCGTACATGCGAAAGAAGTGGTGTTCCGGGTCCCAGGGAACATTGTGGGTGGCGGGGATGTAGGGGGCGAGATGAAAGGGGAAATTGTCCAGCAGGGCGCCGTTGAAGCCGGGAATGTCTTCGGGAACGGGGAGGTAGGAGTAGGGAATGCCCGCAGGATTTTTTTGCTGGCCGAGAAAGCGCGGATCCACCTTGCCGTCCTGGTTCAGCAGGTTGGCGACCATCGTCCCCTGGGGATGCTGGTAGGTGCCAAAGTAGTGATCGAAGCTGCGGTTTTCCTGATAGATGATGACGATATGATCGATATGCGCACGCAGGCCCGCCAGATCCACGGCGTCGGCCGCCTGGGCCAGCCCCGCGAGATGGGGGGCGGCGGCCAACGCGGCGCTGCCGAGGCCCACGGTTTTGAGGAACTGTCTGCGGTTTTGTTGGAACATTTTTGAGTACTCCTTGGGTTTGGCTATATTTATCACGGATTCGGCAGTTGCTGGGCGTCCTTGCCCACCATCTCCATGGGGTTGTTCTAAGATGGCTTGAACCTGATCTCTGTCATTCATCCCGGTGTGCCGACAAACGCACCTGGACCGCAAAGTCCATGTCATGTTTGGGCATGTCCTTGGTGAAAGGGGGGTAGTTTTCCTCCCGCACCGCGCGGAGGGCTGCCCGGTCAATGGGTCCCACGCCGCTACTCTGCGCCACGCGGGCGGATAACAACTGGCCGGATGGCGTCAGGCGGAATGCAATCACCGCCGTCCCACTGGCGTGCATCAAGCGTACCTCCTCGGGCACGCGGGTACCGGCCTGCACCCGCGCGCGCAGCAAGGCGGCATAGCTGGCAATGGCATTCTGCTGCGTGGCCGGACTGGGGGCCGGCGGTGGCGGCGGCGCAGGCGGCGTAGGGGCTGGCGGTGTGTAGACCGGCGCCGCGGGCGTGGGGGCCTTGGCCAGCAATGGTTTGGGGGCCGGGGCGTGATGTATGACCGGTCGAGGAACAGGGGTTGGTCTGGGTACCGGTTTCGGGATGGGTTTGGGCTGCACCACCGGTTTTGGCAGGGGCGGGATTGGGAGGGGTTTGGGCGGGGCCGGCTGCACCATGTGGACGGCGATGATCTTCTTTTCCGGCACCGTGGGCTTGGGCGGGGGGGTGCGCGATCCGACCCACAGGATGCCGCCCATCAGCAGGGCCTCCAGCACGGCCCCCGCTATCAGTGCCCGGCCAAAATGTCCGCGCTGGGGATTGCCACCCATCGGGGTGGAGCCGCTCATCAATATCGCGTTCACAATCAGTCCTCCAGACTGGCAGAAAGGGTACGCGCCGCCCCCGCCGAAGAGTCCCGGCGAGGGCGCTTCGTCCCATTAGAAATTGGCGGTAATGCTGCCGTATACCGTCAGAGGCGCGCCCGGCAAGGCCAGGACCTGTCCCGCACCTCCGCCCAGCAAGCCGCCGCTCGTGATGTATTCGAAGGCGTTATAGTGGTTGTTGGTGAGATTGAGGATGTCCACGCCCAGCTTGACATCCTTGAGCAAAGGCACGCCATGGGTCGGCACCGTGCTGTCCAGGCCCAGGTTGATGGTGCCGTATGCCGGCATCTGCTGGTTGGTCGGCGCTCCGGTGAGATTGCTGAACAGACTTTGCGCGCCGACATACTGATACCACAGGCGCGGTTGCAGCATGATGCCGGAGACGAAGTAATTGTAGGCAGCGCCGATGTTGAAGGTGCTGTCCGGCACGTTGGACACCGGCAAGCCATTGTAGCTGACGCCGGCGTTGACATAATGGGCGAAGGTCGCCTTCTCGAAATTGAGGTTGGCAAATACGTGCAGGTTATAGAGGGGATCATCCGCAAAGGCGATATTCACTCCCTGATAGATGGAGTCGCCATTGCCGTCGCCCAGGTAGTTGCCGTTGGCATCGGAAATGGGGATGTATTGGTTTGTGTAATGGAGATGGTAGAAACTCGCGGTGAGCAGGAAGTTGCGCAGATAAGGGCCCTCGTTGAAGTGCACCTTGATCCCGGCATTGTAGTCCGCGCTCTTTTCCAGGTTGTAGATCGCCGGCGTGCTCTGGTAAAGACCGCCGCCGCCGCCCACGTTGGGTTCCTTGTAGGCTTGGGCGTAACTGGCGAAGACGGCCAGCCATTGCAGCGGCTGCCAATTGAAGTCCACCGACGGTTCCACCTTGGTAAAACTGTTGTTCGCCGCCGGCAGAACCCCCTGATTATTGTTCGGATAGAGGGCATAGGCCTGGGCAAAATCGGTGGCCGGGGCCGGGTAGTAATTGGTTTGGTAATTGATGAAGCGCACGCCCGGCGTGATGTGGAGATTGTCCATGGGACTGATCCGGTCCTGCACGAAGGCGGCCAGATCCGTCTGGTCCCAATAGTCGCTGCGATAATGCGCGTTGGGCACCTGGAGGGAACCATAGTAGGGGGCGTTGCTGTTGTAAAACGCGTTGCGGGAATTGTAACGGCTCTTCAGGAAAAAGCCGCCGAGATCCACGTCGTTGTAGGGGAGCTTCACCGACAACCACAATTTATCCCCATAGACGCTGTCATAAGGATTGTTGAACTCATACAGATTGCTGGGATTGCCCAGGCCATAGTTGTTGTAATGGACGTGCAGGCGCTGACCGTGGCGGTACCAGACCATGTTGTGCGCGCCTACCATCCGGTCCAGGGCGACGTTGAGCTTGCTGTAGACGAGCCAGGTGCTGTTGCTGTCCTCCTTGTTCCAGACGCCGTAGGGCAGGGAGGAATAAAACCCCGAGGTGGCCTGACTGTAAAGGGGACTGTTGGGGGTGCCATCCATCGTCACCCCGCCAATGGGATTCAGGGGAATGGGCACGGGGCGGTAGCCTGAACCCTTGGCCAGATAGGCGCCGAGGGAGAAATCGCCATTGCTGAAGGTCTTTCTGCTTTTCAAAAACCAGGCGTAGTCATAACTCGGATTGGCAAAACCGTCGGGGCTCTGGCGGTAGCTATCGCCCGATCCCGCCCCTCCGGCGAGAATGGTGGACCAGCCGTCCACGCTGCCGGTACGGATATTGAAGACGATATTCTTGGTGTTGTAGCTACCGTAAGACATCTTGATGGATGCGCCGGGCTTCGCCGTTGGCTGCAAAGGGACGAAGTCGATCTGCCCGCCGATGTTGTTGTACCAGCGATCCAACGGGTTCCCTGGTCCGTAAGTGATGCCGATGCCTTGCAGGATTCCGGTTTGCGGCACCTGGGGGCTTTCCCACAGCCCGGTGGAGGGATCCACCATGGGCACGCCGTCAAAGGTGACCGAGATGCTGCCGTCGTCGACCTGACCGCCGGATGGCGAGACCCAACCCTGCTTGATCCCATTGATGCTGATGGTATTTTTGGTGGCACCCGTATAGCCGTAGCTGGCCACGCTCACGCCCGGCGCATAGGAAAGCGCTTGCGCGCTGCCGCCCACCGGCCCGGCAGCGGCCATTTGATGCTTGCCGAGCACCTTGATGGATTGACCGGAATGGAAATTGCTCTTCTGCGTGAGGGACTGAGCCTCCTGACTGCCGAGATAGGACACGGAATTGGCAGCGGCATTCACCTGGCCGACATTTACCGGGTTCTTCGCGCTGCTGTCGGTGGCTGCCGTGACTCCATCTGCAAAGGCGGCGGGGCTGAGCAGGATCATCCCGGAACCGGCGAGCGCCAGGATCAAGGGGCGTAGCGGCGTTTTCTTCGACATTTGTACTGCTCCTGTTGCTTTGGCGGTTGATGGCGTTCCATAACGGTTTTTCGCGTCGCAAGGCCGTACATTGCCGTCAGCCGGCCGTTTTTGCGGCGATACCGATGTCACTGACTCCGGCCTTCTGGCAGGCGTCCATGACGTGGATGAAGTCCTGAAAGGGGACCGCCTTGTCGGCGGCGATGGTGATCTGGGTCTTGCCCGGGTCTTTATCACTGGCGAGCATCTGCTGCAGGCTGGCGAGGGTGTAGTGATGGCCCTTTACCATGACGGTGCCGTCCCTTTCGATATTCAGGGTGTAGTGGGGCCGGGGCAGGCTTTTGGCCTGGCTGGAGGCCGGGAGTTGCAGGTTGAGCCCCTTGTCGGGGATCATCTGCAGGGTGATCATGATGAAGAACACCAGCAAAAATAGCATGATGTCGATCATGGGGATGATCTCCACCCGGCCCTTGCGGGCCTCGAAATAGCGTCTGGCCATCAGCCGGCCCTCGCCATGACCACCGCCGCCGGGACCGTATCGCGGATGCCCTCGGCGCCCAGCACCGGATGACCGTCCATGCGGTTGAGGAGCATGGTCTTGAGGGAATCCATCTGCAGCAGGATCATGCGCACCTGGTTGTTGAAGGCGTTGAAGGCCACCAGCCCGAGCATGGCGATGAAGAGGCCGGAGGCCGTGGCCACCAGGGCGTCGGCCACGCCGCCGGTGACGGCGGTAGGGGCGTGGCCCGGCTGGGCGAGGACGGAAAAGGCGTGAAACATGCCGATGATGGTGCCAAAGAGGCCCAGCAGGGGCGCCAGGGTGACGATGGTATCGAGGATCCACAGCCGGCGATCCAGTTGCGGGGCCGTCACCAGGATGCTTTCTTCCAGGCGGTTGGCCAGCGCTTCGTCCTTGACCTGCCCATGATGATTGGCGGCGCTGCGCAACAAAGCGGCTTCGGGAAGATCTCCGGCCTGCTCGGCCAGTTTTTCCAGGGTTTCCCGATCCAGCCGGCCATGCCGACCCATTTCCTGCACGAAGATATGGCCGCGCAGGATGGTGCGGCGCAAATACCAGAAGCGGTCCACCATCACCGCCAGGGCCACCAGCAGGAGGAGGGCCAGCACATATAAAATACCGTCGGAATAGTTGGCGAGGTGGATAAGATATTGGGTGTCCATGGCAGTCCCTCAAAAAAGTCAGGCGGGAAGATAACAAAACGATGTGACGCTTTTATGAAGCTTTTATGACAAACACCCATCCTGTGGCGGGGGGATAGCTGGATCGATGGTCTTTTCCGGACGGGGCAGGGTCAGGCGATAACCGAAGCCGTGGGCGGTTTCCAGCCATTCGCCGGCATGGCGGGTATCCAGGGCCTTGCGCAAGCGATGGATCTGGGCGGCCACGGAGTTTTCCTGGATGAACTTGCTCCCGTCGCTGAGCAGCGAGGCGATGTGCCGGGCCGAGAAGGTCTGATCGGGATGCAGGGCGAGGTAATGGAGGAGACGAAAGAGGCGCCGGCTGAGGCGGATCTCCTGGCCGCGCACCCAGACCCGATGGGTGCGGGGGTTCACCTGCAGGATCTCCATTTGTCCCGCTACCACCTGTTCCCAGTGATTGTTGCGTTTGAGCAGGGCGCTGATCTGGGCCAGGAGCAAAGTGTCGCTGACGGGTTGCGTCAGATAGGCATCGGCGCCGCCATCGAGGGCCATCATGGCCATGCTCTCATTCTCCCCGGGGCCGATGGCAAGGATGGGCAGATTCATGCCCTCGGCGCGGGAGCATAGATCCTTGCACCAAGCGCCCATGGCGCTGGACCAGGGAGAGATGACGAGGAGTTGGGGATGCCAGCGCTGCACCAGCAGGGTAGCCGCCTCCCTTGCGGCGACGCTCCGGGGCAGGGCCCCGAAGCGGCGGAGGCGGGTGATCATGGCCGGCGCATCGCCTTTCTCGGACAGCAGGAGAATGCGGGATCGCTCCAGAGGATCGGACTCCTCCCAGCGCGCGGCTGCGGTCAGCCAGAAGGCGTCGGTCAAGTGGAGGGCGTGATGGGCTACGCCGCCGATGAGGGTGTAGAGCATGGTCAACCCTTGCCGCCCATACCCGCGGCGCATGCCGCGGGCCGGCGGAAAGAATTCGCGGGCGCGTTATGGCGGGAATGGACGATGGGGAGTTGCGCTGCGTTGCTGCTCGTTGTCATGCCCACGGCGGCCTCCTTGTATGCGCTTGATCGCGGCACCGACAAGGGTAGCGGAGCAATGTGACACTATGATGAAGGTTTTATGACAAGGTCATGACAAATACGCAGATCGATGGCGGGGTTTTGGTCGGGTAAGGTGCGGACAAACGCCCTTGGCGGGCTTCGCGGGAGGCATGGAACCCCCTGGGGGGATATTCCGCCAGAAATACAGAAGGACGGCGCCCCGGAGGGCTGCCGCCCCCTACGGGAGGGCGCGCGACACTTCCGGGAAGCGCCGCACGTCGCTGGGGGTCATTGGAGGGGGATGGTCTGCTGTTGCGCTTGCGCCGGGGGCGCAGCGCTCTCACTCGGGACGGTGCTCGCCGGAGCCACGGCGCTGGCGGCCATGCCCAGGTGCTGGGAAAGGGTCTTCTGGAACTGCAGGGAGAGGGCCTTGTCGCCGAAGGTGCCCACCCGGACATTCACCTTGGTGACCTGGGTGCTCATGGAGGTGAAGGTGATCTTCACGGTCTTGCCGTCGCTGGTGGTGCCTTCCATCAACTCTACATTGGAGGTCTTGCGGATATTGCCGTTATAGGCGATGCCCATTTGCTGCAAGGTGGCCCGGGATGCGGCGCTGGCCTGTTGCAGGGAAACGGGATAATAGGCGTAATAATTGGCGATGCCACCGTTTTCCACATAGGCTACGGCGCCGCCGCCGGCACCGGCACCGAGGAGCGCCACGCAACCACTCAGGGGCATGGCCACTGCTGCGCAACCCAGGGCAATGAGCGCCCAGCGCCCTCCTTGAAGCATTTTTCCTGACATCTCGACCTCCGCTTGCCGCTGCCGCGGCATGGACTGGAATGGAAACCCGTGCGTAAAAAGTCCCACGACACCGTGCCTTTGTCCAGTGGGGTGTTGCGGCTACAAAAAAACCCCGGCACTATGCCAGGGTCGTGTATTTGGTACCGGGAGTCGGACTCGAACCGACACGATGTCACCACCACCGGATTTTGAGTCCGGCGCGTCTACCTGTTCCGCCATCCCGGCAAAATCTGAGAAGAATTATAGAGAATGGTGCTGCGCTGGGCAAGGACTTGTACAGAGGCTTTCGGTATGGGGGTTTTTGTCCTAATCTGTGCTTCATAATGGAGAAAACGACCATCCCGGAGCCGCCGTGAGCAACCCCGAGCAGGACGCCCGCCAGACCATCGACCAACTCCTCCAGGGGGCCGGCTGGCAGGTCTGCGATGCCGCGGCGGTCAACATCCATGCCGCCCGCGGAGTGGCGGTCCGCGAATTCCCGCTCAAATCCGGCCACGGCTTTGCCGACTATCTCCTCTATGTGGACGGCAAGGCCGCAGGCGTCATCGAGGCCAAGAGGCAGGGGATGACCCTCTCGGGTGTGGAGGTCCAGGCGGCAAGATACACCGCCGGGCTTCCGTCCGGCCTGCCCGCCTGGCACAACCCCTTGCCCTTCGCCTACCAGTCCACCGGGGTCGAAACCCGCTTCACCAACGGCCTGGACCCGGAACCCCGCGCGCGGCTGGTCTTCGCCTTCCACCGCCCGGAGCTTCTGGCGGAATGGCTGGGGGATGCCGCTGGGACCGGTATGGCGCAGGTCGCCGATACGCGCGGGCGCTATGGCGTGGCGGGCCGCACCGTCCTCGAGCGCCTGCAGCACATGCCGTCCCTGCGCACGGAGGGGCTTTGGCCGGCGCAGATCCAGGCCATCCGCAACCTGGAGCAATCGCTGCGCGAAAACCGGCCCCGCGCCCTCATCCAGATGGCCACCGGCTCCGGCAAGACCTTCACCGCCATTTCCTTCATCTATCGCTTGCTGCGCTTTGCCGGGGTGCAGCGGGTCTTGTTCCTGGTGGACCGGGGGAATCTGGGCGACCAGACCCTGAAGGAGTTCCAGCAGTACGCCTCGCCCTACAACAATTTCAAGTTCACCGAGGAATACATCGTCCAGCGTCTCAGCAGCAACACCATCGACCAGACGGCGCGTGTCTGCATCTGCACCATCCAGCGCCTTTACGCCATGCTCAGGGGCAAAGAGCTGCCGGAAGATCTGGAAGATGTATCGGTGGACCAGCTCGGTGGTCTGTTCAGGCGGCCCGAGCCCATCGAGTACAACCCGGCCATCCCCATCGAGACCTTCGACATCATCGTCACCGACGAATGCCACCGCTCCATCTACAACCTCTGGGCGCAGGTGCTGGAGTACTTCGACGCCACCCTCATCGGCCTCACCGCCACGCCCAGCAAGCAGACCTTCGGCTTCTTTCATCAGAACCTGGTGATGGAATACAACCACGAAATGGCCGTGGCCGACGGCGTCAACGTCAACTACGACGTCTACCGCATCCGCACCGCCATCACCGAGGCCGGCTCCAAAGTGGAAGCCGGCTACTCGGTGCAGATCCAGGAGCGCGATACCCGCAAGAAGCGCTGGGAACAGCTCGACGACGACTTCAGCTACGACCCCAACCAGCTCGACCGCGACGTGGTCGCCCCGGACCAGATCCGCAAGATCATCCAGACCTACCGCGACAAGCTCTTCACCGAAATCTTCCCCGGCCGCACCTGGGTGCCCAAGACCCTCATCTTTGCCAAGGACGACGCCCACGCCGAAAACATCGTCGAGATCGTGCGCGAGGAATTCGGCAAGGGCAACGCATTCGCCCAGAAGATCACCTACCGCAGCACGGGCGCCAAGCCCAAGGACCTCATCAACGAATTCCGCACCAGCCCCATGCCCAGGGTCGCCGTCACCGTGGACATGATCGCCACCGGCACCGACATCAAGGCGGTGGAAGTCGTCATGTTCATGCGTGCCGTCAAGTCCCGCAGCTTCTTCGAGCAGATGAAGGGCCGCGGCGTGCGCGTGATTGCGCCCGACGACCTGCAAAGCGTCACCCCCGACGCCACCGTCAAGGACCACTTTGTCATCGTCGATGCCGTTGGCGTCTGCGAGCAGGACAAGACCGATTCCCGCCCCATGGAGCAGAAGCCCACCGTCAGCTTCGCCAAGCTCCTGCAGGCCGTCGCCTTCGGCAACACCGAGGACGAGGTGCTCACCTCGCTCGCCGGGCGACTGGCCCGCATGGAACATCGCATGAGCGCCGAGGACGACAAGCAAATCCGCGCGCTCTCCGGCGGCTTGGGCGTCAAGGAACTCAGTCACCACATCGTCGCCGCCCTGAACCCGGACCGCCACATCGAGCAGGCCAAGGCGGATCTGGGCATCGCCCCCGGCGACGACCAGCCCATCCCGGAATCGGCCCTGGCCGCCGCCCGGCACAAGGTTATCCAGGAAGCCATCAAGCCCTTCTACGACCCCAGGCTGCGCGAGGCCATCGACGAGATCAAGAAGAAAAACGAAGTCGTCATCGACCACGTGAGCGCCGACGAAGTCCTCGAAACGGGCTTTTCCCGGGACGCCCTCGACCGCGCCAAAGGCATGGTCCAATCTTTCGAGCAGTTCATCCAGGACCACAAGGACGAAATCACCGCCCTGCAGGTGCTCTACAGCAAGCCCTACAAGCAGCGCCTCACCTTCGAGGCCGTGAAGGAACTCGCCGGCGCCATCGAAAAGCCGCCCTACCTGTGGAACGAATCGCAACTGTGGAATGCCTACGCCGCCCTGGAGAAATCCAGGGTCAAAGGCGCCTCGGGCCGCCGCATCCTCACCGACCTCGTGTCCCTCGTGCGCTTCGCCATCCATCAGGACAACGAACTCATCCCCTTCCCCGAGCGCGTCAACGCCAATTTCAGGGCATGGTTGGCGGGGCAGGAAAGCGCGGGCCAGCCATTCACCGAGGAACAGCGGCGCTGGCTGGAAATGATCCGCGACCACATCGCCGCCAACCTGGGCATCGAGCCGGATGATTTCAACTACGCGCCCTTCGTCCAGGCAGGCGGGCTGGGCAAGGTGCATCAGATCTTCGGTGAGGGTTTGAGCGGGTTGCTGGAACAGTTGAATGATATTTTGGCGGCTTGATAGGTACTGTAAACGGTGCTTTAATGGGAACATTATTCGGTATAGGAGCCACCCATGAACATCGTACCTGCCCAGGAAATCAAACGGCGCGGCATCGCCGCCGTGGACGAAGCCCTGGCCCAGGGCCCCGTGCACATCGTCAAGAACAACCGCCCGCAATACGTGGTG
>NZ_JBMFWL010000045.1:0-11585 GCF_049965315.1 Acidithiobacillus sp. | reverse complement strand
GCTTTGCGTCATTTGCATTTCTTGCCGGGCATTGTTGTTGATTGGCGACGGTCATCGCCGATCATTTCGCAGGGAAGGTAGGATATTGTGTTTCATAAGCGTTTTTTGTATATGCTAATAAACGTTTATGGTCAACAGCTTATGGCACTTTCCCGGAATTTTTTCCAGATCCGGCCAAAAATTTTCCATGTCTCTCTGGCTTGATGGCGGGCATGCGTCGGGTGACGGCGACAATATCCTGCTGCCTTGCCGTGTATGTCATTACAAAACAACGTGGTAGCTTGTGGTATGAATTTTGCTAAATGACCCGCATGAAGCATGAACGTGTCATCTCGTCGACTCGCCGCCTCCGGTCCCTGGGTCGGTCCGCTTGTCTGGCTCTGGCTTTCTGGATGGTGGCGACCCCCGTCTTTGCCGAGCCCTTTGGCTTCGCCCAGGTGGAGGACAAGGCCAGGGCGTTGCAGGAGGCTCCTTATCAGGCGCAGGCCTTGCCCGTGCCAGCGTCCTTGCAAAAGCTCACGCCCGAGCAATATGCCCAGATCCAGGATGTGGATCCCCTGTGGCGCAGGCAGGGTTTGCCCTTTGAGGCCCAGTTTTATCTGCCCGGCTCTTATTTCGATCGCCCGGTGGTGATCCGCAGCATCGTGGACGGGCAAGTACAGCCCATCCCTTTTTCGCTCCAGCACTTCGGCTTTGGCGACCTGCAGGTTCCGAATGATCTGCCGGCCGACCTGGGTTATGCCGGTTTCCGCCTTTTGTATCCGCTCAATACCCCGCCCCATCACAACGAGTTCATTTCATTTTTGGGGGCGAGCTATTTCCGTGCCGTGGGGACGGGGCAGATTTATGGGACGTCCGCCCGCGGGCTGGGCATCGATACGGCCCTGCCGTCCGGAGAGATATTCCCCTATTTCAAGGAGTTCTGGCTGGTGCAGCCGCAGCCCGGCGCAACGGAAATGGTGGTTTATGCGCTTCTGGACAGTCCCGTAGCGACGGGGGCCTATCGCTTCGTCATTCATCCGGGCAAGGCGGTCACGGTGCAGGTGGAGGCGACGGTCTATCTGCGCAAGCCCGTGCAGGTGCTGGAAATCGCGCCCCTGACCAGCATGTATTGGCACGGCAAGGGGCGTGGGCCGGTGGCCGGTGATTGGCATCCCGAGCAGCATGATTCCAGCGATCTGGTGATGGCCAACGGCGATGGCGAGTGGATCACGCGTCCTCTGGACAACCCGCTCCATATCCAGGCCACCACTTATGCCATGGATCATCCCCAGGGATTCGGCCTGATCCAGCAGGACCGGCAATTTTCCGCCTACGAAGGCTTGAATACGCAATATCAGCTACGGCCCAGCGTTTGGGTGGAGCCCCTGGGCGACTGGGGTGAAGGTCATGTCAAGCTGGTGGAGTTACCCACCAACAATCGGGATATGGACAATATTGACGCATTTTGGGTGCCAGCCCGGCAACCCGCGCCGGGGGAGGCCTTTCATTTCGCCTATCGGCTCAGGTTCTTTCTGGATAATGACGGACTCATTCCCAATGGTCATCCGGTGGCTACCTATCTGGGCGACGGCAAGGTGCCGGGGTCAAGGACGGTGGTCATCGATTTTGCCGGCGGTCCTCTGACGCAGTTGCCCGGATCTGCCCCGGTGGACGCCATCATCAGTGTGGATCATGGCGCGAAGGTATTGAAGCAGAAAGTCGAGTGGGATGACGCCAGGCATTTCTGGCGGGTGGTTGCCGATATCCTCCCGGTTTCCGGGCAGCCGGCCAATGTCCGCTGTTACCTCGCCCTGAACGGCCAGGCGATGACGGATACCTGGACCTATTTGTTACATGCAGCGAAGGAGTAGACATCATGTTCAAGGACGACTCGACTTATAGCGTGAACCCCGATTTGCATCAGGACAGGTTCGTGGTTGAAAAAAATGCGCCGGTCCTCAGGCGAATCGAGCATTATCTGACCCGCTTGCAATTGAGCGACGCCCAGCGCCTCTGGATCCGCGCCCAAGTGCTGGCGCGGATGAACGCCCCGGCGGAACAGGACGCGCTGTATGGTTTGGCCTTTGCCACCGTGCAGACGGCGCTGGCGACCCTGGCCGATGGCGATGAAATGGATGGGCGCCTGGATCTCTGGGCCGGCATGGAGGGTCAGCGGGATGAGGGCGAAAAGCGCGCCCGCTGGCTGCAACGGCAGATGCAACCGCCGCTGCTGCGGCAGCCCATGGCGTCCCGTCCCCTGAACCGCTCCCTTTGGGCCGCCTGTCTGCGTTTCCTGGATCTCCTGGCCTTTCGCCGGCATACGGCGGCAGCGCGGCGCGCCTTGCAGGGCGAATACTGACCATGGTGAACGTGCGCCCCGTCTGGGAGTCCATCGCCCGATCGCGCCGTGCCTGGCTGACGGCGTTGATCGTGCTGCCGGCCTGCGCGGCGGGTGTGCTGCTGGACCAGGCCTTCGCGCAACGTTTGCCGTTATGGCTGGAAATCCCCACGCTGATCATTTTCGTTTTGCTGTTCGCCTGGATATCGGCGGGATTCTGGACTGCCATGGTGGGTTTTGTCCTGCTCCTGCGCGGCGGCAGTCATAAGACGCCCGGCAGTCCCGAGCAGCGCCTGGTGCAACCGCGACCGCAGGTCAAAACAGCCATCCTCATGCCCATTTATAATGAGGAAGTGGAACGGGTGGCGGCGGGGTTGCAGGCCACCTATCGCTCTCTGGAACTGGCCGGGGCATTGCCGTATTTCGAATTCTTCCTGCTCAGCGACACCCGTGATCCGGCGGTCTGGCTCCAGGAAGAAATGGCTTGGTCGGCTTTGTGCAAGGCCCTGCAAGGCTTCGGGCGCATTCATTATCGGCGGCGGCCGGTCAACAACAAGGCGAAAAGCGGGAATGTCGCGGACTTCTGCCGACGCTGGGGCAAGGATTACGAATACATGGTGGTGCTGGACGCGGATAGCGTCATGCGCGGCGAGACCTTGCTGCGTTTGCTGGAGATGATGGAAGGCAATCCCCAGGTGGGCATCATCCAGACGCAGCCGCTGGCGGTGAATCGGGAGACGCTGTATGCGCGGCTGCAACAGTTTGCGCATCGCCTCTATGGTCCCTTGTTCAGCACGGGCTTGCGTTTCTGGCAGTTGGGCGACGGTCATTACATCGGTCATAACGCCATCCTGCGCACGGCGCCTTTCGTTCAGCATTGTGCGTTGCCGGTGTTGCCGGGACGTCCGCCTTTGGGAGGCGCCTTGCTGAGCCATGATTTCGTGGAAGCGGCGTTGATGGCGAAGGGCGGTTGGGAGGTGTGGTTTGTCCCGGAACTGGAGGGCAGCTATGAAGAAGTGCCGCCGACCCTCATTGACGACTTGAAACGGGATCGGCGCTGGGCGCAGGGAAACCTCCAGCATCTGCGGCTGTTGAGCAGCGAGGGCCTGCGTTCGGCCCATCGCTTTCTCTTTATCAATGGCGCCATGTCCTTCCTGGCGGCGCCGCTCTGGGGATTGTTCCTGTTGTTGGGTGGGGTCGCTGCCTGGCATTGGCAAAGCCCCCTTGGCCTGGGCGGGGTGGCGCTGGACAATGCTTGGACCGTTGAGCCTCTGCCCTTGTGGATTTTCGGGATTACGGCCACGCTGCTGCTGGCGCCCAAGTTCATGGCCATATTCTGGGTGTTTTGGCAACGGGATCTCGCCGTGCAGTTTGGGGGTTTGTGGCGCCTGGGCTGGAGCGTGCTTCTGGAAGCGCTCTTTTCCGTTCTCATGGCGCCCATCCGCATGGTCTTTCATAGTCAGTTCGTCATTCAGGCATTGCTGGGCAAAAGTGTGCGCTGGGGTGCGCAGGTGCGCGGCGATCAGGCCACCTCCTGGGGGGATGCCTTGCGCAGCTTTGGATGGTGTTCCGCCACGGGTCTTATTTTGGCGGCGCTCCTCTATCCCTTGCTGGGTGGCTGGCATTTTGGCTGGTTGGTGCCCATCTTGCTGGGCCTGTCGGCGGCGGTTCCGCTGGCGGTCCTGACGAGCCGCGCCTCCTTGGGGCGCGCGGCTCGGGCGCACGGGCTCTTTGTCATTCCCGAAGAGCGTTGTCCGCCCTTGGAACTTCAGGGTTTGGCGCAGGATCGCCTGGTGGAGCTGCCCCACTTTACGGGAGATCCTTTTGTGCAAGTGGTGGTGGATCCGCAGCTCAATGCCCTCCATGCAGCCCTGCAGCGCAATCGCCCCGGGGTGTGGCCCAAGGCCGCGGCCCTTTGCCACAAGGCATTGGCGCTTGGGCCGCAGCAGTTGACGGGGCGGGAGCGCAACCTCCTGCTCAGCGACCGCCATTCCATGCTGGCCCTCCATCGGGCGGTGTGGTCGCTGGCGGATGAAGAGCGTATTGCCGATTGGGGACTGGCGCTCCCCGAAGGCGCCTGATTCCTGGCGCCCTTCCATGACCGGGGCAGGGATGAATCATAGTGTCTTTCACGAAGTGTGCAGGATTGGGGAATAGCCTATGTCTGTTGATGATGGCCGGCCTCTGGATATCATGGAGATGGCGGGTCTGGGATCGCTCAAAACGCTCCTGGAGCGCGCGCAGGCCGGCGATGTGGCGGCGCAGTATAATTTGGGGGTGCAGTATTTTACCGGTGCCGGCGTGCCGCAAGATTACCTGGAAGCGGCAAAATGGTATGGTGCGGCGGCGGACCAGGGCGATGCCCAGGCTCAGTTCAATCTGGGATTGATGTTTTATGGGGGAACGGGCATCCCCAGGAATATTCCCTACGCCTACGAACTGTTCAGCCTCGCGGCGCGGCAGGGCGATGAGCGCGCCCGGCAGGGAATGGCGGCGATCCTTGCGGAAGCCTCGCCCGAGGAGGCCGCGGAGTTACGCCGGCTGGGCGAGGAAGGGCAGGCCGGGCGGCAGCATTAGGCGCTGCGTTGCGGCCTGCGGATGTTTCCCTAGCCGGGGCGCCGGTGGCGCAGGTCGGCCATGCGCCGGGCCTTGTTGCTGCCCGTGCCGAGGTAGCCGGGCACGATGGCTTCCAGAGCGCTGGGCTGGATGCCGAAAATGCTCGGGTAGCCTGGGGTGGCGCAGACGTTGTCGACGGAAAGGGAGCGCAGGTTGTCGCGGGTGAGCATTTGCCCCGGGAGTTTTTCCAGGACCATGGCCTGCAGGTCGGCCAGCCAATCGGGCAGGGGGACAATGGCCCGATGGGTGCCGATGAGGCTTTGGGTGTAGGCGACCAGTTCGCCGAGGGTGTAGACCTTGGGGCCGCAGAGATCGTAGGCCTGGCCAAAGGCGGCGGCGTTGTCCAGGGAGCGGACGTAGGCGGTAACGACGTCTTCCACCCACACGGGTTGCATTTTCGCCTGGGCTTTGGCCAGGGGCATGACGACGGGGATGGCGCGGAGCAGGCCGGCGAAGCGATTGAAGAAGCTGTCGCCTTCCCCAAAGATCACGGATGGCCGGAAAATGGTGACCTTGAGGCCGCGCCCCCAGACCAGCTTGGGGCCGTTGAGGTAGGTGAAGTGGCCGAGTTTGGCGCTGTCCTGGCCGGACTGCCGGACAATCTCCTCGCCGATGCCTTTGGAGCGCAGATAGGCGCTGGGGCCGACGGGATCGGCGCCCAGGGCGCTCATGTGCAGCAGACGCGGTACGCCTACTTGGGCACAGGTGTTGGCCACCAGGCGGGGAAGTTCGATGTGGTTGCGGTCGAAGTCACCATGGCGCTCCGGCGGATAATCGCTGCGCCCGGCATGGCGTTCATTGAGGATGCCCACGAGATTGATGACGGCATCCATGCCCGCAAAATGTTTTTCCAGGGTGATCGGGTTATGGACGTCGCCTTCGATCAGGTCGACGCCGGGAAGCACCAGCAGTTTCTCCCGGTAGCGTTCGCGGTTGCGCGTAAGTATCTGTATGGAATATCCCTTCTGGCTGAGCCGCTCGGCCAGATGGCGGCCCACGAAGCCGGTCCCGCCGAGAATGCAAACCTTTTTTATTGCCATCTTTGTCTCCCTGTAGCTTCGGCGTAAATATAGCATAGGGACGGGTTGATTGGTTATTCTGGGTGTTGGGCTACGGGCAATGGGAGGGGAGCGTGGGGAAAATGCGGATCGGGTGCCTAGCGATGCTGCTGGCGGCGCTGCCCTTGGCGGCCCAGGCCTATGAATACCCATGGCACCGGGAAGGGCATCGGGAGATTCGGCAGGACGCGGGCTGGGGAGGCGGTACGGCGGATCAGTCGGCGCAGCCCCTCACCGCCCAGGTGCAGGTGGACAGCCCGGCGACGGCGGCCTTCTCGCCCAACGGCGATGGGACGAAGGTCATCGTGCGGGCCATTGATCAGGCGCGGCGGCAAATCCTGGTGCAGGCCTACGGCTTCACCTCCGCGCCCATCATCCGGGCGCTGGGTCAGGCCCGGGCGCGCGGCGTGGACGTGGCGGTCCTTCTCGACAAGAGCAACGAGACGGGGCGTTACAGCGGCGCTACCTACCTGATCAATCACCAGATCCCGGTCTGGATCGATAGCTCGGTCCGCATCGCCCACAACAAGGTCATGATCATCGACGGCATGACCGTGGTGACCGGCAGTTTCAATTTCACCAAGGCGGCGCAAAAGGACAACGCCGAGAACGTCCTCGTCCTGTGGAACGCCCCCGCCCTGGCGGCGGCGTATGTGCGCGACTGGCAGTGGCGCAAATCCCTGAGCCACGGCTTTCAGCAATGAAGCCCGGTAATGTTTTCGTGGCCTGGGGCGGCTTTTTGGCGGCCTTGGCCATGGCCCTGGGCGCCGTCGGCTCCCATCTCCTGCAGGGGCGGCTGAGCCCGGCGCTGATGAACATCTATCATATCGCCAACCAGTTTCAGATCTATCATGCGCTGGGGCTGATCCTGGTGGGTATCCTGATGCAGTCCCAGCAGGGACGCAGTGTGACCCTCCTGCGCTGGGCTGGTTGGATCATGTTGCTGGGGATTTTTCTTTTTTGCGGCGGCCTGACGGTGTTGACCCTGACGGGCTGGATGTGGATGGCGATCCTTGCTCCCTTTGGCGGCACGGCTTTCATCGTGGCATGGATCCTGGTGGGGGTGGGGGCGTTGCGGGGCTGATGGGAAGTTAATCGCAAGCGGTAAGGCGTCATCATAGTGTCACATTCGTCTGCTACGCTCGGATTGTTCTTGGAAAACGCGCCGTGCGTGGAGGGGATCGTGATGCAGGGGCAGGACTGGCCGCGTTTTCAGCACTACCTGGGCCGCTTGTCCGGAATCCGGGGGTGTGGCGTTGCCGAGCAGCGGCGGGCTGTTTTTACACAGCGAAAATCTGCCCGATGACGATGGCCTCAGCGCGCTCCCGCCGGTCTTCTCCGCCAGCGCAGAAACGCCAGCGCACGCCCGCGGATACGGAGGGCCATGCAGTCTGCAGAGCGATCTGCCCGGAGCGCGAGTCCGCGTGCTCCATCCGGAGGCGGAGCTTTATGGCGCAGCCTTCGTTCCCCGCGCTGCGTTGCCGCCCCTTGCTTCATGAACGGTGACTGGCAGGACCTCCTCGCCGCCCTGGAGGCGCTGCGTGCCCGCGTGCTGCGCGAGAGCGAGGCACGCATGGTGGTTCTGGAGGGGCAGGACCCGACCCTGCGCCTGCATCCGGGCGTGCACAATATGCTGCATTATCTCGCCCTGCGCCGGGTGGATCTGCGTCCGTTGCAGGAGGCCCTGGCAGGGCAGGGGCTCTCCTCTTTGGGGCGCTCCGAGAGCCATGTGCTGGATACCCTGGATCACATCATCGCCTTGCTGTCTGCGGCCTTGGGCCGGCCGGAGCCGGAGGCCGGGGAACAGGCGACCCTTCGCCCTGATGAAGGCATGCGCCTGCTGATCCAGAATACGGAGCGGCTCCTGGGGCCGGCCCGGGAGCACCGCAGCACCCGCATCATGGTGACATTGCCGGGTGAACGGGCGGATGACCCCGCTTTCTTGCAATCCTTGCTGGCGACGGGCATGGATGTGGCGCGCATCAATTGCGCCCATGACGGTCCCGAACAATGGCGGGCGATGGTGAAAAATCTCCATCAGGCCATGCAGGAGCAGGGAGGATCGTGCAGGATCCTCGCGGATCTGGCGGGCCACAAGATCCGTACCGGCCCTTTGCCCATGGAGCCGGGAGTGCTCCATCTGCGACCACAACGCGACCGTTTGGGGCGCCTGCAGGCGCCTGCACACTTGCGGGCCATTGTGTCCATCCAGGCGGAGGTGGCCTTGCCCGGCGGGGTTCAGTGCGTGCTCCTGCCGACGGCGGGCAGCTCTGCGCCCCGGGTGGCCGAAGAACTGCTCTGCGTGGATGCGCGGGGCAAGGAGCGCGTATTGGTGGTGGATGCCGTGGAAGGGGGTGTTCTGACCCTGCACTGTATGCAGGGAAGCTATCTCGTCAATGGCAATGCCTGGCAGAGCCGCCGCCGGCGCCATTGCCGGGGGGTGGTGGCTGGTATCCCCGCAGCGCCGGTGCAGATCGTGCTGGAGGTGGGGGATCTCCTGTTGCTGAGCAGCGACGCCGGGCAAGGGCGGGCGGCGGCTGCCGACCAGCCGGCGCAGGTGGCCTGTACGATCCCCGCGCTGGTGGAAAGACTGCCTCCAGGGCAGGCGGTGTGGGTGGATGACGGCAAGATGGCGGCGGTGGTGGAGGCCCAAGGTCCGAAAGGGGCCCTGCTGCGCATCACCCATGCCAAACCGGGTGGGGCGCGTCTGTTGCCGGATCGCGGCCTGAACTTCCCCGGCCTGCCGCTGAATCTGCCCCCTTTGAGCGATAAGGATCTGGCCGATTTGGACGTCATCATTCCGCTGGTGGACATGGTGGGGTTCTCCTTTGTCGAAAGCGGCGCGCACATGGGGGCGTTGCTGGAGGCGTTGCAACAACGGCAGGCCACCCACCTGGGCATCATTGCCAAGATCGAGACGGCCCAGGCCTTTCGCCGCCTGCCGGAGATCCTGCTGGCGGCCCTGGGGCGGCAGCCGCTGGGGGTGATGGTGGCGCGGGGCGACCTGGCGGTGGAAGTGGGGCCGGAGCGGTTGACGGAGGTGCAGGAGGAGATCCTGTGGTTGGCGGAGGCCGCGCATCTGCCGGTGATCTGGGCCACCCAGGTCCTGGAAACGCTCACCAGGAAGGGCAGCATCTCCCGCCCCGAGCTGACCGACGCCGCCATGGGGGTGCGCGCCGAGTGCGTCATGCTCAACAAGGGTCCCTTCGTTGCCGAGGCGGTGCATACCCTCGACGACATCCTCACCCGCATGCAGGACCACCAGCGCAAGAAATTCACCCGCTTGCGGGCGCTGCACTGGCAGGATGGCGGCTGAATCCGAGCAGGAGCGGCCCATGGCCGCGATTTCCCCCGACGGGTGGGGTGATGCGAATCAGGTTCAGGACAGCGGCGCTTGCCAGAGGCCGTCCCAGCTTTTCTGGGCGGCAAGGCCCAGGCGTTGGGGAAGGGTGCTTTTGCGCTGGTAGTGGACGGCGAGGACCTTGGCGCGCTTGGCGGCGTTCAACAGTTCGTCGTCGCTGGTGCCGAGGGCGTCGATGAGGCCCAGTTCCAGTGCCTTGCTGCCCAGCCAGGCCTCGCCGGTGGCGACCTTGGCCAGGTCCAGTTGGGAGCGGTAGGTCTGGACGAAGTCGCGGAAATGGGCGTGGGTTTCTTCCAGTTCCTCGCGCAGCTTGGCCCGGCCGGCCTCGGTGTTTTCGCCGAAGAGGGTGACGGTGCGCTTGAACTTGCCGGCGGTGAACTGCTCCATGTCGATGTTCTTGCTGCGCAGCCAGCGGTGGAAGTTGGGGATCTGGGCGATGACGCCGATGGAGCCGATCATGGCGAAGGGGGCGGCGATGATGCGATCCGCCACCACCGCCATGAGATAGCCGCCGCTGGCGGCCACCGTATCCACCATCACCGTCAGGGGCAGCTTGGCCGCGCGCAGGCGCAGGAGTTGCGCCGCCGCCAGCCCATAGCTGTTGACCATGCCGCCGCCGCTTTCGATGCGCAGCAGGACCTCGTCGCCGGGCTGCGCCGCCTGCAGCACGGCGCTGATCTCCTCGCGCAGGGCGGCGAGGGCCGAGGCGCGGAGATCCCCCTTGAAATCCAGGAAGTAGGCGCAGGGCTTGGTGCTATCCGATTTGGCCTCGGCCTTGCGCTGGGCCTTGCGGGTTTTTTGCAAGGCCTTGCCCGCCTTCCTGGACAAGCGCGCCGTCTGGATGCTGTCGCCCATGGCTTCCAGTTGGCGGTTCAGGTCCGTCACCTGGATCTGGCCGCCGCTCTTGCCTTTCCGCTTGCCGATGGCGACCAGGCCGCCGGCGATGACCAGGATGGCCACGACGATGGTGGCGGTGTCGGCGAGGAAGAGGGCGTAGTGACTGAAGAAGTTTTCCATGGGTGCATGGTACACGAGGGCGGGAGGTAAAAAAACGCCTGCCCTGGGGCAGGCGGAGGTGTGGGTTAAGGCTGATTTATTGGGCTGAATGGGCCTTCAAGGGGATATCAATGGTGTCTGATCTGCCCTTGCGCAGTTCGGAGTTGCCAGGGCCTCTGCCGGGGACCTGGGGTGCAAGATTTTCACCCCCGCGGGGAAAAGGCAGGGCGGGCCCTTCCTGGACGTTGGGCGGGGGAAGTTTTTTCCCTGCGTTTGGTCCCCAGGCAGGGGTGAGCGCTATAGCGGATGCCGATACTGGCGCGAGCGCCAAAAATGCGGCAGCGAGCAAAGTGTGGGCAAAAGCATGGGAAAGCGGTTTATTGGCCATTGAGCAGCCTCCAGTAGAGGGGGACCATCCCTGCTGTTTGGTGCAGGATGGATTTCAGGGCATTGCCTTGAGAAAGGGTGATGAAACTCCCGGTAAGGCTTGGGGCGGAGGCGAAGCCTGAACCCAGGGCGATTCCTCCGGGGTTTGGACCATAGCCGCTTGGCGGGTTGATGACCGTATCCAAGGAGTTGATCAAGCCGTCCCCATTGACATCAAAGACGGGGCTGGAGAAAGAAGTTCCCGTTGCGTAGTTGAAGTCCATCAGATAGCTGCTTCCGCCTGCTCCGCAGACATTGGGTGTGGGTGCATAAGTAGTAAAGATTACTTGGCCAGCATAAAGCAACATGTTCGTGATCATGCGCTCGCCTGTTGCGGGCAGATTCACGTACCAGCCTGAATTGGTGGACCAGTTGATGGGGTTCTTGGACATGAGGCGAACTTGGGTCGCGCCAATGTTGGTAGTATAGATGGTTTGTTGCACCAGACTGGATTGGGTAACCGTGGACCCGGTTCCCTTATCCCATACGCCATAGACGGATTGTACCTGGGTATTGGTCAGATCCGATTGCTGCAAAAGCTGGCCGGTGCCAAAGATTACCATCAGCCCCGGTTGCGCCGGGTAGTTGGGGTTGAGGGTGACCAGGGGCGGGGTGGTGATGGGTTGGGGCAGGTTTACGGTCGTGCCATTGATGCTGGCTGGCAGCGTTGGCGTCTTGAAGAGCAGGGTTACGGGCGTAGGCACGTTCTTTTGGCCATTTGCCGGGTTGAGGGCAGTCAAATCGATCCGCCAGAGGTTGCCCTGGAGGTCACCGATATAAACCCGGTTGTCCGTGCCATTGCCGAGAG
>NZ_JBMFWL010000044.1:0-12139 GCF_049965315.1 Acidithiobacillus sp. | reverse complement strand
AAGAGAAGTTTGGTGTTTCTGCGGCCGCCGTTGCCGTTGCCGCTCCGGCTGGCGTCGGCGGGGGCGAGGCTGCTGCCGCCGTTGAAGAACAGACCGAGTTTGACGTCATCCTTACCGGTGCCGGCGCCAACAAGGTCAACACCATCAAGGTGGTGCGCGCCATCACCAACCTGGGTCTGAAAGAGGCCAAGGATTTGGTGGAAGGCGCGCCCAAGGCCGTCAAGGAAGGGGTTTCCAAGGCGGAGGCCGAAAGCGTCAAGGCCCAGTTGGTCGAGGCTGGCGCTGAGGCGGAGATCAAGTAATTCGTTGCACTGTAACATCCTTCTGCGGCTGGCGGCGTTTTACGCTGCCAGCCCCTCATTATTTGCAGAAAGCGGGTTGAAACAGGTCTTTCTGGATATGGCAGTCGTCGCGCGGAGCATCCATGGCCTACTCTTTTACTGAAAAGAAACGGATTCGTAAAGACTTTGGGAAAAGCCAAAGCATTCTTGCTGTGCCTTATCTGCTGGCAACGCAGATGGATTCTTATACGGAATTCCTGCAGGCCGCGGTACCTCCGGCGGCACGCAAGGTGGTGGGGCTGGAAGCGGTATTCCGGTCCGTATTCCCCATGGAGAGTTATTCCGGGAATGCGGTGCTGGACTACGTTTCCTATCGTCTTGAAAAGCCGGTTTTTGACGTGGTGGAATGCCGTCAGCGCGGTTTGACCTTCTGCGCCGGGGTGCGCGTGCGCCTGCGTCTGGCCATCATGGAAAAAGATGACACGACCGGGGCCAAACGGGTCAAGGATGTCAAGGAGCAGGACGTGTACATGGGCGAATTGCCGCTCATGACGGAGCATGGCTCCTTCGTGATCAACGGCACCGAGCGCATCATCGTCTCGCAACTGCATCGTTCTCCCGGGGTCTTTTTTGATCATGACCGCGGTAAGACCCATTCTTCCGGAAAGCTGTTGTTCAACGCCCGCATCATTCCTTATCGCGGTTCGTGGCTGGATTTCGAGTTTGATCCCAAGGACCATGTATACGCGCGTATCGACCGGCGGCGCAAACTGCCGGCCACGACGCTGTTGCGCGCCCTGGGTTTCGGCACCGAGGATATCCTGGCGATGTTCTTCGAGACGGAAACCTTCCGGATCGCGGATCACCAAGTCTATTACACCTTGGTCCCTTCCCGTTTACAGGGAGAGATGGCGAGTTTCGACATTGTCCATCCCAAGACCGGCGCAGTGCTGGTGCAGGCGGGCAAGCGGATTACGGCGCGCCAGGTCAAGCTGCTTGATGAGGTCCCGGAACTGGGCGAAATCGTCGTGCCCAACGGCTTTGTGCTGGGCAAGGTGATTGCCCATGATGTCGTCGATGGCAGCACCGGTGAGCTCATCGTGCATGCCAACGAGCCCATTACCGGAGAGATCCTGGAATTGCTCCAGGATCGCGAGCCCATCACCATCCGCACCCTGTATATCAACGAGATCGACCGCGGCCCTTATATGTCCGAGACGCTGCGGATCGATACCTCCAGGGATCCCCACGAGGCACAGATGGAGATCTACCGGATGATGCGCCCTGGCGAGCCGCCCACCAAGGACGCGGCCCAGAACCTCTTCCAGAATCTCTTCTTCAGCCCCGATCGTTATGATCTTTCCGCCGTTGGCCGGATGAAGTTCAACCGCCGCGTCGGCCGGGAAGAGATTACCGGCGCGGGAGTCCTGAGCAGCGACGACATCATCGCCGTGCTCCAGGTGCTCATGGCCTTGCGCAACGGGAACGGGGAGATCGACGATATCGATCACCTGGGGAACCGGCGCGTGCGCTCGGTGGGTGAACTGATGGAAAACCAGTTCCGCCTTGGCTTGGTGCGGGTGGAGCGGGCGGTGAAGGATCGCCTCTCCCTGGCCGAGAGCGAGGGCCTGACCCCCCAGGATCTCATCAATGCCAAGCCCATTGCGGCGGTGGTCAATGAGTTCTTCGGTTCCAGCCAGCTCTCGCAGTTCATGGACCAGACCAATCCCTTGTCCGAAGTCACCCACAAGCGGCGCGTTTCGGCCCTGGGGCCGGGCGGCCTGACGCGGGAGCGTGCTGGCTTTGAGGTGCGCGACGTGCATCCTACCCACTATGGCCGGATCTGCCCCATCGAGACGCCGGAAGGTCCCAATATCGGTTTGATCAATAGCCTGTCCTGTTATGCGCGAACCAACGATTACGGCTTTCTGGAGACGCCGTATCGGCGTGTGCGCGACCGCCGGGTGACCGACGAGGTGGTCTATCTGTCGGCCATCGACGAGGGCGACTTCATCATCGCCCAGGCCAATTCGACGGTGGACGGCGAGGGCTTTCTTGCCGATGATCTGGTTTCCTGCCGACATGAGAATGAATTCATGCTGGCCACCCCCGATCAGGTGCAGTTCATGGATATTTCTCCCCGCCAGATCGTCTCGGTAGCGGCGAGCCTGATTCCCTTCCTGGAGCACGATGACGCCAACCGCGCGCTCATGGGCTCGAACATGCAGCGCCAGGCCGTGCCGACGGTGCGTTCCGACGCCCCCTTGGTGGGTACCGGCATGGAGCGGGTGGTGGCCATCGACTCCGGCGCCGCCGTGGTCGCCCGTCGCGGCGGGGTGGTGGACAGCGTGGACGGCGCCCGTGTCGTGGTGAAGGTGCGCGACGAGGAAACCCTTCCCGAAGAACCCGGTGTGGACATCTACAACCTGGTCAAATACGCACGCTCCAACCAGAACACGACGCTCAATCAGCGCCCGGTGGTGAAGGTGGGCGATGTGGTCAGTCGCGGTGACGTGCTGGCCGACGGTCCGAGTACCGAGATGGGTGAGTTGGCCCTCGGCCAGAACATCCTCGTGGCCTTCATGCCCTGGAACGGATACAACTTCGAGGACTCCATCCTGATCTCCGAGCGGGTGGTGGCGGAAGATCGCTATACCACCATCCACATCGAGGAATTCTCGGTATTTGCCCGCGATACCAAGCTCGGACCGGAAGAGATCACCCGTGATATCCCCAATGTCTCCGAAGGCGCCCTGCGGCACCTGGACGAGTCGGGTATCGTGGTCATTGGCGCCGAATTGGGGCCTGGCGATATCCTGGTGGGGAAGGTCACTCCCAAAGGGGAGACGCAACTGACCCCCGAAGAGAAGCTGCTACGCGCGATCTTCGGCGAGAAGGCCTCGGACGTGAAGGACAACTCCCTGCGGATGCCGGCGGGCATGTCCGGTACGGTCATCGACGTCCAGGTATTCACCCGCGACGGGATCGAAAAGGACGCGCGCGCCAAGGCCATTGAAGAGCAGGAGTTGGCCCGGATTCGCAAGGATCTCAACGATCAGTACCGGATTGTG
This sequence comes from Acidithiobacillus sp., assembly GCF_049965315.1. Taxonomy (GTDB): domain Bacteria; phylum Pseudomonadota; class Gammaproteobacteria; order Acidithiobacillales; family Acidithiobacillaceae; genus Acidithiobacillus_B. The sequence goes on along the minus strand of NZ_JBMFWL010000044.1, from coordinate 8,787 downwards.
GAGGAGGACAGCTTCCAGCGTATCGAACGGCTGTTGCTAGGCAAGGTTGCCGATGGCGGGCCTGAGGGCCTGGCGCCGGGCAACAAGGTCACCAAGGCCTATCTCAAGGACCTGCCCCGCCATCGCTGGTTTGAGATCCGCTTGCGTGGCGAGGAGAGCAATGAGGCCCTGGAGCAGATCCGCGCTCAGTTGGTGGAACAGCGGGAGCGCCTCGACGGCGTGCTGGAGGAAAAACGGCGCAAGCTGACCCAGGGGGACGATCTGAGCCCCGGCGTATTGAAGATGGTCAAGGTCCATGTGGCCATCAAACGCCACCTGCAGCCCGGCGACAAGATGGCCGGTCGCCACGGCAATAAGGGCGTGGTTTCCAAGATCGTGCCGGTGGAGGATATGCCCTACCTTGCGGACGGAAGCCCGGTGGACATCGTTCTCAACCCCCTGGGTGTGCCGTCGCGCATGAATGTCGGGCAGATCCTCGAGGCGCATCTCGGCTGGGCGGCCAAGGGTCTGGGGAAGAAGATCGGGCAGATGCTGGACGCCCATGCGGAAATCCAGGATATGCGCCGCTTCCTTGGGGAGATCTACAACCGCACCGGGAAGCAGGAGGACCTGGATTCCTTGTCGGATGCGGAGATTCGCGAACTGGCAGGCAACTTGCGCTATGGCGTGCCCATGGCGACGCCGGTCTTCGATGGCGCCGATGAGGGGGAAATCCACTCCATGCTGGAACTGGCCGGCCTGCCGCGCAGTGGCCAGGTGACCCTTCACGACGGCCGGACCGGTGAGGCCTTTGATCGGCCGGTTACCGTTGGCTACATGTACATTCTGAAGCTCCACCATTTGGTCGACGACAAGATGCATGCCCGCTCCACCGGCCCCTACAGCCTGGTCACGCAGCAGCCCTTGGGCGGCAAGGCGCAATTCGGCGGCCAGCGTTTCGGGGAAATGGAGGTCTGGGCTTTGGAGGCCTATGGCGCGGCCTACACCCTGCAAGAGATGCTCACGGTGAAGTCGGACGACGTCACGGGGCGCAGCAAGATGTATGAATCCATCGTCAAGGGTGATTTCCGCATGGATGCGGGCATGCCGGAATCCTTCAACGTGCTGTTGAAAGAACTGCGCTCTCTGAGCATTGATATTGAACTGGATCAATCCAACTAAGGTTTCGCCCGACAGCGGGCAAGGGAGAGTGCGTTGAAAGACTTACTCAAGCTCTTCAAGCAGAACGATCAGCAAGAAGAATTCGATGCGATCCGGATTGGCATAGCCTCTCCGGACAAGGTCCGGTCATGGTCCTTTGGTGAGGTCAAAAAGCCGGAAACCATCAACTACCGGACCTTCAAGCCGGAGCGCGATGGCCTTTTTTGCGCCAAGATCTTCGGCCCCATCAAGGATTATGAGTGCCTGTGCGGCAAGTACAAGCGGCTCAAGCATCGCGGCGTGGTCTGCGAGAAATGCGGCGTCGAGGTCACCCAGACGCGGGTGCGCCGCGAGCGCATGGGCCACATCGAACTGGCCAGCCCGGTGGCGCATATCTGGTTTCTCAAGTCCTTGCCCAGCCGGATGGGCATGATCCTGGATATGCCCTTGCGGGATATCGAGCGCGTCCTCTATTTCGAGGCCTATGTCGTGGTCGATCCGGGCCTGACCAACCTGGAGCGGGGGCAGATCCTCAGCGAAGACCAGTATCTGGACGCGCTGGAAGAGCATGGCGACGAATTTACCGCCAAGATGGGCGCGGAAGGCATCCGTGATCTGCTCAAGGCCATCCCCGTAGCCAAGGAGGCCGCGGCCATTCGCGAGGAACTCCTTGGCGCCAACTCCGAGACCAAGATCAAAAAACTCAGCAAACGCCTCAAGATCCTGGAGGCCTTTGAACAGTCGGGCAACCGCCCGGAGTGGATGATCATCGAGGTGCTGCCGGTCCTGCCCCCGGATTTGCGGCCTTTGGTGCCGCTGGATGGCGGACGGTTCGCCACCTCGGACCTCAATGACCTCTATCGGCGCGTGATCAACCGCAACAACCGTCTCAAGCGGCTGCTGGAGTTGAAGGCGCCCGACATCATTGTGCGCAATGAAAAGCGCATGCTGCAGGAGGCGGTGGACGCCCTGCTCGACAATGGCCGCCGCGGGCGCGCCATTGCCGGCCCCAACAAGCGTCCGCTCAAATCCCTTGCCGACATGATCAAGGGCAAGCAAGGGCGCTTCCGCCAGAACCTCCTCGGCAAGCGCGTCGACTATTCCGGCCGCTCCGTGATCGTCGTCGGACCAGAACTCCGCCTGCATCAATGCGGGTTGCCGAAAAAAATGGCCTTGGAGCTGTTCAAGCCATTCATTTTCAACAAACTCGAAGAACGCGGACTGGCGACGACCATCAAGGCCGCCAAGCGCCTGGTGGAGCAGGAGAAGCCGGAAGTCTGGGATATCCTCGAAGACGTCATTCGCGAACACCCGGTCTTCCTGAACCGCGCCCCCACCCTGCATCGTCTGGGTATTCAGGCCTTTGAACCGGTGCTCATCGAAGGCAAGGCCATCCAGCTCCATCCGCTGGTCTGCGCGGCTTACAACGCGGATTTTGACGGCGACCAGATGGCCGTTCACGTCCCGCTCTCCCTGGAGGCCCAGTTGGAAGCGCGGACCCTGATGATGTCCACCAACAACATCCTTAGTCCGGCCAACGGCGATCCCATCATCGTGCCTTCCCAGGACATCGTCCTCGGCCTCTACTACATGACCCAGGAACGGGCCGACGCCAAAGGCGTCGGCGGGTTGTATAGCGACATCGCCGAGGTGCGTCGCGCCTATGATGCCCATGAAGTCGGGCTCCACGCCCGCGTGCAGGTGCGTTTCCGCGGAGAACGGGTGGAAACGACGGCGGGGCGCGCCCTGCTTGGCGAGATCCTGCCCGAAGGGCTTCCCTTCAGCGTCATCAATCGGGTGCTCAAGAAGAAGGCCATCACCGAACTGGTCAATACCTGCTACCGCCGTCTGGGTATCAAGGATACCGTCATTTTCGCGGATCAGTTGATGTACATGGGCTACCGGATGGCAACCCGGGCCGGCATCTCCTTCGGCGCAGTGGACATGGTGACGCCGCCCGAGAAGGAGACCATTCTGGCCGTTGCCGAGGACGAGGTGAAGGCCATTCAGGCGCAGTATACCTCGGGTCTGGTGACCGAGGGCGAGCGTTACAACAAGGTGGTCGATATCTGGTCGCGGGCCACCGATGACGTGGCCAAGGCCATGATGGACCGGGTCAGCAAGGATACCGTCACCCTCGCCGATGGGCGGGTGGTCCAGCAGGATTCCTTCAATTCGATCTTCATGATGGCTGACTCCGGTGCCCGTGGTTCGGCCGCCCAGATCCGCCAGTTGGCCGGCATGCGCGGCCTGATGGCCAAGCCGGACGGCTCCATCATCGAGACCCCCATTACCGCCAATTTCCGCGAAGGCCTGAATGTCCTCCAGTACTTCATCTCCACCCATGGCGCCCGCAAAGGCTTGGCGGATACGGCCCTCAAGACGGCCAACTCCGGTTACTTGACCCGGCGTCTGGTGGATGTGACCCAGGATCTGGTGGTGGTGGAGCGCGATTGCGGGTCGGAAGAAGGTTTGCCCATGACCTCGCTGGTGGAGGGCGGAGAGATCATCGAAGCGCTGCGCGACCGTGTCCTCGGTCGGGTGGTGGCGGAGGACATACTCCACCCCAACACCGGGGAGATCGTGATCGCCCGCAACACCCTGCTGGATGAACAGCATGTGGGGCAACTGGACGAACTGGGCGTGGACGCACTGAAGGTGCGCTCGCCCCTCACCTGTCGTTCCCGTCACGGGGTATGCGCCCTGTGCTACGGGCGTGACCTTGCCCGCGGGCACTTGGTGAATGCTGGCGAGGCCGTGGGGGTAATCGCGGCGCAATCCATCGGCGAGCCCGGCACGCAGTTGACCATGCGTACCTTCCATATCGGCGGGGCCGCCAGCCGTTCGGCGGCCCAGAGCAGCATCGAGGTCAAGCAGGGAGGGATCCTCCGCTACCAAAACCTGAGGCTGGTGACCCATCCCAGCGGCCGCCATGTGGTGGTCGCCCGCAACGGCGAAGTCAGCATCACCGATGAGCAAGGGCGCGAAAAGGAGCGTTACAAGGTCCCCTATGGCGCTTCGGTGCTCATTGATGACAACGGGGCGGTTACGGCGGGCCGCCGGATCGCCGAATGGGATCCCCACACCCGCCCCATTGTCAGCGAAGTGGGCGGCAAGGTGGTCCTCAAGGATGCCGTCGAAGGCGCCAGCGTGGCGATTCAGAACGACGAAATCACAGGCTTGTCGACGCTGGTGGTCATGGATGCGAAGCAGCGGCCCCCACAGGGGCGTGACCTGCGTCCGGTCATCATCGTCCAGGATGAGCACGGCCAGGATTTGAAACTGCCGGGGACCGACCTGCCCGCGCGTTACTTCCTGCCTGCCAAGGCCATCATCGCCGTGCATGAAGGCGGCATCGTCCTGCCCGGCGATATTTTGGCGCGCCTGCCCGTGGGCACCACCAAGACCCGCGATATCACCGGTGGTCTGCCGCGCGTCGCGGAACTCTTCGAGGCCCGGCGCCCCAAGGACTTCGCGGTGATCGCCGAGCATGAGGGCATCATCGGTTTCGGCAAGGATACCAAGGGCAAACAGCGTCTGATCATTACCGATGAGCACGGCGAGCAGCACGAATATCTCATCCCCAAGGGCCGGCATGTGACGGTCTACGAGGGCGAGCGGGTCAGCCCCGGCGAACAGCTCGTGGAAGGCCAGCCGGTTCCCCATGATATTCTCCGCGTCCTGGGCGTTCAGGCCTTGGCCAATTATATCGTGGACGAAGTGCAGGATGTGTATCGCCTCCAGGGGGTGCGCATCAATGACAAGCACATCGAGGTAATTCTGCGGCAGATGTTGCGCAAGGCCGAGATCACTTTTGCCGGGGATAGTCTCTTCCTCCCCGGTGAGCAGGTGGACCGGGCGCGGGTGGAGGAGGAAAACGTCAACCTCATCGCTGCCGGCAAGGAGCCCGCCCGTTTCATTCCGGTGCTTCTGGGTATTACCAAGGCCAGCCTGTCCACGGAGTCATTCATCTCTGCGGCAAGCTTCCAGGAGACTACGCGGGTGTTGACGGAGGCGGCGGTGACCGGAAAGGTCGATGAACTGCGGGGGCTCAAGGAGAACGTCATCGTTGGCCGCCTCATCCCCGCCGGCACCGGACTGGCCTATCACGAGCACCGTCGCCGTTTGCACCGGGAATCCCTGGCAGCAGGGGCCGGCGTTGCCCCGGCGGCGGCGCCCCGGCCCGGCGCGAGTGTTCCTGCGCCGCTGGAAGACGCCCCGGTAAGGGTGGAGGAGTCGCAGTAACTGTTTCTTCCCGAAGGCCTGCCTTGACACTTGGGGCCGGCCTCCTTAGAATGCGCCCTCTTGTTGGTATGCGCGGCATACCGCGAAGTTTCAAGTATTGGAGATTGTTGATGCCCACATTAAATCAACTCGTGCGCAAACCGCGCAAGCGGCCGGTGGCCAAAAGCAAGGTGCCCGCGCTCGATGCCAACCCACAGAAGCGCGGTGTTTGCACGCGCGTCTACACGACGACACCGAAAAAGCCCAACTCGGCGCTACGCAAGGTTGCCCGCGTCAGGCTGACGAACGGCTTCGAGGTTAGTAGCTACATACCCGGTGAGGGGCACAATCTCCAGGAGCACTCCGTTGTCCTCATTCGCGGAGGGCGCGTGAAGGATCTTCCCGGCGTTCGCTATCATATCGTGCGTGGAACCCTTGATACGGCCGGTGTGAAAGGCCGGAAGCAGTCGCGTTCCAAGTATGGCGCCAAGCGTCCCAAATAAGCGTGCCCAGATAAGCGTTATTGAAGGAGTTGATGCGTCATGCCTAGACGTCGCGAAGTACCCAAGCGGATCATCTTGCCGGATCCCAAGTACAAGGAAGAAATCATCGCCAAGTTCGCCAATGTGATCATGCGCGATGGCAAGAAAAGCGTTGCGGAAAAGATCGTTTACGGTGCGCTGGATATTGTCGCCGAACGGAGCAAGACGGATCCCTTGGATGTGTTTCGCAAGGCCATGGACAATGTCCGTCCGGCGGTAGAGGTCAAGAGTCGCCGCGTTGGCGGTGCCACCTATCAGGTGCCTATCGAGGTGCGCTCGGATCGCCGCATCGCGCTGGCCATGCGCTGGCTGCGCGATGCCGCGCGGAAGCGTACGGAGAAATCCATGGGCAACCGCCTGGCGGCGGAAATCCTTGAGGCAGCGGAAAACCGCGGCACGGCAGTGCGCAAGCGGGAAGAGACGCATCGCATGGCAGAAGCCAATAAGGCCTTTGCACATTTCCGCTGGTAAACGATCGCAGATTGCTTGGATAAGGAATAAGCCGTGGCTCGCACAACCCCCATTGATCGTTATCGGAATATCGGCATCATGGCCCACATTGATGCCGGCAAGACGACGACAACCGAACGTATCCTGTTCTATACCGGTGTCTCGCATAAGATCGGCGAGGTTCATGAAGGGACTGCGGTCATGGATTGGATGGCCCAGGAGCAGGAGCGGGGTATTACCATTACCTCTGCGGCAACCACCTGTTTCTGGAAGGGCATGGATGGCCAGCGTCCCGAACATCGCATCAACATCATCGATACGCCGGGGCATGTGGACTTCACCATCGAGGTCGAACGCTCCCTGCGTGTCCTGGATGGCGCGGTAGCGGTCTTTTGCGCTGTCGGCGGTGTCCAGCCGCAGTCCGAAACTGTCTGGCGCCAGGCAAACAAGTATGGCGTGCCCCGCATCGCGTTCGTCAACAAGATGGATCGCCAGGGCGCGAATTTCAAGCGTGTCGTCGACCAGATCCAGAGCAAGCTCCGGGGTCATCCCGTCCCCATTCAGCTTCCCATCGGGGAGGAGGAGCGCTTTCGGGGTGTGATCGATCTATTCAAGATGAAGGCCATCAACTGGGATGACAGTACCCAGGGAATGCGCTTCACCGAGGAAGAGATCCCGGCGGATTTGCGCGAGGAGGCGGAAGCTGCCCGTCACTTCATGGTCGAATCCATTGCCGATGCCGATGAAGAGTTGATGCTGAAATATCTGGAGGGGGAAGAGATTTCCACCGCAGAGTTGATGGCCGGCTTGCGTAAATCGACCATCGCCGGCCACGTCGTTCCGGTTCTCTGCGGCAGTGCCTTTAAAAACAAAGGCGTACAAGCCATGCTGGACGCCGTGTTGGATTATCTGCCCTCGCCCGTAGACATTCCTCCCGTTGAGGGCGTCGACCCCGACAGCGGCGTCGCGCTGTCACGTCGGCCCGATGATGGCGAGCCCTTCTCGGCCCTGGCGTTCAAGATCATGACCGATCCCTTTGTCGGTCAGCTCACCTTCTTCCGCGTGTATTCGGGCGTACTGACGGCGGGCTCCACGGTACTGAATCCCGGTCGCGATCAGAAGGAGCGGATCGGGCGCATTCTCCAGATGCATGCCAACGAGCGCCACGAAATCAAGGAAGTGCTGGCCGGGGATATTGCCGCTGCCGTAGGGCTCAAGATCGCCTATACCGGGGATACCCTTTGCGATCTGAACAAGCCCATCGCATTGGAAAAGATCGAGTTCCCCGAACCGGTCATTCACGTTGCCGTCGAGCCGAAGACCAAGGCAGATCAGGAGAAAATGGGCATCGCCCTGGGTAAGCTGGCCCAGGAAGATCCGTCATTCCGGGTCCGTACCGATCAGGAGTCGGGGCAGACCATCATTTCCGGCATGGGCGAACTGCACCTGGAAATCCTGGTGGACCGCATGAAACGGGAATTCGGCGTGGAAGCCACCGTCGGCGCACCCCAGGTGGCGTACCGGGAAACGATCCGCAAGACGGTCGAAGCGGAAGGCAAGTTCGTGCGGCAATCGGGTGGTCGCGGTCAGTACGGCCATGTCTGGTTGCGTCTGGAACCGCAGGAGCCCGGGACCGGCTTTTCCTTTGAGAACGGGATTGTCGGCGGTACGGTGCCCAAGGAGTTCATCGGCCCGACGCAGAAAGGTGTTGAAGAAGCGCTGGAAAGTGGTATCATCGCGGGCTTCCCGGTGGTCGACGTCAAGGTGACGATCTTCGACGGCTCCTATCACGATGTCGACTCCTCCGAAGCGGCGTTCAAGATTGCAGGATCCATGGGTTTCAAGGCCGGTGCTGCCAAGGCCAACCCCGTTCTTCTTGAGCCGATCTTCGCCGTGGAAGTGGTCACGCCGGAAGAATATATGGGTGATATCATCGGCGACATCAACAGCCGTCGGGGCATGATGCAGGGCATGGAAGACGAGGCGGGCGCCAAGGTGATCCGCTGTGAAGTGCCCCTTGCGGAGATGTTCGGGTATGCGACGACCGTGCGCTCTTTATCGCAGGGACGGGCGACTTACACCATGCAGTTTGAAAAGTATATGGAAGTCCCCGGCCATGTGGCCGAGGCCATTGTCAAGAAAAGTCAGCGCTAGCCGTTAGGGAGAGGTCAAGATGTCCAAAGGGAAATTTGAGCGGACGAAGCCGCATGTGAATGTGGGAACGATTGGTCACGTGGACCACGGGAAGACCACGTTGACGGCGGCGCTGACGAAGGTGCTGTCGGCGAAGTTTGGTGGGGAAGTGCGGGCCTATGATCAGATTGACAATGCGCCGGAAGAGCGGGCGCGTGGCATCACCATTGCCACCTCGCATGTCGAATATGAGACCGCCAACCGTCACTACGCGCATGTGGACTGCCCGGGGCACGCC
>NZ_JBMFWL010000043.1:0-12835 GCF_049965315.1 Acidithiobacillus sp. | reverse complement strand
GTGGAGCGGGGAGGGCGGGCTTTCCTGGCCATGATGGATATCGATCACTTCAAGCGACTCAATGACACCTATGGTCATTCCCTTGGCGACCAAGTTCTGCGCGAAATCGCGCGTGTCCTGCGTGCAACCTTACGGCCATACGATGGGTTCTATCGCTATGGCGGCGAGGAGTTTGTGGCGATCTTCCCCGGCCTCCTGCGGGAAAACGCCCTGCCTACCGGGCAGCGGATCTGTCAGGCGGTGGCCACGCATCTCTTTGCCACCCAAGATGGCCTAGCCATGACCCTATCGGTGGGTATGGCGCCTTTGCTGGCGGGAAAAGACCCGCAGGAACGCCTGGCAGCGGCCGATGCCGCCCTGTATGCCGCCAAACGGGAAGGGAGGAATCGGGTGAAAGCAAGCCTTGCCTGACGCCCGGCCGCCAGTAGCGTGAATCCGGATCCCAAGGCCTGTGGCAGGGAATTCTCCCACTAGCCCTTGGGCCATGCAGGCATTGCCTCGGCTTCCGCTCTTCCTATGGAGGAGATTGACGGAAACAGAGCAGGTTGACGCCGGATGGTCTGTCGCCTATGTAGCAGAGCGATCGGCCGGATCGGGCTAGGCCGCAACTCTGGAACAGAAGGGGTCACCATGCAACAACAATCGTCTATGAAAACAATCAGAATGCTATCATCAGCATTGTTTGCTTCCATGCTGTTCGGTTGTGCCTCGCAGGGGTATGGAACAGCAGGAAGCACAGCAACGCCACAGCCCAACGCGGCATCTTCATTGCCAAGCTCGACCAATGATAATAAGCAAGCGCAATCGGAGAATAGTCCCGTAGCGGGACAAACCGCCGGCAATCCCGCGCCGAACAGCGAGTTCGCCAAGCTCAAAATCGGCATGTCCAGGCGTCGGGTGGAAGATCTGATCGGCCCCCCAAATCATACGTCCAGCCATATAACGGGAAAGCAATTCATCCCCTTTTACTTTGGTGGCGATTCCTATCACATGGAGGCTTTTTACAAAAATGAGGGTGTTCTCACCTATTCCAACAGTCACTTTGGCGGTGAGGCAAACACCCTGATTCGCATCAAGGTGGACAAAAACGCGCCATGACATGCGCTCTGCCACTGTTGAAAATCCACCATTCGAAAAATGGCCCGTCAGCAATGGCGGGCCTTATTGCTGACGCCGCCATGCGCCATATTTAACCGTTTATAAGCCATTATTATTCCACATAAAAACACGCTGTGACCCTCATTCTGGCAGATAAGGCGCCGAAAAAGCGCCTACCATCATCCACACGCCGGAGTCACCGTCAGGCGGGTTTTGCCCCAGGGCCAGCGCAGCAGCCAGTAGGTCGCGACCCAGGCCAATGCGATCAGGAGCGGCAGGACGAGGCCGCACAGGTTTATGGCCGCCTGGGGATTGTGCCAGACGGGGGTGAGCATCTGGAGCAAGAACAGCACGTGGTCTGGCGGAAGGGGTGGGTAGGAGAGTTCGGGCCCCATCGGGATCAATCCCAGCCAGGCCAGCAGCACCAGCAGCACCAACACGGCCATGCGCCAGGTAAAGGCCCACCACAACGGTACGGCCATGAAGAGGGGAAGCCGGGAGGTAATGGGCGTATCCCCGACGGCGAAGGCCCAGCGCTGCCCCCGCCAGGGAAAGGGCCGATAAGTGGGATAGCGGCGCCACAGGAGGAAAGAGGAGAAGGATAGCGCGCTGATCAGGAACAAGCCGAGAAAGGGCAAGACATAAACCAGGAAGATGATGAACAATGCGTATCCTGCCCCCCCGGAACTGTTGTGGCGGGCATAGAGGAGGAAGAGCTCGTACCAGGCATAGACCATTGCCAACGCGGGAAGAAAGAGGTACAGGAGGGCCGACCAGGATAGGTTGCCCCAGAGTTCCAGGGCGACCCGCCAGCGGGGCGGTTGGGGTGTGCGAACGGCAGGGGGGGATGGATTCATGGCAGACTCCTGGTGGGGGTGGAGGGAGGGCGATGATAGGTGGCCGCGGGGCCGACGGTGTAGCCGCGGGCGCGCAGATAGGCGATGACCTGCTCGCGCTGGGGGTAGGCCGTGCCCCCTTCGCCCAGGTAGAAATTTTCGATGTCATGAATGACTCCGTCCACCTGGTCCCGGGGAAGCCCCCCCGCCTTCTCGAAGCGTTTCAATATCTCAAGGGCCATATCCCAGTTATCAAGGTTGGTGGCGACATCCAGCGGCCTCCTCTCCGACCCTGAACCACAGGTGGGGCAGCCCGGCAGATTGAGGTCTGCCCCATGGTCCAGGAGGGTATGGAAGGCCCGGTGGTTTTCGTTGCTGATGGCGCAGTTCAGCGGGGTGGCGAAAATGGGAGACACGTCCGTATAGAGGTTCACATTGCCGCCATGGGCGATGGCGGCCTGGAGGAAGGCCTCCTTGCCGGGCTCGGTGGCGTCGCACATGACGCCATTTTTGTCTGGCAGATGGGCGTTGGGGTTGGCGCCCCTCGCCAGCAGGTGTCGGAACTTGGCGAGGTTGCCCGTATGGAGGGCGTCGAGCAGGGCCCTGTCGGGGTTGGGGTTGTCCCAGGGCATGAGGAAGTGGCGGGACAGCAGGGCGCCCGCCGCCAGGAGGGTCGTGACGACGAGGATGATGAGCCATTTGGGCATGCGCTTCTCCTAAGGGCCGCTACAGGGAACACCCGAGCCCGGAAGCCCGGCGCCGGAGCGCTTCCAGGAGGATGTCGATATCGTGGTAATACCAGGGATTTACGCCCTCAACCGCAGTGTGCGGAGGGGGATCGAGGGGAATCCGGCGGCCCGGGGCGGAGGGCAGCGGGTTGGGCATGGCATGGGGAGAAGTCGGCAAAGGCAGCAGGGGACTGTCCTGAACGGCGGTCAAGGGATCTCCCTGCACCGCATAGACGGTGGCCAATCGCCCCGCCTCGTCATAGTTCAGCCCCAATTTCCGGGCGACCCGCGGGTGCAGGGCGGCGGGATCAAAGACGGTGGCTGGCGCGTGGAATTGCAAAGCGGCGGTGGTGGCGAGCCCGCCCCCCAGGGAGTGGCCGGTCGTCTCGATCACGCTGTTCCTGGGCAGCTTGTCTTGCAGTTCCTTGGCGAGATCCCGCGCTTGTTCGTATTGCTTGGCAACCAATCCGACCGCTTGCTGGCCGTTGTTCAGCCAGTCGTTGATGGCCGTCAGACCATCGGTGCCGCGAAAGGCGAGTAAATATTGGCCGCTTTGGCGATCCCGCAAGAGGATGGCATCGAATCCCGAGTCTTTGTTGTGAAAATATTTATTTTTTAGCCCGATCGATCGGGGATCCACCACGGTCCATTGGGGCCCGCAGGCGCCACCCTTGTTGGACATGGTCACGTCCACGCGGTAGGCGCAGGCGGACGCTTGCGCCGAGCGGTAGGCGGGGCGGAGGTCGGCGCACTCGGGGGCCGGGCCGGCCCCCGAGTGCTTGGCGGGTTGGTCGGGTAGATAGCAGTAGCCGATCTCCGCAAGGCGCTGGCCGTAGGCATTGGCGATGCAGAAGGCATCGGCGCCGCAGGCGTTACGCTCCGTGAGCCATTTCTCCTGACGCTCTTCTACGGCCTTGAGCGATTGGGTGTAGTTGCCCGCCTGTTCCATCAGCAGGGTAAGGGTCCTGTAGTTCTTGTTGAGCCGCTCGTCCAGGAAGCTAAGCCGGGGATCGGCGCAGATGGCCTTTTCGGGGACCGTGCCGGCCCTGCGGCAGTCGAAGGAAGCGGCGTCCGCCGGGACCGTGCCGGCGGCAAGGACCATGATGCAGAGGATGGACAGGGATGGAGTGTCGAGACGGGAAGGGGCCTTTGCGGACCTTTGAAATATCCCGATTGGCATATTGCGCTCCCTTCCTTGCTGCCTTCATTCAAGCACAGCCATTAGGGTGGCACAATATGGCCGAAAATCACTCTATAGAATTCCAAAAGCATGAAAATAAAGATAAAAAAATTAGGTCTAAAAGTGCCATAAAAATGACGGCGGTGACGCACCCGAATACGTCGGGCTGGGGGATTAAGCCGTTTGCTGGACAGCGGGCTCCGGCGCCGAGCTGCCCGGAGGAGGAATCCGTCCGGGCATGCCAAGGCGCCTCCCTGCATCGATTTTTATCGTCCGTTCGGACGCCATCGATCCGTCCGCAGATCAATGGAGGGGAAATGCGTAGGTCAGCAGGACTTCGTTCTCTCCCGGGTTCCGGGCGTAGAGATCGCCATTGGACAGATGGGCCATTTCCAGCCCTACCCGGCTGCCGTTATCCAGTTGGTAGGCAAGGTCTAGCTCCAGGCGAAAGAGGAAGGTGCTCCCCATATCCTTGCTGTTACCCTGGCGATAGCCGCTGAGCGCCGCCAGGGGGGTCAGTATCCAGTGGTGAGTCAGGGCGATGTTGGAATAAAGACCACCGTAGCCATCGACGCCGCCATCACTGTTGGCCAGAAGACCCCAGGCGAAGCCGATACCATACAGCTTGTGGCCCGTCTGGTATTCGACATTGATTTCCGCCGGGCTGTGATTGTATCCGTAAGTGTTTACGGCCCCGACCAGATTGAATACGCCCGCTCCGACACGCAAATAGGGGGCGCTATTCCCCATGATCTGAACGGCCTGGGCTGCCGGGGCCAATAATAACAAGGCGATGAGCGATCCCGATTGCAGCATGGGTCGGCGCAGGGAAAGGAACGGATGTCGCATGGGATTCTCCTTTTTCTTGTTGGAACGAACAATTATCGAAAACTTGGGATTGCTGCCGGCATCGCCAAGGCGGGATATGCCATAACCCCTTTTTATTAGTGTACCCAAGGGAGGCGGTTTTGTCCCGGTAGGCACGAAGGCGCGAAAACGGCTTCGCCTGGCCATGGCGATGCCCGTCGTCATCATCCCGGTTCCCGTGAGCGCGTAACCGGGCCGGCATGGGCTGTACTTTGGGCGGGGACCAAAGTGGACTATAGTTTCAATGATATAATGCGGTTTCAACATGCATAGATGCCAAATCGCCGGCGGTCTGGCCGGCCCGATGTTTTTACAGAGATCTTGAGGAGAATCTCGCATGCCTTATATCGATTTTGCGCAGAGCGAGGCCATGGATGCCGAGCTATTCCAGAAACGCCGCCCCTTCCCGTGGATCAGCGTGGAGCACTTCCTCACCGATGAGGGTTACGGGCGGTTGCGCCAATCCTTGCCGGATGTCGCCCTCTGCGCGCAGGAGTTTGGCCGTAAGCGGGGCCACCGGCAAGCCAGCCACGACCGTTATGCCTTGCAGTATCGCCCCGGTTTGCCCATTTCCGCTGCCTGGAGAGACTTCATCGCCGAGCTGCAAGGGGAGGCTTATGGGTCTTTTCTGCACCGCTTGTATGGATTGTCCCGGCGCGAGCGCGTGGTGTTGACCATGCATTGGCATTACGCTCCCCAAGGGGCATCGGTTTCTCCCCATACGGATGCCCGCCGCAAGATCGGCTCCCATATCTTCTACTTCAACACGGCGGAGGATTGGGATCCGGCCTGGGGCGGCCAGACCCTGGTGCTGGATGATGGCGGGCAATTTACCGCCCATTCCGCCCATGACTTTGACGAATTCCGCGAGGCGGCCGCCTCTCCGGTCATCGGGAACAATAGCTTTCTTTTTCAGCGCACGGAGCATTCCTGGCACGCCGTGCGGCCGGTGGCCTGTCCTCCTGGGCGGTTGCGCAAGGTATTCATCGTGGTCATCAACCGGATGAGTTGGCAGGTGCGCTGGCGACGCCTGCGGGGAAAGGATGCCGACGGTTATCCGCTGGCGGGGTAGACAGCCCTTCATCCCCACTGCCTCGATAGCGATCATCCGGACCCCCGTGCTTTACTCCGATTTGGCGACGGCATGGCTTCTGTTGCTTTGCGTCGACGGCGTGTATGCTCAATACGCTGGGAAACGGTGGGTTCGGGAGGTGGTTTTTTGCTCCCGGGCACTTTGGCCGTGGTTCTGCGGCGCATCCTGCCGGGGGCGGATTTCGCCTGGAACAACGATGTCATGGGCCGGATCCGGGATGAAATGCGGCCACCCGATGGCGAGCACGATGTCCAGCGACGGGCGGCGTAGTCTGCGTAGCGGGGATCCGGAAAGCCCGCCCGTTTGGGCGGCGGCCGCTTCCTTCGGTGGGGTGAGGGGTCTGATGGAGGCGGTATGGATCGGCGGATTTTTGAGCAGTTGCGGAAAACGGGACGTCTACCTTCCCCCAAAGGCGTGTCCCTGGAGGTAGCGCGCCTCATCGATGCGCAAAACACGACCAGCCGCGATCTGGCCCAGGTCATTCAGTCCGATCCCGCTCTCACGGGCAAACTCCTGCGTCTTGCCAATATCGCGATTCATTTCGAACGGCGGCCGGTGGTGGCCGTTGGCGAGGCGATCCTGATCCTCGGCTTTGCGCAGGTCAAACGCCTGGTCCTGGCCCTGTCGCTGATGAGCGATCCGGGGCGGCCATGTCCTACCTTTCCTTATGCAGCATTTTGGACGCGCTCATTGCTGGCGGGCCTGGTGGCCCAACGCCTGGTGAAACGGTTGGGGATGGCTCCCGTGGACGAAATGTTTACGGTGGGCCTGTTGAGCCAGGTGGGGCGGCTGGCCCTCGCTTCCCTCTACCCGCAGGACTATGCGGCCTTGCTTGCCGCGCCGGAGGCGACCGATCCCCACTGGCTGCGCCAGCAAGAGCATGAGCAGCTTGGCGCGGATCATGATGAATTGACGGCGGTTATGCTGGAGGATTGGGGCTTGCCGCAGGTCTATGTGGAGGCCGCTTATTTTCAGGAGAGCAATGTCGCCCTTGATGGCGGCCTGCCCGCCGAGCGCCATGTGCTGGTGGCGCAAATGCTCCATCTGGCGGATGTGGTGAGTGGCCTGTGCCTGTCATCCCCCGCCGCTGGCCGCGAAGGGCAGGAGGAGGCCCTGGCCTTGGCGGGGCGCTTGGGGGTGAGCAGAGAGTCGCTGTTCGCCCTGGGAGAGGACTTGCTGCAGCATTGGGGGGAATGGAGCGGCCTTTTGCAGGAGGTGGTGCCCATCGTTGCCCCATTTGCGCCCATGGTGCCCGCGGCGGCTGGCGCCGATACCGCTGGTCCGGCGAAAAGCGTCTTTGGCAATATGGCGATCCTGCTGGTGGCTGCGCCCGGGGAGGGCGGGGATGGCTTCCCGGAGGGCTTGATCCGGCATGGCCATGAGGTGCTGGTGGTCGAATCGCCCCTTGGCGCTACGACTTTCGATCCGCTGCGGCCGGCCCAGATGATCATCGTGGATTGGCGCCTGCCGGATACGCTGTCGCGCAACGACTGCGCAGCGCTGCGTGCGGCGCCCTGGGCGGAGCCGCCCTATGTCCTTGGCGTTGGTCCTGCCCTGGACGAAGGGCAATTGCTGGCCGCCTTCCAGGCAGGCCTGGATGCCTATGAGGTGGCACCCCTCTCCAGCCAGGTCCTCGATGCCCATCTCCAGGTAGTGTCGCGTCTGCAGGAAGGCCATCGCACCCATCAGCGGAAATGGCAGAAGCTGCACCGCTTCGCCGCTAGCCTGGCCCACAGCAATCGCGAATTGCGCCAGGCCGCCCTGACCGATCCCTTGACCGGCCTGCGCAATCGCCGTTACGCGGTGGAGCGTTTGCAGCAGGAGTGGGCCGTGGCGGAGCGTCATGGGGGGGATTTGGCGGTAATGTTGCTGGATCTGGACCAATTCAAGGAAATCAACGATGACCATGGCCACGAGTTGGGTGACGAGGTCCTGCGCCAGTTCAGCATGGCCCTGCGCGGGCTGGCGCGGCAGCAGGATGTGTTATGCCGCATCGGTGGAGATGAATTTCTGGTAATCTGCCCGGAGACGCTACCGGCCGGGGCGCGGGCCCTGGGAGAACGGATCTGCCGGGGAATGGAGACGGTGCCGTTGCCTGTCGGCGCGCAAGGACGCCTGCATGTCAGTGTCGGGATCGCCAGCCTGCAGGACGGCGTGCGCGATGCCGAAGCCCTGTTGCGCGCCGCCGACCATGCCCTCTATGCCGCCAAGCAGGGAGGGCGCAACCAGGTGGTGGTCTATGCGCAGGCCGGCGCCCAAGGCTAGGGTTCACCCCCATATTCCCAGGTCCCCGCAGCCGGATCTTGCCAACGGCTAGGGTTGCCGCAGGCGTTCGAGCAGCTCCACGGCCAGGGCCGCACCGGCCAGGTCCAGTTCCAGATCGCGGATCAGACGCCGGCTGAGGCGGGCCCGATAGAGATCCAGGGCGCGAAAACGCCAGTGTTGCGGGCCGCTGCCGCTGGGATGGATGACGCCGTAGCGAACGAGTTGGACGGCCTCGCCCTCGGGGCACTGCAGGACGGCGCAAAAATGGGAAAAGTCCAGAGAAAAGCCTCCCTCCTCCAGTAATTCCGCTTCAAAAACAGGAATGGGTGTCGGTGCCATGCGCTTTGCTCCTCAACGGTCATCGCTCAACGGCGCGGGTGGAAGGTGGAAACCTCGGCGAGCTGGGTAAACAAGGCCGTTTCTTTTTCGCTCAGGGTTTTGGGCACGACGATCTGGAGGATGGCGTAAAGATCTCCGCCGGATTTCCCGCCCGGGCCCGGCAAGCCCTTTCCTCCCAGGCGCAGTTTCTTGCCGCAGGAACTGCCCGCCGGAATTTTCATGCGCACCGCGCCCTCCAGGGTCGGCACCTCGACGCTGGCGCCCAGGGCCGCTTCCCAAGGCGTGACGTGCAGATCGTGGTAGAGATCCCGGCCCTCCACGCGGAACTTCGGGTGGGGCAGGAAGCGGATGTGCAGGTAAAGGTCCCCATTGGGGCCGCCGCCCATGCCCGGCCCACCCTGACCGGCAATGCGCAGGCGCTGCCCTTCGGTGACGCCCTTGGGGATCCGCACCTGGAGGTTCCTGGGCTGGCGGTGCATGCGCCCATCGGGCCCCAGGGCCGGGATCTCCAGGGTGATGTTCTTTTGCGCGCCTTGCGCAGCGTCTTCCAGGCTGATGCTGATGGCCGCCTCGCTGTCTTCCCCATGGGCCTGAAAGCCCGACGAGCGGAATCCGCCCCGGCCCTGTGCGCCAAAGAGGGAGTCGAAAAAATCACTGAAGCCGCCCAGATCCGGGCCGCCGTGGGAGGCTCCCGACGGGTTCCAGCCGGGTGGCGGGCGGAAATCCTGGCCCGGTCGCCAATTGGCTCCCAACTGATCGTAGGCGGCCCGCTTTTCCGGGTCCTTGAGGACCTCATAGGCCTCCTGCAGATCCTTGAAGCGCTCCTCGGCGTCCTTTTCCTTGCTGACGTCGGGATGATATTTGCGTGCCATCTTGCGGTACGCGGCCTTGATCGCGCTGGCATCGGCGCCGCGCTCAACGCCCAGAATCCGATAATAGTCTTTGTATTCCACCCGGTCCCCCTTATCATTGCTTATAGCAGGCGGTCGCCCGACTGCAAGGCGATGCCCCAACAATGGGGCCGCTCGCCCTTATTTTCAAGGGTGGCGCGGGTGGGCGCCAGGAGGAGTCCGTGTGCAAGAGATGAATGGTTTGAACCCGCGCCAATGGGAGGCGGTGACTGCCCCGGCGGGTCCGGCGTTGGTTTTGGCGGGCGCCGGTTCCGGCAAGACGCGGGTATTGACCAGCCGCATCGCCCATCTCTTGGAAGGCGGCGTGTGGCCGGGGGAGATCCTGGCGGTGACCTTCACCAACAAGGCGGCGCGGGAGATGCGCGAGCGTTTGGGCAGGATGGTCAGCCTGGATCTGCGGCCCTTGTGGATGGGGACCTTCCACGGCGTGGCCCATCGCCTGTTGCGCCTGCACCACGCTGCCCTGGACTTGCCCGAGGGCTTTCAGGTGCTGGATGCCGAGGATAGCCTGCGTCTCATCCGCCGGGTGATGCGCGAGGCGCAGTTGGACGAGAAACAATGGCCGCCGCGGGCCATGGCCGCGCGTATCTCGCGCTGGAAGGACGAGGGTTGGGGGCCGGAACAGGTGCGTACCCAGGAAGGACGCGGTGCCGTGATTCATGCGCAGGTCTATGGGGCCTACGAAGGCGCCAAGGCCCGTTCCGGTCTGGTGGATTTTGGCGACCTCCTGCTCTATGCCCTGCGCCTGTGGCAGATACCGGAGATCCTCGCCCAGTACCAGCGCCGCATCCAGCATGTCCTCGTGGATGAGTTCCAGGACACCAACGCCGTGCAATATGCCTGGCTCAAGGCCCTGGCCCAGCATCAGAACCTCTTCGTGGTGGGGGATGACGACCAGGCCATCTATGCGTGGCGCGGTGCGCGGGTGGAGAATCTTCTGCGCTTCGGCGAGGATTTTCCGGCCACACGGGTGGTGCGCCTGGAGCAGAATTATCGCTCGACGGAGGCTATCCTGCAGGCCGCCAACGCCGTGATCGCCCACAATCCAGACCGTCTGGGCAAGACCCTGTGGACCGAGCGCGGGGCTGGTGAGGCGGTGCAGGTCTATACCGCCTATAACGAGGTGGACGAGGCGCGCTATGTGGTGGGGCGCGTCCAGCAATGGCTGGCGGCGGGGGGGAAGCGGGCGGAATGCGCCGTCCTCTATCGTTCCAACGCCCAGTCGCGGGCCTTTGAAGAGGCGCTGGTGCGGGAGGGGGTCCCCTATCGGGTGTACGGGGGACTGCGCTTTTTCGAGCGCGCCGAGGTCAAGGATGCCCTGGCCTATCTGCGCCTGTTGGCCAATCGTCATGATGATACGGCCTTTGAGCGGGTAGTGAATGTGCCGGCGCGGGGGATCGGGACGGTGACCCTGGATCGCCTGCGGGCGGCGGCACGGGCGCAGGGCTTGTCCCTATGGCAGGCGGCGGGAACCCTGGGGCAAGGAAAGGTCCATGAATTCTTGAATCTGGTGGATCGCCTGGCCGGGGAGCTGGCTGCGGTCACCCTCGCCGGCAAGATGGAGGGGGTCATCGTCGGCACGGACTTGCGCGCCTGGCATGCCCGCGAAGGCGAGCGCGCCGAAGGGCGGCTGGAGAACCTCGATGAACTGGTCACGGCGGCGCGGAGCTATGAGCAGCAGTGGTCCGCCGAGGGGCCGGGCAGCGATCTCGCCGCCCAACCCGGCAATCTCTTGTCGGAGTTCCTCACCCATGCGGCCCTGGAGGCGGGCGAGGGCGCGGGGGACGCCTGGGAGGACTGCGTCCAGCTCATGAGCTTGCACAGTGCAAAGGGCCTGGAGTTTCCCCTGGTCTTCCTCACCGGCCTGGAGGAAGGGCTCTTCCCCCACCAGCGCGCGCTGGAAGATGCCCAGGGCCTGTCCGAGGAACGGCGGCTCTGTTATGTGGGGATGACCCGGGCCATGCGGGTGCTGGTCCTCAGCCATGCCGAGTCGCGGCGCCTGCACGGCAGCGAGCGGCAGACCATCCCTTCGCGTTTTTTGCGCGAAGTGCCCGGCGAATTCCTGCAGGATCTGCGGCCGCGGGCGAAGATCAGCCGTCCGGCGGCGCCTGCCCGCACGGTCGGCGCGGATATCCCCTATCCCTTGGGCTGCCGGATCCGGCATCCGGTGTTCGGCGAAGGGGTGGTGCTGGATTATGAGGCCGATGGCCGTCAGGGGCGTATCCAGGTCCGCTTTCCGAGCGGCGTGAAATGGCTGGCCCTGGGCATTGCGCGGCTGGAGCGCTTGGCTTGAGGCGTCTCGGGACGGAGGGTGGTGGTATGGCGGGGACTCGATGGCAAACGCTTCTGCTGTGGCTGGCCTTGACCTTTTCGCCCTGGGCAAGTGCCGCGGTCGACATCAACACTGCCGATGGTGGAGCCCTGGATAGCCTGCCGGGCATTGGGCCCGCCAAGGCGCAGGCCATCATTGCCTATCGCCAGGCCCATGGCCCCTTCGCGCAGGTGGAGGATCTGCGGCAGGTGCCGGGGATTGGTCCCAAGCTCCTGGAGCGGCTGCGGGGGCAGGTGACGGTAGGGCCGGGCAGCGCCGCCGGGGCGCCGGCGGCGGCCACCCAAAGCGCGACGCAACGCTGTCAGTCTACGGAAGACCAGCCCCGTCTGGCCGGGGTGATCCGCGACAGCGCCGGCCACGTGCGTCGGGTAGACCAGCACGGACATCCTTTCCCCGGACCATAGCTGGGTGCTGCGGCGCGCGGCCAGGGAGTTACTCCCAGAGGCGAAAGATATTCCAGATCTGGTCGCGGCGCAGGACATGGAGGGCCACCATGCCCACATGCCCTATCCAGTAAGCCCAGACGATATTGGCCAGGAGCGTGTGCAGGGGAACCAGGCTGTGCAAGGTGGCTCCGGGCGGGGTGCCCCCCTGGGGCAGGAAGAAAAAAATGGCGGCGCCCGTCAGTCCCATCCAGGTCACCGCCAGCAGGCCGAGGCCGTGGACCAAGCCTACCAGCCCGCCACGGGGCCCGGTGGGAGGCAGGCGGCCACGAAGCAGCCCTTTGGTATCGGCAAGGACCAGGGCCCAGGGTCCGCGCCAGGGAAAGAGCTGGCGCCGCGCTGTTCCATCGCTGGCCAGCCATAGCCAGTGCCAAAGAATGAACAAAGCGGTCAGCAAGCCGATCCAGGCATGCAGACTGAAGAGGATGCCGCCCAGGGTGTTGTACTCGGCCTTTGCCCAGCTCGGTGTCATCCATAAGGAGGAAAAAAGTTGCCAGGTGACACCAAAGGCGATGCCGGCATGGAGCCAGCGGCTTTCCCGTGACCAGGAACCCGTTTCCGTCATGGCTTTCTCTCCTCCGCACTGGGGGTAAAAATGCTAAGCTGATCTAGCTATGACCTCGGGCACCGCCCTGAAGCCGCTTTCAGCGGTGCCACGGCCCGCACTCTAACGCACATTGCGACTCGCGCCACCCCAGAGGATGAAAGAGAATGGGGGTGAGGAGATGGCGGATTGAGGTCGA
>NZ_JBMFWL010000042.1:0-14498 GCF_049965315.1 Acidithiobacillus sp. | reverse complement strand
GGCTTGCCAAGGGCGTCGGGTTGTGATCGACAAAGAGATATACCGTGGCAATATAATCGTCCGCCATCATGGGCGAATCCACCTGGATGGTAACGGGGACGGCACCGCCGTTTTCGGCAATGGTGGGGGCGGTCAGCTTGACCTTGGGAGATACCGCTACATCCGTTTTGCCGACGCTGGCCATCATGGCATCGTTCAACACTTTGGCATCGAAGGCCTTGGCCGGCCAGCTCGAGACATCACCGGCGAATGCGAGCTGGGGGCGCAGCAAGCCCAATCCCGCCGCCGTTGCCACGGCACCGGTGGCAAGAGTTGCGCTCAAAAACTGACGTCGTTGCATGGTGTTTTTCGTCACGACTGATACTCCTTTGCAAGGTATGTTATTTCAATGACCACAAATAGTCGGCAATGAGGCCCAATTCCTCATGGGTGAGTACTTTGTTCTTGCCGAACTCGGGCATGTTGGCGTAGGGAAACATCTTTTCCGGATCGGCAAGGAATGCCACCAGTTTTTCCTTGGTCTGGAACATTTGTTGGAAAGTCACGCCCTTCATCGGCAGGGCCGGGCCGATATCGCCGGCCATGGTGCCGCCCGGCAGGGCATGACAGGCGAGGCAGTTGCCCTTGGCCCGATCGAAGGCCAGGGTACGGCCGGCGTCGATGTTTTTCGTCATGTCTGTGCCATCGGCCAGGGCCGACGCGCCAAACGGAACGATGGACATGGCTCCGATGATGAGGGATCGGGTGATGCACTGCAGCAAATGGATTTTCATGGACTCCTCCTTTGGCGCATCCGTTGCCACGGGGGCGACGGTTTTATTTAGCAGGTTTCATGCCATTATTTGAACAACACCTGTGCCTTCATTGATAGCCTAATTCCCGGCGACTGCCAGACAGGGTAAGGAGCCCTGGGGGGCCGGCAGGGAGCGGGACTGTGCCAAACGGACCAGCCCGGAGAAAGGGGCCGGACGTCCCGGCTCAACTCTCGCCGCCATCGTCTTCGCTGTCCTGCTTCCCGAGCAGGCCGATGTTTTTCATGCGCGTGCGTAATTGCTTGCGGCTGATGCCGAGGAGGACGGCGGCCTGGCTCTGGTTGAAACGGGTCTTTTCCAGGGCGCCCAGCACCGTCTGGCGTTCCAGCGACGGCAGGTCGAAGGGGCCGGCACCGGGGGCATCGATTCCTTCGCCCTGGGCCTGGTGCAGTTCGGCGGGCAGGTCCGCGCGCTGGATGACGCCGTGGCGATTGAGGACCACCATCCGCTCGATGAGGTTTTCGAGCTGACGGATATTGCCGGGCCAGTCATAGGCTTCAAAGGCAGCCATGGCCTCCGGCGTGATGCTCATGGCCGGCCGGCCGATGGCCTGGCAAACCTGCCCCAGAAAATGCTGCACCAGGGGGGCGATGTCGGCACGCCTTTCCCGCAGGGGCGGAATATGGAGGGGGATGACATTGAGCCGATAGTACAGATCTTCGCGAAAGCGCCCCTCCGCCACGGCCTTGGCGATGTCCACATGGGTTGCCGCAACAATGCGTGCCGACAGGCGCACCGGCTGGTGGGTTCCCAGGCGGGTGAACTCCCGTTCCTGCAGCGCCCGCAGGAGCTTGACCTGCATGGACAGCGGCATGTCACCCACTTCGTCGAGGAAGAGGGTGCCGTTGGCCGCCAGTTCGAGTTTGCCGGGTTGGGAGCGCGTCGCGCCGGTGAAGGCGCCCCGTTCATAACCGAAAATTTCGCTTTCCACCAACTCCAGGGGGATGGCTCCGCAATTGAAGGCCACAAAAGGCTGCTGCGCCCGCGGTGAGGCCAGGTGCAGGGCCTTGGCCACCAGTTCCTTGCCGGTGCCCGATTCTCCGGTGATGAGGACGTTGGAGGGGGCGGGGGCCACCAGATCGATGATTTCAAGCAGGGTCTCGATGGCGCGGCTGATGCCGATCAGGCCGTGGCGGCGCGGCTCCTGGCGCATGGGCGGCAAGGGGGTGCCGAAGCGGCTGAGGGTCTGGCGAATGAGGGCTATGAGTTCGCCCTCATCCACGGGTTTGGTGAGGTAGTGCTCGGCACCTGCCTTGATGGCGTCTACGGCCTGTTCAATCTCGCCGTAGGCGGTGGTGATGATGAAGGGCAACTGCGGGTAACGCTTTTTGACGGTGCGCAACAGTTCGGTCCCGGAGATGCCCGGCAAACGCTGATCCGAGATGATCAGGGCGGGCATGACCTCGCTCAGCCGTTCCAGGGCCTGTTCGGCGCTCTCCGCCTCCATGGTGCTGAAGCCCTCGGCGTTGAGGACGGCAAGCAGGACGTGGCGGAGATTTTTTTCATCTTCGACCAGTAAAATGGGCTTGGGCATGGCGTCGTGTTCTCGCAGGGTGGTTAACCGGTCAAGTTGGTCGGGAGGGAGGATGGGGGGTGGCGGGGCAGGCGCAGCACAAAGTCGGCGCCCTTGGCGCTGGGACGTAGTTCCACCTGACCATCATGCACCATCATGATCTTGGTCACCACCGCCAGACCCAGCCCGCTGCCCTTGGTTTTGGTGGTGACGTAGGGCTTGAAGATGGTCTGCGCCTTGTCGCCGGGGATGCCGGGGCCATTGTCGCGGACGCCGATCAAGACCCATTGGTCGGTGTCGGTGAGGGCATACAAGGTGATCTTCCCACCCGTGGAGGGTACGGCATCGATGGCGTTGAGGATCAGGTTGCTGATGGCTTGCTCCAGCAGCGAAGCATCGAGAACGGCTTGGAGCCCGGGGGGGCATTGTATGGAGGCCAGAATGGCCTTGGCCTCGAAATCGGCAGTATGGCGGGTAACGCTGCGGGTGAGCAGGGACAGGATGTCGGCTTCCACGCGCAGGGCGGCATAGGGCCTGCCGAAGTCGAGAAAGCCCTGGGTCATGTCGTACAGGCGCTTGACTTCCTCCTCGATGATGCGGAGGAACTCGTCGCGATTCTCATCGTCACCGTAGCGCACCAGGAAGCGCGCGGCGCCGCGGAGGGAGGAAAGGGCATTGCGGATTTCGTGGGCCACCTGGGCCGACATTTCGCCGATGGTGGCCATGCACTGCATGGCCTGCTGGCGCCGGTGCAGTTGATTCAACTCGTTCAGATGTTCGCGCAGGCGGGTTTCCACCCGCTTGAAGGCAAAGTCCAGACGATGGAGTTCGTCACCTTCGACGTTCGGCGGCGAGGGCGTTGGCCGGTCCTCCGTGCGGAGCTGCGCTTCCATACCCTCGATCTCCCCCAGGAGGCGCAGGACCGGCCGAGTCACCGCGCGACTCACCAGGTAGGCACCCAGCAAGCCCATCAGTGCGGTAATGCCGCCCAGGATGAGCAAGCGATTTCTGGTCCTGTCCAGGCGGGCATTGACCAGGGCATTGATCCTTTCCGAGTTGCCATCCACCCACACCGCTCCAAGGCGCTGGCCACCGGCGACGATGGGGGCATAAAAGCGGATCCCCTTATAGCCGGCGGCGCTGGGGAGGGGGCGATGCTGAATTTGGCCCAATCGGGACAAATTGCCGCTGGCCACCACGATGCCTTGCCGGTCGGCGATGGTGATGCGCTCCACCAGCGGATTGCGCGCCTCGGCCAGCTTGCCCAGGGCGCCGCCGTCTTTCAGGAGGAGGGGGTCGGTGGCACTGGCGGCGAGATTGCCGGTCAGGCGTTGCAGTTCCGTCTGTACCTGGCCGGTAAGGTCATTGCGGACGGAGCTATAGAGGAAAATGGCAATGAGGGCGTAAATCAGGGCGATGAGCAAGAGGACGAAGATCATGCTCTTTGCCGGCCAGGTCAAGCGTTGCCACAGCCGGCCGGGAAGTTCGAGGAGCGCGTTGCGGGCCGGTGCGCAAGGGGCGGCTGTGCGGTCCTGTCCCATGTCGATGTCGGGGTGGGCGAACTTGCGCCCCGCCCGGCCCGGATAAAACGCCTTTTCGGGCATTGCGTTGGTGGCGATTTCGGGCGCGGGCCTATTCATGGGGGAGGGGGACAAAACGCGCGAAACCCGCGCCGGAGAGGGCGTTGGGTGCCAAGTGAAGCATGGCCTGGAGGAGCGCCTGCCGTTGCGCCGGCGAAAGGCGGCGATTCACCGCGAAGCTCCATGGTGCCGCCGTGCCCACCGTCATCAGGACGGTCCACGCCCCGGGCAGAGACTGGTCGAGGGAACTGAAGGTGGCCGCCCGCACCACGCCAAGGTCCGTTGATCCATTGGCGACACTGGTGAATACGGCACGCTCCGATCCCACCGCCTTCCAGACAAAAGGCTGCGTTCCCCGCTCCCGGCTTTGCAGTGCCGGCAGGGCCGCCTCGCGCGCGCTGCAGTAGGGTCCGGCATAGGCGATGCGCAAAGGCGGTTGCAGGGCCTGCGCTGCCTGGGATACGGGCTCGCGGGCAATGATGGCGATGCGTTGCGCGCCGGGCCTGGGCAGCGAGCGCGCCAGAGGAATCATGGACCGCCGCTCCGCCGCCACCATGGCCGGGGTCAGCAGGCTGAAATCATAGGCGCCGCGGCGGCCCTGCCGCACAAAGTCCTGCTCATTGGCGGGAATGACCAGGCGCACGGGGCGGCCCATGGCCCGCGCCAGGGCCGCCCGCAGGGGGGCAAAAATCTGGTAGGCGGCCATGGGGGTATAGGTGGGTGGAATGGCAAAGCTCATGGCCATGGAGTTGCGCTTGGGCGTGAGCGCCACGCCGAAAAGATCCGCATAGAGCGTGCGCAGCACGGCATAGTCCCCATCCTGTACGGGTTGGAACCCGCGCACCATGCCCGCCAACGCCGTCATGGCGGCCGGCGCATTCCGGGTCGCGGCCAGCAAGGCCGTTGTCAGCCGGGCGCGCAGCGGTGCAGGCACCTTTTCCGAAGCGGCCAGTAGGTCGCCGGGCCCCACGGGCGCCTGGCCGATCACCCGCAGCGTGCCCGCCCGCAAGTATGGCGCCGCCACATTCTCCGCCACGGCGGTGGCATCATAAAAGCGGGCGGCCACGTCCATGAGGGCGCTCTGATCGCTCCCCGTTTGCCGAAAAACGTGAAAGTCCTTGGGCGTCAGCCCGGCCTCCTGCAACAGGGTGAGGGGGATCAGGGAGGATGCCGCGCAAGCCGGGTCCCCCGCGACAAAACTGGACCCGCGCAGTTGCAGGATGTTGTGGATGGGGCTATCCCTGCGTACGAGGATGACGCTGCGGTTGCCGCCCGGTGTGGGGTTCACTTCCGCCAAGGGGAAATAGCGATCCTCATGGGCGACCTTGAGATAGGCGATGGGGCAAAAAAACGTGACCTGGGCGACGGGCATCTTCGCCTCGGCGTAAAAGCTGTCCAGGTTGGCGCTGAAGTGCATGGTCACCGTTTCTCCCGTTGCCTTGCCCAGATAGGCGGCCAGGGGGGCAAAGGCCGCATACATGGTGGCGGGGCTGCTCACCGGAGGCAGCAGCAAGCGCAACTGTGCTTGCGCCGCCGGGCTGAAAACGAAGAAGATAAGACACAGCAGAATGCGAATGGGGATGATCATGGCAATGTCCCGTCTCCAGACAATGGTTCCATAACCCTAGCAAAAGAGGTGCCAAGTTGAATCAAGAGCCGCCGGTGTCGGACGAGTTGAGCCATTTCAATCGTGCAGGCCACGCGCACATGGTGGAAGTGGGGGGCAAGGCCGCAACGACCCGAACCGCCGTCGCCGAGGGGTATATTGTCATGGCGGAGGCTACCCTGGCCAGGATCCAGGCCGGCAGCATGGGTAAGGGAGACGTGCTGGGTGTGGCGCGTCTGGCCGCCATCCAGGCCGCCAAAAAGACCTGGGAGCTGATTCCCCTGGCCCATTTGCTGGCGCTTACCGGTGCGGATGTCGAATTTCGCAGCGAAGCCGTGCCCCCGCGCATCGTCTGCCGGGCGCAGGTGCGCTGCCTGGGGCAGACGGGTGTGGAGATGGAGGCCCTCACGGCAGTAACCATTGCCCTGCTCACCATCTACGACATGTGCAAGGCCATTGATCGCGGCATGCAGCTCCAGGGCATTCGCCTCCTGCGCAAGGAAGGCGGCCGCAGCGGACTATG
The DNA here is from genome assembly GCF_049965315.1 of Acidithiobacillus sp. GTDB lineage: Bacteria > Pseudomonadota > Gammaproteobacteria > Acidithiobacillales > Acidithiobacillaceae > Acidithiobacillus_B. The sequence goes on along the minus strand of NZ_JBMFWL010000042.1, from coordinate 8,464 downwards.
GGAGGCAGGTCGGTAGGATGCCGCTGCCTCCACGGCCTCACTTCCCGCGATGGGGCGAGGAACTGTAACGCTCCATGAACTCCCGATCCTTCCAGTTGACTTCCTTCAGGATTTCGTCGGGGATCAGGTAACGGTCCTGGGGCGCGACGTCCTGCGACTTGACGATGCGCAGCACATCGGCATAGGCGAGCTTGCGCAGCAGGCCGTCCTTGTCGGTGGCGCGAACGATCATCGCATCATTGAAAAGGGCGTAGATGTAGAAGTTGCCCGGGCGCAGCTTGCCATCCTTGTCGCGCCACGTCACGGTCATGCGCATGTGCTCTTTGAAATCGCTTCGGTTCATGGGGTGTCTCCTTCGATTGAACGCAGGCTAAACTAATCACCGCAGCGCCAGCAAAGCAAATAAGCCCTGTTTATTACAAAATCAAAAACGCTGAGTTGCTTTATCGGTGCCTGCTCAGCCACCATCACTACCCACGGAAAGTCTCCAAAACACCCCGGCGGCCGCGTGCTTCCCTCGACGGCGGCCGCCGCGCAGTCTTTTGGGGACGCTCCCCATGTAGCAGTTTCCGGGCCCTACGGCAAAAGATGAGGTGCAAATGGCTACCGTCATGCAATTTGAAGATCACGGCAAGCAGGAAATCAAATATACCACGTGTTACATGTGCGCTTGCCGCTGTGGCATCAAGGTCACGGTAGAGGATAACAAGGTACGCTTCATCCAGGGAAACCGGAACCATCCCATCAACCAGGGTGTGCTCTGCGCCAAGGGCTCGGCGGGGATCATGAAGCAGTATTCCCCCGGCAAGCTGCGCAATCCGCTCCTCCGCAAGCCGGGGTCCGAGCGCGGCGCCGGAGAGTTTGAGGAGATTTCCTGGGACGAGGCCCTGGATATGCTGACCAAGCGCCTCAGCCATATCCGCGCCACGGACCCCAACAAGCTGGCCTTCTTCACCGGCCGCGACCAGATGCAGGCCCTCACCGGCCTCTGGGCCCAGCAGTTCGGCACCCTCAACTGGTCGGCCCACGGCGGTTTCTGCTCGGTGAACATGGCCACTGCCGGGTTGTACATGCTGGGGCATGCCTTCTGGGAGTTCGGCGACCCCGACTGGGAGCGGACCAAATACTTCATGCTCTGGGGCGTCGCCGAAGACCACTCCTCCAATCCCATGAAGATCGGGCTGGAGAAGCTCAAGCGCCACGGCGGCAAATTCGTCGGGATCAACCCGGCGCGTACCGGCTATCAGGCCATCGCCGACGAATGGGTGCCCATCAAGCCGGGTACCGACGGCATGTTCGCCCTGTCCATGGTGCATGTGCTGCTCAACAACGAACTCTTCGACTGGGATTTTCTGGTGCGTTACACCAACGCCCCCTTCCTCGTGGTCCATACGCCGGGGCAACGGGGTGACGGCCTCATCGCGCGCGACGCCGATGGCCATCCGCTGGTCTGGGACCTGAAGCAGGAGGCCTTTGTCAACGGCATGCAGGCGGGCATCTCCCCGGCCATGTTCGGTGAATTCACCGCCCCCGATGGCCGTCCCGTGCGGACGGTCATGTCGATCCTCGCCGAAAAGTACACCGACGAGCAGTTCTCGCCCCGGAATGCCAGCAAGATCACCGGCATTCCCGCCGAAACCATCGAACGCCTGGCCCTGGAAATGGCCCATGTGGCCTTCCAGGAGAGCATCGAAATCGAGTGCGAATGGACCGACTGGGCCGGCCGCAAGCAGGATCGCTTCATCGGCCGCCCGGTCTCCATGCACGCCATGCGCGGCATTTCCGCCCATTCCAACGGCCTGCAGTCGGCGCGCGCCATTCACCTCCTGCAGGTCCTGCTGGGCACCATCGACTGCCCCGGCGGTTTCCGCTCCAAGGCGCCCTACCCCAAGCCCGTCCCGCCGCCCAACAAGCCGGCCCAGGACAGCGCGCCCAATACCCCCTTGAAGTCCTTGCCCCTGGGTTTCCCCACGGCGCCCGAGGACCTGGTCATCGACGCCGATGGCAAGCCCAAGCGGATTGACAAGGCCTATTCCTGGGAGGCGCCCATCGCCAATCATGGCCTGATGCACATGGTGATCACCAATGCCGTCAACCATGACCCCTACGCCATTGATACCCTGATCTTCTTCATGGCCAACATGAGCTGGAATTCCACCATGAACACGGCCAACGTCCAGGAAATGCTCAAGTCCAAGGACGAGCAGGGCGAGTACAAGATCCCGTTTCTGGTGGTGGTGGATGCCTTTCACTCGGAAATGGTCAACTTCGCCGACCTGGTGCTTCCCGATACCACCTATCTGGAGCGCTACGACGCCATATCCCTGCTCGATCGGCCCATCTCCGAACCCGATGCGGTATGCGATTCCATCCGCCATCCCCTGTTGCAGCCGGATCGCAACGTGCGGCCATGGCAGGAGGTCATGGTGGATCTGGCGGGACGGCTGAAGTTCCCCGCCTTCACCCGCGAGGACGGTCAGCCCCGGTTTAGCGGATACAAGGACTTCATCGTCCATTACGAACGCGCCCCGGGCATCGGCTTTCTGGCGGGATGGCGCGGCAAGGATGGCAGCAAGAGCCTGCGCGGCGAGCCCAATCCCGAACAATGGGAACGCTACATCGAGCATCAGGGCTTCTTTCAATACCATCTGCCCGAGTCCATGCGCTACTACCGCTTCGCCAACAAGGAGTATCTGGAGTTTGCGCAGCATGCCGGCTTCAATCCGACGGCCCATCCCATCGTCATCGAGCTCTATTCCGAGACCTTCCAGCGCTTCCGTCTGGCGGGGCAGGGCCTTTATGACGGTCCCCAGCCCAAGGACCCCGCGGATCGCGAGCGCCTGGCCCGATATTTCGATCCCCTGCCGGATTTCTATGAGCCGCTGGAGCAGCAGCGCATCGACAAGACGGAATATCCTTTCTACGCCGTCAATCAGCGTCCCATGATGATGTACCACTCCTGGGATAGCCAAAACGCCTGGCTGCGCCAGATCATCGCCCAGAATTTCCTCTACATGAACCGCAAGAAGGGAGAGCAATTGGGGATTGTCGACCAGAGCTGGGTCTGGGTGGAGTCCCACAACGGCAAGATCCGCGTCCAGGTGAAGCTCATCGAGGGTTGCCAGGAAGATACGGTCTGGACCTGGAATGCCATCGGCAAGCAGCCGGGCGCCTGGGGCCTGAAGCCCGATGCCGCGGAGGCCACCAAGGGCTTCCTCATGAATCACCTGATCTCCGAGCTGCTTCCCGAAAAACAGGGGGAACGGCGGATCACCAATTCCGACCCGGTGACCGGCCAGGCCGCCTGGTACGACCTGATGGTCAAGATCTACCCGGCGGCCCCCGGTGAGGAAGGGGTCTGGCCGACCTTCGCCACCATCAAGCCCATTCCCGGCGCAACGCCTGCGCCGGACGTCTTGCGCTACCATACGCATCAGCCCGTCAACCTCAAATCGTGACGGGGCAAGGAGAGCACTCATGCGACTAGGACTGGTTATTGACCTTGATACCTGCGTGGGCTGCCATGCCTGCGCGGTCGCCTGCAAGGAATGGAACACCAGCGGCACCACGGCGCCCCTGACGGACTACGATCCCTACGGGGCACGGCCGTCCGGAGTGTGGTTCAACCGCATTCGGCATTACGAAGTGGGCGAATACCCCCACAACAAGACCATCAACTTTCCCATGTCGTGCATGCACTGTGAGAACGCCGAGTGCGTCACGGTCTGCCCGACGGGGGCCTCCTACAAGCGGGCCGAAGACGGGATCGTCCTAGTGGATCAGAACAAGTGCATGGGATGCAACTACTGTTCCTGGGCCTGCCCCTACGGCGCCCGGGAACTGGACCGGGTCTCCGGGACGATGAAGAAGTGCACCTTGTGCATCGACCGCATCTATGACCGGGAGATACCGGAGGAAGAGCGGCAGCCGGCCTGTGTCCTCACCTGTCCTGCCCATGCCCGCATGTTCGGCGATCTGGACGATCCCGAGAGCCCGGTGGCCCGGGCGGTGCGCCAGCGTGGCGGCTACCAGTTGATGCCGGAGCTGAATTACAACCCCACCAACCATTACCTTCCACCCCGCGTGCATGCCCCCATCCCCACCGACGACCTCAGGAAAAAGACGGTCCGCAAGGTGAAGGAATGGGTGAACCGCGTGGTTGAGCGTTAAGGAGAAAAACATGCATCCGGCCCTCGCAGTTATTTTTCTGACGCTTTTCTCCGGTGGCGGTTTCGGGCTCATGGCGCTGACCGCCATCGTCAACGATTTCCAGATCGATGGCGGCCTCTCCCCCATGCAGACCATGGTGGCGGTGCTCTTGTCCATCCTCTTCGTCACCATCGGCATGCTGTCCTCCACCGCCCATCTGGCCAACCCGAAAAACGCCTGGCGCGCCTTTACCCGCTGGCGCACCTCCTGGCTCGCCCGCGAGGGGGTCTTCGCCGTGCTGTACTATCCCTTTGCCATGCTTTATCTGGTATGGGTGTTTTTCACCGGGGGAGCGGCGGATGTAACGGGTCTCCTGCTCGCCAATGTGGCGGGCGTCATCGGCCTGATCACGATTTTTTGCCAGGGCATGATCTATGCCTGCCTGCGCACCATTCGCCAGTGGAATACGCCCCTCGTCCCCGCCAACTTTTACGCCATGGGTCTTGCCATCGGCGCGACCGTGCTGGCGGCTCTGCGCATCGCTACGGGCGGGCCGGCGCAGACGCTGGTGGGGATGGCCGTCGCCCTGCTCGCCGCCGCCGCCGTGCTCAAGGGCATTTATTATTTCTGGATCGCCCGCCCCAACGGTCCCACCATCCGCACGGCCACGGGCTTCAACCGTTCCACCGTGCGCCTACTGGACCAGGGCCACACCTTCGGCACCTTCCTGACCCAGGAGTTCGGACACACCATCCCCGCCGCCAAGGCCAACACCATCAAGCTCCTCATGTACATCTTCGCTTTTGTGGTCCCCATATGGGCCATCGCCCTGGCTTTATCCCTGGGGCTCGGCAGCCTGGCGTGGCTGGCCGTCGTTTCGGTCTTCTTCGGCATCGGGGTGGAGCGCTGGCTGTTTTTCGTCGAGGCCCAGCATGTGGTCAATCTTTACCATGGCCGTCAACAATGTTGAATGTAGGGTTGCAAAGGGTCTAAGATGAAACCGGATATGGGGCCTGTGCCGAGCAAGTGAAAACGCCCCGTTTTTCTCTTCCGGGACAGATGCCCCTCGTCTAGGAGTGATCCATGTTGCTACCCGCCATCTCCGCAACGGACCAGGAGGCCGATCTCGTCGACCAGTTTGGTCGGCATATCAGCTACTTGCGCGTCTCGGTCACGGAGCACTGCAACTTCCGTTGTGAATATTGTTCCCCCGAAGAGGGCACCCCCTATTTCGACCGCGACGACCATCTGCGGGTGGAGGAATACGATCGCCTCATCGGTCTGTTCGCCCATCTGGGTCTGCGCCACATCCGCTTCACCGGTGGTGAGCCCCTCATCTACCCGCACCTCCTCCCCCTCATCGAGTCCGCCAAGCGCCATGGCATCGGCAAAATCAGCGTGAGCACCAACGGCCTGCTGCTGGGCCGCCTGGCGCAAAAGCTGCTGGCGGCGGGGGTGAACAATCTCAATGTCAGCATGGATAGCCTCCAGGCGGGCACTTTTGCCGCCATCACCCGCGGCGGCGATCTGCTCCGCGTGCAACAGGGCATCGAAGAGGCGGTACAGGCAGGGATTCCGCGCATCAAGATCAACGTCGTCCTGCTCCGTCAGCACAACGGCGCCGAACTGCCCGCGCTGGTCGCCTATGCCATTGGCAAAGGGGTGGACATCCGTTTCATCGAAACCATGCCCCTGGGGCTGGCCGGGTCTGCGGCCCAGGATGGGCAATATCTGAGCGCGGAAGAGGCGCGGCAACTCATAGCCGAACGCTATCTCCTGGAACCGGCCGAAGCCCAGGCCGATCATGGTCCGGCCCGCTTGTTTCGGATCCCGGGGACGCAGACCCATGTGGGCTTCATCACGCCCATCAGCGATAATTTCTGCGCCACCTGCAACCGGGTCCGGCTCACGGCCGGCGGGCGGCTGGTGTATTGCCTCGGGCAGGAAGCAGGCATTGATCTGCTGCCGCTCCTGCGCGGCGGCCAGGGCGATGGGTCCATCGCCGAGGCGGTGCGCAGAGGAATCTGGCAGGACAAGCCGCAGAAGCATTTTTTTGTCAGCGACCCCGGGCGCTCCGCGCGCATCTTCATGATGCGCCTGGGTGGGTAGGGGCATGGGTGCAAGGCGGCGCGTGCTTGGTGTAAACTCTGGCGTTAACCGTATTCTCTATGGAAGAACACCTTATGCACGGCTTTCAAGAAATCACCCCTGATCAGCTCAAGGCGCTGCGTGAGGAGGGCGAGGCGTTCACCCTGATCGATGTGCGCTCGCCGGCGGAGGTGGCGCGGGGCATTATCGATGGCGCCCGGCATCTCCCGCTGCATCTCCTGCCCATGTCGATCCAGCAACTGGATAAGCAAAGCCCCATTGTGTTTTACTGCCTCAGCGGTGGACGCTCCGCCCAGGCCGCCGCCTTCGCGGCGGCGCAGGGGTTTAGCCAGGTCCTGAATCTGCGCGGAGGCATTTCGGCCTGGGCCAGCAGGGGTTTTCCCATAGCGCCGCCGGCCAATCCATAAGGGGATACTGAAATAGGGGGGGTTAATCATCAAATCAAAATATTTACCTTGCTGTCCCCGTCGTTCCTGATAGAGTTCCACCAGTAGTAAATCAGAGATCACTAAACCGAGGAGGTAACCCATGGTACAGGAAGATAAAGTTCTCGACGCACGCGGCCTCAACTGCCCGTTGCCCATTCTCCGCACGAAAAAGGCCCTTGGCGAATTGACCGCCGGTCAGGTCCTGAAGATCGTGGCTACGGATCCCGGTGCGGTCAAGGACTTCGAGGCCTTCGCCAAGCAGACCAAGAATCCGTTGCTGGAACAGGCCGAGGCTGGCGGCGAGTTTATCTTCTTCATCCAAAAGGCCTGACCAGAAGGGCTGACACTTACGGACTCGATACCCACAAGAGTCTGCGCGAGGAGCGAGTTATGGACGAAAAAAAATTGGCCATCATTGCCACCAAGGGAACCCTTGACTGGGGATATCCTCCCTTCATTCTTGCCTCCACGGCAGCGGCTTTGGGGTATGCGACAGAAATATTTTTCACCTTTTACGGTCTGCAGCTCCTGAAAAAGGATCTCGGCCATTTGCGGGTCAGTCCCCTGGGCAATCCGGCCATGCCCATGCCCGTCCCCATGCCCAACTTTGTCATGGCCCTGGTGCCCGGCATGGAAGGGATGGCCACTTCCATGATGAAAAGCAAGATGAAGTCCAAGGGCGTTGCCAGCCTTGAGGAGTTGCGCGAGCTTTGCGTCGAGGCGGAAGTGCGGATGATCGCCTGCCAGATGACCGTTGACCTTTTCGAGTTCGATACCTCGGATTTCATCGATGGGGTCGAACTGGGCGGCGCGGCACTCTTCTTCGAGTTTGCCGGCGAAGCGGACATCACGCTGTTCATTTAAGTGGATCGCGGTGGTGCCAAGGTTGCATTGGCGCAATGGTTAGAGCAAGGAGCGAGTAATGGCGACTTACGCTGAGATGAAGGGGATGTTTGACGAGATCCGTGCGGATTTTCGTTACGATCACGAGTTGAACGGCTGTTTGAATTGCGGGATTTGCACCGCAACCTGCCCCTCCGCACAGTTTTATGATTATAGTCCGCGGGAAATCGTACAGTTGCTGTGGACCGAAAATGTCGAGCAGATCTACGACGCCATGCAGGAAAAGATCTGGGCCTGCGCCCAATGCATGACCTGCGCTGCCCGTTGTCCTTTCAAGAACTCTCCCGGTGGTCTCGTCATGATCATGCGCGAGGTGTCCATTCGTCATGGCATGCAATCGGCCAAGGACGTATTGCGGCCCTTCGGGCGCGTCATGCTGAAGCTGATCACGACCGGCAACCAGTTGTCGCCGGACATGATTCAGCCGGATCATTTTCCCGACTGGGGCCCCAACATTCAGAAGGTCGAAGGCGATTTGCGCGTGCTGCGCAAGGCGATCCCGGTGCGCACCTTGCAAACCACGGATACGGCCTGGGAGGTCTCCCTCAAGACTTCCGTGGAAATGTATACCATCTGGGAAATGACTGGTGTCCTCAAGTCCCTCGAAACCATGGATGAGAATCTTTTTGACGTGATCGAAGACTTCATCGATGAGAAGCGGGAAGATTACGAGGACTGGCTGGAAAAGCAGGGCGACAAGGACTGAGGAGTGAATGATGACTGAAAAGACACAGCAGGGTGTGGCCGGCCACGGCGCCTTCTTCCAGGATACCAACCTTTCCGCCCAGGAGGCGGAAGCCGCAACGGCCTGGGTGCGCAGCCACGTGGATCGCCGCAGCGTTGACCTGGGCGAGCGGATGGACGACATCCGCGAC
>NZ_JBMFWL010000041.1:0-15687 GCF_049965315.1 Acidithiobacillus sp. | reverse complement strand
TCCAGCGTTCCAACTCGCTGGGCACAATGGGCCGGACCTGCACGCGTCGCAGGTCCATACGCTGTTGTTCGGTGATTGGTGGGGCCGTCATGCCCCAAGGTATACAGGATCGGTTGGACTTTGTCCAGTATCCGGCCAGTTACCTTGTCAGATCAGTTGGGTAGTTCCCGTAGAAGCCGAAGCCCTGCGATGACACCTGTCATGTCATGACAATACCCGAGGATTTTTGTCATGACAAGGAGAAATGTCATGCTATTAATCACTATAATATTATCAACTAATTAACTAATAATTTAGCCAAAATGGACCTTACCGGCATATTTATCCGCTTATGGTGAATGGCACAGTTACTGCTAAAGAAAAGTGGACCCTAGGCACAGGAGTTGTCATGTCAGGATTATTCATCGTCTGTTTGAGTGGGCAACGCGAGAAATTGCAGTTTGCCGCCATGACCGCCTCCGTTGCCGCGGTATCGGGCACGGAGGTGTCCGTTTTCATTTCCATGAATGCCTTTCCATTCTTTATCCGGGGGCATGACAAGGAGGCGCCCGCCGCGGGGGCCATGGGGGAGATGATGGCGCAGAAGAATGCCCCTCCATTTTATCAGATCTTCGAGCAGGCAGTGGAACTAGGCGACGCCAAGATCTATGCCTGCTCCATGGCCATGGACATCATGGGGGTCAAGGAAGCGGAGCTGGAGGGCATCGTCTCCGGCGCCATGGGGCTCACCAGATTTCTCAGCGATGCGGAAGGGGCGCAGATCCTCATTTTTTAATTGGGTCGAGCAAGGAGCGAGTGATGAGTACAGAAAGAGTCGTTGATGCCCGGGGGAGTTTTTGTCCCGGACCGCTCATGGAGTTGATCGCGAATATGAAGATGATGGCCGTGGGCGACACCCTGGAACTCCTGTCCACGGATGCCGGCTCCGCCGCCGATGTCCCGGAGTGGGTCAAAAAAGTCGGCCATGAAATGGTCGGCACGGAACAGGATGCCGAAGGTACCTGGCACATCCATGTGCGCAAGGCCAAATAACCCTATTGATAAGGAGTGATCATCATGAGAATTCTCGTCGTTGGTGGCGGTATGGGCGGCACGATCTTTGCCAACAATCTGGCCCGGCGCATTCATCAGGAGATGAAGGCCGGCAAGGCGCGCATCACCATGTTGTCGGCCTCGGACCAGCACGTCTATCAACCGGGCTGGCTCTACGTGGCCATGGGCCGCGCCACGCCCGATGAACTGGTGCGCGAGCAGGCCAGCCTGCTGGAGCCGGGCATCGAATTCCACGTGGACCCGGTGGAGGAGTTCCATCTCGCGGAAAACCACGTCAAGACCAAGAGCGGCAAGGTCCACGAATACGATGTGATGGTGATTTCCACCGGCTCCCGGCCCACGCCGGAGAACATTCCGGGTCTCAAGGAGAATTCCGTCAACTGCTACACCGCGGAAAACGCCGTGCAATTCTTCAATCAATTGGCGGACTTCAAGGGTGGACGCATCGTCATCGCCGTCGGCCTGCCCCACAAATGTCCGATGATTCCCCTGGAAGTCACCTTTGCCATGCATGACTTCATCAAGGACAAGGGGCTGCTGGACAAGACGGAGTTTTACTACACCTATCCCATCGGCCGCGTCCACAGCCTGGAGAATGTCGCCAAGTGGGCGGCGCCGGAGTTCGATCGTATGGGCATCAAATACGAAACCCTGTTCAACATGAAGGAGGTGGATGGCAAGAACGCTGCCGTTCGCAGCGAGGAAGGCGGGGAAGTGAAATACGACCTGCTGGTGGCCGTACCGCCCCACAAGGGTCAGGAGGTCATCGAAAAGAACAAGCTCGGGGAAAACGGCTGGATTCCCACCAACCGCAACAGCCTGCACATGGAAGGCGAATACGGCAAGAACGTCCTGGTGCTGGGCGATACCACCAATATCCCCATCAGCAAGGCCGGCTCCACCACCCATTTCGAGGCGGAAGTCGCCGCGGAGAACATCGCGGCGCTGATCAAGATCGGGCGTCCGGTGCGGGAATATGACGGAAAGGTCTTCTGCTTCATCGAGGCCGGCAAGGACCGGGCCACCTACGCCATGTTCAACTACACCACGCCACCCCAGCCCAAGGCCCCCACGGGGGCGGTGCATGCCTTCAAGATGGCCTACAACCAGCTCTACTGGGCTTCCGCGCGGGGCTTACTCTAAAGGAGGTGCAGCATGGCTGCCGTAATCTCGGAACGCAATACGCACGATGCCGAACTGAGCCGGGCCCAGGAGGCCGTGGTCAATCTGGTCAACAATGGCGACCTCGAGCGCCTCGTCCATCTCGCCCGTCTGATCGGCTCCGCCCAGGACGCCATGAATGACGAGATGGTCACCCGCCTCTCCGCCACGGCCGGTGACGGCCTCGACCTCCTGGACCGGGTCAACCGCTCCGGCGTGGTCAAGGCCCTGCCCGCCATCACCGCCCTGGTGGAGAACGGCGATCTGGAGCGGCTCGTCCACCTCGCGCGCCTGGCCGGCGCCGCCCAGGACGCCCTCAGCGACGAGATGGTCACCCGCCTGGCGGGCATGGCGGGGGACGCCCTCGGGCTGGTGGACCGCGTCACCCGCACGGGCGCGGTGGAACGCCTGCTGGGGGTAGCCGAACAGGTCGAAAAAACCCATGTCCTGACGGACTTCCTCCAGTGCCTGGCCGACGCCGCCGCAGAGGCCGCCCAGGCCCCCATGCCCAAGGGAGGGCTGGGTGGGCTCTGGGAGATCGTCAAGCAACCGGAAACCCAGCAGACCATCCAGTTCCTCATGCTGGTGGGCAAACACTTCCGCAGTTGCCGCCTCGCGCATCCTGCCGAACCATAGGGTCTTACTCGCCCCGCTTCGCGCCTCCGCAAGGGGGCGTTTTTTTGTGGGGGCTTGGCAAGGCCCCGGAGATGAGAACGGAACGAGGATTCCTGCATTGGGACCTCGTGCCTTCCCCGGTGAAGCGTGCGAAAATGATCGGTAGTGCCATCAACGCCCCCATCAAGGCGGCCAGGGCAGCCCTCTTCGGGCGGCCTGGATCTGGTGGGGCATGATTCGGGGGTGCCGTGAATGAGTGAATTTTACGGGCTGAGTGCCCGCACCCTGGAGGGTAAGCCGGTGTCCTTCTCCGAGTATGCCGGGAAGGTCGTGCTGGTAGTGAATACCGCGAGTCACTGCGGTTTCACGCCGCAATATCAGGGGCTTCAGACCCTCCATGAGCGGTATGGGGATCAGGGGCTGGTCATTCTCGCCTTTCCCTGCAACCAGTTCGGCCATCAGGAGCCAGGCGGGGCTGCAGAGATCGCGCAGACCTGCCAAGTGAAGTACGGGGTGACCTTTCCGGTCTTTGAAAAGGTGGAAGTGAATGGTCCCGGCGCCCATCCCCTCTTCCAGTGGCTCACGGCCTGCCTGCCGGGCTTCTGGGGCCGCAAGATTCGCTGGAACTTCACCAAGTTCCTCATCGGCCGGGATGGCCAGCCCGTCAAGCGCTTCGCGCCGGGCAAGGCGCCTCAAGGCATGGAGTCTTTCATTCAGAGGGCACTGAAAGGATAAGCGACCCCAGCCGCGGGCTGTACGGATAACTTTTTATTTCCATTGGATTAATTTTAGCATCATGGTGACAATTCGTCACCGCAACCGCGGCCGGCACAGCGCTGCCCTCCATGTACGGGAAGCGCCGCGCAGATGCGCCTTTTCTTGTGGCCCGCGCTTTCTTACACTGTGGGGATACATTCATAAGGAATCTTCATGCGCGCCAGTCAACTGTTCATGCCCACCCTCAAGGAGACTCCCGCCGAGGCGGAGTTGGTCAGCCATCAGCTTTTGCTGCGAGGCGGTTTTATCCGGCGTCTGGCATCGGGGCTCTATACCTGGTTGCCCCTGGGGTTGCGGGTGCTGCGCAAGGTGGAGCGCATCGTGCGCGAGGAGATGGACCGTTGCGGGGCGCAGGAGATCCTCATGCCGGTGGTGCAGCCGGCGGAACTGTGGCAGGAGTCGGGGCGTTGGGAGCAGTACGGACCGGAGTTGCTGCGCATCCGCGACCGCCATGACCGGGAGTTTTGCCTGGGGCCGACCCATGAGGAGGTGGTAACGGACCTGCTGCGCCGCGAAGTACACTCCTACCGGCAACTCCCCATCAACGTCTACCAGATCCAGACCAAGTTCCGCGACGAGATCCGCCCGCGCTTCGGACTGATGCGCGGGCGGGAATTCGTCATGAAGGATGCCTATTCCTTCCATCTGGAGGCGGCCTCCCTGGAAAGCACCTATGAGGCGATGTTTGCCGCCTATACCCGCATCTTTACCCGCCTGGGGCTGGACTTTCGGGCGGTGGAGGCGGATACGGGGGCCATCGGCGGCAAGCGCTCCCACGAGTTCCATGTCCTGGCCGACTCCGGCGAGGATGCCATCGTTTTTTGCCACCACTGCGATTACGCCGCCAACCTGGAGCTGGCCCAGAGCCGTCTGCCGGACGAAGGACCGGAGGCGCCCCTGGCGGCGGAGCAGGTGCCCACTCCGGGCATCCGCAGCGTGGCGGCCCAGGCCGAGATGCTGAAGATTTCCACGGCGCGGATCGTCAAGACCGTGCTGGTAATGGCCGATGAGAAGCCGGCCCTGCTCCTGCTGCGCGGCGATGATGAACTCAACCTGGTCAAGGCGACCAACGCCCTGGCCGCCAAAAGCCTGCGTCTGGCCACCATGGAGGAGGCCGAGGAGGCCTGCGGCGCGCCGGTGGGTTTCATCGGGCCCAAGGATCTGCCCCGCGATCTGCCCATCCTGGCCGACCATCGCGCCCTCACGGTGCAGAACTTCAGCACCGGGGCCAATGTCGCCGACCTGCACTGGATCAACCTCAACTGGGGACGGGATCTGCCCCTCGCCGCAGCGGCGGACCTGCGCAGCGTGCGGGCGGGCGAGGCCTGTCCGCGCTGTGCATCGGGCACCCTGGGTATCCGCCGGGGCATCGAGGTGGGGCATGTCTTCCAGCTCGGCGAGCGTTACAGCAAGGCCATGAACATGACGGTGCTGGATGAAACGGGCCGGGACCGCACGGTGACCATGGGTTGTTACGGCATCGGCGTGTCGCGAGTGGTGGCGGCGGCGGTGGAACAGCATTTCGATGACCGCGGCATTCTCTGGCCAGGGGCGCTGGCGCCGTTCACGGTGGGCATCGTCGCCATCAATGGGCGAAAATCGCCGGACGTGGCCGCCGCGGCGGAACTGCTTCATAACCAACTGGAGGCGGCGGGTTATGCCGTGCTCCTGGATGATCGCGACGAACGTCCCGGCGTCCAGTTTGCCACCATGGACCTCATCGGCCTGCCTCATCGGGTGGTGGTGAGCGACAAGGTGCTCGCCCAGGGAGTCTTCGAGTACCGCGATCGGCGCGGCACGGACAACGCACACCTCAGTTACGAAGAATTGCTCACCCAACTCCAGGGAGGGGGGACCTCATGAACCCGGATCGTTTTCATCATATCCTGGCCGCCGTCGATTTTTCCGAGGCGGCGCTGCCGACGGCACGGATGGCGGCCCGCGAGGCGGCCTTGCACGGTGCGCAACTGACCTTGATCCACATGGTCAATCCGCAGATCGTCACCCTGCAGCTCCCGGAAGAGATCCTCCCGCCCATGCTGGACATGCGCGGCCGCTTGCTGGAACTGGCGCAAAAGGAGATGGCCAAGCTGGCGGCGCAACTCCCGACCCTGACGCCGCCTTTGGACTGGGCGGTGGAGGAGAGCGCCGACCGCATGGGCATGGCGGTCATTGCCTGGGGCGCAGCCCATGGCGTGGACCTCATCGTGGTCGGCAGCCACGGCCACGGAGCCCTCGGCCGGCTGCTCTTGGGCTCAGTGGCCAACGATATCGTGCATCATGCCCGGTGCCCGGTGCTGGTGATGAAGGTGAAAGCGGAATAAGTCCCTGTGGGCGCGGCACCCGGCGCCCCCGCCCGGCGGGCCTGGGCGGATTGCCCCGGCCCGCATCCTCCCCCGCATTACCCCGGCAAGGAATGCCGCGCCGCTTGCTCCGCCCACTGCCCGACGGCCTTGGCAAAGGCCCTGCTCGCCCGGGTCATGGCCAATGCCCCGCCATCGGGATTGGTGGGGACAGCCGGGACCCGGAAAGCAAAGCGCTGCTGCCCCAGGACCTGATAGCTCTGGGCATCCACCAGGGTGGCCTCCCCCGCCACTTGCGCAACTCCCTGGCGAGGGGTGGAGAAGTCGAGGGTGAAGTCGCTCAGCCGTACCTGCAGGAGCAGCCCGGCCTTGCCGGTGCTGGTGGGGGACAACACCGCCCGCCACTGCCCCCCATCCATAAGCTGGCCCTGGAGCAGATCCCCCATCATCTGGGCCGGCGTGCCCACCCAGCGGGCGCCCCGGTAGTACAATGCCTGCTGCGGGTTCTCATAGAGCAGCCGGTAATGGAAATCGTGACCTTGCAACCATTCCGGGGCCGTCACCGGGGTTAGGCGCAGGACGGGAAGGACAGCAGCCGCCGTCCGGCCCTGGAAGGTGCTGGCAGCGGCAGGTCCGGCGGCCGCCGGCACAATGCTGTAGGGCACCCGCCAGGGGCTCGTCGTCGCACAGGCCGAGAGCAGGAGCATCGCTGACAGCACGGCGCCGCCGCGCCAAAAATGCCGGCCTTTCATGACCCTCCTCCCCCATGGAATCCCCTCTCCCCCGGCCCGGGGGGCGGCGCCTTGGCGCCGTACAGGAGCGACTGCGGCGAGCGCTGCAAGGACTGGCTCAGGCCCTCCAGGGCTTCCGTGGTGCCGTTGAGGCGGCGGGTGAGTATCTCCAACTGGGGCAGAGTGCTGTAATTGAGGGTTTCCGTGACCTTTTCCCCGGAGCTGCCAAGGCCCTGAATGGACCGGGCGGCGGCACCCACCTCGCGCAATGGCCCGGCGGCGGATAGGGTGAGCTGGTTGAGGTTCTTCAGCATGCTTTGGCTCTCCTGCATGGTCGACTGGGTAGCGGCCACCATGGCGGGCAAGGCCTTGATGGTGGGCAGCAGGGCCGCCTCCAGTTGCACCAGTTGCGCGCTGGCCGTGTCCAGTTGCCGGATGGTCTGGGCGAGATGGCGGCGATTACTCGCATTCAGGGTGGCGCTCAGATGCGATGCCAATTCGTTGCTCTGATTGACCAGGGACTCGCCCTTTCGCGACAGCACTTCGAGGAAGCTGGGGTGCATGGGTATCTGGCCGGGATGGAGGGTGCTGGTGTGGACGGGGGCAAAGTTGGTGCCGGCGTCGCTCAGGGAAAGATAGCTGAGTCCGGTCACTCCCTGGGGAGCCAGCTCGGCAAAAGTCGCACGGGTGATGGGCGTCCCCTTGCTGACCGTGATCCGCACCAGGATCATGCGCGGGTTCCGCGGGTCCAGGCCGATGGAGCGCACTTCGCCCACCCGGACCCCCTTGAAGCGCACCGGCGCCTGCTCCTGCAGGCCCGCCACGCTGTAGGGCGAGACGACGTCATAAATCAGGCCGGGTTGCCGGCCGTGGTGCATCCACAGCCCGGCAACGACCACCCCGATCCCCAGCAGGGCCAAAAACGCGAGGGCCACAATGGCGTGAGCACGGCTCTCCAAACGACACTCCTCTGCCCGTCGGCATTTCAGCGGGCCATGACGCCCGCGCCAAGGCCCGAAGTACCTGCGGGCGGCAGTCCTTATTGGATCATAGTGCCAGGCGAGAAGCCAATACTTCCCGGAACCGCCGTGGCGCCGCAATGCGGTCCAGCCCGCTTTTTCAGCGGATCGGTCAAGACATAAGGCTGTTAGATCCCCAATTTCTCGCCACTGCATCGGAAGACAAGCGCCAGCGGCTGATCCGGCGCATGAACAAAGCGGTTCCTTGCATTCCGCCGAAAGCAAACATTGGGCCCGCATCGGCGTTATTTATTGGAAAATTGTTTTTCCCGATCAGATGGAACTTTCCAGGACGGGAAGCTGTCGGATATTCCGCAAGCAAAAGGGAAATCCGCTGCTTGGTACGGCAATGGGCCGCACCATTTCCCGCCCATGGCGGCAAGGGCGGCTTCATCCCCATGGGGCAGCGCATTCATTCATGCCGCAGCGCAGCAGCGATGGGCTCCCGCGCTGCCGCCGGCCTGCCTGGTCAACGTCTCCTATACTCTAGGAGTTCCCCCCGCGCGTATTGGAAGGAAAGCACCTCATGGCAGCAGCGAGCAAAGCCCCCAGCCCCACCTGGCGCCATCCGGTCTGGTCCACCGCCAAAAAAGACCTCGTCGGCACCGCCCCCGGCCCGGCCCGGCTCTGGTTCACCGTGGGCAAGGGCATTGTCACGGAGGTCTTTTATCCGCGCATCGACATCCCCCAGGTCCGGGACATGGGCTTGATCATTGCCGATGGCAAGGGTTTCTGGCAGGAACTCAAGGCCTTGGCCGAGCCGCAATTACGGATCGACGATCCGGCCATCCCCCTGCCTGTCATCACCCATCGTCATGAGCGCTTTACCTGCACCCTCCGGATCTGCGCCGATCCGCTGCGGGACGTCCTGCTGCTGGATTTTCACCTGGAGGGGGACGCCGACCTGCGCCCTTATCTGCTCTGTGCGGCGCGGCTGGGCGAAGATGCCGAGCACAATCAGGCCTGGGTTGGCCAATGGGAGGGCCGACCCGTGCTCTGGGCCCAGCAGGGGCCCTTCGGCCTGGCCATATCCTGCCGGAATCCGGAGGGCTTGCCCGGATTGGAGGGCCCCTCCGTGGGCGAGGTGGGCGCCAGCGACCTCTGGCAGGATTTCCACCGCAACGGCCGCATGCTTTGGCAATATCAGGAGGCCGGCCCCGGCGAGGTTTCCCTGTCCGCCCGCCTGCCCCGGCAAGGCACCCTGGCCCTGGGTCTGGGCACCAGCAAGGAGGCGGCCGCTACCCTGGCCTGGTCTTCCCTGGCCGGGGGCTTTGCCGCCGCCGAAGCGGGGTATCAAGGGGCCTGGAAGGCCTGGCATAGCCAACAGCCCATGCCTCCCGAGTTGAGGCGCAAGCTCCCCGCCGCCGCCCAAACCCTCTATACCCGCTCCGCCACCGTCCTCAAGGTCCACGAAGACCGCACCTTTCCCGGTGCCCTGGTGGCCAGTCTCTCCGTACCCTGGGGCGAGGCCAGCGACAGCCGGGGCGGATACCATTTGGTCTGGTCCCGGGATCTGGTGGAAAGCGCCGGTGCCCTCCTCGCCATGGGCGCCGCTGCCGAAGCGCGCCAGGTGCTGACCTACCTCATCAGCACCCAGCAGGCCGACGGCCACTGGCTGCAAAATCAATGGCTGGGCGGCAAGCCATTCTGGCAGGGGGTGCAACTGGATGAAACCGGTTTTCCCGTCCTCCTTGTCGCCGCCCTCCAGGCGGAGCAGGCACTGGAAGGGATTGCCGTTACCGACATGCTGCGCCGCGCCCTGGGCTTCATCCTCCGCGAAGGGCCGGTCACCGGCCAGGATCGCTGGGAAGAGGACGGCGGCGTCAATCCCTTCACCCTGGCGGTCGCCATTGCCGCGCTGGTGGAAGGCGGCGAACTGCTCGGCGGCAAGGCCCGGGATTGCGCCCTGCTGGTGGCCGATTACTGGAATGCGCGTCTGGAGGACTGGACCTTCGTATCCGGCACGGATCTCGCCCGGAAATACGGCGTCGCCGGCTATTACCTGCGCATTGCCCCCCAGGACGTGCTCATCCATGCGGGCGCCAAGGATGAATGGGTGATGATCAAAAATCGCGCCAACGACCCGCATCTCCCCGCCGAGGAGCAGGTCGCCACCGACTTCCTGCAACTCTGCCGCTATGGCCTGCGCCGCGCCGACGATCCGCACATGCAGGACTCCGTCAAGGTGATGGACGCCCTGCTCAAAACCGACACCCCCAGCGGCCCCGTCTGGCACCGCTACAATGGCGACGGCTACGGCGAGCACCCCGACGGCAGCCCCTTCGACGGCAGCGGCCGCGGCCGCGCCTGGCCACTCCTGGTGGGAGAGCGGGGTCATTTTGCCCTCCTGGCCGGGGAGGACGCCCTGCCCTACATCGAGGCCATGGGCAACATGACCGGCCCTGGCGGCCTCCTGCCCGAACAGGTCTGGGACAGCGCCGCCATACCCGACCGCGACCTCTTCCCCGGCCGGCCCAGCGGCTCCGCCATGCCCCTGGTCTGGGCCCACGGCGAGTTCGTCAAGCTCTGCCACAGTTGGCAACTCGGTTACCCCGTGGATCGCCCCCGGGCCACCTGGAAACGCTATCAGGGCAAGGCGCCGCAGATCGCCTATACGCTTTGGCGCTTCCGCCAGCGCGCCCGGCAGATGCCCGCCGGCAACGAGCTGCGCTTTCTGCTCCCGGCGCCCTTTACGGTGCATTGGGGCGTCGATGGCTGGCAAGACCCCACCGATACCCTGTCGGAGGATTGGGACCTCGGCCATGTCGCCATTTTGCCCACGCAGACAATGGCGCCCGGAACCACGCTCCACTTCACCTTCTACTGGCGGGATACCGGCCAGTGGCAGGGCGAGGACTTCAGCATCACCCTGCAAGGAGAAAGCCCATGATTGCCATCGATCTCACCGGACGCCGTGCGCTGGTCACCGGCGCCAGCGGCGGCCTCGGCCAGGCCATCGCCGAAATCCTGGCGGCCGCCGGCGCCCGGGTCGCCGTTCATTACCGCAAGGGGCAGGCCGAGGCCGGGCAAGTCGTCGCCGCCATCCAGGGCAAAGGCGGCAAGGCGCAGGCCTTCCAGGCCGACGTCTCCGATCCGGCCGCCGTCGAAAAGCTGCTGCAGGAGATCGACGGCGCCTTTGGCGGCCTCGACATCCTCGTCAACAACGCGGGCATGGATGGTCCCCGCGCCGTGGTCGGCGACGACGATCCGCAGGTCTGGGAAAAGGTCCTCGCCGTCGATCTCATGGGACCCTACTACTGCGCCCGCGCCGCCATCCCGCGCATGGAAAAATGTGGTTGCGGCGTCATCATCAACATCACCTCGGTACACGAGTTCATCCCCTGGGAAGGCTACAGCGCCTACACCAGCGCCAAGGCGGGACTCTCCATGTTCACCAAGACCCTCGCCCAGGAAACGGCCGACAAGGGCATCCGCGTGGTCGCCATCGCCCCCGGCGCCATCAAGACCCCCATCAACGAAGCGGTCTGGGGCAACCCCGATACCCTCAAGGACCTCGACGACAAAATCGCCATGGAACGCCTTGGCGCGCCGGAGGAGATTGGCCATGTCGTGGCCTTCCTCGCCAGCGACCTGGCCAGCTACATCACCGGCACCACCATCGCCGTCGATGGCGGCATGCTCATCTATCCGGATTTCCGCCATGGCGGCTAGCCTCGACGCCGATGTGATCATCATCGGCAGCGGCGCCGGCGGCGGCACCCTGGCCCGCGCCCTCGCCCCCTCGGGGCTGTCCATCCTCATCCTCGAACGCGGCGACTACCTCCCCCGCGAATGGGGCAACTGGGACCCCCACACCGTCTTTGCCGAACACCGCTACCACACCCATGAAGAGTGGCGCGACGGCGCTGGCCAACCCTTCACCCCCGTTACCGGCTACCATGTTGGGGGCAACACCAAGTTCTACGGGGCGGCCGTTTTGCGCCGGCGCGAAAAGGACTTCCTCCCCCGCCGCCATCGCGACGGCCTCACCCGCGCCTGGCCCATCGCCTACGCGGATCTCGCGCCCTGCTATGACCAGGCCGAGGCCTGGTACTTCACCCACGGCGAGGCCGGTGCCGATCCCCTGGAACCGCCCCGCGGTCCCTTCGCCTTTCCGCCCTTCCCCCAGGAGCCCATCCTCGCGGCCCTGGAGCAACGATTGCGGAACCTGGGTCTGCATCCCTTTCCCCTCCCCCTCGCCCTCCAGCGTCGCGATGAAGACCCCGCCCATAGCCCCTGCGTGCGTTGCCCCACCTGCGACGGCTTTCCCTGCCTGCTGCGCGCCAAGGGCGATGCCGAGGTCTGCGGCGTCACCCCCGCCCTGGCCCACGCCAACGTTCGCCTGCTCACCCGGCATCGCGCCCTGCGCCTGCTGCGCGGCGCCGACGGCAAGGGCGTGGAGAGCGTGGAAACGGATCAGGGCACCCTGCGCGCCCGCGTCGTCGTCCTCGCCGCCGGCGCCGTAAACTCCGCCGCCCTCCTCCTCGCCTCCGCCGATGCCGCCGCGCCCCGGGGCCTCGCCAACAGCAGCGATCAGGTCGGGCGCAATTACATGTGCCACCTCAACAGCGCCTGCATGGCCCTCAAAGCCGCCCAGGAAAACACCACCGTCTTCCAGAAGACCCTGGCCATCAACGACTTTTACGACGACTCGGGTGACCCCGATTACCCTTATCCCCTCGGGCACATCCAGAATCTCGGCAAGGTGACGCCGGCGCTGCTCCATGCCCAACAGCCCCTGCTCCCCATCCCCCTCGGCGCCTGGACCGCCAGCCACTCCGTGGACTGGTGGCTCACCACCGAAGACCTGCCCGACGCCGATAATCGGGTCACCCTCGACGGCGACGGCCATATCCGCCTCGCCTGGCAACCCAAAAACCGCGAAAGCCACCAGCGTCTCTGTGCCCAATGGCGCGGGATTCTCCACCAGGCCGGCTTCCCCATGGTCTTTTTTCAGGCCATGGACATCTCCGCCACCGCCCATCAGGTGGGCACCTGCCGTTTTGGCGAAGACCCCGCGGACAGCGTCCTGGATCCCTGGTGCAAGGCCCATGACCTCGACAACCTCTACGTCGTGGACGCCTCCTTCATGCCCTCCATCAGCGCGGTCAACCCTTCCCTCACCATCATGGCCAATGCCATCCGCGTCGCCGCGCACCTGGCCGAGCGCTTCAAAACGGGGGCCCGGGCGTGAAACGCGGCACCACCGCCGTCTACGCTGCGGGCTTTTTGCAGGGGGCGGCCTTCGTCATGGTCCCCGCCCTGGGCCACATCCTGCACCAGGCCCCCTATGCTTTCGGCAGCAGCGCCTATGGATTCTTATATTTCCCCGAGATCATCGGCGCCATCCTCAGCGCCCTGGCCGCCGGCAGCATCCACAGCCGCCTCGGTGGCTCCGGCGTCTTTCGCCTGGGGGCGCTGAGCAACGCCGCCGCCATGTTCCTGCTGGTAGCCGCCGCCTTTACGGGCGGTAACCCTGCTTATGGGCTGATCCTCGCCGAAACCCTCCTCCTCGGCATCGGCTTCGGCCTCACCAACGCCGCCATCAACCGCTCCGCATCCCTCCTCTTTGCCGGAGCCGCCGCAGCGGCGGTGACCATCCTCAACGCCGTCATCGGCGGCGCCACGGCCCTCTCGCCCCTGATCCTCCAAGGCTTCCGCAGCAGCATCGGCTGGGCGGGCTGGCCGGCCCTCCTCGCCCTTGCCTGGCTGGCCCTGCTCCTGCTGCCCATTGCCGCCGATGGTCCGGCGGAGCTGGGCGGCCTGCGCGCCTGGCGCCGTTCCATGCTGCCCTTTGCCGGCGCCGTGCTGATCTATGCCATCTGCGAAGGCAGCTTCGGCAGTTGGGCCAATGTCCTGGTCAGCGTCAACCGCGGTCTGCCCGCCGCCAGCGGCGCCCTCGCCCTGGCCCTCTTCTGGGGCGGCATGACCGCCGCGCGCTTTGCCCTGGGCTTCATTCCCAACCGCTTGCTGCACCGCCGGATCGTCTATCTGCTCGCCCCCCTGGGGATCGCCGCCTGCTTCCTGCTCATCCCCCATCTCGCCGCCGCCAACGCCCTGCTCATGGCTTTCACCGCCGCCGGGATCGCCTGCGGCATCTACTACCCCTACAGCATGGCCTACGGCATTGCCGCCCATCCCGAGGAAGGCACCCAGATGGCCGGGCTCCTGGTCGGCGCCCTGATGGTGGGCGAGGGCATCGGCTCCTTCGGGCTCGGCCCCCTGCAGGATCTGCTCAGCCTCGACCATATCTATGACCTCTCGGCCCTGTGGGCCATTCCCCTCTTCTGGCTGGCCTGGCGCAACAGCCGGCCTGCCCGTGCGCCGGAGGCCGGAGCCCATGGCTGAACGCGCCCTCATCCTCGGCGGCGGCTTCGCCGGCAACGCCGCCGCCCGCGCCCTCGGGGGCCACGGGCTGGAGGTGACCCTCATCGACCAGCGCAATTACCACCTCTTTCAGCCCCTCCTCTACCAGGTGGCTGCCGGCGATCTCCAGGCGGAGGCCATCGCCACCGCGCAACGGCGCCTCCTGCGCGGCAGCGACCTGCATTTCCGCCTGGGGCGGGTCGCCCGATTGGACCTTTCCCAGCGTTCGATCCTTCTCGATGACGGCGATGTCCTTCCCTATGATTACCTCTTCATAGCTCTCGGCACCGTCACCAACTTTTTCGGCAACGCTGCCATCGCCGGCCATGCCCTGCAGCTCAAGGGCATGGAAGCGGCCGAAGAGGCCCGTTCGCGCATCTTCAGTGCCCTGGAAGCGGCCAGCCATTGCGCCGACCCCGCCCAACGGCGATGCTGGCTCCACTTCGTCATCGCCGGAGGCGGCCCCACCGGCGTCGAATTCTGCGGCGCCCTGCTGGAGCTCCTGCGCGTCCTGCTCCCCCGCGACTACCCGGAATTGCAGCCGGAAGAGCTGCAAATCACCCTGGTGCAGGGCGGCGCAGCCCTGCTTCCCGGCTTTGCCGCCCCCCTCCAGGCCCAAGCCGCAGGCAAGCTGCGAAAACTCGGCGCCCACCTGCGCTTTCACACCCATGTCCTGGGATTTGATGGGCAAACGGTGCAATGCCAGCCGGACCCGGCCATTCCTGCCCATACCCTTGTCTGGACCGCCGGCGTAACGGCCAATCCGCTGGCGGCCACCCTGCCCGGCGCCAAGGGGCCCGGCGGGCGAATCATCGTCGATCCCCACCTGCGCCTGCCGGGGCACCCCGAGGTCTTCATCCTCGGTGACCTGGCCTATGGCAGCGATGGTGAATTTTGGCCCCAGGTTGCGCCCTTTGCCCTGCAGAGTGCCCGCCACGCCGTCCTGGTGCTGCACTCCCAACGGCAAGGGCGGCCCCTCCCTCCCCCCTTCGCCTACCAGGACCCTGGCAGCATGGCCGTCCTCGGCCGTTTCGATGCCGTCTGCCAGATCGAACGCTGGCATCTGCACTGGCATGGCTGGAGCGCCTGGCTACTCTGGCTGGGCCTGCACCTCTACCGCATCATCGGCACCCGCAATCGCCTGCTCACCCTGCTCGACTGGGGAACGGATTACCTGCGCCACGGCGCCGCCGTGGAAATCATTCGCTCTCTTCCCGATTCTTCCGATCCATGAGCCCATGTCCAGCCATCCCGGCATAAAATCCGGCCCGCCAATTTGACAAGTTCTGCTTCTTGAACTACTCAGTATGTATTATCGGTTTTCCCGCAAAGAGGAGACACCATGGAAGTTTTAGCGAAAGATTCATCGGGCATCACCCTGCGTTTCGAGAAGAAGGATCTCGGCAGTCTGGTTGAGCCGATCATCAAGAATGCCGAGCAATTCGGCAAGGAAACCCTGGATCTGGTTTATCTGCTCGCCGAGCAGGATTACCGGATAGACGATCATTTCCGCCAGCCGCCCCATCCCTTCGGACAATAAGGAGATATCATGCTCATCAAGGACGAACAGGAGAAAACGGTAACCATCCATCTGAGCGCCCACGAGGCCGGAGCCATTTCCGCCGATATTATCGAAAATGGCGGCAAGGCGGGGAACGTGGC
>NZ_JBMFWL010000040.1:0-15749 GCF_049965315.1 Acidithiobacillus sp. | reverse complement strand
TGGCTCCACGCATCGTTCGAACCTCTCCAGCCTCGTTCTGCCCATTATACCACCGACTTTTTCAGCATCCTCTTAAGCATCGGCAATCGTTTTTGGTTTGTCGGGGATATCCTTTTGCCATGCCGGAATGCCGGTTTTCCCCGCCATGCGGGTGGGGGTGCATTCTGCCGGCATTCGGCCCATGGCGTGAGCTTCCGCTCCATTGGAGCAGCGATCCCCATGCTTGATCCGCCTCGTCTGCGCCGCCCTGTCCGGTAGGGCAGGGCGTTACCGCAAGCGCGCCAAAAGAACGAGACGCCGGCTGGGCCCTCGGGAACTTTTTCACCCCCCAGCGCTCCCAATAGGTCATGAAAGCCTGTCCGATTCCGCTGCGCTATGTCTTGGTCCTGTTCCTTCCCCTTGCCCTGAGCGGCGCCCGGGCGGCGGCGCTGCCGCCTTTGCCCACCCTGCCACCGCCACCACCCATGCCGGCTCCGCAGCTCGCCGGGGTGCAGTCCGCTGTGCTCATGGATGTGCAGAGCGGGCAGGTGCTGGCGGCCGAAGCGCCCACCCGGGCGCTGAATCCCTCGGGACTGGTGAAGCTGATGACCGCCTATGTGCTGCATCAGGCCGAGGCGCAGGGTATGATTCACGCCCATCAGGCTGTGCCGGTCTCCGCCAGCGCTTGGCATGCGGCCGGTTCGCGGATGTTCCTGCAGCCCGGCAAGGCGGTGGATGTGGCGCAACTGGAGGATGGGCTGCTCATCGATGGCGGTAACGACGCGGCCATTGCCCTGGCCCAGGCCGTGGCTGGCGGCGTGGGCAGCTTTGTGCAGCTCATGAATCACGATGCCCAGGTTCTGGGCTTGACGCAGACCCGTTTCCGCAATCCCGATGGCCTGCCGCAGCCCGGCCAGAGCAGCAGCGCCCTGGATCTGGCCCGCCTGTCCTGCGATCTGATCCGTTCCGACCCCGGTATCGTCCGGATCACGAGTCGGCCGTCCTATCAGTACAACCACATTACCCAGTACAACTGGAACCCCCTGGTGGGCCGGGGTGGGGTAAACGGATTGGGCGTGGGGCTGTCCAGCCGACAACACTGGAACCTGGACGTGAGCGCCAGCAAGGACGGCCGCACGCTGGTGGCCGTGGTCCTCGGCGCGCCATCCCGCAGCGCGGCTGCCGCCGCCGCCAGCACCCTCCTGCATTATGGCTGGGCGGGTTGGCAGGACCGCCAGCTCTATGGGGCGGGTCAGACCGTCGCCACCCTCCACCGGCAGGACTGGAGTCCCCAAGGCTTGCAGGTGGTGACTACGGCGCCGGTAACGGTGAGTATCCCGTCGAACCAGGCGAGCGCCGTCCACGCGGTCTTTGTTCCGGCACTCCATCTGCAGGCGCCCTTACGAGCAGGCGCAGCGGTGGGGACGCTGGATCTGCGCTGGCATGGAAAGGTACTCCGGACGGTGCCGGTGCTTGCCAAAAACGCGGTGGAGCCGGCCGGGTGGCTCACCCGCATCCTCCATGAGGCCGAAGCGTGGCTGGGTTGATGAAGCCGCTAGCCGTAGACCGGGCCGGCAACCGGATCTAGGGGGGTCGTCCATGCCGCCGCGCTCCCGCCCACCTGCGCCGCGCCATCACTGGTGGCGCTGGCTGGCGCTCATCGTCCTCCTCTTGGGCGTGAACCTCATCGTCGGCGTCGGCATCTGGACCTGGCGCCTCTGGCAACAGTTGCCGGCGGTGAGCGCGCTGCAGGACTGGCATCCCGAAGAGCCTCTGCGCATTTACGCCGAAAACGGCCAACTGCTGCAGGTCATCGGCCCGCAGATCCGCTATGCCCTGCCCCTGCAGAAGATCCCGCTACGGCTGCAGGAGGCCTTCATCGCCGCCGAGAACGCGCGTTTCTACAGCCACAATCCCATCTACTACCCGGTAAGTTATCCCGGCATCCTGCGCGCGGCCTGGGTGGACCTGGTGCATTTGGCGCCGGTACAGGGGGCCAGCACCATCACCGAGCAGGTGGCGCGCAATTTTTACCTGACCCGCAAAAAGACCATCACCCGCAAAGTGGCGGAGATCCTCCTTGCCTACAAGCTTGCCGCCCACCTCAGCCGGGCGGAGATTCTCGACCTCTATCTCAACAAGATCTATCTGGGCCAGGGGGCCTACGGCGTGCAGGCGGCGGCCCGGGTCTACTATGGGAAAGACGTGGATCGCCTGAGCCTGGCGGAAATGGCGACCCTGGCCGGGTTGCCGGCGGCGCCCTCGGCCTTCAACCCCGTCAGCGCTCCCAGGCTGGCACGGATGCGGCGGGATTATGTCTTGCGGCGGATGGAGAAGTGCGGCTATATCACGCCTGCCGCCCTCGGGGCCGCCCTTGCCGCCCCCATCCGCACCGCCTACCATGCGCCCGCCAGCAACATGGCCCCCTACGCCACCGATTGGATCCGCCAGTGGCTGGAAAAACAGTTCGGCCCGGACTTCACCTATCGCCATGGCCTGCGCGTCTATACCACCATCCATCCCCAGGACCAGCGCGCCGCTGACCGGGATATGGCCGTCGGCCTGGAGAATTATGCCATGGGCCTGGACAGTCTTGACCCCAAGGCCTGGCGCGGTCCCATCGCCCAGCTTCGCGGAACGGCCCTGCGCCAGGCCGCGGCGGGACAACGACCGGCCATCCTCCCGCCCCACGATCCGGCCAACCTGCGCTGGGGAGTGGTTCTGGTGGCCGGTGCGCGGCGCGCCACCGTGGCCCTGGAGGGGAAAAGTACGGTGCATCTCTCCCTGCGCGATGTGGACTGGGCCCGCTCCGCGCCTGCCGGGCAGATCCCCACAGCAGTGGACCAGATCCTGCAGCGCGGCGATCTCATCTGGCTGCGCCCCTATGTGGGCGCCATCAGCGCCGGTACCGGCAATCCCGTCTGGGGGACCAAGGTGTGGCACACTCCCCGCCATCCCGGCTGGCAGCTCACCCAGATTCCGCGGGTACAGGGGGCGCTGGTATCCCTGGATAGCCATAGCGGCGCCATCCTCGCCATGACGGGCGGCTTCAGCTATGAACTCAGCCATTTCGACCGGGCCCTCTATGCCTATCGCCAGCCTGGCTCCGGTTTCAAGCCGTTCGTTTACGCCGCCGCCATGGATGGGGCAGCCATGCGGGCGGCGGGCAATCCCTCTTTCCTGACGCCCGTCTCCCTGATCAAGGATACGCCTTTGACGGTACGGCTGGCCGATGGTCAGGCCTATCAGCCGACCAACTACAGCAAGCAGTTTTCCGCTACCCCATTCCCGGTCTGGGAAGACCTGGCCGATTCCCACAATGTCCCCAGCGTGCGTATCCTCCTGCACATCGGGATCCCTTATGCCGCCTCCTATGTCCAGCGCTTCGGCTTTCCCGCCCGCCAGGTCCCGCGGGTTCCTTCCATGGTCCTGGGCTCCGGTGACTTCACGCCCATGCAGATCGCCCGGGCGTACGCCGCCTTTTCCAGCGGGGGCTTCCTCCCCAAGCCCTACCTCATCTCCCGCATCGAAACCGCCGGCGGGGGGCGCATTTCCCTGCTGGATTGCCCTCTGGGCTACACGCCCCCGCCGCGGGAGACCGCCATCCCGCCCGGCGTGGCCTTTCTGCTCACGCGGATGATGGAGCGCGTCATCCGCGGCGGTACCGGCGTCGCCGCACAGATCCTCCACCGCCATGATCTGGCGGGCAAGACCGGCACCAGCAACGGCGAGGAAAATGCCTGGTTCACCGGCTACAACCCGCGGATCGTCACTACGGTCTGGGTGGGATATGACAACAACCAGGGCATGGGCCACTGGGCGGCGGGCGCCCGCGAGGCCCTGCCCATCTGGGTCCACTATATGAAAAACGCCCTCCGGAAACAGCCCGATCTGGGTTTCTTCCAGCCCCCCGATGTGGTGCGCGCGCGTTACGACCCGCAGACCGGCACTTTGGCGGACGGGGGACGGAAAGGACGAGAAGGATACTTTCTGGCCGGTTGCCTGCCCCCCAAAACGCCTCCGGAATTTCCGTCCATCAATGCCTTTATCCATGCGTTGATGCATATTTTTTAGCGTTTCTGCCCATTTTCTGCGGATTTTCCAGTGCCCGTGCCGGAGGTACGGTAGCCGCCGCCAGCAGACCATCCCGAGCGAGGTGTTTCCCATGACGATGAAGCAATCTTCCCCCCTTTTCGACCTGGCATTTTTCGCGCTTATCGCGTTGCTTTTCGCCTTTGCCTTCTTTGGGCTGCAAGGCTGGCTCCGCCACAGCGCCGACCGTCCCGATCCCCATCCGCTGACCGCCCTGCAGGTTATTCCGGGCAGCCCCTCCACGGCCTCCCTCCCGGTTGCCACGCCAGGGGTAAAACGCCAGACGATCTCCTGACGATCCCCCGGCGGGGGAACCATCCGGCTGTCTCCTCATCAGAGAAGAGAGGATCCTGCCGTACCCCTTGTGCATCGCGTGCGTTGCATCCCGGCGCCTAAGGAAAAAGCATGACCAGCCTGCATCATGACGAAGTCGTCGCGGATACCGGCCCGCAAGGCGGCAAGCACGACGATCTGCATCAGCGCATGGCACGCTTGCGCGCCATTCTGCGCGAACCCAGGCGCTGGATTTCGCCCTGGTTTGGCGCCTACGCCCTGTTGGGGGCCATTTCTTCGGGCATTCTGCCCATCCTCCTGCCTCTCATGATCGTGGGATTGACCCAGCACCTGAGCTGGGTGGCCTACGTCATGGGCGGGTACAACCTGGGTCTGCTCAGTTCCCCGCTGTGGGGCAGCCTGGCCGACCGGAGACACGCCCATCGCGCCCTCTTCTTCGGCGGATTTCTGGTCCTCATGGGCGCCTTGCTGGCCATGCCTTTCCTGCCCGAGATCCTGCCCTGGACGGCGCTGTCCTTTGTGGCGGGTGCCGGGACCGCTGCGGTCGCCACCGTGGCCACCCTCTTTGTGGTGGAATTCCACCCTCAGAATGAATGGGAACCACGCATCGGCTGGCTGCAGACCTTCAATGGCGGTGGCCAGGTAGCCGGGCTCCTGCTGGCGGGCATTTTCGTCAGCAACTTTCGCCTGGGGCTCTATTGTTCCGCAACCGCCTTGCTGCCCGCCCTCTGGCTGGGCGCCCGGGGTCTGCCGGTGGCGGCACAGCGCCACGCCTGGGTAACCGAGATCGGCACCCGCATGCGCCATGACCTGGATTGGCGTTTCCTGGCGGCCTTCGGACGCACGGAGCTCCAGGGGGGTGGTCTGCTGCGTTTTTCCCATCATTTGTCCCTGGGAGGGGTGCGCCACTTGGGCAGCGTCCTCCATGGCCGTTTCGGCCGATTCCTCTTCTCCTGGTTCGCCCTGTCCTTCGGGGTGGCGGCCTTTTTCGCCTATTTTCCCGTGGCCCTGCAAAAGGCCTACGGCGTGGCGCCGGCCCTGACCTCCCTCACCTACGCCGTTGCCGCTGCCGTTGCCCTGGTCCTCTACACGGTGGGCGGTCAGCTCTCCGGGCGTTATGGCGCGGGGCGGGTGTATCGCTGGGCGCTGCTCCTGCGCCTGCTGGGTTTTGTCCTGCTTTTCGTCGTGTTCTTCTTGCCCATTGCCAAGATCCTGGCCGGGTTGGCCGGGTTTGTCTGCATCATCATGGCCTGGCCGCTGCTGAGCATCGCCGGCACTGATCTGACCGCCCACCTTACCCCCGTCAGTCAGGGGGCCGGCATGGGCCTGTTCAACGCCGCCGCGGCGGTGGCAACGGTAATCGGCACCTTCCTGGGCGGGCCCCTGGTGCAGTTTCTCGGTTATCCGGCCCTCTCCGGGCTGGCCCTGCTGGGGATCGGCTTGGCCTGGATCAGCGCGCGTGGTTTGGATACGCCCAGGGCTGCATCACCCAAGTAGCCATGAATCTTCAGCACCCCAATACCTAGCCGGGATAAATCTGGTATCTACAACTTCTGAATGGGAGACCTGCCATCCATGCACCGTTTGCCACCGCTCTTGCGGCCCAATTTTTGGCAGCGCCTGCGCCGTTTCTGGTGCAGGGTACGGGCCGCGCTGCGCCTCGAACAATGGTTCCCGCAGATCCCCCTCGCCTTGGCCGTGGGAGCGTTGGGCATCCTCAACATACTGGACGGCCTGCCGCGGCTGAGCCGGTTTTTTCCGGAACTCAGCATCCTCGCGCCGGTAACGGTGCTGAGTCATTCGCCGGTGCTCGGGGTGCTTGGCGCGGTACCGGAACTGGTGGCCGGAGTCGTCCTCCTGTTCATGTCCATCGGCCTGCTCTTTCGTTCGCGCTTCTCCTGGGCAGTCACCCTGCTGCTGGCGGCGGCCACGCTGGTCCTTTTATTGCACCACTACGGCCTGGTGTGGAGTGGGATCGCCGTTCTGAACGGGGTCATCCTCATCGGTCTGCTGCTCTTCCACCGCAGTTTTTCCCGTTCCAGCGTGGCCGCCGGAACCCTCTTTGCCGCCATATCCATCCTCCTGCTGCTGGGCTACGCGGTATTTGGCAGTTACGTCCTGGGGAAGGGATTTACTCCGCCCATCACCAACCTGGTCACGGCGCTGTATTTCTCCGTGGTGACCATGTCCACGGTGGGCTATGGCGATATTACGCCCCATAGCCAGGACGCCCGGCTCTTTGTGGTATCCATCATTATTCTGGGAATTACCGTCTTTGCGACCTCCATTTCCACCGTCATCGTGCCGCTGGTGAACGGCCGCATGAACCGGTTGCTCATGGGTGAAAAAAAACGCATGAAACAAAATCACTATCTCATTATTGGTGACAATGCGCTGGCGCATAATACCTATCGGGAGCTCAAGGCGCGCCATCTGCCGGCCATCGTCTTGCTCCCCGGCCAGCCCCAAAGCATGTGGATGGACCCCGAGGATCTCCTGCTGGGCGACGCCACCGAGGTCGAGGCCTTGAAGAAGGCGGGGGGCGAGCAGGCCCTGGCCATCCTCGCCCTGCGTCTGGATGACAGTGAAAACGCCTTCATCGTCCTCGCCGCCAAGGAACTGGGCGGCCGCGCGCGCACGGTGGCCGCGGTGAAGGACGGCAAAAATATGGAACGAATGCGGCGGGTGGAGCCGGATCTCATCATCGCCCCCGAGGTGTTGGGCGGCGAACTGCTGGCCATGACCCTGAGCGGAGAGAGTTTGGACCGCGAGGCCATGCTGAGCCGGATGTTCAGCACCAAGGCATGACCCCGGATCCGGCAGTTGGCAGCGGGGTTTTGCCGCGACTTCGGCCCGAGCCGTTGTTGTTCTAGGCGAAAGCCCGCGTCCGGCAGGCGAACTGTTTGAGCCCGCAGGGCGAGTTTTCGCCTGCCAGCGGGATAAGCCGTAGAACAACAGGCGAGAGCTGCCGGAGCAAAAAACCCCGCTGCCAACTGCCGGATCTTGGATGGCCAACTGCCTCTGTTTACCCAAGGGACGGAACTATCGCCCGCCCTATGACTCTCAATTTTATTCCATAATGGCGATCTCCTTCGGGGATGGCCGCAAGGGGCGGCTGCGGCGCCGCCTTCGCCGCAACAACTGGAGGTCAGCATGTCGATCTGGGATAAGTTGTCCCAAGGACTGGGTCAGGCGCTCCACGGCCTCGCACCCGCGTCGCCCAGCCAGGAAGCCCTGGCCCGGCAGGAGAGCTGGACACGGGCGCTGGATGGAAAAACCCTCCCGGATTTTGTGCAGCGGCGTTTGCAGGAGACCGCTGCCGGCCGTTTGCCCTGGCTCACCACCGCTACCCCCGCCGAACTGCTGCTGCAAAAGAGCCACGGCATTCGTCCCCTGGGCTTTGTTTCGGGGAACTGCTGGTACCACTTCGGCTATTCCTGGACCCAAGGGCATATCGATGGCTGGCACGGTGCCCTGGAGCGCTTGCGCTCCGAGGCGTATCTGATGGGCGCCAATGCGGTGGTGGATGTGCAGATGCGGGTACGCAAGGGCGAGTCGGACGATATGGACTACGCCGTTTCGGGGACCGCCATCCGCATCGACAGCCTGCCCGAGTCGGGCAATCCCCTCGTGGCCACGGTCTCCGCCGTAGAGTTCGTGCGCCTGCTGGAAGGGGGCATGGTGCCGGTGGGCGTGGCCATCGGCGCCTATTACGACTGGTACCAGCCGCCCTATGGTCGGGCCCAGGGCGAGCGCTCCTGGTGGAACCAGGAACTCACCGACGTTTCGGCGTTCCAGCAGCAAGTCCGGCGGCGGGCGCTCTATGCCCTGGGCGAGGATGGCCAGCGCCAGGGGGGCTCGGTCCTGGCCCATACCCAGTTTACCCAGATGGCACGCCAGGAGGGCGACAGCGAAAACCCCGAGCGCTTCCTCTGCCGCCATATCGCCATCGGCACCGTCATCGACCATGACCGCCGGGTAGCGCCGGGCATTCCCGCCCGTCCCGTCTACTCCCTGCGCCAGTCCCTCCTCACCGCATCTTCCCACCAGAAAAGGCCGCTCGTATGACCGATATCACCGAACACCTCGCCCCCCATGCCGTGGAACGCCTCAAGGGCCTCCGCGCCCAGGGCAGCCATGAAGGCATCTTTACTTCCGATCTTTCCGTCAACGAATTCGTCATGGTGCGCAAGGCCGGTTTCGAGCCCCTGGGGCTGGTGGTGGGCTCCTGCATCTATCACATGGGCATCCAGTATGGCCAATGGAGCCAGAACATGGAGATGGATGTCCTCTCCCAGGCCATGTACCAGGCCCGCGAGCTGGCCATGAGCCGCATGGAGCAGGAAGCCATCCTGCTTCGGGCCGACGGCATTGTCGGTGTGCGCCTGGAAGTGAAGCGCATGGAATGGGACCAGGAGATCCTGGAGTTCATGGCCATCGGCACCGCCATCGCCCACCGCGACGGCCAGGAAGGCTTCAAGGGAGTGGGTGGCAAGCCCTTCACCTCCGACCTTTCCGGACAGGACTTCTGGATGCTCCTGCAGGCCGGCTACCGGCCCATGGAGATGGTCATGGGCTCCTGCGTCTACCATGTGGCGCACCAGGGATTCATGAAGTCCATGGGCAATCTGGGGCGCAACACCGAACTGGAGCCCTTCACCCAGGCCATGTACGATGCCCGTGAACTGGCCATGGAGCGCATGCAGCACGAAGCCCAGGATGCCCAGGCCGACGGGATCACCGGCGTCAACCTGCACGAAGGCTCCCACAACTGGCAGCCCCATGTCATTGAATTTTTCGCCGTGGGCACCGCCGTCAAGGCCATGGAACATGCCAATGACCTGGTGGACGCTCTCAGCCCGCAACTGGTCATTCCCGTCAACGATTAACCCTATCGAGAGGATTGTCATGTCGATCTTTAAACACGCAAGCGAGATCCTGGAAGCCCGGGTCAACCACTTTCTCAACAAGGCCGAAGACCCCGCCGAGACCCTGGACCTTTCCTATGAAAAGATGATTGAAAGCCTGCAGGACAGCAAGCGCCATCTGGCCGACGTGGTCACCGAGCGGATTTCCCTGGAAAACCAGATGGCCCAGACGCAAAAGGCGGCCGACAAGGCCGAGGCCGATGCCAAGATGGCCCTCGGCGCCCAGCGCGAGGACCTGGCCAAGGCCGCCCTGGGGGAAAAAGAAGCGGCGCTGCAGAAGATCGCCTCCCTCCAGGCCGCCCACGACAACGTGGCGGCCCAGGCGCAAAAGCTCACCGACTACGAGCAAAAGCTGCAGGAGCGCATCGAGCAGTTCCGTACCCAGAAAGAAGTCATGAAAAGCCAGATGGAGGCCGCCCAGTCCGAGATCAAGGTGGGCGAATCCATGACCGGCATCGGTAATGGTCTGGCGGACGCCGGCGACGCCCTGCGCCGCGCCCAGGACCGCACCGGCCAGATGCAGGCCAAGGCCCAGGCCATGGACGGCCTCATGGCGGCGGGTGTGCTCAATGACCCCCTGGATCAGCGCAGCCAGACCGACAAGGATCTGGACCAGTTGCGCGCCAGCAGCGGCGTGGATGCCGATCTGGCGCGTCTCAAGGCCGAAATGACGGACCAAGGGCCGAAAACCGCCGCAAAAGACGATGACAAAGCGGCCACCTAAGGGGCTTCGACCATGAGCGCCACCCTTGCCATCGCCCTCGTCGTCCTCGCCTTGATCGGCCTGGGCATCGCCGCCATCTTCGTGCATTTAGCCTGGTGGCTCCTCATCGCCGTTGGCGGGCTCTTCATTTACTTTATTCCGAGCATCGTTGCCGGCGCCCGCCATCATGAGCATGTGCTGTGGGTCCTGGTGCTCAATATTGCCCTGGGATGGTCGGGTATCGCCTGGATTGTTTTGCTGATCTGGGCGATCCTGGGCAAATCGATATGGGCGAAGGATGCGGGAGCGTCGGGAAGATCATGAGCGAGGCATTTGACCTGCAAGCGGCCTGGATGCGCAAGTCCCAGGGGGACATCAAGGCCTTTTTCGAGGCCCTGGCGGCTTCCCTGGAAGCGGGCTTTCCCGGCCAGGTGGAAGTGCGCCGGAAAAAGGATGGCCTCTTCTCCAAGACCAGTCATGTGGAGGGGCTTTCCATCCGCACCCAGAACTTTCAGTTTCATCTGGAGCGGGAAGGCGCGGGCCTGCGCGCCCTTCGCGCCAGGGAAGTGCGCGGGGTCGTGCTCAAGCGCGATGATCTGGCCATTGGCGAATGGCTGGAAAGCCTGACGACGGAGCTGGCCGGGGTTTCCGGCGACCTGGTCAAGACCCGCGACGCGCTGCATGATTTTTTGATGTCGTGAGCCCTTTCCGGCGGCCGCCCGGGGAATTTCGGGTTTGGCTAGCCGTACTGGGTGGCCACGGAAAAATCTCCCAATTGCAGGCGCCGTAAGCTGGCCAGGAAAGTGGCCGGGGACGAATTGGGTGCCAGCGGGCCAATGCGGACCCGATAAAATGCTTGTCCATGGCTGGTTACGGGCACCAGTACCGCCGTGCTGATCCCAAAATCGTTGAGGCGCCGACGCTCGCGATTGGCCTCATTCAGGCTCATGAGCTGGGCCGTTTGCAGGAATAATGCCGGCGGCTGCGTCTGCACTGCCGGCAGGGGCCGGGGAGCCGGGATGGCGGCGGGCGGGGGCAGGCGTACCGGGATCATGCGGGGTTGCGCGGCGGGAGACGGCGCGGAGATCACCCGCCGGGCCACCGGCAATACTTCCGGCGGGGGTGGCGGCGGAAGCGCGGTGTTGCCGCTGGGGATGACCTGGACCTGCACTTCCGCCGTGCCTTGCCCGACCATCCCCAGGACCCGCGCGGCGCCATAGGAGAGGTCCATGATGCGCCCAGCCACGAAAGGACCGCGATCATCCACCAGCACCACGACGCTGCGGCCGTTGTCGAGGTTGGTCACCCGCGCACAGCAGGGCAAGGGCAGGGTCCGGCTCGCCGCGGTCAGTGCCCGGGGGCGGAAGGCCGTACCCATGGCCGTGACGGTGCCCGACTCCCACCCATACCACGAGGCAATGCCGCGCCGGTCGTAGCCGGTGCTGCTGCGCATGGGGTAATAGCTTTGTCCATCAATCTGATAGGGTTGATTGTAGGCGGCGTTGAGATCGGCGGGCGGGGCGTAGCAATAGTCGTTGCCGGCGTAGCCGGAGGCCACCCTGGCGGAACCGTAACCCGTGGCCACGGGCGCTACGTTGCCGGACATGCTGGCGCAACCCGACAGCGCCGCTGCGGCCATGGCAAAGGCGCTGAGCCGGAACCAATGGAGATCAATGCGTGAGTGCATGGTCCTGCCATCCAATGAGCTTGGATCATTCTAGGGGATCTTTTATCGAAACATCAAGCCCTGCAGCGGGTTAGCCGCATTCTTTCATCGGTTGGCGGAACTTCCAGAACCCGTGGGCAGTCTGATGAAAATGTTTCTGTTCCTTACGGCGTCCTGATGGCGCGTAGCGCGCGCATTCCCTTGCTGCCCAGCGGCCGCGCCCGCTGGGTCGTCAGTCTCATCCTTCTCGGTTTGGCCATCATCCTTGCTCGGGATTATACCTTGCAATGGGCGCAGGGGAGCGCGCTACGGGCGCAGGGGCGCCTACGCTACCTGCGGGAACTGCCCTTGCCGAGCGAGCGAGGCATCATCTATGCCCGCAACGGGATGCCCTTGGCCTTGAACGTGCCGGCCGTCACCATCTGGGCCGATCCCAGCGTCTTCGCGCGTCATCGCGCCCGCTGGGGGCAGGTGGCCCGGGCACTGGGCCTTTCCACCGGCGCCTTGGCACGGCGGGTCGCCAGGGGTGGGGCCGATTACGCGTACCTGCTGCGCCAGGCTTCTCCGGCCTTGGGGCAGGCGGTGCTGGCCTTGGGCGTGCCGGGCCTGCATGTGCAGGCCACCAGCCGGACCTTTTATCCCCTGGGCCCCGTTACCGCGCCCCTGTTGGGGCTGGTGAACATCGCCCATCACGGGGCCGCGGGCCTGGAGCTGGGCTACAATCACTGGTTGTCGGCAAGCCCCGGCAGGGAGAAGGTCTTGGTGGACGCCCGCGGGCAGATCCTGCATGTGGACCGGATCCTGCGTCTGCCCCGATCCGGGCACAACCTGCACCTGACCATCGATCCGCAGATCCAATATTGGGCCTACCTGACCCTGCTGGCGGCCCAACGGCATTTTGGCGCGATGGATGCGTCAGCGGTGGTGATGAATGTTCACAGCGGCCAGATCCTCGCCATGGTGAGCGTACCCAGTTGCAACCCCAACGCCCTGGGAAGCTGCAGCGATCCGGCCGATTATAGCAACAACGCCGTGCATCAGGCCTTTGAGCCGGGCTCGGTGATGAAACCCTTCGTGGTGGCGGCGGCGCTGGCCACCCATAGCGTCAGCCCAGCGGCCCGCTTCAACGTCTGGCAGCCCTTGGTCGTGGATGGCTACACCGTTACCGACGATGTGCGCCACCATGTCTTGAATATCGAGCATATCCTCAAGTATTCCAGTTGCATCGGCGCGGCCAAGATCTCCCTGCGCACCCCCCGCCGTGCCCTTTATGCCATGTATCGCGCCGCCGGCTTTGGCCGGAGCCCCAGTCTGGGTTATCCGGGTGCCACCTCCGGCGTCCTGCCGCCCTGGCAGGGCTGGGGACGGGCGCGCCATGCCACCATCTCGCTGGGCTATGGCGTCTCCGTCACCACCCTGCAACTGGCCGACGCCTACGCGGCTCTGGCCAATGGTGGCTACCACGTGCGCCCCGACCTTCTTCTGGGTCAGGCTCGCCGGCGCCGCCGCATCATGCCTTCCTGGGTGGCCGACGACCTGCGCCGCTGGCTGCGCAGCGTGGCCGAGCCCAACGGTACCGGCATCCTCGCCGCCATTCCCGGCTACGCGGTGGCGGGCAAGACCGGCACTGCGGATCTGGCCAACGGCAAGGGCGGCTTTTATCGGCACCGCACCAATGCGACCTTCGTAGGCTTTGCGCCGGGCAAGGACCCGCAACTGGTGATGGCCGTGACCCTGCGCGATAGCGACAAGTTCTGGAACTTCGGTGGCGTCGAGGCAGCCCCCGTCTTTCGCGTCACCATGGAGCACGCCCTGGAGCAACTGGACATCGCTCCGCCATGGTGCGGCAAAAGACGGTGCCGTCTGCAGGCACCGCGAATCACCACGGCTCAGGCGGAAATCTGGGCCGAGGGCGGCGGCCAATGATGAGACGGGCCGTATTTACACCGGACGGTTGGCGCCCGGATCCCGCACGGGACCCATCAAAGCTAGCCCCTCCGCATAGGTGATCTCCGGGAACACGGCGCTAAACTTCATCGCGGCATCCGCCATGCGATCCGTCTTGCCAGCGGTGTCCAGTTTCTTCAGGTCATTGCGCTCGATGTAAAAAAGTTCCAGCGTTTCATTGTATACCGTAGCCTCATCAATGGGGAGTATATAGAAGGAAACGCCTTCGTAGCTTACCTGATAGCGTTTGCTGAGATCGATATTGTTGCAGAACAGGAAATATTTTCCGCCAGGGACCAGCGCCCCGCGCAGCGCATCCACCAACGGTTCGAGATAAGCAAAAGACAGGAGATAACAGGCGAGAAAGTCGATGCCGGATTTGCCTTCCTCGGCAACGGCAATGACCTGCGCGGCCACGATCTCCGGGGGCCGGGCCTCGTCCGCAATATTCGCTGCAAATTTCAATGCGATCTCGCCGCGAAAGCCGAACCTTCCGGGCTTTTTTGTCCAGTCCTTGAACACTGGATTTTGCAGGCGCTTATCGGCATCCAGTTGGCCAAATGCGGTTTTTTCGATGCTGCTCATATTGCTGTTATCCTTTGGCGATGATTGGTTGAAAGTTAGCGAATTCCGGCCAGCATGTTCCAGCCGGCGGCGTCTTCGGGACCGAAACATTTACCGTAGTCATTGCAAACGCTACAGCTCGGCGCCTGGCAGAGGGACACCGCCGCCTGGTCGCAGAGCTGTTTGTAGAAAAATTTCTTCCATTTCATGTTGCCGCTATTCCTGGCATGGAGATCGGGAAAATGGCGGCGGAGCAAATCGCTCAAATCGTCGCGGCCGGTGAATCCCAGGTCTTGCCAGAGATGATCATTCCCCATGCAGGCTGTGGCGATGAGGGAGGCAAACCATTCCTCTTCCTCTCCGGATCCCCCACGATGCTTGAGGAAAAGCTGACGTAAATCGGCCGCCTCTTGCTCCCGTGGAGCGGCTTGGGGATCCCCGTGTCCGCCGTAGCAGCGACACAGAAAATGCCCACCGGCGGAAAGATGAAGATAGACCTTCATGCACTGGTCAAAGGGCTTGGCATCGAGGGCCCGGGGGAAATAGCGGTTCAGCAGATGGCGGAAGTCCGTCGGTGGCAGACCCAGGGCGGCGCCCAGGGCACCGGTCTGGCCTTGGGCGTGGAAACTGATGCTCAAGGCGAAAAGACGGGCATCCTCCGGGTCTTCCCGAGGGTCGCGAGCTGCCATCAAATAATCGTAAATGGGAGAGGGCATTTCTTCCTCCTTGCCGGCGGGTGTCCTGGGCTAGGCGAGTAGCGGCTCGCTTTCGATGGCGGCGTGGGTATAGCAATCCTTGGGGCACGCCCGGGAACAGGCCTCGCAACCGATGCACAGCTCCGGGTGGTCGATGGTCATCACTTTGCGCTCCGCCTCATCGTCGTCCGCCGCCACCATCTCCCCGTCTTCATTGATGCCCTTGAGCAGCAGCACGCCCCGGCCGCAGGCGCGGAAGCAGCGCCCGCAGCCGATGCACTTTTCCTCGTTGAGCTGCTCCACGAAGTGGGGGGTCCAGGCGAGCCCGCCCTTGGTACGTGCGGTAAGGGTGGTCATGGGCTTTATCCTCCCGCAAAGGCGGCCAGGCGCTCCCGGGCGGCCGCCAGCTCGCTGTACGCGGTATGCGTGTGCAAGGCGAGATCCATGATGTTTTCCCAGCCGATGGGGAGATCCTCGGCGAGATCATGGAGATCCATTTTCAATCGTGTTGCCTGGGCATTCAGTTTTTTGATTTCCGCTTTCAACGCCTCCTTCTCATCCATGATCGACTCCCAGTGCCGGGTTTGTTCCTCTACGACCAGTTCCATTTCCAGTATGTCTGACATGACTGCGTCCTCCGTTCGATCGCGTCAATAACGCGCCACCGCAGGGAATTGCTCGATCATCTCCACGGCGGAATTTACTAGGCGCGCTCCAGAATGAACTGCAACACCTATGGTCCAAAGGGACCGGAGGTGATAAATGGGCAAGCATTACAATCAGTTGAGTGTCGATGAGAGAAATCAGATGCAGAGAGGGCTGAATGCCGGGCAGAGCCTGAGAGCCTTGGCCCGGAGCATGAATCGCAGTCCTGGCACCTT
>NZ_JBMFWL010000039.1:0-18053 GCF_049965315.1 Acidithiobacillus sp. | reverse complement strand
AGCATCTGCAAGATCTTGTGTCCGGTGATGGCCGCTACCTGTATGGGGTCAGACCCTTCTCGAAGAAGCGGCTGGTAACCTCGGCGGTAAGGCCTACAGTGCCCAATACATGGCAGGTTCGTTTTGTGACGGTCATGTATTACCTTGCCGCGACCCGGCGTTCACCACCGATCTGTTCAAACGAAAAGTGTGGCACATCGGCGCGGGCGCTGGCGTGCTCGATGGTGAGGGCGCAAACCTCTCCATGTTCGTCCATGTCGATCAAGGTGTTTTTGTCAAAGTCTCTGGTTTCGACCACGTTGCACGCGCGTAGCTCGATGTATAGTGTGTCAGTGTCCTGAAAATACTGGATTTTCATGGCTGGAACCCCCTATCGAAAAAAGCGTTGTGCACGGTTTCCCCATCTTCTAGCAAGATTACCCGGAGAACCTTGCCACCTGCCTCTGGTATGGCCTTGTATCGGCGTATGCGACCATCCTCTTGTATGGTTTCGCGGTCGGGAGATTCGATAGCCCGTCGTATCCATTCCATATCAATGCCCGCCCTATCTGGGCGCAGTCGCATTGCCTGAAAATATTGGGTAGCCTTCATCCTAACATCTTCGCCAAGTCCTCCGCCCTGAGATGAGTATAGCGTTTCAGCATCTGCAAGGTCTTGTGGCCGGTGATGGCCGCCACCTGTTGGGGTCAGACCCTTCTCGAAGAGTAAGCGTTCGCCCAGGCCGTGCCCGTTTCTCGTGCAGGGTGAAGTTCCCGAAGCCGGACAACTTCACGTTCTCACCGGCGGCCAGCGTCATGCGGATGGTGTCGAACATTGCATTGACCACCGCCGCGCAATCTTTGGCAATCAGCCCCACGGCGTCCAGTAGATGCCGGGTTAAATCCTGTTTTATGACGGTCATATCAGACCGCCAAGCGGTGAACGGCGACAGCGGCATCATGAGAAAGCGTTATGGGGAGGAAGAGAGCCGCCAGGAACAGGTAATCTTCACCAGATTCATCAATGACGCGAATCATGCCCAACTTTTTGGCTTCCGGGTCCGGTATTCCCTCATAAACCTTGCGGGGTTCAAGGGAGACCTCATAATCGGCATTGGAGACACATAGCCAGAATGTCGGATCACTCATCGTGGACGGGGTGCTTGATCTTGTATTCAACTTTTCCGACGCCGTGTGCTTCATAGCAATGAACCTCCGCGTAGATAATCCCACCGCCAGGGAGCCGCACATGCGCGAGTCCCTTTTTCTTTTTCCCGCGACCCTCACCGGGGACCCTTCTAAGCCTAAGCAGTTCACGGATGCCGGGCCCTTCAGCAATCGTCTCGATATGGGTAACCTTCCCAATAATATCCTCTGACTTCACCGGTTACCCCATCCTCTTCGCCAGATCCTCCGCCCTGAGATGAGTGTACCGCTTCAACATTTGCAATGTCTTGTGGCCGGTGATGGTGGAGACTTCCATGGGGTTGAAGCCTTTCTCGAACAGCCGACTGGTGGCCTCATGGCGGAGGTCGTGGAAATGCAGATCCTCGATGCCGGCCTTCCTTCTACCTTTGATGAACATCTGACCCATGGATTCGCTGCCGGCGATGGCCCAGACCCGCCCGTCGATCCTGCGCGGCAATGCTTCCAGTATCGACACGGCGACGGTGGACAGAGGCACGCGGCGGGACACGCCGGTTTTCGTCTCCGGGATCGTCAGCACGCGCGTTTTGAGATCGACATGCTCCCAGCGCATCGCCGCGATCTCGCCTCGCCGCATGGCCGTCTCCAAGGCGAACCGGACGATTGCTCTCATCGATGGCGGCAGGGCACCCAGCAATGCCTGCTCCTCTCCAAGGCGCAGCCGTCTATCTCGACCCTGGGGGAGCCTGGGCTTGCGCACATTTACCGTGGGCACGCCACCAGGGATGGCGATGCCCCATTCCATGATGGCGGCACGATACACCCGTGACAGCAAATTAATCTCGTGGGAAACGGATTGAGGGCCAACCGCCTTCAGCCGTTTATCCCGGTACTGCGCGATCGTCGATGACGTGATGGCCGCCAGGGTCATGTTGCCCAGGCCAGATTTCAAGTGAGCCATGCGGGCCAGCTCGGGACCAATGCTCTTTTTGCTCGGCAGGATCTCTCGGGCATACCGATCAAGCGCGTCTGACAACGTGGTGCTTTCCGCTTCAGCGCGCGAGACGAAGATCCCACGATCCATTTCATTTTCGACCGACCGCGCCCACACCTGGGCGTCACTTTTCAGCCGGAAGGTGCGCGTCTGCACCAGATACCCTTTTTTCCTGACCCGTACTTGCCAGCCGATGACGATGCCGTCTTGATCCTCTCGTGACGTTATCGATGCCATTTCATGCACCCTCCTTCGTCGCTCTCAGCGACTCTCAGTGGAGCAAATTTGGCGCATAAATGCAATAGGCCCACGGATATTAAACCGTGAGCCTTGTTTTTATTGATTTTTTACAGCGCGATAGACTACAATTCCTTGGCGTGGTGGGCCAGGAAGTCGGCGACGCCCTCCGGGGTGGCCTTCATGGCCGCCTTACCCTTTTCCCACTGAGCGGGGCAGACGTCGCCATGCTCCTCGAAGAACTGCAGCGCGTCCACCATGCGGATCATTTCGTCGATGTTGCGCCCCAGCGGCAGGTCATTGACCACCTGATGGCGGACAATGCCCTGGCGATCGATCAGGAACGAACCGCGCAGGGCCACGGCGTCATCCATCAGCACATCGTAGTTGCGGGCGATGCTCTTGGAGAGATCCGCCACCATGGGCATCTTCACCTGGCCGATGCCGCCCTTTGCCTCCGGGGTATTCTTCCAGGCCAGATGGGAATAGTGGGAATCGACGCTGCACGCCACGACTTCGCAGTTGCGGGACTGGAATTCCGGCAGGCGATGGTTGAAGGCGAGGATTTCCGAAGGGCAGACGAAGGTGAAGTCCAGGGGGTAGAAGAACAGCACCCCATATTTGCCCTTGATGTGGTGGGAAAACTGGAACTTCTCATTGATGCTGTTGTCGGGCATGACGGCAGCGGCGACGAAGTCTGGAGCGGATTTTCCTACGAGTACGGCCATGGTATTTTCTCCTTATTGCAGGACAGGATAAAGTCTAATTTTTCATTCTAGCAGAACAATGGGCGGAGCACACGGGGCCGCAGGCGGTACGGCAACAGTGTGCAGGCGCCGGCGGTTGGGCTAGAATAC
The DNA here is from genome assembly GCF_049965315.1 of Acidithiobacillus sp. Classification (GTDB taxonomy): domain Bacteria; phylum Pseudomonadota; class Gammaproteobacteria; order Acidithiobacillales; family Acidithiobacillaceae; genus Acidithiobacillus_B. Next base: position 14,841 of record NZ_JBMFWL010000039.1, on the reverse strand, counting down.
GCTGCCGGAGCCGCTGCCGCACCTTCCGGGTCGCAGCTTATTTTCAATGAACTCAAGGAGTTTTACCACATGACCTACGTGGTGACTGAAGCCTGCATCAAGTGCAAATATACCGATTGTGTAGATGTCTGCCCGGTGGACTGTTTCCGCGAGGGACCCAATTTCCTGGTCATTGACCCCGATGAATGTATCGACTGCACCCTCTGCGAGCCGGAATGCCCGGTGGGCGCCATTTTCCGGGATGACGATCTGCCCGAAGGACAGGAAGAATTCCAGGAAATCAACGCGCGCCTGGCGCGGGTCTGGCCGCCCATCATCCAGAAAAAACCAGCCCCAAGCGATGCCGATGCCTGGGCCGAGGTGAAGGACAAGCGGGGATTGCTGGAAGAGTGAGCGCCTCCGCTTCGGCAGAGCCCCCCGTAGCCATCCTCCGCTCTCCCACCTTCCGGCGTCTCCTCGCCACCCTCCGGCCCTATCGTGGCCGCATCGCCCTGGCCATGCTGCTCATGGCCCTGTCCGGCGCGGCGGCGGCGGCGGGCGCCTATATGATCAAGCCGGTGCTCGATCGCATCTTCATCGAACGCAATGCCGACATGCTGCTCTGGCTCCCCCTGGGCGTAGTGCTGATCTATGCCGTCAAAGGCAGCGCCGATTATCTGCAAGGCGTCGTGCTGGCGGGGGTGGAGGAAGGGGTCTTGCGCGGTCTGCGCGAAAAACTCTATCAGCAAACCTTGCGCCTGCCCCTGATACGCCTCCTCGGCAGTGGCCATGGCGGGGTCCTGTCGCGCATGAGCCTGGACCTCACCCTGCTCCAGCAGGGCCTGTCGGTGCTGGCCCATTTCTTTTTATCGAGCTTTACCATCATCGCCCTCATGGGTGTCGTGCTCTATCAGAGCTGGCAACTGGCCCTGCTGAGTTTCATCACCCTGCCCCTGGCCTTCTATCCCCTCATCCGTTTTGGCCAGAAACTGCGCCGGCGCGGGGAAAACCAGCAGGAACAAATGGGCGAGATCCTCGACCAGTTCTCCCAAAGCCTCACCGGTATCGAGGTCATCAAGACCCACGGTAGCGAGGCCTACGAACAACAGCGCTTCGCCCTGCAGGCCCAGCGCTACTTCCTGCTCATGATGCGGATCTGGCGCATCCAAAAGGCCACGGTACCCATCATGGAGCTCATTGGCGCCCTGGGGGTGGCCGTGATCATCTATCTCGGCGGCAGCCAGGTGGTAGCCGGGGAGATGAGTACGGGCGCCTTTTTCAGTTTCCTCACCGCCTTGATCATGCTCTACGAGCCACTGCGCCAGCTCTCCTCGGCCAACAATCAGCTCCAGCAGGGGCTCTCCGCCGCCGATCGCCTCTTTGCCTGGATCGATCAACCCACAGAAGATCTGCAGATCCCGGCCTCCGCCATTCCCTGGGGTGACTGGCAATGCCGCGGCCTCAGCCTGCGCCTGGGGGACGAGACGATACTCGAAGACGTGGACATCGACTTTCCCCGAGGATCCACCACCGCCATCGTCGGTCCCAGTGGCGGCGGCAAGACCAGCCTGGTTCGCGTCGTGCTGGGCCTCATTCCCCCCAGTACGGGCCATATCCGGATCGCCGGGCAGCCCATGGACGATTTGCCCCTGGCTGCTTATCGCCGCTACTTCGCCTTCGTCGGCCAGGATCCGGTTCTGTTCAGCGGATCGGCATTGAGCAATATCGCCTACGCCGACCCCATGCCCGACCGCCAGCGCGCCGAGACCGCCGCCAGACAGGCCCATGCCTGGGAATATCTGGCGGTGATGGGGGGCCTGGACACGGTCATCGCCGGCGACGGCGCCAATCTCTCCGGCGGCCAGCGCCAGCGCCTGGCCATCGCCCGCGCACTTTACCTCAACCGCCCGGTGCTCGTCCTCGATGAAGCCACCAGCAATCTCGACGCCGACAGTGAAGAACGCATCGCCGCGACCCTTCGTGCCCTGCACGGCCAAAAAACCATCATCATCGTCGCCCACCGCCCGCGCACGGCAGAACTGGCCGACCGCGTGATCCGCATGGAACGGGGTCGGGCCAGCACCCTCGAACAGCCAGCGGCCGCAGTCATCCACAGTTAAGGCCGGCCGTTGGCGGAGGGGTTTTGCCGCGACTTCGGCCCGCGCCGTCGTTGTTCTAGGCGAAATCCCGCGCCCGGCAGGCGAACTGTCTGAGCCCGCAGGGCGAGTTTTCAACCGCCAGCGGGATGAGCCGTAGAACAACAGGCAAGGACCGCCGGAGCAAAAAACCCCTCCGCCAACGGCCTAGGTCAAAGGATGACGCAATTGCCGCTGCGATGCCCGCACGGTCAGGGTGAGTTGATGATCCCGGCGGGCTGTGGGCGCGGGGCCATAGCGTTGTTCCCGATAGAGATCCCGCAGCTTTTCCAGGGTATCCGTCGGCAGCGCCAGCGTTGACCAAAAGGCCGGTTCGGCACCCGGCTGCCCGTTGCCCAGGCCCAAGGGGCGCAGGTGCCGTTGCGCCCGCCGCCGCCAGTAGGCGGGATGGCGGCGGCGGTAATGCTGTACGATCCCCAGGAAGACCAAGATGAGGGCAGCCATGCCCGGAAGCGCGGACCGGAACGACAAGGTGCTCGACCATCCTTTCCATTGCTCTTCCCAGGCATGCAGGGAGGGGGCATGCCAGCGGGTCAGGCTGGCCAACTGCGCCCCGGCCTGCTGCCAGACTGCCCGCTGTTTCGCCGGGGTGAGGTCAATGACCATATTGATCCACTGCCACTGCAGCCAATCCCACCACTGCTGCCCGGCCGGAACGACGTCGCGCGCCGTGTCGCTGGCGGTCCCTGCCGGGCCGGCGGATGCCGCGGCGGGAGTGGCGTCGAGGCCCACCCAGCCGTGTCCGGGAAACCAGGCCTGCACCCAGGCATGGGCCATGCTTTGGCGGATGATCCAGTAATGCCCCACCGGGTTGTATTCACCGCCATGATACCCCGTCACCACCCGGGCCGGGATACCATCCAGACGTAGCAGCAGGGCCAAGCCACCGGCATAAAACTCGCAGAATCCGGTATGGGTGCGCAAGAGAAAGTCTCCCATGGACTGCCCATCGGGATAGCCGGGCGGTGACTGCAGGCTATAGCGGAAATCGGGTCCGTGGAACCAGGCCATGATCCGCTGGACCACGGCGGCGTTGTCGGACCCGCCCGCCGTGAAGCTGCGGGCCAAGGCACGAATGGCCGGATCGGTGTCGGCCGGTACCTGCAGGGCGGCGGCGCGCTCGGCGGCCGACAGGGGTTGTGGTGGCGCAGGAGCGGACCAGACCGTGTAACGCAGGGGCAGATCCGGGGCATGGTCCAGGCGCAGCACCCCGTCGGCTTCCTGGTGCCACGGCTGGCCCAATTCCACCCGCCGAGGAACGGGGAGGGCAAAGAGGTAATCGCCGTTGCCGGGAGACAGGACGATCTCTTGGCGAAACGCCGCCGTTGCCCCCGAAGTGGCCAAGGCCGGCGCAAGACCATGCGCCATTTGCGGCGGATCCGGCAGCCAGTGCCGACCATCATCCCGCCAGAGAATGGCGCCGATCCAATAAAGAGAAGGGGCAGCGCTGGGCGGCGGAGTGATCTGCGCGCGAAAGGCAATGGCCGAATCGCTGGCCAGTTGGCTGATGCTGTCGGGCGCCAGCTCCGGACTGAAGCCCGAGCGAGCATGCTGTGCCGGCGGCGCCCAGGCCCACAGCGGGGTGGGCGTGCGCGGCAGGATCAGGAAGAACAATGCTGCCAAGGGGAGAAGGAGCAGGACGAAGCCCAGCGTAAAGCCGGCAATGCGGACGAAATCCCGCCACTGGAAGAGATTCCCGGCCAAGCCCTGGTTGACATCCGCCAGGGGCTGCCACATGAGGCCCAGCAGGGCAAAGTAGAGGGTGGACAGGAGCAGAAAGGCAAAAATCAGGTCCACCCGCAACCACGCGGCGATACCCAGGCCCAGCAGGGTCAGCGCCGCCACCTGATAAAAATCGCGCTGGCCGCGCAGCTCCAGGGCCTTGACGGCCAACAGCCAGACCACCATCTGCGTGAACATGGGTAGCCAGTTCCCCCAGCCCTCGCCGATGACGGCGGCAATCACTCCCGCCAGGGCCAGGAAAAACCGCTGCCGGCCCCCAAACCAGGGGAGGCGCCCCCGCAACGCCCCCAGGATGCTGAGCCCGCTGCCCAGGAGCCAGGCGAGCAACGCCCAGACGGCCACTTCCCGCCCCAGGGCGAGGAGCAGCAACCCCCCCATGGCCGCGGCGAGCAGGGGACCGGCCAAACGGATGGGGAGATTCATCCTGGATCCGGCCGTTTTCAGGCTCATGACACCCGGCGGAAGCGCCACCAGGGGGCCGGAGGCGCCGCCGCGGGTGCGTAAACCGGCAACGGCGGTTGCTGGGCCAGGAGGAGAAGGGCCGCCTCATAGGCCACCCGCCCTACCCCCGCCGCGCGACCGCCCGGCATGCGCAGTTGCCATGACTGGCCCGCCGCCACGGCATCGTCGATCCCGCGGCGCAAGGCTTGCAAACGCCGCTCCGGCTCCATCTCCGCCAGGGCCGGTGCCTCCCAGTCGAAAATAATCAGGTGTTCGCCGCCGCGCTCCCGTTCGCGCGCAGGCAGCCGCTGCTCACCCCGGGCACGCAAGGCCCAGTCCACCCGTCGCCACAGCACGGCGCTCAGCCCTTCCCCCGGCAAGCGATCGCGCACCCCGAGGAAATCCCCGCTCCCGCCCGGCTGACCGACCGTTTCCTCCACCCGCCCCTCCTCCTCGAGCTTGGTGCCGGCGGGCGATGCCGCGGGCGCCACCCACGGACCGGTCGCCGTCAGGTCCAGGTCTTGACCGCGCCAGACAAAGGCGAAGGGGAAGGCGGAGCCCACCCGCAGCAACGGCAGCGGCGGGTGCCCGCGCAGGGGCGGTTGCCAAGGCAGGGCAAGCCGCGCCTGGCCGTGCGCAGGCAGATAAGGCAGCAGCGTCTGCCCCTCCGCCAGCCGCAATTCCAGCATCAGCAGAGGCCAGGGCCGATGATTATCCACGGCCACCAGCAGCGTCCCCGGATGCTGCGCCTCCAGGATCTGCCGGGGAACGATGCGAACCTGCACGCCCTTGAGATTGAGCAGGGCCGCCATGCCCGACAGGACCATCAGCGCCAGCATCATGGACACCAGGAGAAAGAGGACATTGTTGCCGCTATTGACGGCGGCAAAGCCCAGGGCCAGGGTGAGGCCGACGAAGACCTTTCCCGGGCGGGAAAGCCGCACCGCGGTGCGGGCTTGCTTCACGGCCCGAAGCCCCAGACTTCCCGCATGAGGAGGGCGGCCAGATCGGAGCCGTCCTGTTGGGCGGCAATGGGCAGCAGGCGGTGGCCGACGACGGCCACGCTGACCGCCTGCAAATCCTCGGGAACCACGAAATCACGCCCCTGCAGATAGGCCCAAGCCTGGACCATGGCCTTGAGGGCGAGCACGCCCCGAGGCGACAAACCCAGGGCGATCCGCGCATCGCTTCGGCTTTGCCGCGCAATGGCCAGTATCATGGCGGTGATTTCGTCGCTGAGAAAGACCTGTCGCACCATCCCTTGCCAGGCCGCCACCAGGGCCGCATCGGCCAGGGGCAGCAGAAGCGCCGGATCGCGATGTTTTCCCGCGAGCAGCTGCAGCTCGGCCTGGGCGCTGGGATAGCCGATGGCCATCCGGATCATGAACCGGTCCAGTTGACTTTCGGGCAGCGGAAAGACGCCGGCATGCTCCTTGGGATTCTGGGTGGCGATGACGAAAAAGGGATGCGGCAAGGGGTGACTGCGCCCATCCACCGAAACCTGCCCCTCGGCCATGGCCTCCAGCAAGGCCGACTGGGTACGCGGCGAGGCGCGATTGATCTCGTCGATGAGGACCACGGCATGGAAAAGGGGACCGGGGTGAAAGGCAAAACCCTTTTGCTCCGGATCGAAGAGGGTGACGCCGATGAGATCGCCCGGCAGCAGGTCCGCCGTCATCTGCACCCGGGTAAAGTCCAGCCCCAATAGCCGGGACAGACCCAGGGCCAGGGTGGTCTTGCCCACCCCCGGCAGGTCTTCCACCAGGACATGCCCCCCGGCCAGCAGCCCCGCCACCACCAGGCGCAGGGCCTTTTCCTTGTCCAGGAGGATCTCGCCCAGGGCGGCCAGCAAGGTCTGAGGCGTAATGCTGCTCATCCTCGGTCGGCCACGTCCAGACGCCGCGCCGCCAGGGCCTCGTCGAGACGCCCCACGGGCAGGTGATGGGGTGCCTCACGAAGCAAGTGCGGCGTTTCCAGGGCCTCCTGGCGGATCCTTTGCATCACTTCCACGAAGCGGTCCAGGGTGGCCTTGCTTTCGGTCTCCGTCGGCTCGATGAGCAGGCATTCCGGCACCAGTTGCGGAAAATAGACGGTGGGGGCATGGATGCCATAATCCAGCAGGCGCTTGGCCACGTCCAGGGCACGGATGCCGTTTTCCCGCTGCAGGTCCGCCACGCTGAGGATGAATTCGTGGCTCGCCCGCCGCTCCGGGAAGGCCGCCTGGAAGCCCACGGCCTGCAAGCGCTTGAGGAGATAGTTGGCATTGAGGGCGGCATAGCGGGATACCCGCTCCACCCCCTCCCGGCCCAGGCGCCGCAGATAGGCATGGGCGCGCAGCAGCACGCCCACATTGCCGGCATGGGCGCTGAGGCGGCCGATGCTGGCGGGCAGATCGCCGGCGTCGAGCCAGCGATAACGGCCCTGTTCATCGCGGGCTACGCGGGGCTGCGGCAGGAAGGGCAGGAGCCGCTCCCGGACGGCCACCGCACCGGCACCCGGACCGCCGCCTCCATGGGGCGTGGCGAGGGTCTTGTGCAGGTTGAGGTGCATGACGTCAAAACCCATGTCACCGGGCCGCACCCGGCCGAGAATGGCATTGAGGTTGGCGCCATCGTAATAGAGCAGCCCCCCGGCCCCATGGACGCGTTCGGCAATCTGCACGATCTGCCGCTCGAAAACGCCCAGCGTCGAGGGATTGGTCAGCATGATGCCCGCCGTATCCGGACCCAGGGCGGCGCCCAGGGCGGCCAGATCCAGATCGCCGTCGTGGCCGGTGGGGATCTCCACCACCGTAAAGCCTGCCATACGGGCACTGGCCGGATTGGTACCGTGGGCCGCCGTGGGAATGAGCATGCGCTTGCGCTGGTGATCGCCGCGAGACTGGTGATAGGCGCGGATCATGGCGACCCCGGCCAGCTCCCCCTGCGCACCCGCCGCCGGAGTCAGGCCCACCGCCGCCATCCCCGTCACGGCGGCCAGCCACTCCTGCAGTTCCCACAAAATGCGCAGCAAACCCTGCATGGCCGGGGCCGGAGTCTGCGGGTGGAGACGCGCGAAACCGGCCAGCATGGCCCCTTCATGGGCAATGCGCGGGTTGTATTTCATGGTGCAGGAGCCCAGCGGATAGAAATGGGTGTCAATGGAAAAATTGCGCTGGGACAGACGGGTATAATGACGCACGACCTCCAGTTCCGACGGATTGGGCCAGTGGAGGGCATCCCCGCGGAGCAATGCCTGGGGAATGTCCGCCAAGGCTTTCGCCTCATCCATCGATCCATGAACCGGGTCCCGCTGGTGGTCGTAGGCAAAAATGAGCGGTGTGGGATTCATGCAGACAGATCCTTCAGGGTCACTAACAGCGCGTCGCGATAATCCAGCAGGTCCTCATCACTGGCAAGTTCCGTCACGCAGACCAGCAAATCTCCGGCCTCGCCCATCCCCCATTCCGCCAGGCAGATACCGGCCAGGATGCCGCGCTCCAGCAGGGCATCGCGTACCGCCCGGGCGGAGCGGGGCAGGCGCAGGACGAATTCATGGAAAAACGGACCGGGGAATGGGAATTGGGTGCCCGGCACTTCCGCCAGCAAGTCCCGCAAGCGGCGCGCCTGAGCATGGCAGGTGACGGCCGTCCGGCGCAGCCCGTCACCGCCCAGGGCCGCCATGTGGATGGTGGCAGCGGTGACCATGAGCCCTTGGTTGGTGCAGATATTGCTGGTCGCCTTGCCGCGGCGGATGTGCTGCTCCCGCGCCTGCAGGGTCAGACAAAAGCCCTCCCGCTCCCGGGCATCGACGGTGCGTGCCACCAGGCGTCCGGGCATCTGCCGAACATGGGCCTTGCGGCAGGTGAGGAAGCCGAAAAAGGGACCGCCCGCGGACAAGGGAATGCCCAGGGGCTGTCCCTCTCCCACCACCAGATCCGCCCCTCCCTGTCCCCAGGCACCGGGCGCCTTGAGGATTGCCAAGGCCAGGGGGTTGACCACGGCAATGGCCAGCATCTGCCGGGCATGGGCCCAGTCGGTGAGGGCATCCACCGCCTCCAGCCCGCCACAGGCATTGATCTGAGGAATGATGAGCGCCGCGCTGTCGCTGTCCCCTTCGGGTAGCCGCATGCGCCCGCTCTGCCGGTCATAGGGCACCCCCAGCAAGGGAATCTCCTGCCAGCCCAGGATGCTGTCCAAAACCTGCCGCCAGGCAGGGAGGAGGTTTTCCGGGACGAGGATGGTCTTGCCTTCCCCTTGCAGACGCAGGGCCATGAGACAGGCCTCGGCCAGGGCGGAGGCGCCGTCGTAGAGGGAGGCATTGGCCACCTCCATCCCCGTCAAGCGGGTCAGAAAGCTCTGGTACTCGTAGAGGATCTGCAAGGTTCCCTGACTCGCCTCGGCCTGATAAGGCGTATAGGCGGTATAAAGTTCGCCCCGCCCGGCAAGCTCCCAGACGATGGCCGGAATATGGTGGGCGTAAGCGCCGCCGCCGGCAAAACAGCGCAACGGGGTATTGGCGGCGGCGCGCTCTTCCATTTCCCGCCGCAGCGCCATTTCCCCAAGCCCATGGGGCAAAGGCAGATCGCGGCTTCCCAGTTGGGCGGGCACCTCGTCGAAAAGGGCATCCAGATCGGCGATGCCGATGGCCGCCTGCATCTGCGCCACCTCATCGGGGCCGTGGGGGATATAGGGCATTCAGGCCTCCGCGATACGGGCGTAGGCCGCGGCGTCCAGCAACCCGTCCCAGGCCGCGGCATCGGCATGGACGACCATGATCCAGCCCCGTCCGTGGGGGTCTTCATTCAGCCATTGGGGGTTCTCGACCAGGGCGTCATTAACCTCCGCCACCGTTCCCGAAATGGGCGCATACAAATCGGCTGCGGCCTTGACCGATTCGAGCACCCCGCAGGGGTTACCCGCCCGGATCTGGCTACCCAGGGCGGGCAACTCCACGAACACCAGGTCGCCCAGAAGTTCCTGGGCATGATCCGTGATGCCTACCCGATAACGCCCTCCGCCGATATTCTCCACCCACTCGTGGGTCTCGGTGTAACGCAGATTGTCCGGAACGGTGCTCATGACGCATTCTCCTCGGATGGTGAAAAATGGGCTCGGCCGGCGCGCCAGAAAGGGGGCTTGACGACCAGGGCGGGCCGCCGCACGCCGCGCACGGAGACCCAGAGCCGGCCACCCACATCGGGGGCGGCGCTCACCCGGGCCAGGGCAATCCCCCGGCGCAGGCTCGGCGAAAAGATGCCGCTGGTGATCTCTCCGCAGGGTTGGCCGTTGGCGTCCTCTACGGTATAGCCGTGACGGGGAATCCCCTCGTCCAGCACCAGGCCCACCAGCGTTCGCCCCACGCCCGCGGCGCGTTGCGCCTCCAGGGCGGCACGACCAAGGAAATCCCGATCCCCGCGCAGGTCCACCGTCCAGCCAAGGTTGCTCTCCCAGGGCGTGACCGCCGGGCTCATGTCCTGGCCATTGAGATTCAACCCCGCTTCCAGGCGCAGGCTGTCCCGAGCCCCCAGACCACAGGGAACGGCGCCGCGATCGCGCAAGCGTTCGGCCAGGATGGGCGCCTGCTCCGCTGCGAGGATCACCTCTACCCCATCCTCGCCGGTATAACCGGTGCGCCCTACGAAGACCCCGCCCAGGGCATGCCCCTCCATGGCCGTGAAGGACGCCAGGGCATTCAGGACCGGCAGATCCAGGGCCTCCGCCACCAGCCCCCGGGCGCGGGGGCCCTGCACCGCCAGCATGGCCAGATCGGAGCGCTCCTGCAGATCCGCCTGCCAGCCGTGAGCGGCAACCAGGTTCCGGAAGTGGGCCGTGTCGGCCCGGGCCGTGCCGGCATTGAGTACCACCCGGTAACGGCCCTCCCCGCGGGCATAGACGATAAGGTCGTCCAGGATGCCGCCCTGGGCATTCAGCAGCGTGCTGTACAAGGCCTTGCCGTCCTGCCCATCAAGCTTGGCCACGTCATTGGCCAGGGCATAGCGGAGCAAGGCGCGCGCATCGGGCCCGCTGATATCCAGCGGCCGCATGTGCGAGACATCAAAAAAACCGGCCCCGTTGCGCACCGCCTCATGTTCCGCCAACTGGGATCCATAGTGGAGCGGCATCTCCCAGCCCGCGAAGGGCACCATGCGTGCGCCATGGGCGCGGTGCCAAGCAGAGAGGGGGGTATGTTGAAGGGCTACGGCCACCCCTTCGTCGGCGCTCATAGGGCCAGCGCTTCCCGGCGCAAACCCTCGATACCCGCCTCGCCCGTCCCGTCCCGCCGCAATACGGCCAACACGGCACCGGAGCCGGTCGGGGCGAAAACCAGGTCCTGGCCATCCAGGTCCACCCGCAGATGGCGCACGGCGCTATTGGCCAGGTTGTTCGACAGCCGGTTCGCCAGGGCGCACATCCCCGAGGCCAGGGCGGCCAGGGTGTCGGCCAAATCCTCTTCCATCCCCACCGTCGCCAGGGGCACTCCCTCGCGGCTGATCAGGGCGGCCGCCCCGATCCCGGGCAGCCGCCCCACCAATGCCTGCAATTGCTTCTCCGCTGCTTCCATCGGTTATGCTCCTATGCCGATACCGCCCTTTATCCCCCTACTGCCCATTTTCCCCCGCGTTACGGCATCCTCTCGCCATGCACAGAGGCCGGATGCTCCCGCGCCAGACAGTCCATAAAACCACCCACGAGGCGGCCTTCGTCAAAGGCGGCCTCCTGCAGTTGACGTCTGCCCTCCTCACCCAGGCGCCGCCGCAACTCCGGCTCCCGCGCCAGGCGGATCAACAGGCCTGCCAGGGCAACGGCATCGCCCTCGGGAAAGAGGAACCCATTGCGTCCGTCCTGGATCACTTCGCGAATGCCGCCGCTGCCACTGCCCAGCACGGGCACCCCGGCGGCCAATCCTTCCACCAGCGCCAGACCGAGCCCCTCGCGCCGCGAGGGCAGGACATTGACATCCATCAGCCCATAATAGGCCGAGATATCATTCTGAAAGCCGGGGAAAATCAGCCAGTCGGGACGCGCGCCGTGGACCTGGGCCATGGCACGCAGGGCCTCGTGGTCTTCCGGATTGGGCGGACCCAGAAGCAGGACGCGATAGGGAAAATCCAGCCGCGACAGGGCCGCGAAAAGTACATCAAAGCCCTTGGGGTGCGCCACCCCGGGATGCCATCCCGGCCAGCGATCGAAACGGGCCACCATGCCGATGCAAAAAGGTGCTGGCGGGACATCGAGGCCGAGACGGGCCCGCAGCGCGCTGCTGGCCCGGGGCCCTGCCGCAAAGAAAGACGAGAGATCGCGGCCCGCATAGAGGCGGGTGACCCGCCGGGCGGGATAGCCGCTGGCGATGAGACTCTCGGCGATCACCTCGCTGGCGGCCAGTTGATGCGCCACCCAGAGCCGCTGCCAGGGCGCCCAGGGCAGGGCTGGGGGACGCATGATGCAATGACGCATGAACCACAAGGGGGCTTGCAGACCGCCCATGGCCTTGGCCGCCAGGGTCAGGTGCCGGGCCGGAGAATCATGGGTGAGCACCAGATCGGCCCCCTGCGCCGCCCGGCGCAGGGCCCCCAGCGTCGCTGCGCTGAAGGGGGAAAATGACTGGGCAATAGTGACCGCCCGCCCGCGCAGGCGTTCCCCCTGATGGCGCACGAAACCCGCAGGCACGAAGAACGCCACCGTAAAACCCCGCTCGTGCAGGCCATCGGCCAAGGCCAGGGCAACCTGATCCGCCCCGCCTCGGCCGTCGCCGCCCAGAACCTGCAGCAGCCGAAGCCGCCCGTTGCCGACCCGCAGCGCCGGCCCGGCCGAAGGGCGAGGTGCGGGCATCAAGGGCAGCATGATCCGCTCCCCGGGGCGGTGCCCCAGACCCCCGGTGCCATGCTCGGCCCCTGCGATGCCCGGGGCGTGGCAGCCGTCATGCGCCGCCCTTCTCCCGTGCCATGGCCACCAGCAGCTCGCGCAGGGCCTGCACGTCTTGCGCCGGCGCCGGGAAATCCAGCCGCAAGCGCTGGCCGGCGCAGTCCAGATCCATCCCTTCCGGATCGCAGGCCAGCATTTCCGCCGTCATTTCCCCCGACAAGCCGCCAAGACGGCGACAATAGGCCGCTACGGCCTCGCGATGATCCGCATTCATGTGCGCCACCGCCCCCGCCTCGGCAGCGGCGAGATCCCCCTGGGCGGGAAAGGCATAGGCATCGCCAGCCACCCAGCCCACTTCGCCGAAACCCGCGATCAGGCGCACCCGCTCTACCTGCAGGGTATAAAAATGAAAACCGGGCAAGGCGAGATAGCGGGCAGCACCGGGCAGGAGGCGCAGCAGCCGCGCGCGCAGGGCGTCGTCCGGTTCCGCCGCCACGACCCGCCCCAGGAGGGTCATCCGCGCCGCCGCCAGGAGATCCTGCCCCGGCTGCCAGACCAGCAGCGAGGCGCGCGGATCGGCAAGCAGATGCCGCGTGTGTTCGGCCAGGTGCGAAAGGAGAAACCAGGGCCTGCCCTGGTGGTCACAGGCATAATGCAGCGCCGATGCGAAGGGCATGCCCTCCCCATCCAGGGTCGCCAGGGCACCCTGATAATGGGAACGCAGCAAGTGCCGAGCCCGCCGGGCAGCGTCTTTCATGGTCAATCCCGAAAATTGGTGAACTGCAGGGGCAGACCGAAATCTTGCCCGCGCAGGGCGGCAATGACCGTCTGCAACTCGTCCCGGCTCTTGCCCGACACCCGCAGTTGATCCCCCTGGATGCTGGCTTGGACCTTGTGTTTGGCATCCTTGAGAAACTTGACCATGCGTTTGGCCGTTTCCGCGTCCAGCCCTACCTTGAGTTGGCAAATCTGCCGCTCCATGCCCCCGGCGGCCGCCTCCACCTTGCCCAATTCCAGCGCCTTGAGGTCGATGCCGCGTTTGACCAGCCGCGCCGTGAGCAAATCCAGCATCTGCCCGAGCTTGTACTCGTCCTCGGCGAGAATGGTGATCTTGCCCTCCTCCCGTTTCATGGTCGCCTTGGAGCCCTTGAAATCGTAGCGGGTGGTGATCTCCTTCACCGCCGCATGCAGGGCGTTGTCCACTTCCTGGAAGTTCAACTCGGAAACCACATCAAAGCTCGGCATTTTCGCTCACTTGTGCATGGATGAATGCTGATGGCCGGCGGCCGGCGCGACTCCGTGGCTATGGCCCTCGCGCGTCCCCGCCCGGCAGCCCGGGCAATCCGTGACCCAGCGCGTGCCGGTAGGCGTGATCTCCCGCTTCCAGAAGGGCGCGCTGGTTTTCAACACGTCGATGAGGAAACGGCAGGCATCAAAGGCCGGCGCCCGGTGTCGCGCCCACACCGTCACCTGGACGATGCGCTCGTTGGGCGCCAAACGGCCAAAACGGTGGATGACCAGACTGTCGAGGATATCGTAGCGAACCCTGGCCTCCGCGCTGATGCGCTCCAGTTCCCGCTCGGTCATGCCCGGATAATGCTCGATCTCCATGGCCAGGATATCCGCCGCATCGCTGTAATCGCGCACCGTCCCCACAAAACTCACCAGACCACCCGCGCCGCGGATGCCCTCCTGGGGAAAGGCGTTGATCTCCGCCTGGGAGTCAAAATCCGCCGCCTGCACCTTGACCAGCATCTCAGCCCCCCGTCACCGGTGGAAAAAAGGCCACCTCGTCACCATCGCTGACCGGCGCCGTCATGGCCACATGGGCCATGTTCACCGCGGCGAGGAGGTGCTGACCCGCCAAGGGCACCCCTGTCTGCGCCTCCACCGCCCGCAGGACATCGGCCACGCAGCCCCCCCGCGGCAACGGCAGGCACAACTGCGCGCAACCCAGTTGCTCGCGGATACTGGCGAAAAACTTGACCTCGATCATAACGCCCCGATCATCCTCTGCCTATTTGCCATTGTTCATGGTAACGCCCGCTCCCACTTCCTTCAACCGCAAGGACGCTTGCCCAGCCAATGGGCACAATGCTAATTTGCAGTCCGTAGGCAAGCACCCTGGGCCTGATCCCGGGCCCGGCAACCGGAAGGAGCGCAACATGCAAACGGAACACCAGGACCTGAAAAAGGAATTCCCCCAACTCGCGGCTCGCATGGACGTCCTGCAGCAAAGCAATGCGCACTTTGCCAAGGCCTTTGACGAGTTCAACGCCCTCACCGCGGAAATCGAACATATCGAGCGCAACGATGCTACCGCTGGCGAGAGCGTGCTGGAAGAAATGAAAAAACGCCGCCTCGCCCTCAAGGACGAGCTCTATCGGATGGCATCGGCCTGAGCCAAAAGACGGCAAACCGTCGCGATGGAACAGTGCAGCAAACCCGCCCCGCCGCTTGCGGAGCGGAAAAGGGGCGCCGGCCCGGTGAATGATTCCGGTGCCCTCCAGCAACACACCCCCATGATGCAGCAGTACCAAAGTAAATGATTACATCTATTTGTTTTTATTACTTATTTTATGATCCCCCATCTAAAATAAACCAGCCATGGGCGTTGGGTAACCTATTGAAAAAACACGCCGTCAACGGCGCGTTTTAGACATCCGTTCAGCAGAATC
>NZ_JBMFWL010000038.1:0-18522 GCF_049965315.1 Acidithiobacillus sp. | reverse complement strand
CCAAAACCGAGGCAGGAAAAGCCAAGAGCGCGGCTAATGCCAGGAGCAGCGGAGTGCGTGCCGCCCGGCGAGAGGTGCGGGAGGTTATGGCGCTGATCCGCGAGTACAACAGGGAAGAGCGCGAGTTGATGAAGCTGATCCGGGGATGAGCCGCATCCACCCCGTTTTTCCTTCTGAGGTTGGATATGGGTTGGATGGAAAAAATGAAGGCACCTAGGAAACCGTCCTAAGTGCCTGATTTCTTTGGCTCCCCGGGACAGGCTCGAACTGCCGACCTAGTGATTAACAGTCACCCGCTCTACCGACTGAGCTACCGGGGAAAAGTGGTGCAGATGCTAGCGTCTGGCAGACGCCACGTCAAGTACCTGCCTTGATCCGATAGCTGCGCTCAGGCCGGTTGGGTGCCGTACGCACGGATCCTCTCCGGCGGGGTTCGGGGCTGCAGGTACGCAGGGGCCGATGCGCCTTGCCGCGGACCCCGGCATGCCTTGCCCCCCATCCATTTTCCTAGCCGCCCTTCGGGTCGGGCATTCCGGGTGTTATTTCTGGCCGGCGGACTGGGCTGGGGTGTGTGCGGGCGGAAATGACATGCACATCCTGTTGCTGATGGGCCAGGGCGATGCCGTGCTGGCGCAGGCTCTCCACCATCTTCGTGCGCAGTTCTGTCTGCACGTTGAAACTCTTGTTGCCGTCTTCCAGATATACCCGCAGCGCGAAACGCAGGGCGTTTTCGTCGACATTCAGAAATAAGGCCGTGGGCGGGATGCCGCGGGGATCATCCTGCAGGACATCGGGGTGGTGGCGCCCTACTTCCTCCAGGACCCGCATAACCAGGACTACGTCGCTGTCCTGGGATACCTGGACCGGGATCATCAGGCGGAGTACCGAATTGCTGTAGGTCCAGTTGGTGACCTGGCCGGAGATCATTTCCGAATTGGGTACAAAGACTTCCGTTCGATCAAAGGTCAGGATCAGCGTGTAGCGGATACTGATGCGTTGGACGTAGCCCTCGGTTTTGCCGACCGCCACCCAGTCACCCACGCGAATGGGCCGCTCAAAAAGGAGGATCAGGCCCGAAACGAAGTTGTTCACGATATTTTGCAGGCCAAAACCAATGCCCACGGATAAGGCGCCGGCAATGATGGCGAGGTTGCGCAGGTTGATGCCCGCTATGGCTAGGGCCACCAGCAGGGTGATGATTACTCCGACATAGCGAATGATGGTCAGGATGGAGTGGCGTTCGCCGGAAGCGAGACGATCCATGAAAAGCGGGTGTTTGCCGAGGCGCTGCTGGACCCAGGCGTTCACGTTGAGCAGCAGCAAGAATATCAGCAATGCGAGAAGCAGGCGCAGCGGCGCCAAGTGAAATCCGCCCACGGTAAACCCTGCCGAGAACTGTGCCCAAAGGATGCCAAAGCCGTTCCCCGAGAGCCCCCAGGCATGGAGGATGGCCGCGCCCACCAGGATCCAGAGGATGAAATAGAGCAGGCCGCGCAGCCACAGGGTGCCGGGCAGATTTTGTTCGGTGCTCAGACCCAGCCGGCGCCGCAGCAACTGTTTCCAGGCTCCGTCGTTGTGGCTCATGCGCAGGATGCCGTCGCGGAGCAGCAGGTTGAGGATCAGGCCCAGGCCAATGGCGAGCAGCGTCAGGGAGATGCCGCGAAACAGGAAGGCCGCCAGGGCATCGTAGCCGCTGAATTCGACCAGCACCGTAGCGATGATGGCCAGCCCGGCGACGATGCGCGGGAACGACCAGGCAGCGAAGGGCCGCACCGTGCCCAGATTCCAGAGCACCCGCAGCAGCAGTATCAGAATGGCCACCTGGAAGAGGGGCCGGACCACCTGTCCGCCGAGATCCGCCAGATCCACCCCGGGCAGTGGCCAATCCACAAAAAAATACAGTATTACCAGGAGGAGTACGCCGCGCAGCTCCAGGAGGAGGGAGCGGCTGATCCTGGGGGGCCAGTCCAGTTGGCGGGGCAGGGGGTGGCTCGGTGCAAGGATCAGATACAGGAGCGCGGCGCCTGCGGCGTAGCTCAAAATCCCCATGCAGAGTGCCCACGGCCATTGCTCCGCGGCGCCCTGGATTTCCAGGCTAGCGGCCGCCGCGCCGGCCCCCGAGAGCAGCGGCAGATAACGGCCCAGCGCCGCCTGCCAGGCAGATCCATAGCCACGGAGCATGGTTGGGGGCGGTTGGCGGGATCGTTGTCGGCGCCGCCATCCCCAGGCAATGACGAATGCCGCGAGGCCAAGCCCCAGGCACCACTGCATGTCGGCGCTGCCCAGCGCTGTCCGGCCACCGAGTCCACGCCACCAGCTTTGCCAGAAAGGGTGGGCAAAGGGCGGGGTGGACAGGAGGGCGGCACCGCCCTGAAAGAGATTGGGGCCATGATGGAGGAGGGCGGCGGTATGGATCCGGTCCTGCTCGTTCTGGACGCGCCGCTTTAGCTCCGTGCTTTGTACGGTGAGCAGTCGGCAGGTGGCCAGTTGGCTATTGACGCGCTGTTGCTGCTTTTGCAGGTGATCGCGCAGCTTGGCAAGGCTTGGCGGTTCACCCGCAACCACCGGACCGAGGACCGCAATATTCTGCTGGACGGCATCCAGATTTTTCTGTTCTCTCGCTACGCATTGCCGGGCATTGCTGGCAATCCCCGTACTCTCCGTGAGCCACTGTTTCAGCCCTTCCGGCGTCGGCCTTCCCGCCAGGCCTTTCTGAATGGACTGCAGGGTGTTGCCGGCCGCGAGCCAATCCCCAACGTCTGCATGCGCAGCGACCATGGTGGCCAGGGTCATGATGAATAATAAAAAGCGGGTCAAAGGGGCTCCTTGCTGCCCGTTTACTCTCCTATAGGGGAGAGCCGCCGTCAAGGCCGGAGGGTGGGCTCGGTGTAGACATCGAGCAACCATTTTAACTGACTGGTTTTCATGGAAAAATCCGGTTGTTATCGGAGTTTTGTTGGCCTGCGGCGACAAATCGGCGGAGCGATCTCCCCGGCATTCCGGACAAAACCGGAGTCAAATCAGTAAATATCCATCCACACAATGGGTTATTAAAACTGGCACGGATTCTGCTTATGAAATGCGTACACCTACTCAATGCAGGGGGAAACCATGCGCAACCCTATTCGAGATTACCTATTTGCCGTCATCCTGATGGCGCCGTTCGCGGCCTTGGGGATCTTTGTGCATCACGAAACTCCATCTGCCCCTCGGGCTGCGCCCCTCTTGGCGCATCAGGACCTGCAGGCGGCCCGGCAGGTGCGGGCCGTGGTGGGGCAGGTGGAACAAGCCCAATGGCTGCGCCTGGAGGCGCGGCCGGCAACGGAGGCTGCGCCTCCCGTGCCGATCATATCAATATAAGGAGAAGAGAATGACACGGAAAATACGGAGCATCATCGGGCTGGGTGCCTTGTTGCTGGGAGCGGCCGTGATGTCGGGCAGCGCCTTGGCCGACGGGGATGGCTGGGGCGGCCCGGCGCTCAGTTTGTCCATCGGTGTGCCGGGCGTCGCTTATTATGGGGCGCCCACCTATTACGCGGCGCCTCCGGTCTATTACGCACCGCCCCCGCCGCCGCCAGGGTGGTATGACCGTCGTGGCCCGCGCTGGCGCCACTGGCACCGCGGCGATGATCGGCGCTGGGGTGATGATGACTGAGCGCCTTGACCAGTAGGAAATGGATTCTCCGGGGGCATGGCTGGAACGCATGGAAGCGTTGCCCTTGGGCAGTCGCTTATCAAAATCAGGCAGAGGAGGGTCGTGTGAAGCGTAAAATTCTAGCCTTGGCTTTGGCTGGTGGCGTAGTGGCCTTGGGCAGCGGATGTGCGTCCATGACGCCTACCCAGCAGCGGGCCTTGAGCGGCGGTGCCATCGGAGCCGCGGGCGGCGCGGTGCTGGGAGCCGTGGCCGGCGGCAATCCGGCGGTGGGGGCGGCCGTCGGCGGTGCCGTCGGCGCCTCCGTGGGAGCCCTCATGAACAAGCTGTAAGGGATGGATCTGCAGTTTGTCGGGCCGCGCCTCGTCGAGGAGAGCGGCCCGACCGTTTTGCAATCCTGTTACGCGGCCACCAGCCGCCTTGCCCCCCGCGTTAGGAGGGGCAGGGCGGCCTTTTGCAGGGTCGGGGGCAAATCCACGGGCTTGAGCAGCATCTTGAGGGCCATGTCGAAGGGGTAATAGCGCCGGACCCAGACGCTCATGCGCCCCCGGAATTGTTCAAAATCATCGTGGGAAAAGGGCATTCCGGGGTTACGCACCTGGAAGACATTCTTGATGGCCAGATAGGCGTCCTCCTGGTCGACTTCGGCCACCCGCCGCCACAATTCCCGGCCAATCCGCCAACGGGAGTTGTTTTCCTGCTCCTGATAATGGCGAAAAAACCGGTAGAAATACTTGTAATGATGCACCTCGTCATTACGGATGCGGCTGGCAAGCTGGGCCAACACCGGTTCAGGGCTGGCCGCCTGGATCATGGCATAAAAGCTCGATGTCCCGGTTTCCACGACGCAGCGCGCCGCCATTTCCAGGGCGCGGCTGGGGCCCAGCAACTCGGGGCGGCAATAGGGGCTGTAGTCCTGGCGAAAGCCGGCAAAGGCCCGCTCCCAGTCAAAATCCGGCCACACGGTCGCCACATACTGGCGCAAGGCACGCCCATGCTGCATTTCCTCCATTTCCCACTCCGTTTCCAGCCAGGCAATGGCTTCTTCGTCGCCGGCATAATAGCTGACCAGATTGCGGGTGTAGAGGTCGGAGAGGATTTCGACAAAAGAGGCCCCGGCCAGGAGATAAAACCAGTCGGTCTCGGCGGCTATTTTCTGGAGATCGATGGCACCATAGGGAATGTCCGCCAGGGACCAGAGGGGGCGCGTGCTGTTTGCGGGCATGGTATCTTCTCCTCAACGCGGTTATTGCTTGTCGGCGGCGTAACGGACGTCCACATCACTATCGCCTGCGCAAAGGCGGCGCGCCGTTTCCGGCATTGCGGGCAAATGCCACAATGGTGGGCGCGGCCTGACCGTCAACTATACGTCTTTTGCCAGGGAACACCAAAATTCCTGCCTGGCCGGCCTTCTGTGGTCCGGGGAGCGCTTTGGTGGAAGCGGGACTGCGGCGTATCATCGGGCCGCCAGGGATAGGTTCTTGGTTGCCTGCCGCCCGCTGGCCATGATTCGTGCCGTTATCGGAGGAGTTGATAGTGGGTCTTTGTCTGAACATACATCCGGTCAATCCCCAAGCCCGTCTGCTGGCGCAGGCGCTGGACGTTCTGCGCGGCGGCGGTCTCCTGGTCTATCCTACGGATACCTGTTATGCCTTGGGCTGCATGATCGATGCCCGGGAGGCTCAGGAGCGCTTGCGCCGGATCCGCCAGCTCGATCTCCAGCATGACCTTTCCCTATTGTTTTCCAGCATCTCCCAACTGGCGGAATACGCCAAGCTGGATGACCGTGCCTTTGCCCTGCTGCGCCGGGCCCTCCCCGGGCCTTATACCTTCATCCTTCCGGCCACCCATGATGTGCCCCGGCGTCTGGCCGATCCGCGCAAACGCAGTATTGGCGTGCGCCTGCCAGACCATCCCCTGTGCCGCGCCCTGCTGGACGGCCTGGGGGAGCCGCTCATGAGTTCCACCCTGCAGTTGCCCGGAGATGCGGAGGCGCTGACGGATCCCGAACGCATTTGCGCGGAGATGGGGCGGCAAGTGGATCTGGTCCTGCTGAGCGGTCCGGGCAGCACGCTCTGCTCCACCGTGGTGGATCTGCTGGCCTGGCCGGCCCGGATCGTGCGCGAGGGCGCTGGGGATCCGGCACGGCTGGGGCTGCCCTCCGCCTCCTAGGAGGGATGCCGCGCAGAGCGGCCAGGAGTTTTCCAATTTCCCCGGGGAGGTTGTTATACTCCGCTCATGTTAGATACCGCGCAGTTCATCAAAGTCGTTGCCATCTGGTCCATCCCGGTGATTTTCGCCATCACCGTCCACGAGGTGGCCCACGGTTATGTGGCCTGGAAACATGGCGACCCCACGGCCATGCTCATGGGCCGGCTGACCCTCAATCCGCTGAAGCATATCGATCCCTTCGGGACCATCTTGCTGCCGGCGTTGCTCTTGCTGCTGGGTTCGCCCTTTCTCTTCGGCTATGCCAAGCCGGTCCCGGTCAACTTCGCCGGTTTGCACAATCCCAAGCGCGATATGGTCCTGGTGGCCCTGGCCGGTCCCGCCGCCAATCTGCTCATGACCTTTTTCTGGACCCTGGTGTTGTGGATCGGCGCGCATCTGCCCGGTCCGTTGGCCTATATCAGTGAGCCCATGCAGCTCATGGGCGTGGCGGGGATCAGCATCAATCTGATCCTCATGATCCTCAACATGATCCCCATTCCGCCCCTGGATGGCGGGCGGGTGGCCGTGGGCCTGCTGCCCGGAGCGGCCAGCGACGCCCTCAGCCGCCTCGAACCCTACGGCTTCATCATTCTGATCGTGCTGCTTTTCACCGGAGTTTTGGGGACGGTGATGGGGCCGGTTTTTTTCCTCTTGCGTAGTCTGTTTCTGCAGATGGGTGGAATGTGATGGGTGAAATCATCGTCTCCGGGATGCGCCCCACGGGGCGCCTGCATTTGGGGCATTATCACGGCGTGCTGAAAAACTGGCTGCGTCTGCAGGAGGCGCACGACTGTTTCTTCTTCGTGGCCGATTGGCACGCCCTGACCACCCATTACGAGACAGCCGAGGGGATCAGCGCGGCCGTCTGGGATCTCGTGGTGGAATGGCTGGCGGTGGGCATCGATCCGGAGCGGGCGACCATCTTCATCCAGTCGCAGGTGCCGCAACATGCGGAGTTGGCGCTGCTGCTGGGTATGCTCACGCCGCTGTCCTGGCTGGAGCGGGTGCCGAGCTTCAAGGATCAGCAGGAAAAGCTGCGCGATCGCGATCTGGCCACCTTCGGTTTTCTCGGCTATCCCCTGCTGATGAGTGCCGATATCCTGCTCTACGGCGCGCGCCAGGTGCCGGTGGGGGCCGATCAGGTGGCCCACCTGGAGATCACCCGCGAACTGGCGCGCCGCTTCAATAGCCTCTACGGACGGGATCCGGATGCCCCGGCGCAGGTGGAAAAGGGTCTGCAGGCCATGGGCAAGAAGGCGGCCCGGGCCTATCTCGGCTTGCGCGAACGTTACCAACAGGAAGGCGATGGGGCGGCCGTGGCCGAGGCCCAGGGTTTTCTGCAGGCCCAGGCGAGTCTCAGCGACGCCCTGCGTGCGCAACTGCTGGCCCATCTCGAGGGCCGGGGACGCGAGATCCTCATCGAGCCCCGGGCGCTCCTGACGGAGGCGGCAAAAATGCCCGGCCTGGATGGGCAAAAGATGAGCAAATCCTATGGCAACACCATTCCCTTGCGGGAACTGCCGGAGGAGGTGGGCAAGAAGATCCGGGCCATGCCCACGGACCCGGCGCGGGTGCGGCGCAATGATCCCGGCAACCCGGAAAAATGCCCCGTATGGGAGTTTCATCAGGTCTACTCCGGCCCGGAAACGCGGGCCTGGGTCTGGGAGGGCTGCACCACGGCGGGGATCGGCTGCCTGGATTGCAAACAGCCGGTGATTGATGCGGTACTGGCCGAACAGGCACCCATCCGCGAACGCGCCGAGTATTGGGCGGCGCGCCCTGCACAGTTGCGCGAGATCGTTGAGGCGGGTGCGCTGCGGGCCAGGGCCAGGGCTGCGGAGACCCTGGAAAAGGTGCGCAGCGCCATGCGCCTGGATCATGGCCGCGCACTACCCTGAAGCGGGGCAGGCGTCCGGTCCCATGGTCGGGCGCCCCGAAGGGCTTCCCGCGCAGGTCAAGGGGGTGGATCTGGGGGTGATTCCGGAAGGGCTCTATATTCCGCCCGATGCGCTGGAAGTCTTTCTCGACGCCTTCTCCGGCCCCCTTGATCTGCTGCTCTGGCTGATTCGCCGCAATCGCATGGATATCCGCGATATCCCGGTGGCGGAGGTCACGCGCCAATATCTGCACTATCTGGAAGAGGCGCGGCGGCGCAATCTGGAACTGGCCGCGGAATATCTGCTGATGGCGGCGTGGCTGGCGGAGATCAAGGCGCGCATGCTCCTGCCGGTTCCGCCCAGCGCCGATGACGAGGAAATGGATCCGCGCCTGGAATTGGCGCGCCGGCTTGAGGCCCTCGCCGTGGTGCAGGCCGCCGCCCAGGCCCTGGACCGCCTTCCCCAGGCCGGGCGCGACTTCTGGCCGGCGCTGGCCGTTGCCCATGATCCGCTGCCTGTCCCTCTGGCGGCGGCCACCCTTCCCGACCTGGTGCAGACTTGGCGGGGAATACAGGGCCGCTTGCGCCGCGCGGCGATCCAGCACCACCTGCCCATCGCCGAACTGGCCTTGCGCCAGTGCATGGCAGATATCCTGCAGCTTTGCACCGCGCGCCGGGAGCCATGGCCGTTGCCCGCCCTGCTGCCCCGGGAGGGCAATCGCCTGCGTCTGGCCATGGCGCTATTGGCCATTCTCGAACTCTTGCGCCAGCGCTCATTGCTCTTGGCGAGTACGGAAGGGGGCGAATGGGCGGTGCTGGCGCCATGATGGCCGCGTCCCGGAATCTCATGCAGGATCAGTTGCTGGCCCTGTTCTTGTCCAGCGACACGCCGCTGACCAGGGAGCAACTGGCGGCGGTCTTTGTTGCCGAGGAGGACGGCGATGACTGGGAGGCGGCCCTGCAGGGCTTGCTGGTGCAGGGCTCGGGACCGCTCGTATTGCGCGAGGTGGCCGGTGGCTATCAGTTGCACATCCATCCACGCTACACTCCCTGGTTGCTGCGTCTGCACGCCCAGGGGCCGCGCCGCCTATCCCGGGCCGTGCTGGAAACCCTCGCCGTAATCGCCTATCGTCAGCCCATCACGCGCCCGGAGATAGAACAGTGGCGCGGCGTGACCCTGGGGGCGCAGGTGCTGCGTCAGCTCCAGGAGCGCGGCTGGATTGACGTGGTCGGGCATCGGGATACCCCCGGCCGTCCGGCATTGTGGGCTACCACCGATGCCTTCCTGGCCTACTTCGCCCTGCCTACCCTGGGTGCCTTGCCCGAGTTGGAAGTGATCCGGGATGAAAAGGCGGGCGCCCTGTCGTCATCGGCAAAGGTCGCGGAGTAAAGAATCATTCATAAAGTATATGGGCAAATAACTATATTCTAATGATAAAATCTATCATCATCCACGAGATTTGCTATACTCCCCAATACAAAAAAGGGGCGAGTAATACGGGCGCGGCTCGAATGATCAGGTAGCCGGATTATCCAGCACAAGCAGTATTCAGCGAGGAGCATACAGCAATGGCACATGTCGTGATTCTGGGAGCAGGGACCGGGGGAATGCCGGCCGCCTATGAGATGAAGGCGGCCCTCGGGTCGGCCCACGAGGTGACGCTGATCAGCGCCAACGATTATTTTCAATTTGTCCCTTCCAACCCCTGGGTGGGCGTCGGCTGGAAAGAGCGCGACGACGTGTCCTTTCCCATCAAACCCTACGTGGAGCGCAAAGGCATCCACTTCATTGCGCAGCGCGCCGATCGGATCGACGCCGAGGCCAATCAGATCGACCTGGCCGATGGCAGCAAGGTCCATTACGACTACCTGTTCATCACTACCGGTCCCAAACTGGCCTTTGAAAACGTGCCCGGCTCCGATCCCCATGAAGGCCAGGTGCAGTCGGTGTGTACCCTGGATCATGCCGAAGCGGCCTACAAGTCCTATCAGGAGCTGTTGCGCGAGCCGGGCCCCATCGTCATGGGCGCCATGGCCGGGGCAAGCTGCTTTGGCCCCGCTTACGAGTATGCCCTGATCGTGGCCAGCGACCTGAAAAAGCGGGGGTTGCGCGACAAGATCCCGTCCATGACCTTCGTGACCAGCGAGCCCTTCCTGGGCCATCTGGGCATCCAGGGAGTGGGTGATTCCCAGACCATCCTGACCCGGGGGCTGAAGGAAGAAGGCTTTGAAGCCTACACCAATTGCAAGGTCACCAAGGTGGAAGACCACAAGATGTATGTCACCCAGGTAAACGACAAGGGCGAGACGGTCAAGGAAATGGTGCTGCCCTTCAAGTTTTCCATGATGATCCCGGCGTTCAAGGGCGTCCCGGCCGTGGCCGGCGTGGAGGGGCTGTGCAATCCCGGCGGCTTCGTGCTGGTGGATGAATACCAGCGCAGCAAGAAGTACCGCAACATCTTTGCCGCAGGGATTGCCATCGCCATTCCCCCGGTAGAGCAGACGCCGGTGCCTACGGGTGCGCCCAAGACCGGTTACATGATCGAGTCCATGGTGGCGGCTGCGGTAGCGAATATCAAGGCGGATCTGGAAGGCAAGACCGGGAACCAGACCATGGGTACCTGGAATGCCGTCTGCTTTGCCGATATGGGTGACCGCGGCGCCGCCTTCGTGGCCTTGCCGCAACTCAAGCCGCGCACGGTGGATTGGTTTGCCGAAGGGCGCTGGGTGCATCTGGCCAAGGTGGCCTTCGAGAAGTACTTCATCCGCAAAATGAAAATCGGCGTTTCCGAGCCCTTTTATGAAAAGGTGCTCTTCAAGATGTTGGGCATCACCCGCCTGAAGGACGAGGGACAGCGTAAGGCGTCCTGAACGGCTTTCCACTTCAGAGGAGCGCCCCGCCCTGTGCGGGGCGTATTTGTTATGACAAACGATGAAAAGCTGCAAAAGGTGCTCGCCCGCTTCGGCCTCGGTCCCCGCCGGCGCATGGAAGAATGGATAGCGGCGGGGCGGGTGAGCGTGAACGGTCTGGTGGCGAAGCTCGGCGATCGGGTCAGCGGCACGGACCGTCTGGCGGTGGATGGGGAGCCCCTGCGCGTTCCCGGCTGGGTGCGGCCGCGTTTGCGGGTTTTGCGCTATCACAAGCCGGTGGGGGAGCTGACCACGCGCCAGGATCCCCAGGGCCGGCCGACGGTCTTTGACCGCCTGCCGCGCCTGCGCGGGAGCCGCTGGATCGCCGTTGGGCGCCTGGATTACAACACCGAAGGGCTGTTGCTGCTGACCAATGACGGCGATCTGGCCAACGCCCTCATGCATCCGCGGGCGGAGGTGGAGCGGGAATATGCCGTGCGCGTCCTGGGCGAGGTGAACGACGCGCAACGCCAGCAGCTACTTGCGGGAGTGGAACTGGATGACGGCTCCGCCCATTTTCTCTCCTTGCAGGAGGCGGGGGGGGAGGGGGCCAATCGTTGGTATCACGTCACCCTGGCCGAAGGGCGGAACCGGGAGGTGCGGCGGCTTTTCGAGGCGGTGGGCCTGACGGTGAGCCGTCTCCTGCGCGTGCGTTATGGCATCATCGGCATGCCGCGTCACCTCAAGGTGGGTTATTTTGAAGATCTTCCCGAGGAAGAGCTGGCGGCCCTTCTGGAGACGGTGGGCATGACGCCGAAGGCCGCCTCCACCCATGGCGGTGGCGGCGAGCGGCTGGTGGAGCGGGCGCCCCCGGCGCAGCAGGGGCTGCGGGAAAAGGCCCCGGCAGGACGCAAGGCGCCGCGGGGCGGCTTGGCCGGCGCCGGATCGACGAGTACGGCTCCTTCTGGCAAAAAGGAGGGAGGCAAGCGGGCCCCCGGAGGAGCGGGATCGTCGGGGTTCCGGCCGGGGGGGCGGCGCGGGAAATAAGCCATGGCCGCATCCTCCGTCACCCGCTGGCCTTTGGTCTATGCGCGCCTCCATGCCCATTTCGGCGCCCAGGACTGGTGGCCGGCCCAATCGCCCTTTGAGGTGATGGTGGGCGCCATCCTTACCCAAAACACGGCGTGGCGCAATGTGGAGCGGGCCATCGCGGCACTGCGCGCGGCGGACGCCCTCGCGGTGCGCGCCATCCTCGGCATGGACGAGGCGGATCTGGCGCAATTGATCCGGCCGGCGGGTTACTTCCGGGTCAAGGCCAAGCGCCTGCGCGCCCTTTGCGCCTTCCTCGCCGCCCGAGGCGTGGCCGAAGACCCGGGGCAACTGGGTCGGGGGCAGGATCCCGCCGCACTGCGGCGGGACCTCTTGGCGGTGCATGGGGTGGGGGAAGAGACCGCCGATGCCATTCTGCTCTACGCCCTGGATGCCGCCGTGCTGGTGGTGGACGCCTACACCCGCCGCATCGGCGAGCGCTTGGGTCTGCTCCCGGAAAAGGCGAGCTACGGCGAGATCCAGTCGGCCATTGCTGCCGAGATCCCCGCCGACCTGGCGGTATTGAATGATCTGCATGCCTTGCTGGTGCAACTGGGCAAGGAGCATTGCCGCCCGCACCCCCGTTGCGAACCTTGCCCCCTGCGCTCCCTCTGCCCCCATGCCTGCGCCTGAATTCCCCCGGGATGCGAAAAAGGCCGTTGCCCTCCAGCGGCAGCTCGCCGGCTTGGTGCAGCTTGCCCCCCTGGCGCGGCTGCCGGAGCTGGTGGCGGGAGTGGACTGCGCCATCGCCCCCGGCGGCGAGGAGATCGTCGGCGTGGCCGTGCTGATGCGATTTGCCAGCGGAGAGGTGGTGGAGGAACAGGTGGCACGGCGGCCCCTGACCTTTCCCTATGTGCCGGGCTTGCTTTCCTTTCGCGAGGGACCGGTGCTCTTGGCGGCCCTGGCCGCCCTGACCCAAAGGCCGGAATTGCTCTTATGCGACGGCCAGGGCATCGCCCATCCCCGCCGTTTCGGCATCGCCTCCCATCTCGGGGTCCTGTTGGATCTGCCCAGCGTGGGGATTGGCAAATCCCGCCTGTGCGGGGAGGAGCGGGTGGTGGGGGAGCGGCGCGGCGACTGGGAGCCCCTGATGGACAAGGGGATCTGCATCGGCAGCATCCTGCGCACCCGTGAACGGGTGCGGCCCGTCTATGTCTCGCCGGGGCATCGCTGTGATCAGGCGGGCGCCCGGGCGGTGGTCCTGGCCTGGGGGCGGGGCCATCGCCTCCCTGAGCCGGTGCATCTGGCGGACCGGCTCAGCAAGCGCCGGCGCGTGGCGCCGTCACCCTAACGCGGACATGCGCCCGGTGCATCCCGTCATCATGAAACCGCCTTCACAACGGGTGGTCGCGGCCATGGGCCGCTCCTACGTTATTTTATCCTGGACAGCGGATGGTCGTTTCCTGTTAAGACATCTCCGCCCACCAGCAAATTGCGCTTTCCCCGTGCCCTAGGCGTCGGCGTTGAAGGGATTGGCGGCGAGCAGGGCGGTGGCCGCCTGGCAGAGGGCGCGCCGTTCCAGGATCAGGCGCAGGAGATTGCCGCCCCGTTGGCGCCACCATACGGCGGCGCGGATGCCGGCCAGCAGCAGGGTGCGAATGCGGGCGGCGTCTTCGGAATTGCTGAGATAGCGGCTCTCACCGCTGACGATGATGCGGGGGGAGAGCTTGCCGACGGCGTCGGTGTAGGTCTGGGCCAGACTGGCCGTGACGCTGGGGTGGAGAGGATCGGCAAAGTGCTCCATCTGGCGCTGGGCTTGTTCGATGCCCTGGCGCACGCGCTCGGCCAGGTCGTGGCGGGCGATCAGGCGCTTGCCCAGGGTCAGGAGCGCCAGCGCGTAACGGAGAAGTTCGGCCTCCTGGGCATTGCTGGGGCCGCGCAGCAGCAGGGGACAAATCAGGGCGAGCGCCCGGCGCAGGCCGGGGACGTCGCCAAAGAGCTGGATACCGTCGTTCCCATCCATGGCCAGGATGCTGCGGATGGTCTGGGTACTGGCTTCGCCGTTCTGCATGCCCTGGCGGGCGCTGTCCTGCACCAACAGGGCGGCGCGCAGGATGGCGGCCAGGGCGATGGCGCGGTCGCGCTGCTCCGCGGGATCCGCTCGGAATCGGGACCACATGACTTAGGCGGCCTTTTGCTGCAGGGCATGGAGCAAGGCGCTGCGCAGGCGTTCGCGTTGCGCCTCGGCCAGCTTCTTGCCGTTTTCATCGAGGATGAAGAAGGTGTCCTCCACCCGCTCTCCAAAGGTGGACACCTTGGCGCCATGGATGCTCAAGTTCAGGGCCAGCAGGACCTCGCCCACCTGATAAAGCAGGCCGAGGCGATCGGCGGCGGTCACTTCCAGGAGGGTGTAGTGCTGCAGGGCGGCGTTGTCCACGCTGACCACGACGGGGTTCTGGGCAAAAAAGCGATGACGCGCCCCATGGTGCCGGAGTCCGAAGCGGGGCACACTGACCGCTTCGCCGTCAATGATGGCGCGCAGGTGCTCGCCCAAGTCCTGATGGGCATCCGGGCTGTGGGCAAAGGCATGGCTCTCGTCCAGCACGATGAAGGTGTCCAGGGCGTGGCCGTCGGCACTGGTGTCGATGCGGGCGTCGAGGATGCTCAGGGATTGCTTGTCCAAGGCGCTGGTAATGCGCAAAAAGAGCCCGGGCACATCGCGGCCATAAATCAGCAGCTCGGTGCCGACGGGTTGGCGGGAACGGGCGAAGACCAGGGTGCGCTGGCCCGGGTGCTGCAAGATGCTTTGGGTATGCCAGAGGAGTTCGTCGTGGCCGTAGCGCATGAAATAATCGCTCCCCAGGGTGCGCCAGAGGGCCTGGGCCGAAGCCTGGACCTGGGCCGGCAGCGCGGCGAGGAGGTCGCGCTTCTTGGCGCGCAGCAGGGTGCGCCGATCCTTGGGGGCGATGGTGTTGCGCTGCAATTCACTGCGTACCCCGCGATAGAGCGTGGACAGGAGCATCCCCTTCCAATCGTTCCACAGGTCCGGGTTGGTGGCGCGCATATCGGCAATGGTGAGCAGCAGGAGATAGCTCAGGCGCCTTTCGTCGCCGACCATGCGGGCGAAATCCTGGATGACCCGGGGGTCTTCGAGATCGCGGCGCTGGGATACGCCGGACATGTCGAGATGGTGTTGCACCAGCCAGGCAAGAAAGCGGGTATCGGCCCGGTCAAGGCCCATGTCATGGGCAAAGCGCTTGACCTCCCGGGCGCCCAGACGGGAGTGGTCGCCCCCCTGTCCCTTGGCGATATCGTGGAAGATGCCGGCAATGACCAGCAGTTCCGGGCGATCGATGCGCAGGCGCGCCTCTTCGATCACCGGCAGGTCGCTGTGCCCGGCCGCCCAGAAAAGGCCCATCTGGCGGAGCAGAAAAAGTGTATGCTGATCAACGGTATATACGTGAAAGAGATCATGCTGAATCTGCCCCGTGATGCGCCCGAAGGGGGGCAGGAGGCGGGCCAGAATGCCGCATTGGTGCATGGCGGAAAGGGTCCGGTACACCCCTTCTGGCTTGGCCAGGATGGCCAGCAATTCGCTCCGGGCGAGGGGATCATCGCGGAGCATCTGCGGACGGAGATGCCGGCGCAGGGCATAAAGCTCCCGCTGCGTGGCGGCATTCAGGCCGCGTTGCTGAGGATCTTCGGCGAGCCGACGGAAGAGTCTCAATATGCTTGACAAAAGGGGCTCGGCAGGCTGATCCGGCGCAAAGCCGATGCTGTCCTGGCGCAGGGCAATGCCGCCCTCGAGCAAAGGCTCCGGCATGGTGGCGGAGGCGATATGCCGTGCCAGGTTTTCCTGGGCGATGGCGGAAATGCGGGCAACGCTGGCAAAAACGCGATAGATGTTTTGCATCAATTGTTCCACGGCGGAATGGTCGGCCGTGTCCTGAAAGCCCAATTGTGCGGCCAGCAGGGGCTGGAGATCCAGGCGCAGGCGATCTTCCCGCCGCCCGGCCGCGTAGTGCAGGCCGATGCGCAGACGGGAGAGGAAGTTGCGGGCCTGGAGGAGTTGCCGATATTCGCCGGCAGTGATGATCCCGGCCTCCTGCAGGTGGCGAAGGCGACCATCGCCCAGGCCGCTCCAGGCCAGCCACTGGAGCTGATGCAGGTCGCGCAGCCCGCCAGGGCCGTCCTTGATGTGGGGTTC
The DNA here is from genome assembly GCF_049965315.1 of Acidithiobacillus sp. GTDB lineage: Bacteria > Pseudomonadota > Gammaproteobacteria > Acidithiobacillales > Acidithiobacillaceae > Acidithiobacillus_B. Next base: position 2,697 of record NZ_JBMFWL010000038.1, on the reverse strand, counting down.
CAGGTGGTAGGCCGTGTCGCTGAAGCGCGCATGGCGCGCCTCTTGCTCGGCGATCTTGGCGGAAAAGAAGAGGGCGGGCGGCCAGGGCGGCTTGGCTCGTATCCGCTGGTGCAGATGCCGTGCCAGCGTGCGCGCGCCCGCCAGGAATCGCGCTTCCAACAGGGTGGTGGCAATGCCCAGATCGCCGCGGGCCTCGTCCATGCATTCCGCAGGCGTGCGAAAACTGTGCCCGACCTGGAGCTGAAGATCCCAGAGCGTGGTGAGAAACGCCTCCACGAAGGCCTGCTGCGTTGCCGTGGCGGGGTCTTGGCCCAGGATCAGCAGGTCGATGTCCGAGTCGGGAAAGAGTTCGCCGCGGCCATAGCCGCCGACCGCAACCAGGGCCAGCCCGGCGCTTTTCGGCAACTGCAAACGGGCGGGGATCTGCCGCCAGATTTCGCGCAGCACCCCATCCACGAGGCGGCAGTGTTGCGTGAGCAGGGTGCTGCCGCCCACACCCCGGAGAAAGTCCTGGCGCAGGGCCTCGCGTCCCAGCCGCAACTGTTCCCGCTGGGCGTGGAAGGATTCGCTGTGGCGCGGCGTTTGCGGCATTGCCCTTTGCTGCATGGTTTAGATGGGATCGCCCGGCAGTTGGGTGAGGATCTCGTGGCCGCTGTCGGTGACGAGAATGGTATGCTCCCATTGCGCCGAAGCGCTGTGATCCTTGGTGACGATGGTCCAGCCATCGGGCAGCGCCTTGATGTGGCGTTTGCCGGCGTTGATCATCGGCTCGATGGTAAAGGTCATGCCCGCCACCAGTTCCAGCCCTTCGCCGGGGTTGCCGTAATGGAGCACCTGCGGTTCCTCGTGGAAGCCGCGCCCGATGCCGTGCCCGCAAAACTCTCGCACCACGGAACAATGCTGGGCCTCGGCATAGACCTGGATGGCGTGGCCGATATCGCCCAGGGTGGCGCCGGGACGCACCACCCCGATGCCGCGCACCATGGATTCGTGGGCGACTTCCATGACGCGGCGGGCGCGCAGGGGCGGTTCGCCGACCATGAACATCTTGCTGCTGTCCCCGTGGTAACCATCCTTGATGACGGTGACGTCGATATTGAGGATGTCGCCCTCCTTGAGAACGCGATCGCCGGGAATGCCATGGCAAATGACATGGTTCAGGGAAATGCATACCGACTTGGGGAAGGGCGGATAATCGGGACTGGGCTGATAATGGAGGGGCGCGGGGATGGCATCGAGATCATGGACGATGTAGTCATGGCAGATGCGGTCCAGCTCGTCGGTGCTCACGCCCGCCCGTACATGGGGGCCGATCATCTTCAGCACCATGGCCGTCAGGCGCCCGGCCACGCGCATTTTTTCGATCTCCGCGGGGGTCTTGATGCTTGGTTGATGTTTTTGCTGGGTTCTCTGTAACATGGAAATCTCTCCTGCGGCGCTTCACCAACCGCCAACGGCTAAAAGAGCAAGCGTTCCGCTCCACTAATGATTATCTTATCAACTGTGATCCGTGTTCGATAGGCCAGGATCTCCACCCCTGCCGCACGCGCCTCGCGCAGGGCAAGACCATAGGCCGGATCCACGTCATCGGCCGGCGCGAAACCCTCGCCATCCTCCCGCCCAATGAGAAAACACATCACCCCGCGGCCGCCTTCCCGCACCACCCGGGTCAAGGCGCGCAGATGGCGCCGCCCGCGCTCCGTTACGGCGTCGGGAAAGCGGATCACGCCATCCCTATCCAGCATGGTGCAGGATTTGACCTCCACATAGCAGGGCGGCCGCTGGGGGTGGGTCAGCAGGATGTCGACCCGCTCACGCTCGCCATAGGCCACCTCCCGGCGCAACGCTCCATAGCCGCCCAAGGCCTCGATCCGGCCGTTGCCGATCCCTTCGGCGACCACCGCATTGGGCCGCTGGGTATTGACGCAGACCCAGCTCGCACCGCTCCAGTACAGCTCCCAGGTCCAGGGCAGTTTGCGTTTGGCATTGGTGCTGAAAGACAGAAAAACCGCTTGACCGGGCTCGGCACAACTGCGCATGGTGCCGGAATTCGCGCAATGGGCCGTCACCACATCCCCGTTCGCGAGGCGGCAATCGGCCATGAAGCGCTGATAACGGCGCACCAGCAGGGCGGGTGTCAGGGCGGGAAGATCCATTTGCCCAGCATAGCGCAGCAAGCCCATGGGCGAAAAGCCAGCCCTCGCCCGAGCCCATCGCTCCGCCGTTCTTGTCGTACCACCTGGCGACGGCTACAATAGCCCCGTATTTTGGCCGGCGTAGCTCAGTTGGTAGAGCAATCGATTCGTAATCGATAGGTCGGAGGTTCGACTCCTCTCGCCGGCACCATATAAAAAACAATTGGTTTTGTAGTTTCCCTGGCCTATTTTCCGTGTCGGCTCAGTAGCAAAGCGAGATCGCATGCGCCGGACGGGAGCGGACGCATCACCCTCCGGGAATGCCCGGACGATCCGGAGAAGCCAAGCTGTCCCGGCGGCGCAGACCGCGCCCAATCCATTGTCAAGCATGGCCTTCCCAGCCACAATCATCCTTCATTCATAAGCATTGAGATCCGCGATGGACGATCCCGCCGCAGCGGCCTTGGCTGCCTGGCGCCACCTGCTGCAAAGCCTTTCCGCCTGGCCCTATCCGGTATTGCATCAAGGATGCGGAGCTGCGCTGGGTCTATGCCAATCCGGC
>NZ_JBMFWL010000037.1:0-20696 GCF_049965315.1 Acidithiobacillus sp. | reverse complement strand
TGCCCATGGGCGCTCCCCGCCTTTCATCATCGTATCTCCTTCATTACCATCCACATATCCTCTTTTTCCGCTTGTAACAACTCCACCAAGGGCTCGGCTAGATTCGACAGCCTTTCCAGAAGGCGACTGCTCCATACAGAAGCCTCGGCGGGATCCAGTTGATCGCACAGGGCAGTGCCTTTGAGCCAAGGCAATCTACACGCCATACAGAGATCTCTTCCTTGTTATATCTTTATATTTAACGACACATACGATCATTTTCTTTAGGGGCTGCGGAAAATATTTTCAGTGGTGGGCTAGGATGCACCCAAGACGCGAAATAAACAGGGGCAGTTCGGCGCGCCGAAACTTAGCTCCGCGCATCGTTCGAACCTCTCCAGCCTCGTTCTGCCCATTATACCACCGACTTTTTCAGCATCCTCTTAGGGCTATAATCCAGACGAATCTATAAGACATTTGGAATCACTGTGTCTGGTGGATCCTTGACTCCCTGACCGTAATGTACTGAATCCCCTACAGACAGGCAATCCCAACTAGGCGCGATCATCAGACCTTACAAACCACGGGGAAACACCTATCGCCAACCATCGGCACTCCCAGCATGACCAACGTCCGCTTCCAGTCTGAACCAGCCGTTTGGCATCCCTCACCCCAGCATCTTCGCCAAGTCCTCGGCCCTTAGGTGAGTATAGCGCTTCAACATCTGGAGCGTCTTGTGCCCGGTGATCGCCGCTACCTGCATGGGATTTAGCCCCTTCTCGAAGAACCGGCTGGTGGCCTCATGGCGTAGGTCGTGGAAGCGCAAATCCTGGATGCCCGCGCGTCGGCAGGCGCGGGCGAAGGACAGGTGGATGGCTTCATAGGTAGTTCCAAAGACGCGGCCATCCCCAGAGTGTGGTAGGGCGCGCAACACCTCAATGGCGACGCTGGACAGGGGTACGGCACGCGCCGTGCCGTTCTTCGTCTCAGGGAGATAGGCCGTGCGCTTGTCCAGATCCACGTGCTTCCAGAGCAGGCCGGTGGTCTGAATGGGACGCTCTCCGCTTTCCTCATCCGTCTTTCCTTTGGTCTGTAACATCTCGCCCGCGCGCATAGCGGTCTCGATGGCAAAAAGGACGACGGGACGCAACCAAGGGTTCTGGGCCTTGGCGCATTCATCCAGCAGGCGGTCGCCTTCATCGTCTTGCAGCCGGCGGTCCCGGGCCTGTGGAAGTTTTGGAGCCTGGACCTTTTCAGTCGGTAAACCCAATGGAAGCGCGATCCCCCATTCCCTTTCCGCCTTCTTCAACACACGGTGGAGCAGCCCCAATTCATGCTTCACTGTTTGGCCTGATACAGACTTACCGCCGCGCCCTTGCTCTTTTAGTCTGCGATCGCGGAATTCTGCGATCGCGCTCGACGCGAGCCGAGCAACACTGGTCGATGCAAAATGTTCCTTGAGCGTCTTGAGGCGAGACAACTCCGGCGTGCAGTGCTTCCTCTCTGCCAGAACTTCTCTTGCATAACGGTCAAGCAGTTCGCCAATGGTAGTGCGTTCCGCCTCTGATCTGTCTAGCCAAGCTCCGCGATCCATTTCGGACTCTATGGTGCGCGCCCATCGCTCCGCCTCGGCCTTGGTGCGAAACGTCTTGACCTGCTGCGGGTAGCCTTTCTTGCGAACCCGAACCTGCCAACCAATCCGGATACCTTGGTCATCATTACGTGGGGTAACGGTCGCCATCGCGAGTAGTCCTGAACATCTGCTTCATTCGCGCTCAGTGTCGCACTAGTGTCGCGGAAATTCAAGATGGCAAAGAAAAAGGCCCTAGATAGTATCCTAGGGCCTTGTTTTTATTGGTGCGCGGTACTGGATTCGAACCAGTGACCTTTGGCTTCGGAGGCCAACGCTCTATCCAGCTGAGCTAACCGCGCAACGGTGCAAATTATAGGCGGTCGCCGAGGGGCTGTCCATCGCCTGCCCGTAGGTTGCCCAAGCGACTTACGGCCTTCACCCTCGCACCGGGCATTCTCCTGCGCCCTCCAGCCGGAACAAGCGATGGAAAAAAACATATTATAGTGCTATTATGCCGTCCCAAAGGGACCGGGCATGCCTGTTGTACATGCGCCTGCCCCGGCACCATCCATCATTTCGATATCAGGAGCATCTCATGGCTTACGACCAGTCCCAGCGCTACTCTAATCTTCAACTCCAGGAAGCGGATCTGATCGCCAAGGGTCGCCATGTGCTCTGCGCCTACCGCCTCAAGCCCAAGCCGGGCCACCCCTTCCTCGCTACGGCGTCCCATGTGGCGGCGGAGTCATCCACCGGGACCAATGTGGAGGTGAGCACCACCGACGACTTTACCCGTGGTGTGGATGCCCTGGTCTACGCCATTGACGAACATGCCTTTGGCGAAGAAGGCGGGCTGATGAAGGTGGCCTACCCCCTGGAGCTTTTCGACCGCAACATTACCGACGGGCGCATGATGATCTCGCAATTCACCAGCCTCGTCATCGGGAACAATCAGGGCATGGGGGACATCATCGGGTTGCGCCTGCTGGATTTTTACGTGCCGCCCGTGGCGCTGACGCTCTTTGACGGTCCGGCGGTCAACATTGCCAACCTCTGGCGCATCCTGGGCCGGTCCCATGTGGATGGCGGTTTCGTGGTGGGCACCATCATCAAGCCCAAGCTGGGCCTGCGGCCCAAGCCCTTTGCCGATGCCGCCCATGCCTTCTGGCTGGGCGGGGACTTCATCAAGAATGACGAGCCCCAGGGGAACCAGCCCTTCTGCTCCATGAAAACGGTCATGCCCTTGCTGGCGGACGCCATGAAGCGCGCCCAGGACAGCACCGGCGAGGCGAAGCTGTTCTCGGCGAACATTACCGCTGACGATCCGCAGGAAATCATCGCGCGCGGCGAATATATCCTCGAAACCTTCGGTGACGATGCCAATCACATCGCCTTCCTGGTGGACGGCTTCGTGGCCGGCCCTGCGGGCGTGACCACGGTGCGTCGGCATTTCCCCAACGTCTTTCTGCACTACCATCGCGCCGGCCATGGAGCGATCACCTCCGAGGTCAATCCCCGCGGCTATCCGACCTCCGTGCATATCAAGCTCTCGCGCCTGCTGGGCGCCTCCGGCATCCATGTGGGCACCATGGGCTACGGCAAGATGGAGGGGGGCAAGGATGATCGCGCCATTGCCTACATGATCGAGCGCAATCAGGCCGACGGCGCCTATTATCATCAGGACTGGCACGGCATGATGGCCACCACCCCCATCATCTCCGGGGGCATGAACGCCCTGCGGGTCCCGGGTTTCTTCGACAATCTGGGCCATGGCAATGTCATCATGACGGCCGGCGGCGGTTGTTACGGCCACATCGACGGGCCGGCTGCAGGAGCCAAATCCTTGCGCCAGGCCTACGAGTGCTGGAAGGCCAAGGCGGATCCCCTGGAGTGGGCCAAGTCCCACCGGGAATTTGCCCGCGCCTTCGAAAGTTTTACCCACGATGCCGATACGTTGTTCCCCAACTGGCGCGTGGCGCTGGAGGTGGAATAACGCTTCGATCCGCGCGGACGGATCCGGGGGCATCGGCTGATGCGGCCACCGCTCCAAATCCGGGCGGGCGGGCCCGGCAAAGAGGGGCTTCCATGAAGGCCGCACCCAAAGGGTACGACTTTAAGTACGGGCGGGGCGGCGACGATGAGGAACATCGCCGCCACGAGGCGGATTATCACCTGCTGCTGGAGCGCCATGCTGCCTTGCAGCGCCGGACGGAGCGTCTGCCGGACGGGATCCGCACTTGGACGACTACCCAAGATCCCCGATTGCTCCTGGTCTTGCAGCGCCATGCGCAGGACATGAAAAGCCGCTTCGGCCATGATCGTGCCATCCGCTCCTGGGATCCCCTCTTCCAGAAGCTATTCGAGTATCGCTCCCAGGTGCAGGTCACCCTGCGCCCATTGGCGGACGGCATCTACGCGGAACTCCGCAGCCAGAACCCGGAAGTGGTGCCTTATCTCTACGCCCATGGCGACACCCTTGCCGCTTGGGTGCATGGGGGCCTTGGCGCGGCCCGGGAGCCCAGTCCTCTGCCCCGGGATTGACGGGCCGACATTTCCATCCCTTCCGCTGACGGCCGTCTATCCATGGTCATGAGACTTTTCTGCTATGGTGGAGTTATATCAGCAGCATATCCGCAAGGGGGTTAGGCTATGGAAGGAGCGGCACAAGGCCGGCGCTGGGGCTGGGTGATGGTGGCCCTGTTCTTGTTGCTTGCCGCGGGGGTTCTGGCCTTTTGGTGGCGCAATCAGCAGGCGAAAGTGGCCAAGGTGGAATCCCCTGCGGCCACCATGCATCTCGTGGCGCCCGTCATCTCCACCCAATCGGTGCCCAATTTTCCCGTAGGCGGCGCCGTGGTGCAAAAAGGCACCCTGGAAGGACCCATCAGCGGCTCCTGCGGCAACATCAAATGGCACCGACTGAGCCCCGCAGAGGCAGCCAATCTGCGTAAGCTATGCCCGGCCGGGACCGCCAAAGATACCCCTTAGCCGCGACGCGCTCCCATCGGGGGCACCCGGCGCCTGCTGGTCCAGAGTTTTCTTTCCTGGAACAATGAGTTGCGCAGAAGCTGCGGCAGAATCCCTGCCCTCTCTGCCGTTTTTTGGCTTCATGGGCGCGGACAGGGCAGGTGCAGGGTGGCTTCCAGGCCGCCCTCGGAAGTATTGCGCAGGGACAGATGGCCGCCGTGGCGGCTGATGATGCGTTCGACGATGGCGAGCCCCAAACCGATGCCGCCACCCTGGCCGGCCTGGGCGAAGGGGGCGCGGATGCGCGGCAGGATGGCTTCGGGGATGCCGGGGCCATGATCGCGCACGGTGACGAGTAGCGCGCCGGGCCGCCGTTCGGCGCGGATGTCGATGGGACCGGCGCCATGGCGCAAGGCGTTTTCGATGAGGTTTTGCACGGCCCGGGCGAGGCCGATGGGTTGGAAGGCAACGGTGGGCAGGGGCTCTCGGGGCAGGTGCAGGGTAAGCTCCGTCTGGTCGTGATAACGCTCGACCAGTTCCCGGAGGAGTTGGGCGAGGTCGCCGGGTTCCAGATCCTCCTCGCGACCACTGCGGGCATAGTCGAGGAACTGGGCGATGACCCCGTCCATTTCGCGAACATTGGCCACGATCTCCCCGCGCGCCTCGCTGTCGGAAGGCAAAAACTCCGCCGCCAGGCGCAGGCGGGTGAGCGGCGTGCGCAGGTCGTGGGAAACACCCACCAAAACGAGTTCGCGCTCTTTCCAGAGCTGATAGAGATCCCGCAGGAGCTGGTTGAAGCGCGTTGCCAGTCGGCGCACGTCCGCGGGGCCGGTTTCCGGCACGGTGGGGGGCGGATCTTCCCGGCCCATGCGCTCGACGCTGTTCATGAGGCGCGTGAGGGGGCGCGCCACCTGCCGGACCGTGAGGAAGGCGCCGAGGAGGGAGAGCAGGACGATGGCCGTCAGTTTGAGCCAGGGGAGGGGCAAAGCGGCCGGCGCCGGAAGGGCCACGCCCACAGCCAGGGGAGATGCGGGGCTGAGGCGCAACCAGAGACGCCCATGGGGATAATCCACCAGCAATTCGGCCTGGGGACCCAGCAGTTGCCGCATCCGGGCGAGGGTGGTTTGGAGAATGGCCATTTTGGGGCTATGCCCCCGAACGGCAGCGGCTGGACTCAAGGTCATGCCCTCTTGCTGCAAGCGGTCGCGCAGGGCTTCCACTTGGGCGGGCTGGAGGGCGGCGACGATGGTCTGGGTTTGCGCCCACTGCCTGGCCAGCATCTCGGCCCGGGGATTGATCTGATAGATGTTGAAAAACCAGTACACGGCAATCTGGCTCAGCACCAGGAGTCCGGCAATGAGCAGAAACATGCGCATGAAGAGGGTGTCGGGCCATAGCCGTGGAGTTTTCATGGTAGATTCGGCAATTGCCAGGGGATTTTGCGACTCATGGCCGCTCCCGGTCATCGCCATCGGGCACGAAGACATAACCCCGACCCCAGACCGTTTGCAGATAGCGCGGTTGGGCGGGGTCTTCCTCAAGGATCCGGCGCAGACGCGAAACAAAGACATCGATGCCGCGCGGGCCGGGGATCTCTTCCTGATCATGGGTCATATTGAGGAGGCGGTCCCGGGACAGGGGTTGCCAGGGATGGCTGGCGAGGGCATGGAGCAGGGAAAACTCGGTGTCCGTCAAGGCCAGGCGCTGGTCGCCGCGCCAGAGCACCCGGGTATCCAGGGCGAGGTTGAAGGGACCGAAGGCAATATTGCCGGGTGCCGGCGCCACCGTGACGTTTTCCGCCGCCCGGCGCAGGACGGCCCGGATGCGGGCGACCAATTCCCGGGGTTCGAAGGGTTTGGGCAGATAATCGTCGGCGCCCACCTCCAGGCCTTTCACCCGGTCGGGGAGGTCCCCGCGGGCGGTGAGCATGATGATGGGGAGGCCGGACCCGCCATCGCGCAGGCGTCGGCAGATGGCAAAGCCGTCCTCGCCGGGCATGAGCACGTCGAGGAGCAACAAATCGTAATGTTCCCGTTCCAAATGGCGGTCCATCTGCACGCCGTCGCCGACGGCGTGGATGGCAAAGCCCTGGCCTTCGAGGTAGCGCACCAGCATGTTGCGCAGGCGCGGGTCGTCGTCGACCAACAGGAGCTTGCCACCCTCGGCCATTTATCTACCCATTTGCGTGTAGAGGGTGGTGACCTTTTCCCACTGTTCCGGCGTCAGGGTATGGTGCAGGAACTCCACCTGCCGGATGCCGTGCTCCAGCATTTCCCGATGGTCCTTGTCGACGGCCGCCTTGAGGGGCGCCAGGGCCTCGCCCGTCTCGCCCTTGAGCAGGGCATCGCGCAGGGCGCGGTTGTGCTCCAGCATCGAACCCCGCCATTTCTGCCCCTGGGCCACCTGATGCGTCCGCCAGTCTTCCAGGGCCTTTTTCTGTTCGGCGCTCAGATTCAGTTCGGCCATGTGGCGGAAGACGATGGGCATGAGCATGGGAACGGGGGCTTCCTTCAGCCACCGGCCTTTTTGCATGGCGCGGGGACCGCCGCCCATGGGACCGGCACCCGTGGGCCCCGCACCCATCATTCCGGGTCCCGTGGCGGGGGCCGGCGCAGCGGCGGCGAGGGCCGGGGCCAGGCCTAGGCCAAGGGTGCCCAACAGCAGCAGGGAAAAGGTGGTTTTGCTCAGATTCATGACGGCTACTCCTCTGTTGTGGAGGGGACCATCCCCTCCGAACGTCTGTCAAGCTACTGCGAAAGGGGACCCGTCGCCAGTGCTAAATTGTGAATAGTTGTAAAAATGGCGGCCCGCCTCCCGGAACTCGCAAGGGGAAATATCTCCGCCAACGACCGTGCTCAGGATTAACGACTTGTAACAATTTACCCCGCCGCATGGTCTTTCCTCCCTACCGGGGATCGTTGAGAATAGGCCCTGCCCGATGGCAGGTGGGAGGATGCGGTGCGATACGGAATCCCGGTGATTTTTTCCCTGGCATGGCTGGGCTTGTGTGCAACGGCCCATGCGGGCATCGGCGCCTGGGTGGAGGACCCCTTCGCCACCGGCGATGAAGTGGGCTCCGGCCCCGCCCGACTGTGGGAGCACCATCCGCAACTCCCGGCGCTCCCCGCGGCGGCAAGCCTGCCGGCGCAGGAGCAGGGACAGACCTGGAGCCTGGCGCAACTCAGCAATTACGCCCTGGAGCACAATCCGCAAACCGCGGCGGCCTGGGCGGGCCTCAAGGCCCAGGCCGCCGCCCTGGGCATGGCCGAGAGCGCCTGGCTGCCCACCCTCTCCCTCAATACCAATCTTACCCGCCGCCAAGCGGCCTCCACGGCGGGATTCACGGTGCCGGCGCGCAACAGCGCCAACCCCAACCTGAGCCTGAGCTACACCCTCTGGGACTTCGGCCTGCGGGCCGCCAAGGTAGACGCGGCCCGCGCCCAAACCTGGGTGGCTGGCTACACGCAGAATCAGGACATCCAGCAGGTGGCCTTTGCGGTGGCCCAAAGCTATTACCAACTGCTGGGCAACGAGGCCCTGCTGGAGGCGGATCGCAAGACCCTGGCGGAAAGCCGGAACAATCTGGACGCCGCGGAACTGCTGTACCGTGCCGGTCAAGCGACCATTGGTGCCCTCTATCAGGCGCGGGCTTCCCTGGCCCAGGCCCAGTCGGCCCTGGCCGCCCAGGAGCAGACGGTGGCAGCCAGCCGGGGGGCGCTGGCCAACGCCTGCGGTCTGGCGCCCGATACCCTCCTGCGCATCGCCCCCCTGGATGACACGCGCACCCCCCCCGCCCCCGGGCAAGGGGCGGAGGATCTCATGCAGGCGGCCCTGCGCGCCAATCCGGCCCTGCAGGAGGCTCGGGCTCAAGTCGCAGCAGCCCAGGCCAATCTACGCAGCGCCCAGGCGAGCGGCCTGCCCAGCCTGGGGGTAAGCAGCAATTACGGTTACCTCTTTCAAGGCGGCTTTCGGCCCGCCGACACCTGGACCGTCGGTTTCACCCTGACGGTACCGATCTTCAACGGCTACAACACCCACTACCAGATCCGCCAGGCCCGGGCACAGGAAGAGCAAGCCAGGGCCAATCTGGCCAACAGCCGCAACACGGCGATGCTGGCGGTCTGGCAGGATTACCACAGTTTTCGCGGGGCCCTGGCCGCCTATCCCGGTGCCCGCAGCGGCCTGGAAAACGCCCGCAAGGCCCTGGAGGTGGTGCAGGCTCAGTACAAGGTCGGCCAAGCCACCATTCAGGATGTCCTACAAGCCGAGGCCGCCCTGGCCCAGGCGCGCAATACCCTCATTCAAAATCTCGTCACCAGCTATGTCGCCCTCGCGCAACTCACGCAGGCGGTGGGCATGCCCCTGGGAGCAGCCAAACCATGAGTACCCTTCTCCGCTTCCCCCTGCGCAGCCCCCTGGCCCTCGCGCTGCTCGGCCTCGCCGGCCTGCTGCTGGCGGGCTGCCAAAACAAGGCGAAGCAGGCGCCGCCGACGCTGGCAGTGCAGACCGTGGTAATCCAGACACGCCCCATGACCCATTACGAGGGCTTTCTGGGGACGGTGACGCCGCTGCAGACGGCGCAGATCATTCCCCAGACCTCGGGCATGCTCAGCGGCGTCCATTTCCTGCCGGGCGGCGTGGTGCACAAAGGCCAGCTCCTGTTCACCATCAGCCCCGACCAGGCCCGCGCCGCCCTGGCCCAGGCCCAGGCCAAGGTGGCCGCGGACCTGGCCACCGCCAGCTATAACCAAAAGCTGGTGGACCAGGACCGGCCGCTGGTGGCCAAGGACTTCATCACCCGCCAGAGCTATGATCAGGCCGTTTCCCAGGCCGAGGCCGCCGCAGCCCAGGTGCAGGCGGATCGGGCCGCCGTGCAGCAGGCGGCGCTGAACCTGTCCTATACGCGCATCACCGCGCCCATCAGCGGGCGCATCGGCCAGGCCCAAGTCAAGGCCGGCAATCTGGTGGTGGCCAATCAGACGGTCTTGACCACCATCAATCAGATCCAACCCATCGCCATCAATTTCAGCGTGCCCCAGAACCTCCTGGACGCGGCACGGGCGGCCCAGGCAACAGCGGCACCCCTCCCGGTGCTGGACGAAAGCAGCCGGCAGCAGATCGACCGCGCGCGGCTGATCTTTGTGGACAACACCGTGGGGGCCGGCACTGGGACGGTGGCCCTGCAGGCCAGCGCGGCCAATGCCCAACTGGCCCTCTGGCCGGGCCAGTATGTCTTGGTGCAGATGCCGGTGCAGCATCTGGCGGTCGCCCCCGTTCTGCCCGTGGGGGCCATCCAGCAAGGGCCCAAGGGGGCCTATGTCTATGTCGTGGCGGCCGGCAAGGCCGAAACCCGACCGGTGGACGTACTCTGGGAAGAAACCGGCAGCGCCGTGGTGCAGGGATTGTCCCCCGCCACTCCGATCATTTATCCCGTCCCCACCCGCGTCTACCCGGGGGCTCCGGTCAAGGTGGCGCCGGCCGCTGCCAAGACGCGCAAAGGCCCCCAGCCGGCGCCGGAGGCGCAACCGTGAATCTTTCGGCCCCGTTCATCCGCCGCCCGGTGATGACCGTGATCCTGGTGGCGGGCTTGATGGTCTTCGGCATTTTCGCCTTCCTGCGCCTGCCCGTGGCGTTGCTGCCCAGCGTCGATTTCCCCACCGTCATGGTGGCCGCCAGCCTCCCCGGCGCGAGCCCCCAGACCATGGCCAGCGCCGTGGCCACGCCCCTGGAGAAACAGTTTTCAGCCATCCCGGGCCTGAGCGCGATGAGCTCGGTGAGCAGCAGCGGCTCGACCCGCGTCGTCCTGCAGTTCGACCTCTCCCAGGACATCAACGTCGCCACCCAGAATGTGCAAAATGCCGTCACCCAGGCCGCCCATCTCCTGCCGCCGGGCATGCCCAGCCTGCCTTTCGTGAAGCAGCTCAACCCGTCGGCGGCACCCATCGAATTCATTGCCGTATCCGCTCCCACCATGCCCATCTACCGCCTCAACCAGTATGCGGTGGACCGCCTGGTGCCGGCCATCTCCGGCATCCCCGGCGTGGCCCAGGTACAGGTCTTCGGCGAGCAAAACTATGCCGTGCGCATCCACGCCAATCCCTACGCCATGCAGGCGCGGGGCATCTCCCTGCAGGGCCTCTCCCAGGCCATTGCCAGCCACAATGTCAACCTGCCCCAGGGCAATCTCCTCGGCGAGGTCCGCAATTTCGCCGTGAATGTCCATGGCCAGCTCAATGACGCGGCGGCCTTTCAGGACATGCCGCTGAACTTCGCCAACGGCGCGGTGGTGCCCCTGAATGCCATTGCCGAGGTCAGCAACGGCGTGGACAACGACCAGATCGCCACCTGGCTCGGCCGCGACCGGGCCATCGTCCTCGCCGTGGTGCGCCAGCCCGATGCCGATACGGTGGCCATCTCCAGCGCCATTGCCCGGGATCTGCCGCGCCTGCAGGCGAGCCTGCCCGGCGGGGCGCAGATGCGGGTGGTCTACGACAAGGCCGACTACATCCGCGCGGCGGTGGAAGAGGTGGAACTCACCCTCCTGCTCGCGTCGCTGCTGGTGGCCGGGGTGCTGTGGCTCTTTCTCGCGCGCAAGAGCCCCACCCTCATCGGCGCCCTGGCCATTCCGACCTCCATCCTCGGCACCTTTGCGCTCATGATGGAGTTCGGCTATACCCTCAACACCCTCACCCTCCTCGCCCTCACCCTCTCGGTGGGTTTCGTGGTGGATGACGCCGTGGTCATGCTCGAAAACATCGCCCGTCACGAGGAACATGGCGAAGCGCCCTTCACCGCCGCCCTCCATGGCAGCCGCGAGATCGGCTTCACGGTCTTGGCCATGACCCTCTCCTTGGCCGTGGTCTTTTTGCCCTTCCTCGTCATGGGCGGCATCGTCGGCCGGCTCTTCCGCGAGTTCGGGGTGACCATCGCCGTGGTGATCCTGCTCTCCGGCGCCATCTCCCTCAGCCTCACCCCCATGCTCTGCGCCCGCTATCTGCGGGTGCGCGTGGCCGACCCTACGGCCTTCGAGCGCGGCTTCGCCCGCCTGCGCGACTGGTATGGGCGCAGCCTGCGCGCGGCCCTGGGGCGGCGCGGCTGGATCTACCTGGGTGCCTTGCTGAGTTTCGTGGCCATGATCGCCCTCTTCGTGATCCTGCCCAAGGGCTTCATCCCCAGTGAGGACAGCGGCATCATCAGCGGCAATCTCCAGTACCCCCAGGGCATCAGCTTTGGCGATCTGTCCCGGACCCAGGAGGCCATTGCCGGCGCCATCACCCACAATGCCGCGGTGGACTCGGTCATCTCCAGCGCCGGCCAGGGCGCCGGGGCCTTCGGCTCGGCCAACAGCGGCCGCCTCATCATCCGCCTGAAGCCCAGCGGGGAGCGGCCCGCCGGGGAAGAGGTGATTCAGCAGTTGCGCCGCCTCGTCGCCCGCTTCCCCGGCGTCGAGGCCAGTTTCCAATTGCCCCCCGCCATCCAGATGGGGCCCGTATCCTCCCAGTCCCGCTATCAGTATGTCCTCCAGGGAGAGGATCAGGAGACCCTGGACAGCGTCGCGCCCCGCCTGGAGGCGGCCCTGCGGCGCATCCCCGGCCTGCAGAACGTGAACAGCGACCTGCAACTGGCCAACCCCGAGATCGAGGTGAAGATCCTCCACCAGCGCGCCCAGGCCCTGGGGGTAACCCCCCAGGCCATCGAGCAGGCCTTGAACTTCGCCTTTGGCGGGACGCAGGTGGGGACCATCTATGCCGCCACCAACCAATACGAAGTGATCCTCGACCTCGCCCGGCAGTTTCAGCAAAATATCGGCGCACTGTCGGCCATCACCGTGCCGGGCAGCACCGGCCTCGTGCCCCTGGCGGCCCTGGCGCAGTTCTCTTATGGGGTGGGCCCCCTGAGCATCAGCCATTACAACCTGCTGCCCAGCGTTACCCTCTCCTTCAATCTGGCCCCGGGGCTTTCCATCGGCCAGGCCACCAGCGCCGTGCAGGCGACGGCGCAAAAGATCCTGCCCCCCACGGTGCAGGGGGATTTCGGCGGTACGGCGGCCGCCTTCCAACAGTCCAATTCCAGCCTGCCGCTGCTGCTGCTCGCCACCGTGGCCCTCATCTACGCCATCCTCGCCATCCTCTACGAGGACTTCATCCACCCCCTCACCATCCTCACCGCCCTGCCCCTGGCCGGTTTCGGCGCCCTGCTGGCGCTGTGGATCTTTCACAAGGAGCTGGATCTCTTCAGCTTCGTGGGCATCATCATGCTGGTGGGGCTGGTGAAGAAGAATGGCATCATCATGATCGACTTCGCCATCGCCCGCCGCCGCGAAGGGGCCAGCGCCCTGGATGCCATTGTCGATGCCTGCGTGACCCGCTTTCGCCCCATCATGATGACCAACCTCGCCGCCGTCCTCGGCATCCTCCCCATCGCCATCGGCTTCGGCACGGGCTCCGAGTCGCGCACCCCCCTGGGCATCGCCGTGGCGGGGGGCATCATCGTCTCGCAGTTCCTCACCCTCTACGTAACGCCGGCCTTTTATGTCTTCTTCGAGGGGCTCAAGGAGCGCTGGGCGCCGATGAAGAAGAAAACGGTCTTGCCGGGCTGAGGTCCAGGGAAAGGTGTGGTGATCCGCCCGCTATCCGCATAATTCTCCGTCCCGGCCGGAAGCCATTGCGCATAGCTCGCAAGAACCCGCGTTTCACCGCAGCAGCTCCAGCCACGGGGCATATAATACGCGCGCCATGGCCGCCAAATCGGCGCACCTTTGGGCCAGATCCCGGGTGATCTCCGCCGCCGGTTGCACGCCGGGGGCCGGCCGCTGCAGGTCGTCCGCCATGGCCTCGGTCCATGCCCGGACGATGGCGGCGGTCACCTCCGGATGGCCCTGGAGGGCCAGGCAATGCTGGCCGATGGCGAAGGCCTGATGGGCGCACAGGGCGCTGGACAGGAGCGGGGTGCTGCCCTCGGGCGGCGCGAAGGTCTCCCCGTGCCAATGGAAAATGGGGAAGGATTCCGGCAATCCTTGCAGCCAGGCACTGTCCTGTCCGGCAGCGGTCTTGGTCACCGGGAACCAGCCGATTTCCGGCCCGGCCGGGTTGGCGAAGACCCGGCCGCCCATGGCCTTGGCGATGAGTTGCCCCCCCAGGCAATGCCCCAAGGTGGGCTGCCCCGCCTCCACGGCCCCACGGATCAGGCGCATTTCCTCCACGAGCCAGGGGTGGCGATCTTCGTCGTTGACGCTCATGGGCCCGCCCATGATGACCAGGCCGGCATAGCCCTTGCCGTTCTGGGGTACGGCCGCCCCGAGATCGAGCCGATGAATGACGGGACGATGGCCCCTTTCCAGGAGCATTTCCGCCAAAAAACCCGGCCCTTCCTCGGGATGGTGCTGCAAAACCAGAATATCGCTCATCGGAATCCCCTGTTCATCCTATTGGTAGATCCGCCCACTGGCGCTTTTAACAAAAAATGACGACCTGCTGTTCACGATAAAATTGTGTAGGCGCAGTGGGGAAACCCGTTTCATGATGACGGGATGCACCGGGGCATAGCCGTTAGATCCATTACGGCAAAACGGCGCTTTGCACCGTACCCTCCAGGAGCGAGAGGCGCTCCATGAGCTGCTGCACCGACAAGATCATCAGTATCCGCTGGTCCGGATCCTCCCCCTGGGGCTTGACGAGGCTTTCGATCAGGGCGGTGGCACCCCCCACGGAGGTCGGCACCGCTTCCAGATGGGACAGGGAGATCTCCCGCGTGTCTCCCAGTTCGTCTACGATAAACCCAAAGCACATCTGCTTTCCAGGCACCCTGATGACCACGATCTGCCGCTGACCCGCCGGTGCCACAGCGCCGGGAAGGAAGGACGCGAGATCAATGACGGGAACGACCTGGTCGTGATGGACGATGCAGCCGTGTATCCAGGCCGGCGCCTCGGGAATCCTGGTTATGGGCTGTTCATCGATGGCCTCGATCTCATATTCCAGGCGGATGCCGTACCAGCCGTCACCCACATGGAAGCTCGCTATTTCTGCGACGTCATCGCCGGTCGGTCGATAGGGAGAATAATCGTTATGCACTTGACGCTGCGCCCCGCCCAGCAGATCACGCCGGCTCACCTGCCTGGAGAGGGGCACCAGCACCAGCGCGACGACGTCATTGCGATAGGCATCCACCCCGCCCTTGTATTCCCTGTACCCCGAAGACATGCGCGAGCCGACGCCATAATATCTGCCGTTGAATTCGATGATATTGGCATACCCCTCGCCGGCGCCCAGGTCGAAGAACTCGCGCCCTATCGCCAACGTCGTTCCCGGCGCAATGCTTGCGTCGCTGCTGGCGATGATATGGCCATTGCGTTCCGCAAAGACGGCGAAGGCCCCTTCCACGAAGGATCCATCCCGATTCCGCGGCAATGCGTCGAGGAGCATCGCCCGCAATTGGGGGGCGGAATCAAAGACGATGGCCACGCCGCCAACGGCCGTGCCGGTGCCATTCAGCGCGGGTATGGCGGCGGCATAGATATAGCTGTGGCGGCCGCCATACAACTCGCTGGGCTCGAAGGCGGACACACAGTACCCTTGGCTATCGCCAAGGCCGAGGGTGGGCATCACCCAGGCCGCTTGCAGCGTCGTCCCCAGCGTATTGCTATAGGCCTGATTGGACACCGCGACGACTTTCGCTGCGCGATCAAAGATCATCAGATTATGGTAAACCGTGTAGAGGCGGTTGATGCCGGTCAGGATCGCTCCGAGTCGCTGCCGCTGCTCTTCCTGCATCTCCTCCGGCTGGTCCAGGGCTTCCCGGAAGGCGCTGGTCAGGGCCCACCAACGGCAATCGTTGGCCCGCTCATACAAATTGCGATCCATGATGTCGATGGCCAGGGCGGCCTGTAGCGAACAGTTATACAGAACCGACGATACCACCGTCTTGTACAGGTTGGTGGTGGATTGGCTGAAGACATCCAGGGTATGGACGCCCGTATTGCCGATCTCCCGCAGCAGCACCTTGGCGAAGGAGGTATTGAGGGCATGGCTGTCCCGGGAGAGCCAGACGTTGCCATTCCACACCGCCCGGTTGAGCTCCCGTTGAATGCTGGCGGCGCGCAGGGGAATGGCCCTGAGATCGGGGGAAAACAGGCTCGCGGTCTCCAGCACGCCGGCCAGGATCGCTTCCGGAACCTGGGCGATTTCATGGGCGATGGCCATCTCGAAGGCATGATTCAACGGCGCCAAGCTATGGCCCTGCCAGCCCGGTCCCATATAACCCTGATAGCCCTGGGTCTGTTGCGTCGTCGCCAGATATTCGCGGCCGGCGAAACGGGTAACGCGGCACCCGTCATCCTTCACCTGCGCTATCCTTGCGCCAACCGGAAACTGGTAGACATCGCTGCTCGCGATGACTCGTCCCTCGGCATCGAGAATGGTCACCACGGTCCAGTCGGATGCGGTGACAAGGCTTCTGAATATCCGCTGGCACTCGTCCTGGAAGCGGAAGCATAAGCACAATACGCCGATGGGCCGGCTCCCGTCCTTGGCCATCACCCGGTAAGAATAAATCAGCGGAGAATCCTCTCCAGGCAGGAGATCGGTGGGGCGGAATGTCTCGACATAGGCATCGGCAGTGCTAAGCGATGCGGCAATCAGGGGATCGCTCGAACGGGTTCCACCGCCGGCGTCATCGAGGCGCAGCAGAATGTTTCCATCCGGCGCGAGCAGGATGATATCGTGATATACGGAATATTTGCGCGCATATTCCCGGAAACGCGCCTGCAGGGCGGCGCGCCGCGGACCATCCGCGCCGGCGGCCAGGGGATCCGCCTCGCAGGCTTGCGCGTAGTCGCAGATATCGCTGTCAGTGGCGAGAAAACCGATATCCGCGGTGCGCTCAAAAAGGTTGCGGATGAGGATGTCTATGGCGATCCGGGCCGTCGATTTCAGGTTGAGTATGGCCTTGTTGTGCAATTCGCTGGCCAATTGACCGAGCAGGATTCCGGCCAGGGCGTTGAAGTCGGTGCGCATGCTGGTAATGTCGGTGCCCGCGCTCAACATTTGCCCCAGCAAGGTCAAATGATCGTATTTGGCCTGTATGTCGCGCAAGCGCTCCTGGTCCTGTTGCAGGCCAACCATGAATTTGGACAGGTATTGGAGATCATCCTGGTCATTGTTTGGTACTTTCACTGGTGCTCCTTGAAACAAGTTGGCCGTGGTGGGCGAAGTTCGCTATTACGCCGATCCATCATCCGGCATGGGCCGGCCAGCGCTGATCGGCAGCGCGCCAAAGGGCGCGAGGGGTCAGATGGGCCTGGGCGGCGCCCGCAGATAGGCGTCGAAATCGCCGGGCGGCATCGGTCTGGCGATGCCAAAGCCCTGACCCTGCTCGGCGGCCATGTCGCGCAACATCCGCCTGCTCTCATCGTCCTCGATGCCCTCGGCGGTGACGATCACGCCCAGGGCGTGGGCCATCTGGATCATGGCCTGCACCAGTTGCGCATGACGGCGGCTGCGCGCCATGGGGATGACGAAGCTGTGGTCGATCTTGATCTGGTTGCAATCCAGCTCCAGCAGATATTGCAAGGCCGCCGGGCCGGTACCGAAGTCATCCAGGGCAAAATGCACCCCCATGCTCCGGCAATCGGCAATGAGCCGGGCCGTTTTCTGGATATCCCGCAAGGCGATGCGCTCCACCAGTTCCAGGCAAAGCTTTGCGGGCGGGAGACCGGGACAGGCGCACAGGGTACGGCGCAGATCGTCGCAGAGGCGGTGGTTTTCCACCTGGCGGGCCGCGAGGTTGATGTGGATGTCCAACTCCATGCCCGCGGCGTGCCAGATTTCTCCTTGGCCGCAGGCGGTCTTCATCACCCACTGACCGATGCGCTGCATGATGGGGGAATCCTCGGCCACGTCCAGAAAGGCGCCGGGCAGGAGCAGTCCGCGGCTGGGGTGTTGCCAGCGCAACAGCGCCTCGGCCCCCACGCAGCGGCCCGTGCGCAGGGAGATGATGGGCTGCCAGTAGAGGACGAATTCCGACTCTTGCAGGGCGCGATCCAGCTCGCCGCGCAGCCATTGCCGCGCCCGGACGCGCTGGTCCTCGCCTTGATCGTAGCTTCGCCAGCCATTGCCGCCCTCGCTCTTGGCCCGGTAGAGCGCCTGATCGGCGTGATGGAGCAGTTCCGCGGGAGCGGCGTCGTCCAGGGGATAAACGCTGACCCCGGCGCTGACGGTAATGCCGATGCGCTGCTCATTCACGCCCATGCGGATGTTCAAGGCCGTCATGATGCGGGTCATGAGCTCTTCCAGATCGCGCAAGCGGCGCAGGTTCTCGACGAGGAGAACGAACTCGTCGCCGGCATAGCGCACCAGGGTGTCACCCGAGCGCATGACGTCCTGGAGCCGGCTGACGATCTCCCGCAGGAGGCGATCCCCCGCCTGGTGCCCCATGGTGTCATTGACCCCTTTGAAACCATCCAGATCGAGCAGGATGACGGCCAGCATGCGCTCGTTGCGTTGCGCCCGGGCGCAGGCGGCGGCGATGCGCTCTTCGAGCTGGTAACGGTTAGGGACGCCGGTGAGGACATCGCAAGCGGCGATCCGCTCCAGGTGCTGCTCGATCCCCATCCGATACCAGGCGGCGCCGAGCATGTCGGCCAAGAGTTGGGCCAGATGCAGATCGCTGTCGGGGAGTTGGGCGGGGGCGGCGCGGAACCAGGAAACGGCAAGGATGCCACTGCAGCCGTCGGGGCCATGCACCGGGATGGCGAGGCTGCCCAGGAGGCCGGTGGCCACATACTCGGGCATGGCCCAAATGCTGTGGGGATAGTCCGGGGTATAGATGGCGGTGTCCCGGCGCAAGGCCGCGCCGCTGATGCCCGCGTCGTCGGCAAAGACATGCTGCGACAAGGATTCATAGCTGGCGGGCAGGCCATGGAAGAACAGATAACGCAGGCAGCGGCCCTCATGGACGATGAAGGCGGCGCCATCGGCGCCCAGACTCTCCGCGGCCAGGGCCGCCGCTGCCACGAAAAAGGCCGAAAAATCGTACTGTCGGATCAGCGCCTGCAGGCGCTCCAACAAGGGAGCAGGGATCATGAATGGACTCACTTCGGAGGACGGGACAAGATCATACATAACGGCACCTCGGCGCGTGGCGCAGATTTTCCGTCCGGAGGGAGGTGACACGGCGGGCGGGGCCCGCCGTGTCGGTGCTACGGGGTTTCAGTCCCCCAAAACCGGCTGACGTTCTCCGTCGCCGTAGAGGGCGTAGGCTTCTTCGCCATGGACGGCGTCGTCGCCCACCAGGAGCTCTTCTTCGGACATGCGCAGGGGCACGACCAGGCTGATGAGCTTGAGGAGGATGAAGGTCACCACGATGTTGAGGGCGATGATGAAGCCCGCACCATAGAGCTGCAGAACCACCTGGTGCCAGTTGCCGTCGATGCCGCCGCCGGGATTGCTCAGCCCGTAGGCCACGCAGCCCGCCTTGGTGGCCAGGACGCCGGTGAGGACGCCGCCCAGGAGGCCGGCCACGGCATGGGTGTGAAAGACGCCCAGGGTGTCGTCCACCTTGCGGAAGAGGGCCAGCTTCTTGCCCATGATGTTCATGCTCAGCCAGGGAATGATGCCCGAGGCCAGGCCGATGAGGAGGGCCCCATAGCCATCCACCACGCCCGCCGCCGGGGTGATGGCCACCAGCCCCGTGATCATGCCCTGCACGGCACCGATCACCGATGGCTTTTTGAAGTAGAAGATATCCATCACCGTCCAGGTCAGGACGCTCATGGCCGTGGCAACATTGGTGTTGAGCACCGCCGCCCCGGCGTCACGGCTGGCCGCATAGGGGTCGCCGCCGTTGAACCCGTTCCAGCCGAGCCAGAGGATGCCCGCTCCCACCAGCATCATCAGCACGTTGTTGGGCTGGAAGCTCTCCCGGTCGCGCTTGAGGCGCGGGCCGATCATGGCGGCGCCGATGAATCCGGCAATGCCCGCCGAGAGATGGATGACGTAGCCGCCCGAATAGTCGATGACCCCCAGGGTGGAGAGCCAGCCGCCGCCCCACAGGCTGAAGGCGCCGATGGTATAGGAGAAGGTCAGCCACAGGGGCACGAAGAGCATCCACGCCTTGAAGTTCATCCGCCCCAGGAAGGCCCCGGCCATGATCACCAGGGTGATGGCGGCAAAGACGAACTGGAAATAGACCATGGTCGCCATGGGGAAATTGGCCAGGGTACTGGAGGTGGGGATGGACGCCTGCTTCAGCTCGTCGCCCATGCTGGCGATGGGGTGGGGCATGCCCACAAAGGATGTCCATTCCGTACCGAAACCCATGTTATAGGCCCAGAGGATCCAGGCGATGAGAACGGCGGCAAAGGCGTAGAAGGCCATGAAGGCGGAGTTGATGGCCCATTTCTTCTTGACGATACCGCCATAGAGGACGACGAGGCCGGGGATGCTTTGCAGACCGACGACGGTGGCAGCGGTAAGCTGCCAGGCGTTGTCGCCGGTGTTGAGCCAGGCTACAGACATGAGAGATTCCTCCGATTTGTGGTTTTAGGAGCGGTTGTTACGGTAAATCGATGGTTCATAACGCCTCTGCGCCGGTTTCCCCGGTACGGATGCGGACGGCCTCGGTGACCTCGGAGACGAAGATCTTGCCGTCGCCGATCTTGCCCGTGCGTGCGCCCTTTTCGATGGCCTCGATGGCCTGGTCCAGGACCTCGTCGGCCACCACGGCCTCGATCTTGACCTTGGGGAGGAAGTCGACCACATACTCCGCTCCCCGGTAGAGTTCGGTGTGCCCCTTCTGGCGACCGAAGCCCTTGACCTCGGTCACCGTCAGGCCCTGGATCCCCATGGCCGAGAGCGCTTCGCGCACATCGTCCAGCTTGAAGGGTTTGACTATGGCTGTGATTAATTTCATGACGACACCTCTTGCACAGGATGAAAGCATCCCAAGGGGCGGAGCCCCCCGGGGCTCAGAACATGAAACCGCCTTCCACCATGCCCCGAAGCTGGGTGCCGCCTACGCCGCTGGTGCCGGACCAGCCAAAGCCGGTGGGCATGGACGCATCCACGTAGGACAGTTCGGCGCGGGCGAAGAAGCCGTCCTCCTGGTAGGTAGGCGTGACGGTGACGGACCAGGCGTGGGAGCCGGGGCCGAAGCCGGTGAGGTTGGCTGCGCCGTCGGTGGG
>NZ_JBMFWL010000036.1:0-21372 GCF_049965315.1 Acidithiobacillus sp. | reverse complement strand
CCCGAGACGTTTCAATTCCGCTAACTGGTTCTTGAGGTGCCTGGGATTGGCAACCACTTCCATACCCTCCGGGGTGGCGATGGTCATGAACTCGGTCAGACCCCAATCGAATGCGCCCATCCCCATTCCACGCTCACGCTGTACGGTCTCCATTTCCAACGTGACGGATGCATACCACTTGCCCGCTTTGTGAACGATTTCGCAAGTGACAGGGGTGCCGGCCGTTCTGGCTTTGCCGCGAATAGACACCAGACCGATACCCTGAAGATACAGCTTGCCGTGGGCAGCACCATTCTCACCGGGGCTTGCGCCCTGCGAAGGGTGCAGTTTCCAGCCATCCCCGTGGGTCTTGTATCCCCAACCGAGATAGCGATGGAAGTTTTTGAAGCGGGGGAAACCCGGAGTTTCGCCATTCTTCACACGCCGGAAGAAGTGCTGAAAGGCTAGGTGCAGACGCTTGAGCGTCACCTGCTCCGACTGCGCGTTCTGTCCGGCCAGCGCGGGCACGGTCTTGCGCCATTGGGTAAGCACTTTGCATTGCTCGGCGAAGGAGAGTCCTTTGCCGGTTTCCTTGTACACGCGGATGCGTTCTTCCAGCGCCGTGTTATACAGCCGCTGATGCAAGCCAAGTGTTTCCTGCAACCGAGACTCTTGCTCGACATTGGGATACAGGCGATAGGTGACTTTGCGGTTCAGCATAGCTCGATTATATTCGGTTACCATGGCGATACAAACCCTAAGCACCCTGCATCATTGTGTTTATAACCTGAACTACCATTTGGTTCTGGTCACGAAGTATCGCCGCAAGTGCATGACCGGCCCCATGCTGGACCGTCTGGAGACCATCTGCCGCAATACGGCGGCAAAATGGGAGTGCGAGGTGCTGGAGTTCAACGGCGAGGCGGATCATGTGCACCTGCTCCTGGCGCTGACGCCCAAGGTATTACCATCAGCTTTCGTGAATAATCTCAAGACGGTCACCAGTCGCTTGCTGCGCAAGGAGTTTGCCGATCACCTGAAACGGTATTACTGGAGTAAACCCGTCTTCTGGAGCCGCAGTTACTGCATCCTGACCATGGGTGGAGCGCCCCTATCCGTGCTTAAGCAATACATCGAACAGCAGGAAAGGCCGGAATGATCGCCCTGACGGGCAATAGCGCCGCTTCACCACCCCCTGAACCGCTACACAGTTACAGGCGGAGCACACTGCGGCGCGTTCTGGTAGATCAGCGGGTCGGTCGGCACCGAAGTGGGGAGACTGCCTTTGTAAGGCACGACTTGCAGCCATTGACGTTCTGCAGATGTCAGGTCAAAGAAGTCGCCCACGATGTGGCCTGGTCAGCGGTCAAAGTCATCTGGCCCAGGCATGCGGCAGTCACCCATTCCTTGCTGAGCCCTACCTTTTTGGCGATGTCTGCCCATTTCAGATCGTTAGCTACCTTGTTGGCGATAATTTTTTCCGTCACTTCGACCCGGTTCATGCGGTTTTCCTGGGTTGCGCGGGATTCTGGCTTGATCAGGCCGGTTCCGGCGCTGGCTCGCGCAGCACTTCCACCACCGCTTTGCCATCCACCAGGGTCGCCAGGATGCGTCCGCCTTTTTTGATGTCGCCGAAAAGGATGTGGTCCGCCAGGGGCTTTTTGAGGTGCTCCTGGATCACCCGCGCCATGGGACGAGCGCCCATTTGCGGATCGTAGCCCTGCTTCGCCAGCCATTCCCGCAGCTCGGGACTGACCTCCAGACTGTAGCCCTTTTGCAGGAGCTGCTCGTCCAGCTCCATGAGGAACTTGTCCACCACATGCAGCACCACCTCAGGGGCCAGCGGCGCGAAGGGCACCACGGCATCGAGGCGGTTGCGGAATTCCGGCGAGAAGACGCGGCGAATGCTTTCCATTTCCTCGCCCTCCGCCTGCTTGGCCGCGTGAACGAAGCCCATGGCCTTTTTGCCATGGGTCTCGGCGCCGGCGTTGGTGGTCATGATCAGGATGACATTGCGGAAATCCACCGCATGGCCGCTGGCATCGGTGAGTTTCCCATGGTCCATGACCTGGAGGAGGATGTTGAAGATATCCGGATGGGCCTTCTCGATCTCGTCCAGGAGCAATACCGCATGGGGATGCTTGTTCACCGCCTCCGTCAACTGTCCGGCCTGGTCATACCCCACATATCCCGGCGGCGCGCCGATGAGCCGCGATACGGTATGGCGTTCCATGTATTCGCTCATGTCGAAACGCAGCAGGGGTATGCCCAGGAGGGCGGCCAATTGCCGGGTGAGCTCGGTCTTGCCCACGCCCGTCGGCCCCGAGAAGAGGAAGGCGCCCACGGGCTTTTCGTGATGGCGCAGGCCGGCACGGGCCATCTTGATGGCGGAACTCAACTCGTGGATGGCCGCTTCCTGGCCATAGATGACCAGACCAAGGTCCCGTTCCAGGTTCTTGAGGGACTGGCGGTCATCCATGGAGACGGTCTTGCCGGGGATGCGCGCCACGCGCGCCACCATCTCCTCGATGTCGTGGACGCCGATGCTCTTCTTGCGCTTGGAGGGCGGCAGGAGGGCCTGGGCGGCGCCCACCTCGTCGATGAGATCGATGGCCTTGTCGGGCAGGAAACGGTCATGGATGTGCTTGATGGACAGTTCCGCGGCCGCCCGCAGGGCCGCGTCCGTATAGCGCAAGGCATGGTGCGCCTCGAACTGGCCCTTGAGCCCGCGCAGGATCTGCACCGTCTCCTCCTGGGAAGGCTCCGGCACGTCGATCTTTTGGAAGCGCCGCGACAGGGCCCGATCCTTTTCGAAATACTGCCGATACTCCTGATAGGTGGTGGCACCGATGCACTTGAGCTCCCCCGAGGCCAGGGCCGGCTTGAGCAGGTTGGAGGCATCCATGGCGCCGCCGGAGGCCGCTCCCGCCCCCACCAGGGTATGGATCTCGTCGATGAAGAGGATGGCATGGGGTTTTTTGGCCAGGGCCTTGAGCACCCCCTTGAGGCGCTCCTCGAAGTCCCCGCGATAGCGGGATCCGGCGATGAGTGCCCCCATGTCGAGGGCGTACACGGTGGCGTCGGCGAGGATCTCGGGCACTCTGCCGGCGACGATGGCCCGCGCCAAGCCCTCGACGATGGCGGTCTTGCCCACGCCGGGCTCGCCCACGAAGAGCGGATTGTTCTTGCGCCGCCGCGCCAGGACCTGCAGCGCCCGGGTCAACTCTTCCTGGCGACCGATGAGGGGGTCGAGGCGGCCCCGGCGCGCCAAGGCGTTGAGATTGCGGGCATAAGCCGTCAGCGGGTCCTTGGCGGATTTCTTTTCCTCCGCTCCGCCGGGGGCGGCGGACTCTTCCTCTTCTTCGAAAAGATCGTCCTTGCGCACCCCGTGGGCCAGGTAATTGACCACATCCAGGCGCGACACCCGCGCCTTCTGCAGGAAGTAGACGGCATGGGACTCCCGCTCGGCAAAGAGCGCCACGAGGACGTTGGCCCCCGATACCGCATCCTTGCCCGCCGACTGCACATGGTACAGGGCGCGCTGGATGACGCGCTGGAAACCCACCGAGGGCTGCGTGTTGACCGTGCCCGCCGGTCCCGCCGCCGGCACCTTGTGTTCGAGGAAATCGCGGATCTCCCGCGCCAGGGCATCGCGATCGGCGCCGCAGGCTTCCAGCACTTCCATGCCTTGGGGGTTGTCCAGCAAGGCCAGCAGCAGGTGCTCCACGGAGGCATATTCATGACCGTAGGTGCGGGCAATCTGAAAGGACTGATTGATGGATTGTTCCAAGGCCTTGTCAATCATGGCTCACTCCTTTTCCATTATGCACCGTAACGGATGCTGGTGCTGTTGCGCATCGGCGGTGACCAGGGCGACCTTGGTTTCGGCCATGTCGTAGGGATAGATCCCGCCCAGCCCCTTCCCCCGCTCGTGGATGTGGAGCATGACCTCCACCGCCTCGGCATGGGTCTTGAGAAAATACTGTTCCAGCACATGCACCACATAATCCATGGGTGTGTAATCATCATTCAGGAGTACCACCCGATACATCCTGGGTTCCTGCACCCGGGGTTCACGCTCCAAGACCGTGTTCCGGCGGCGTTCCGTTCTACTCATGCGGCAGCTCCAACTACGCTCGTCAACGTCTGAGACTAAGTCTATTGTGGTCCCAAGGGCAGGCGCTGGCAAGGGCGGCGCCGCGCTCCAAAAAGCTCGGGCGCGGGTGTTGCCACCGCGCGCCCGAGCCCACCCCAGAGAGGTTGCGCTTACTTGGTGATGTCGATCTTGGCCTGGTTGCGCAGGTCGGAGACGAACTTGGCGGCCTCCTGCTGCTGCAATTGCAGCTTGAGCCGGTCTTTCATGGCGCTCAGGGGCGGCGGGGTCATAGCGCGGGTGGCCTGGACCTCGATGATGTGATAGCCGAACTGGGTCTGCACCGGGCCCACCGGCTTGTCGATGGGGGCGGATTCGACGGCCTGGGCAAAGGGCGGCACCACCATGCCCGGGACGATCCACCCCAGTTCGCCACCGTGGGCGGCGCTGGCCTTGTCAATGGAGTACTTCTGCGCCAGGGCCGAGAACTTCTGGCCCTTTTTCAGATCGCCCAGGACCTTGTCGGCTTCGGCCTTGGTCTTGACCAGGATGTGGCGGACTTCGTATTCCTTGTTGCCCATGGCCTTGATGAAGTTGCTATAGGCGGTCTGGATCTCGCCTTCGGGAATGGGATGCTCCTTGACGTATTGATCCACCGCCGCATCGGCCAGGATCTGGCGTTTGGCAATGGCCAGGCGCTCCTTGACGTCGGCGGACTGGTCGAGCTTGTGGGTAATGGCATACTGCGACAACACTTCCATGTTGACGAGGTTCTGCACCACCTGCTCACGGGCGTTGGGTTCTTTGGCCAGTTCCGGGCTCATGGACATGATGGCCTGGACCTGGCTGTTGTCGATGGGCTGACCGTTGACGGTGGCCACAGGGGCGGCGAAGGCGGGGGTCGCGCAGACGCCAAGGATGGCGGCGAGGACGATGGAACGAAATTTCATGAAAGATTCCTTTAGCAAGAGTTGCTTAGACTATTATCCATAGTGACGGGGAAAGAGAAAGCCTTAGCTGACATGGGACCGCTGCAAGGGGGCTTCGACCTGGGCGCGCTGGGCGGGGCCGAGGAGGAGTTCCACCAGGGTGAGGGCGAAATCCATGGCGGTGCCGGGGCCACGGGAAGTCACCAGGGGACCATCCACCACCACCGCTGTTTCCTGGTAGTGATAATGGGGACTGTGGGGATCGAGGGTGCCCGGATAGGCCGTGACGGCCCGCCCGTCGAGGAGGCCCTGGGCGGCAAGAACGCCGGGCGCGGCGCAAATGGCGGCGATCATCTCGCCCCGTTCCTGGCGCTCCCGGAGCAGGCCGAGGAGGCGAGGGTCCTCCCCGAGCCGCTGACTCCCCAGGCGTCCGCCGGGCAGGACCAACAGGTCGAAGGATTCCTGCGCGACGTCGGCCAGGAGGGCGTCGGGCAGGATCTGTATCCCGCGAGCGCTGCGCACCGGGCCCGCGCCCAGTCCCGCCAGGGTGACCTGGACATCGGCACGGCGCAGGATGTCGCAGACGATGACGGCTTCCATGTCTTCAAAACCCTCGGCAAGGGGAATGAGGACGTGGGGCATGGATACGTTCACCGCAACTCCTTATCACTGAGGTCAACCCGGAAACTCCACATCATTGGACCACCGCGCCCGCAAAACTATCCCGCCAGATCCGGGCGGAAGTCAACCACCCATCCCGAAAACGGCCGTTGCCGAATCGAGGATTACTGGCCGACGGCCTTGGGTAGCGGAATGCGCTCTTCCACCGTCTCCTTGCCCACCTGCACGGGCACCTGCTTATCCTGGAGAATGGCCATGGCCTCGCGCAACTGGTAATCCTTGGCCAGATCCGGTCGTTGCGTGATGCTTTCGGACAGGGCCGCCTCGGCCTCCTGCTTCTCGGATTGCGTCAGCGCCGTGGGCGCCTTGGCCTCGGCCCCGGCGGGCAGGGCGAGGGTATATTGGGGCGTGAGCTTGGCGCATTCGCTGGGTGCCTTGAGGACCCCGTGGAGTTCCGATTCCTTGAGCAGATCCCCATCCAGGGCGCGTAGCTGGGCATTGGCGGGCTGTACTTCCACATTGGGAACGATGCCCTGGCCCTGGATGGAACAGCCGGCGGGGGTGAAGTAGAGGGCGGTGGTGAGCTTGAGGGCCCCGCCGTTGCTGAGCGGCATGACCGTTTGCACCGAGCCCTTGCCGAAGCTGCGCTGACCGAGCACCAGGGCGCGGCCGTCATCCTTCAGGGCGCCGGTGACGATCTCCGCGGCGGAGGCGGAGCCGCCGTTGATGAGGACGATGAGGGGCGCGCCGTGGAGATAGTCCGGTCCGCTGGCCTTGAACTGCATGTCGCTGTCGGCGATGCGTCCCTTGGTATAGACGATCAGACCGTGGTTGAGGAAGGTGTTGGCCGTTTCCACCCCGGCGCCGAGCACGCCGCCGGGGTTGTTGCGCAGATCCAGGATCAGGCCCTTGAGGTGGCCGCCGGCTTCCTTTTCCAGACCCTCCACGGCCCGCCGGGTCTCGGTGCCGGTATTGTCCTGGAACTGGCTGATGCGGATGTAGCCGTAGCCGGGAGCCAGCATGAAGGCGCGCACGCTCTGCACCTTGATGATGGCGCGGATGAGGGTGAGGGTGATGGGCTGATTTTGGTGGGGGCGAAGAATGGTCAGGGTGATCTTGCTCCCCGGCTTGCCGCGCATCATGTCCACGGTTTCCTGCAGGCTCATGCCCTGCACGGCCTTGCCGTCGATCTTGATGATGAGGTCGCCGGGCTGGATGCCGGCCTTGGCGGCGGGGGTGCCGTCGATGGGAGCCACCACCTTGATGATCCCGTGGTCGGCGGTGACCTCGATGCCGAGCCCGCCGAACTTGCCGTCGGTGAATACCTCCATCTCCTTGAATTCTTTTGGATCGAGGTAGGCAGAGTGGGGATCGAGGGCGCTGACCATGCCGTTGATGGCCCCTTCCATGAGCTTTTTGTCCGAGGCCGGATCCACGTAATCGGACTTGATCAGGCTGAAGACCTGACTAAAGGTCTGGATCTCCTCCAGGGGAACGCCGCTGCGCTCCTTGTCGGCATAGACGGCTACCGCGAAACTGAGTCCAGCGCCGATGATCACGCCGATACCGACCCCGAGGAGGGTGCGTGGCCGTGGCCTGGGGAAGGGAGGGGTGGGCATGGACATACTCGGTTGTCTCCAGTGGCGTCTCATGGGCGCCGAAGGCGATCATTGTAAAGGAAAATAACGCGGGAGGGCAGGGCGGCAGGGAGCGCGGCGTCAGTTGTGAATATAATCCAGCGGGTTGACGGGATGGCCGCCGTTGCGCATCTCGAAATATAAACCATCGCTGCCCAGTTCGCCCCCGCTGCCCACGCTGCCGATCTCCTGCCCCTGGGATACCTTTTCGCCCACATGGGCGCTGGTCGCCCCCAGGTGCCCGTAAATGGCCAGCAGGCTCCGCCCTTGCTGGACGATGACGATTTCGCCGTAACCCCGCAGCGGTCCGGCATAGAGGACCATGCCGGGGGCGATGGCATGGACCGGCGTGCCGACGGCGGCCTGGAAGGTAACCCCCTGCCAGTCGAGGCCGCCCGTCACCCGCGGGCTGCCGAAGCGGGCGGTGATGGGCCCGGACACGGGCGGGGGGAAGGCGCCGTGACCGACGATGGGCCCGGCCTCCCTGACGGGGGCGCTGGGTGGAAGCGGGGCTTGGGCGGCACGGGGAGGCGTTGCCACGGCCGGGGCCTCCCGCACCGCTGGCCGCTGGGCCCGTTCCCGCGCCTGGGCGCGCGCCTCCGCCGCACGGCGCGCCGCTTCCGCCGCCGCCTGACGACGGGCCGCGGCTGCGGCCCGTTCCCGGGCCAGTTGTTCCTGGCGCTGGGCCTGGGCGACGAGGCGCTGGATGAGGCCGTCCAGTTGCCGGGCATTGGCCTGCAGCTCCTGGATGCGGGCGCGGTCGGCGGCAATGCGGTCGGCCAGTTGTTCTTCCAGGGCGGCGTGCTGGGTGCGCTGCTGCTGCAGGGCGCTTTCCTGGGCGCTGATGCGCTGGGCCAGGGTGTCCAGGGCCGATTCCTGGGTCCGGACCTGGGTCTGGGTGATCTGCAACTGCGCGGCCGTTGCCTGGGTCCCGGCGATGAGCGCCGACCGTGCCTTGGCGAGGGCCTGGTAGTAGACCTCCATGCGCCCGAGTTGGGCGGGACGTTCCGTTTGCAGCCAGGCCGCCAGGGGCGAAACCCCTCCCATCATGTAGGCCGAGCGCAGTTGCCGGGCAAGGATGGCTTTTTGTTGCTGCAGTTTGGCCTGGAGCTGGGCGACCTCGGTCTTGAGACTGGCAAGGCGTTGCTGGGTGGCGTTCCGCTGCTGCTGAACGCTCCTGAGCCGGGCCGTGGCGGCGGCGATCTGCTGATCCAGGGCCCGGATCTCGGCCTGGATCTGCGCCTGGGATTTTTGTCCGGCGGCCAGGTGGGCGCGCAGTTGGCCGAGGTTTTGGTGGATATTCTGCAACTGCTGGCGCGAATTCTGGATTTTTTCCTGGAGGCTGGCGCCGTGGCCGGCGGGCAGGTAGAGCAGGGTCAGGGCGGCGAGGGTCGCGGCGGAACAGGCGGATTTGCGCATGGTTCAGGCGCGCTGGGCCAGGCCGAGGGGGCCGAGCTGAACCAGGCTTTTTCCGCCCATCTCCGGCGGGATGGGCAAGCCCATGAGGGTGAGCAGGGTGGGGGCGATGTCCTCCAGCGCTCCCCCGGGCAGGACCTGCGCCGACCGGCCGATGTAGAGCAGCGGTACGGGGTTGCAGGTGTGGGCGGTGTGGGCCTGCTGGCTTTGGTGGTCGCGCATCTGCTCGACGTTGCCGTGGTCGGCGGTGATGAGGATTTCGCCCCCATGGCCGCGCACGGCCTCGACGATGCGTCCCAGGTTGCGATCGACGGCCTCCACGGCGGCGATGGCCGCATCCATCCGGCCGCAGTGGCCCACCATGTCGGGGTTGGCGATATTGCAGATGATGACGTCGTAGTCCTGGCTGGCAACGCGCTCGATGAGGGTATCGCCGAGTTCCGCGACGCTCATCTCCGGCTGCAGGTCATAGGTGGGCACATTGGGCGAGGGAATGAGCACGCGCTCCTCGCCGGGAAAGACCTTTTCCTCGCCGCCATTGAAAAAGAAGGTGACGTGGGCGTATTTCTCGGTTTCGGCAATGCGCAGTTGGCGCAGGCCGAACTGGGACACCCACTCGCCGAAGGTGTTTTTGAGGCGGGTGGGGGGATAGGCCACGGCCACGGCAAAGGCCTCGCTGTACTCGGTGAGGGTGGTGAAGGCGGCCAACTGCGGCCGCGCCTGCCGGTGGAAGCCGCTGAAATCGGCCTCGATGAAGGGGCGGGTGATCTGCCGGGCGCGGTCGGAACGGAAGTTCATGAACAGCACGCTGTCGCCATCGCGGATGCAGGCCGGTACGGTGCCGATGCGCGTCGCCGTGACGAACTCATCGCTCTCCCCCCGCGCGTAGGCCGCCGCCAGGGCTTCGTCGCCGCTGGCGGCGACGTGACCGTGGCCCAGGGTGAGCAGGTCGTAGGCCTGTTGGATGCGGTCCCAGCGATGATCGCGGTCCATGGCGAAGTAGCGGCCGATGAGGGAGGCGAGGGCCCCGCCGTGTTGCGCGATTTCGGCGTCGAGGCGGGCCAGGGAGGCGGCGGCGCTACGGGGGGCGGTGTCGCGGCCGTCGAGGAAGGCATGGATATAGACCTCCTCGGCGCCGCGGCTGCGTGCCAGGCGCAGGGCGGCGAAGAGGTGCTCCTCGTGGGAATGCACGCCGCCGTCGGAGAGGAGGCCCAGGATATGCACGGCCTTGCCCCGTCCGGCCGCCGCATCCACGGCGGCGCAGAGGGTGGCGTTCTGGTAAAAGCTGCCGGTCTCGATGGCGCGGTTGATGCGCTCATACTCCTGATAGACGACCCGGCCGGCCCCCAGGTTGAGGTGCCCCACTTCGCTGTTGCCCATCTGGCCCCGGGGCAATCCCACGGCGGCCTCGGAGGCCGTCAGCAGGCCGTGGGGATGGGTCTGCCACCAGCCATCCCAGTGGGGAGTGCGAGCCTGGGCAATGGCGTTGTCGTCCCCCCCTTCCCGATAGCCCCATCCATCCAGGATCATCAGCACGATGGGGCGCGGTTTTTGGGCCATAAATTTCCTCATGTAGTGCGGACTGCTCGCGGGGGGTGGCGGCGGCTTGGCCGAGAGCGGCCCTCACCGCTGCTGGCCAGGCCCCATTTCCCCCTCAAAATCCGCTGCATTAAAGCAGATCGCGGGCCTGCTGTCATGGGGCGGCGGCCCGTGGCGTGCGGGGTTGCCGGCATCAGCCCCCAGCCACCGCCGCCAGCGGGTCCAGATGCCAGATATCGGCATTGTACTGGGCGATGGTGCGGTCGCTGGAAAAGCCGCCGCTGGCGGCGGTGTTGAGGATGCTGAGGCGCAGCCAGTGGGCCTGATCCTGCCAGGCAGTCGCCACTTCGCGCTGGACCAGTTTGTAGCTGGTGAAGTCCGCCGCCACCATCCAGGGGTCGTGGGGATGGAGCAGGGCGCCGATGATGGGATCGAAAATGCCCGGCTCGAACTGGTTGAAATAGCCGCTTTGCAAAAGCTCCACCACGCGCTGCAGATCCGGGTCGGCCTGGAGGTAGAGGCGGGGATCGTAATGGGGGCGGAGTTCCGCCACCTCGCCGGCATTGAGGCCGAAAAGAAAGAAATGGTCATGGCCGACGGCATCGCGGATCTCGATGTTGGCGCCGTCCAGGGTACCGATGGTGATGGCCCCGTTCATCATGAATTTCATGTTGCCGGTGCCCGAGGCCTCCTTGCCGGCGGTGGAGATCTGTTCCGAGAGGTCCGTGCCGGCACAGATCCGCTCCATCACCGATACCCGGTAATCCGGCAGGAAGGCCACGCGCAGGAGGCCCGCGGTGGCCGGGTCGGCATTGATGACCTCGGCCAGGTTGTTGATGAGCTTGATGATGCGCTTGGCCATGAAATAGCCCGGCGCGGCCTTGCCGGCGAAGAGCACATTGCGCGGCGTGATCTCCGCCTCCTCGCCGCGCTTGATGCGGTCGTAGAGGTGGATGACGTGAAGGGCGTTGAGCAGTTGCCGCTTGTATTCGTGGATGCGCTTGACCTGGACGTCGAAGAGGGCGCCGGGATCGAAGCGCACGCCCGTATGGGCATGGACGAGTTCCGCCAGATGGACCTTGTTGGCCTGGCGCACGGCCGCCCAGCGGCGGCGGAAATCGGCGTCATCGGCGGCGGGGGCCAGGGCCTGCAGGGCGGCGAGGTCGCGTTTCCAGGCCTCGCCGATGCGGCTGGAGAGCAGTGCCGAGAGGCCCGGATTGGCCCATTGCAGCCAGCGGCGCGGTGTCACGCCGTTGGTTTTGTTGTTGAACTTTTCCGGCCACAGGGCATGGAAGTCGGCAAAGAGTTCCTCCCGGAGAAGCTCGGTATGCAGGGCGGCCACGCCGTTGACGGAGAAGCTCCCCACCACCGCCAGATGGGCCATGCGCACCATGGGCTGGGCGCCTTCTTCGACGATGGACAGGCGCCGCAGACGCTCGGTGTCGCCGGGCCAGTGGCGGGCCACGTCCGTGAGGAAACGGGCGTTGATCTCGAAGATGATCTCCAGCAGGCGCGGCAGCAGTTGCCGAAAGAGGCGCACCGGCCATTTCTCCAGGGCCTCGGGCAGGAGGGTATGGTTGGTATAGGCCATGGTTTTCCCGGTGATGGCCCAGGCCTGGTCCCAGTCCAGGCCATGCTCGTCCATGAGCAGGCGCATGAGTTCGGGCACGGCGCAACTGGGGTGGGTGTCGTTGAGCTGGAAGCAATGATGATCGGCAAAGTGGCTGAAATCGTGGCCGTACTCGGTGACCCAGTCGGAGAGCACGTCCTGGAGGCTCGCCGAGGCGAGGAAATACTGCTGGCGCAGGCGCAGCTCCTTGCCGTTCTCGCTGCTGTCGTTGGGATAGAGGACCATGCTGATATGCTCGGCGGCATTCTTGGCCGCCACCGCCTCGGGGTAGGCGCCGGCGTTGAATTCGCCGAGATCGAAGACATCCGTGGCCGCCGCCCGCCACAGGCGCAGGGTGTTGACCACCTCGTTGCGATATCCGGGAATGGGGATGTCGTAGGGCACGGCCAGCACGTCGTTGCAGTCCACCCAGCGAAAGCGCAGCCGCCCCTGATCGTCGTGGAAGGGCTCGCTGCGGCCCCCGAAATGAATGGGGCGCACCCGATCCGGCCGCTTCAGTTCCCAGGGATAGCCATCCTTGAGCCAGTGGTCGGGTTCTTCGGTCTGTTCGCCGTTGATGATCTCCTGACGGAACATGCCGTAGGCATAGCGGATGCCATAGCCCGTCACCGGCAGACGCAAGGTGGCGCAACTGTCGAGGAAGCAGGCCGCAAGCCGGCCCAGGCCGCCGTTGCCCAGGCCCGCGTCGTGCTCCATCTCCATGATGTCCGTCAGTTCCAGCCCTTCCTGGGCGAGGGCCTGCGCGGCGCTCTCTTCCAGGCCGAGGTTGAGCAGGGTATTGCCCAGGCTGCGGCCGAGAAGGAACTCCATGGAGAGATATAAGGTGCGTTTGCTGCGCTGCTGGCGGCGCAGGTTTTCGCTGGCCTTCCAGCGCTCCACGAGGCGGTCCCGCAGGCTCATGGCCAAGGCGGTGTAGAGGTGCGGAGAAATCGCGCTTTCCCGATCGCGTCCCAGGGTGCGCAAGAAATAATGGCGCAGATCCCTGCACAGGCTGTCGGCGTCCATGCCGAGGGCGGGCAGGCTGCAGGCACTGATGGTGGGGCAGGTATCAGCGGACATGGGCATTCCTTGGGCGGAGAATCGTTCTTCTTACAGGGTAAAGCTACCAGAATGCCGGGGAGAAGGGGAGGCCTTGGTTTTTGGCCGGGGGATACCCATACTTGCATTACGGGGGCGGGCGCGCCGTTCGCTGCGCGCCCGCCCCGGGTCGGCAGGGCATTTTTGGTTCACACATAAATTCAAGGGGAATAACAATGACCAGCACCTGGGTATTGGTAAGCAACGCCGCCGAGGCACGGCTTTTTCTCAATGAAGGCTGTGGCAAGGGGTTGCAGCTCGTCCATAGTTGGGCGCATCCCGACAGTCGCAAGCATGAAGGGGATCTCGTCACGGATAGCGCCAGTCGTACCCAGCAAAGCGACGGCCGGGGGGCGCGCTCCGCCATCCAGTGGGAGACCAGCCCCAAGGAAACGGAAATGCAGCGATTTGCCGCGGAATTGATGGAATACCTCGCGGCGGGTCGGGTGGCGGGGGACTTTCGCCATCTGGTCCTGGTGGCCCCGCCCCATTTCCTGGGCCTGCTCCGGGAAAAAATGGATGCCGCCACCAGCGCTACGGTGCGCGCCACCTTGAACAAGGATTACAGCCAGGAAGCGGTGCCGGAACTGGTGGAGCGCCTTGCCAAGGTGATATGTCCCTGAAGCGGAGGGAGGTGCCATGGCGAAATCCTTGGGGGACTACATCCGCGAGGCGCGGCGGCAGATCCGTGAAATCGACTGCGACACCCTGGAAGACTGGCTGCGCAGCCGCGACGATGTCCTGGTCGTGGACGTGCGGGAAGCGGACGAGTATCTGGAGGGGCATTTGCCCGATGCCATCCTCGTGCCGCGGGGCAATCTCGAGGCCCTGGCCGATCCCGATTACGGGCACCATCATCCGCAACTGGCCGCCGCCCGGGATCGGCCCGTGGTGCTCTACTGCACCAGCGGGGCGCGCTCGGCGCTGGCCGCCCTCACCCTCCAGGAAATGGGCTTTGCCCAGGTCTACAACCTGGCGGGCGGGCTGGACGTCTGGGATGCCGAAGACAAGCCGGTGACGAGCGGCTGAGGCTGGTCCGGCGGTTGGCAGGGCCGTTTTGCCCACCACCCCTGGGCGCAAATTTCAGTCCGGGGAGTGGCCGAAGTTCTCCCGGAAACGGGCGCTGAATTCCGCCCAGGTGAAGTGGTGATTCTGGGTGCCCGCCGTTTCGATCTTGTAGGCGCCCATGAGGGAGGCGATGCGCCCGCTGGTCTCCCAGTCCATTTCCTTGTCCAGACCGAAGAGCAGGCCGGCGCGGTAGGCATCGCCGCAGCCGGTGGGGTCTTTGACGGCCATGGGCCGGGCCGCCGGAATGAGGATCTCCCGGCCATCGGCATGGATGACGGACCCGTGTTCGCCGCGGGTGACCACCAGGGCCCGCAGGCGCTGGCTGAGGGCGGCGGTGCTCAGGCCCGTGCGCGCCTCCACCAGCTTGCATTCATAGTCGTTCACCGTCAGATAGTCGGCGCGGTCGATGAGGCGCAGCAGGGTTTCGCCATCGAAGAGCGGCAAGCCCTGGCCCGGATCGAAGATGCAGGGGATGCCGGCGGCCGCGAGGTCCTCGGTATGCTGGATCATGGCCGCCAGGCCGTCGGGGGCGACAATGGCCCAGCGCGCGCCTTCCGGAATGTTCCCGGCCAGGCGATTGTCCTGGGCGAGAAACATGGCGCCCGGGTGAAAGGCGGTGATCTGGTTGTCGTCGAGATCCGTGGTGATGAAGGCTTGGGCCGTGTAGTGGTCGGGCAGGATGCGCAGGAGGGAGGTATCGATCCGCAGCGCCTGCAGGTGTTCCTGGTAAGGCGTGAAATCCCTGCCGGCGGTGCCGACGATGACGGGCTCCCCCCCCAGGAGCTTGAGGTTGTAGGCGATGTTCCCGGCGCAGCCGCCAAAGTCCCGGCGCATCTCGGGCACCGTGAAGGACACGTTCAGCATGTGTACCTGATCGGGAAGGATGTGCGCCTTGAAGTGATCCTGAAAGACCATGATGGTATCAAAGGCCAGGGAACCGCAGACGATGGTGGACATGGCATCTCCTTGTTGGAATTTTGTCAAAAAAAGATTGGGAATTGTGGTAGAATGGTCGAAATTAGGTTATCATGTTAACAGGAAATGAATCGTTGCGCGCGTGAGTGCGGAGATTGGGGTGATGAAGAAGTCATTGCGGGTGCTGACAGCGTTTTTGGCCATGATCGCGGCGGGCTCGGCCTGGGCCGTCGGCCCTGCTGCGCGTGGCGAAACCTACATCAACCTCTTCGGCGGCAATACCTTCTTTGACCAGGCGGCGGGTCTGGGCTTGGGCAGCGGCAACAACGGCGGCGTGGTGGGCGTGCGCCTGGGGCATCGCATCGACGCCCATCTCGGCGTGGAGGCCCAGGTGGCGGCGGCCTTTGCCCATCTGCAGGGCGAGGTGAAGGGCGGCAATGCCGGACAGTACAGCGGCGCCGTCATCGGCAACCTCTACGCCTTCGCCAGCCCCAGCACGCCGTACCTCTCCCTGGGGCTGGGCGCCTCCAGCAACCTCTTCGGCAACCGCCTGGGCCGCAGTACCGAACTCATGGGCGTCTTCGGCGTGGGATATCAGCAACTCCTGGGGCGGCATTTCGGCCTGCGCCTGGATGTGCAGGACCAGATGCTTTTCAACGCGCCGGTCCTGGGCGGCCAGAACCTCAACGATGTGCAGGTCACGGGCGGGTTGTCCTACTTCTGGGGCGGCAGCGAGCGCAAGGCCTTCCCGGTGATCGGCCCCAAGGGCCAGTAAGCCGTCCTTCCGCCGCCCTGGCGGTGAATTCCGTTGCCGGCAACGTGAGCAGGATTCATTTCGACCATTCCCCATTCCTTTGCTATAGTGCCCGCTGTCCCTGGCGCCTGGAGCGCAGGCCTGTTTAGCGAGGAGCTTTACGAATGTCCAGAAACTACCTGTTCACCTCCGAATCCGTCTCCGAAGGTCATCCCGACAAGGTTGCCGACCAGATCTCCGATGCCATTCTGGACGCCATCCTGACCCAGGATCCGCGGGGGCGGGTGGCGGCGGAGACCCTGATCACCACGGGCCTCATCGTCCTGGCGGGGGAGATCACCACCACGGCGCAGGTGGACTATGCCGACGTGGCGCGGCAGACGGTGCGGCGCATCGGCTACAACTCCTCCGAGATGGGCTTCGACTGGGCCTCCTGCGCCGTGGTGCAGACCCTCGACAAACAGTCGCCGGACATCGCCCAGGGAGTGAATGAAGGCAGCGGCGTCGATCTGGACCAGGGCGCCGGCGACCAGGGCCTCATGTTCGGCTATGCCTGCGACGAAACCGACGTGCTCATGCCGACCCCCATCTACTATGCCCACCGTCTCACCGAGCGCCAGGCCATGGTGCGCAAGGATGGCCGCCTGCCCTGGCTGCGCCCCGACGCCAAGAGCCAGGTCACGGTGCGCTACGAGGGCGGCCGACCGGTGGCCATCGATGCCGTGGTCCTCTCCACCCAGCACAGTCCCGATATCAGCCATGAAGACCTGGTGGCCGCCGTCCGCGAGGAAATCATCATCCCGGTCCTGCCCCGGGAAATGCTGCACAAGGACACCAAATACTTCATCAACCCCACCGGCCGCTTCGTCATCGGCGGCCCCGTGGGCGACTGCGGCCTGACCGGGCGCAAGATCATCGTCGACACCTACGGCGGCCAGGGCAGCCATGGCGGCGGCGCCTTCTCCGGCAAGGACCCGTCCAAGGTGGATCGCTCTTCTTCCTATGCCGGCCGCTATGTGGCCAAGAACATCGTCGCCGCCGGCCTGGCCAGCCGCTGCGAAGTGCAGATGGCCTACGCCATCGGCATTTCCCAGCCCGTGAGCCTGATGGTGGATACCTTTGGCACCGGCGCCATCGACGACGACCGCATCGCCGCGCTGGTGCGCGAGCACTTCGATCTGCGCCCCAAGGGCATCATCCAGATGCTTGACCTGCTCCGGCCCATCTACGGCAAGACGGCCGCCTACGGCCACTTCGGCCGGGAAGAGCCCGAGTTCACCTGGGAGCGCACCGACAAGGCCGCCGCCCTGCGTGACGCCGCCGGTCTGCGCTAGAGGCCGGTCCCAACACCGTTTTCGATGGAAGCGGGGGTTCGCCCCGCTGGATGCGCGGATCGAGGAGCGCTGCAGCGGGACATCCGCCAGGCTCGATCCGCCATCATTTGGCTTCAAACCGCGCTCGCTTTCATGCACGAGGAATCGCCCCATGAATGCTGTGCTCAAATCGTTCACCGATTACAAAGTAGCCGACGCCACCCTGGCCGACTGGGGACGCAAGGAAATCCGCATCGCCGAGACGGAAATGCCGGCCCTCATGGCCATCCGTCGCAAGTACCAGGCGCAGCAGCCCCTCAAGGGCGCGCGCATTGCCGGCTGCATCCACATGACCATCCAGACCGCCGTACTCATCGAGACCCTGGCCGCCCTGGGCGCCGAGCTGCGCTGGTCCTCCTGCAACATCTTCTCCACCCAGGATCACGCCGCCGCCGCCGTGGCCGCCGCGGGCACCCCGGTGTTCGCCTGGAAGGGCGAGACGGAAGAGGAATACTGGTGGTGCGTGGAACAGACCATCAGCGGCCCCAACGGCTGGCGCCCCAACCTGATCCTCGACGACGGCGGCGATCTCACCGGCCTGCTCCATGAGAAGCACCCGGAGCTCCTGGACCATATCCACGGCGTCTCCGAAGAAACCACCACCGGCGTCCATCGTCTCTGGGAAATGCTCCGCAACGGCACCCTGAAGATCCCCGCCGTCAACGTCAACGACTCGGTGACCAAGAG
Organism: Acidithiobacillus sp.; assembly: GCF_049965315.1. GTDB lineage: Bacteria > Pseudomonadota > Gammaproteobacteria > Acidithiobacillales > Acidithiobacillaceae > Acidithiobacillus_B. The sequence goes on along the minus strand of NZ_JBMFWL010000036.1, from coordinate 3,654 downwards.
CAAGAACGACAACAAGTATGGTTGCCGCCACTCCCTCAACGACGCCATCAAGCGCGCCACCGACCATCTCCTCTCGGGCAAAAAGGCCCTGGTGCTGGGCTACGGCGACGTGGGCAAAGGCTCCGCGGCCTCCCTGCGCCAGGAAGGCATGATCGTGCGGGTGACGGAAGTGGATCCCATCTGCGCCATGCAGGCCTGCATGGACGGCTATGAGGTGGTGTCTCCCTACCTCAACGGCGTCAACGACGGCACGGACGCCTGCATCAACCGCGAGCTGCTGGCCCACACCGACATCCTGGTCACCGCCACGGGCGATCTGAATGTCTGCGATGCGCCCATGCTCAAGGCCCTCAAGAAAGGCGCCGTGGTCTGCAACATCGGCCATTTCGACAACGAGATCGACACCGCCTTCATGCGCCGGCACTGGGCCTGGGACGAGATCAAGCCGCAGGTCCACAAGGTCTATCGCGATACCCCGGCCGGGCACACGCCCAACCAGGACAGCGGCGATTACCTGATCCTGCTCTCCGAAGGACGTCTGGTGAACCTGGGCAACGCCACCGGCCACCCCAGCCGCATCATGGACGGCTCCTTTGCGGATCAGGTCCTGGCGCAGATCCACCTCTACGCCGAACGCTTCGCCGACCTGCCGGCGGCGGACAAGGCCGCCCGCATCGGCGTCACGGTCCTGCCCAAGACCCTCGATGAAGAAGTGGCCCGCTACATGGTGGAAGGCTTCGGCGGCGTCATCACCCGCCTGACGCCGGCCCAGGCCAACTATCTGGGCGTGCCCGCCGAGGGCCCCTTCAAAAGCGACGAGTACCGCTACTGATGGCCCACTCCGTCGAGTTCTTCCCGCCCAAGAACGCCGCCGGCGAGGCGCGCTTGCGGGAGGCCATCGCCGCCCTCCTGCCCCTGGGCCCCGAGTACGCCTCGGTGACCTTCGGGGCCGGCGGCTCCACCCGCGAACGCACCTTTGCCACGGTGGAGATGATCCTCCGCGATTATCCCCTGGAGGCCGTGCCGCATCTGTCCTGCATCGGCTCCACCCCGGAAGGCATCCGCGAGATCCTGGAACGTTACCGGCAGCAAGGCGTCAAGCGGATCGTCGCCCTGCGCGGCGACCTGCCCGCGGGCATGGACAACCCCGGCAGCTTCCGGCATGCCAGGGAACTCGTTGCCTTCATTCACGCCTTCGGCGGTTTCGAGATCTTCGTGGCCGGCTATCCCGAGGTCCATCCCCTGGCCCCCTCCGCCCTGCTCGGCATCGAGCATCTGGTGGCCAAGGTGCAGGCGGGTGCCAGCGCCATCATCACCCAATACTTCTTCAATCCCGATGCCTACGCCCAGTTGCGCGACGACCTGGAGCGCCGGGACGTGACGGTGCCCATCATTCCCGGCGTCATGCCCATCGTCAATTACGAGCAGATCGCCCGCTTCTCCGCCCAGTGCGGCGCGGAGATCCCCCGCTACATCCGCCTGCGCATGGAGGCCTACGGCGACGACCTGGCGGCCCAGATGGAGTACGGCATCGAACTCCTCTCCCGCCAGTGCGAAACCCTCCTGGCCCAGGGCGCCCCCGATCTGCATTTTTACACCCTCAATCAGGCGGAGCCCACGGCCAGCATCTGGCGCAATCTCCATCTTTGAGCGGTCTCGCAGCTTTGCTAAACTCGGACACCAGATGAGCCGGGCAGCAGGCGCTGCGGCTTGGAAAAATTCATTCTCAAGGAGGAAACCCATGTCCAAAAAATACCCCGTCATCGCCGTCACCGGCTCATCGGGTGCCGGCACCACCACGGTCAAGCACGCCTTCAACGACATCTTTCGCCGCCTGAAGCTCAACCCGGTGGTCATCGAAGGCGACAGCTTCCATCGCTACAACCGCGCCGAGATGCGCGAAGCCATCGCCAAGGCCGCGGCCCAAGGCAAGACCATCAGCCACTTCGGCCCCGAGGGCAACGACTTCGAGGCCCTGGAGCGGCTCTTCCGCGAGTACGGCGAAACGGGTCAGGGGCAGATGCGCTACTACGTCCATGACGACGCCGAAGCCGAACTGCGGGGCAGCGCGCCCGGCACCTTCACCCCCTGGCAGTCCATCCCCAGCGGCACCGATCTGCTCTTCTACGAAGGCCTGCATGGCGGCGTGCAGACCGAGGGCGTCGATGTCTCCAATTATGTGGACCTGCTGGTGGGGGTCGTCCCGGTGGTCAACCTGGAGTGGATCCAGAAGATCCATCGCGACAATGCCCAGCGCGGCTACTCCGCCGAGGCCATCGTCGACACCATCCTGCGCCGCATGCCCGACTATATCCACTACGTCACGCCCCAGTTCAGCCGGGCCCATATCAATTTCCAGCGGGTGCCCCTGGTGGATACCTCCAACCCCTTCATCGCCCGGGATATCCCCACCCCCGACGAGAGCATGGTGGTGATCCGCTTCCGCAACCCCAAGGAAGAGAATTTCCCCTACCTCCTGCAGATGATCCCGGGCAGCTTCATGTCCCGCGCCAACACCATCGTCATCCCCGGCACCAAGATGGGCTTCGCCATGGAGATCATCCTCGGCCCGCGCATCGACATCATGATGGAGGAGAAAGGCACCGCGGTTTGATTCGAGCCGGGTGGCAACCGCCATCGCCTATTGATGCGAATCCCCTGAGGACATGGATCTTCCGGGGATTTTTTTTGGATTGGGACCTCTTCCGCCGGCAACCCCCGGTTGAAAATGGTCCAAAATTCGGAATAAAATTTATTCAGAAAGGAGTATATGGAATGGCAAAATCACCGCTGATCCCCGCCCTTGGTCTCGGTGCCGTCCTGGCCCTTTCCGGCTGCGCCGCCACCGTCGCCCCTCAGTTCAACCCTATTCCTTATTATACCTATTATCCCGCCTCCCTGAGCGTGGTCACCCAGGCTGCCCGGCAAGCCCTGCCCCAGGCGGGCATGCACCTCGCCGGCGTCAGGCAGACCAGCCCGGATACGGTGGAGGTCCACGGCTTCGACCCCGAAGGCAACGCCATCCTCATCACCCTCCACGCCGAAAGCGCCGCCGTCACCCGCTTCACCGCCCGTATCGGCCTCATCGGCCACCTCAAGGAGGTGGAGGAGATCGAACACTGGATGGGCAAGGATGTCGGCAAGGCCATTTCCGCCAATCCTCCCGGTTGAACATTTGCCCGCGCATTCCCCCTGCCGGGCCGTAGGCCAGGAGGGGGTCAAGCGGGCTGTTGGGCCTTGCGCGGTTTTTCCTTGGTCCCCTGACTCTCTACATAACGCCGCACGGTCTCCAGCGTGGCGTTACCGACACTGCCCACATACCTGAATCCGTGAGTTCGCTGCCAGAAAGCAGGAGCAACGCTATGTTTTCCATGGTATAATGTGTCCTGGCTCGTTTCACCCAATGGGTGCACATGGAACCCACGAAATTTATCCTCGAACACAGCGGCGGCCCGCTGACCTCCCTGGCTGGACTGACCCTGGTTGGCCAAGCCCTGCATCGGTTTGCTCAACTGCCGCAACTCGTAGACCCGTCCTTGCCTGTGCGCTCGGGTATCCCCAACAGCGATATTCTCGCGGTGAATCCCCCCGAGTTTTGTGGAGGGCTTTATTCGTTCCTCATGCTGCTTTTGAGGTCGGCAGTTTCAACTGAGC
>NZ_JBMFWL010000035.1:0-21421 GCF_049965315.1 Acidithiobacillus sp. | reverse complement strand
CAGGACCGTGAAACACTGCAGCGCCTATGATAGTCGAGGGCCTCCCTCCGCGAAAGTCGGTCACCGCCAGACTCCTAATTAGTGCAAGAATCCTGCATCCTCGAACGGCTGCAGGATTTTTTTTGTCCGCGGGATCTCGCGCTATGGACGACCTGGAGCTCGCGGCCATGGGCCGCTCCTACGGGTTGTTGGACCTGTTTCGGGAAGCAGCGCCGCGCGAGGGCGGAAGATCAGGCCTTCTGCCGGCTTTGGGCCTGCACGAGGGCGAGGGGCAAGCTGAAGGTGACCTTTTCCTCCACACCGGAGGTTTCTTCGGGCATTTTCGCACCCCATCCGATCAGGGTGTTGATGATGCCCTGGACCAGGCTCTCCGGCGCCGAGGCGCCGGCGCTGATGCCAATCCGCTGCACGGAGGAGAACCAGTCGCGCTGGAGTTGCTCCGCGTCCTCGATGAGATAGGTGGGTGTCCCCAGCCGTGTGCCCAGTTCCGCCAGGCGGCTGGAATTGGAGCTGTTCGGTGCGCCCACGACCAGCATGATGTCGACCTGCGGGGCAAGGGCCTTGACGGCATCCTGACGATTCTGGGTGGCATAGCAGATATCGTCTTTCTTGGGGCCTTCGATGTGGGGAAAGCGTTGTCGTAGGGCCTGAATCACTTCCGCCGTATCATCCATGCTCAAGGTGGTTTGGGTAATATAGGCGAGCTTGTCGGGATTCCGGGGATGTAGCGTGGAAACGTCGCCGACATTGGAGACCAGATACATCATTCCCGCTTCGACCTGGCCCATGGTGCCTTCCACCTCCGGGTGTCCGGCATGGCCGATCAGGATCATTTCCATCCCTTCGCGACTGTATTTCTTGACTTCCATGTGGACCTTGGTCACGAGGGGGCAGGTGGCGTCAAAGACGCTGAGGCCGCGCGCCGCCGCCTTCTGCCGTACGGCCACGGGAACGCCGTGGGCACTGAAAATCACGGTGGCATTGTCGGGCACTTCGCGGAGGCCTTCGACGAATATGGCGCCGCGTTCGCGCAGCCCCTCGACGACGTGGCGATTATGGACCACCTCGTGACGCACGTAGATGGGCGCGCCAAAGAGATCGAGGGCGCGCTCGACGATCTGAATGGCCCGGTTCACACCCGCACAGAAGCCGCGGGGGTTGGCGAGGAGTATTTCCATGGGGTATCTCGCTGGTGGAGGAATGACCATGATGGTCGCCTGTGGACAACCCGGTGTCAACGCCGGCCCGCCCCGTTGGCTGCCTACCTAGAGATCGCCCCACAAACTCTGGGCGCCGGCAACGGCGGCGATGGCAGCCGTCTCGGCGCGGAGGATGCGCGGACCCATGCGGATGGGGCGGAAGCCGGCCTCCCGGGCGGCGGCTATTTCATCGGGATGTAATCCGCCTTCCGGGCCGCTCAGGATGGTCAATGTGCGGTGGGGGGGCGGAATGTCCTGGAGGCGGTCCGTGGCCTGCGTTTCCAGCACCAGGCCGTCTCCCTGTACGCCGGGGAGGGCTTGCAGCAGGGGGAGCGGCGGGCAGAGTTCGGGCAACGTGGTGCTGCTGCTTTGCTCACAGGCGGCGATGATGATCTCTTGCCAGCGCTCGGTGCGTCGCACCTTGCGTTCCTCGGCAATAACGGCGACGCTGTGCTGGCATTGTACCGGCTGAATACGCTGTACTCCCAGCTCCACGGCCTTTTGCAACGCCCACTCCAGCCGCTCGCCGCGGGTCAGGGCCAGCAGCAAGGTGATGGCGAGGGGGGACGCCGTGGGGCGCGGTGCATGGCTGCGGATGCTGACCAGCGCGCGGCCCTTATCGCTGCCCCTGAGTTCGGCGTGATAATCGCAGCCGTCGCCGTTGAAGAGGGTGAAGTGTTGCCTGCTGCGGGCGCGCAGTACGCGCAAAAGATGATGGCTCGGCGCCTGTTCCAGGAGTACCGGGCCCGACTCGGGCAACTGCAGTGACGTATACAGGTGGATGCGGGGCATGGCGATGAGAATTCCAATGCAATTACTGACATTATATCATGGGTGGCGCAAAAACCTCCTTGCCGCCGCAAGGAAGGGGTTCCTTGCGGAATGGGAGAGGGGGGCTGCCCATGCATGACGACATTGACTGCCGCAGGCCGCCCTTGTGGGAGCGGCGCGCAGGGATGGTTCCCGCCTGGATTTATAATCAGGCCAGTATCTTGTTGCACCGTGACGCCGGACCCGTCTATGTGCCCTTGCGTTATGTGTCCGTAATGGCCATTTTGTCGTCAAGGGAGTGGGTATTCTGTGATTTTATCGGCGGGAAGGTCGCTGTCACCGTCTGGCACCATTTTGCGCCCCAGCTTCGCCAGGATCTGCAAGATGCCGTTCCCTGCCAGATGGATTTGTTCAATCCGGATAGCGAGGTGATTTTGCGGCGCTTGCCCATGGAGTTTAACCAGGCGCTGGCGGTGGCCCTCAAGAAGCAGGCGGAAAAGCGGCGACCAGCGGCGCAGGTGATCGCTTTGGACGGGCGGGGCCGTGACGAAAAAAACGATGGATAAGGTATGGGTGGGCAATTTGCTGCGTACCTGCGCAGATCGTTTTCTTTTGCCGCGTTTTCAGGAGGTGAGATCCAGCCGCAAGCCTGATGGCAGTATCGTCACCAGCGCCGACATCGATAGTCAGAATTTTTTGCGCGAAATGCTCGCGGCGCGCTATCCGGGAATTCCCTTGTTGGGAGAGGAGATGTCCGGAGCGGAACAGGCGGGTCTATTGGCGGAAGCGAAGGTTCTGTGGTGTCTGGATCCCTTGGACGGGACCAGCAATTTTGCTGCGGGAGTGCCGGTTTTCGGCATTTCCCTGGCGTTGCTCAGCGGCGGACGGGCGGTGCTCGCCTGGGTCTACGATCCGGTGCGCGGAGAGCTGTTTTGCGCGGAACGAGGCCGTGGGGCGACGGTAGAGGGGGTGGCGCTGACCCCTCGCGTGGCGCCGGCGTTGGGTGATTGCGTGGGCGTTGTCGATTATAAGCGCCTTCCCCTGGATCTGGCCCTGCGCATGATCGAAGAGCGGCCCTTTCATAGCCAGCGCAACTTCGGTGCATCGGTGCTGGAGTGGTGCTGGCTGGCGGCGGGTCGCTATCATTTTTATTTGCATGGGGCGCAGCAACTCTGGGACATGGCCGCCGGCGAACTGGTTCTGCGCGAGGCGGGCGGCGCGGTGACCGATCTGGCGGGGCGGGCCCTGGGCGTGGACAGCCTGAAGCCCCAGTCGGTGCTGGCCACCCTGGATCCGGAGCTGCACCCGGCTTGGCGCTCCTGGCTGGAGGGGCGGGGCTGAGTTCCCAAAAGAGCGCCTTTGTTTTATGCTAAAAGGAATTTTTCACTTCATCCACTGATTTCCGCTGAGGACCCTATTCCATGGCTACCATCCGCAATCTTGCTCTGTCGTTGCTCCCGGTCACCGAATCCGCCGCCCGTGCCGCCAGCGGCTGGATTGGCCGCGGAGAAAAGGAGCTGGGTGACGGGGCGGCGGTGGATGCGATGCGCGCCGCCCTGGCGCAGGTGCCCATGCGGGGTACCGTCGTGATCGGCGAGGGCGAAAAGGATGAAGCACCCATGCTCTACAATGGCGAGCATGTGGGTTCCGGCGAGGGGCCGGAGGTGGACATTGCCGTGGATCCCGTCGAGGGCACGAGCTTCCTGGCCAGCGGCATGGCGGGCTCCATTTGTGTCCTGGCGGCGGCCCCCAAGGGCAGCATGTTCCGGCCGGGGCCGGCGTTTTACATGGACAAGATCGTGGTGCCGGCGCCGGCGCGGGGAAAGATCGATCCCGCAGCGCCGCTGCGGGATAAACTCGCGAGTCTCGCCAGCGCCCTGGGCAAGGAGGTGCGGGACCTGCGCATTTTCGTGCTCAAGAAGCCGCGCCATGAGGCGATGATTCGGGAGATTCAGGCGGCGGGGGCCACCGTGCGCCTGCAGACGGATGGCGACGTCAGCGGCGGCATCATGGCGGCCCTGGGGGTGAAGGTGGATGCCATGATGGGCGTGGGCGGCACTCCCGAAGGCGTCATCACCGCTTGCGCGGCGCGCGCCATGGGCGCCGACATGTTTGCCGCCCTCGCGCCGCAAAAGCCGGGCGAGGCGGAGGCATTGCGCGCGGCGGGCTTGCAGGCCGGCCAGTGGCTCGGCCGCGACGATCTGGTGTCCAGCGACGATGTGCTTTTCGTGGCCACGGGCCTGACCTCGGGCGACATCCTGGAAGGCGTGTCGCGGTCCCATTATTTTGTGGAGAGCGAGAGTCTCGTCATCTCCGGTCATGATGGCATTCTGCGCCGCGTGCAGACCCATCAAAGAGTTAGCTGAATTTAAACCCTATGGCTCGCCCCAGTGGCCGCTGCAAGCGATGGAAGGAGACGTTATGAGTGTCAGCCGCACCGATCTAGCGAACGCAATTCGCGTATTGACCATGGATGCCGTGGAGAAGGCCAAATCCGGCCATCCCGGCATGCCCATGGGTATGGCGGATATTGCCGAAGTGTTGTGGAATGATTACTTGGTGCACAACCCCGCCAATCCGCATTGGGCCAACCGTGATCGCTTCATCCTTTCCAACGGACACGGTTCGATGCTGCAGTATGCCTTGCTGCACCTGACCGGCTACGACCTGCCCATGGAAGAACTCAAGAATTTTCGGCAATGGCACAGCAAGACGCCGGGTCATCCCGAGTATCGCGACACGCCGGGGGTGGAAACGACCACCGGACCGCTGGGTCAGGGGCTCGCCAACGGTGTGGGCATGGCCCTGGCAGAGGAAATGCTGGCGGCCCAGTTCAACCGGCCCGACCACCACATCGTGGACCATTACACCTATGTCTTTCTGGGGGATGGCTGCCTGATGGAGGGCATTTCCCATGAGGCCTGCTCCCTGGCGGGTACTTGGGGGCTGCACAAGCTGGTCTGTTTTTATGATGATAACGGGATCTCCATCGATGGCCATGTGACCGATTGGTTTACCGATGATACGCCCGGCCGCTTCGAGGCCTACGGCTGGAACGTGATCCGCAATGTGGACGGCCATGACCCCGACGCCATCAAAAAGGCCATCCATCAGGCCCGCAGCCAGACGGTCAAGCCCACCCTGATCTGCTGCAAGACCGTCATTGGCCATGGTTCCCCCAACAAGGCCGGGAGCCACGACTGCCACGGTGCCCCGCTGGGTGCCGAAGAGATCTGCCTGACCCGCGAAAATCTGGGTTGGCCGGACCAGCCCTTCCAGATCCCCGAGGCCGTCTATCGCGCCTATGATGCCCGCGCCAAGGGCGAGGCGGCGGAGGCGGACTGGAAGGAGCGCTTCGCCAAGTACCGGGAGCTTTATCCCGATGAAGCGGCAGAGTTCGAGCGGCGCTTGCGTGGTGAGGTGACGGCCGAATTTGCCGGTACCTTGGACAAGCTGATCGCCGACTTCCGCAAGGAAGCGCCCAAGATCGCCACCCGCGTGGCCTCGGGCAGAAGCATCCAGGCCCTGGCTGCGGCCGTACCGGAGTTTTTGGGCGCCTCGGCGGATCTGACGCCTTCCAACAATACCCGCTGGAAAGAAGCCATCGACATCGGCAAGCACCGCCTGATGGGCGACTACATCCATTATGGCGTGCGGGAATTTGCCATGTCGGCCATCATGAACGGCGTCACTTTGCATGGCGGCTTCCTGCCCTTCGGCGGCACCTTCCTGATTTTCTCCGACTATGCCCGGAACGGCATCCGCCTCTCGGCCTTGATGGGTATCCGTGTCATCTATGTGATGACCCACGATTCCATCGGCCTGGGTGAGGATGGTCCCACCCATCAGCCCATCGAGCAGGTCAACAGCCTGCGTCTGATCCCCAATCTGCTGGTCTGGCGCCCCGCCGATGCGGTGGAGACCGCCATTGCCTGGGGGGCATCCATCAAGAACACGGCGGCCCCGGCCTTGCTCGCCCTGAGCCGGCAAAACCTGCCGGCGCTGCCGCACACGGACGAGACGGTGGCCAATGTATGGCGGGGCGGCTATGTCCTGAAAGAGGCGGCCAATGGCAAGCCCGAAGGCATTCTCCTGGCGACGGGTTCCGAGGTCGAGCTGGCCCTCAATACCCAGGCCAAGCTGGCGGAGGCCGGGCGGCACGTGCGGGTGGTATCGATGCCCTGCGTGGAGATCTTTGCCGCTCAGGATCAGGCCTATCGCGACGCGGTGTTGCCGCCGGCTCTGACCCGCCGCCTGGCGATGGAGGCCGGTAGCACGGCGCTTTGGTACAAATATGTGGGATTGCAGGGCGATGTGCTCGGGATTGACCATTTTGGCGCCTCTGCGCCGGCCCCGGTGCTCTTCGAGAAATTCGGCTTTACGGTGGACAACGCCGTCGCCCGTTTCCAGGCCCTGTGACCATACTGAGCGAAAGCATTTTCATCAACATTTGAGGAGAGCATCATTATGACTTTGCGCATTGGCATCAATGGCTACGGCCGGATCGGCCGCAATATCCTGCGGGCCGTGTATGAAAGCGGGCGTACCCAGCAGGTGCAGATCGTGGCGGTGAACGACCTGGGCAGCCCGGAAACCAACGCCCATTTGACGCAGTATGACTCTGTTCATGGCCGCTTCAACGCGCAGGTTTCCGTGGATGGCGACGCCATGCTGGTGAACGAGGATCGCATCAAGGTGCTGGCCGAGCGAGATCCCGCCAAGTTGCCCTGGGGGGATCTGGGCGTCGACGTGGTCCTGGAATGTACCGGCTTTTTCACGACCCGGGAAAAGGCGGCCCTGCACCTGCAGGGGGGCGCCAAAAAGGTCCTGATTTCGGCGCCGGCCAAGGATGCCGTGGACATGACGGTGGTCTATGGCGTAAACCATCAGCTCCTGGATCCCGCCAAGCATAGCATCGTCTCCAACGGCTCCTGCACCACCAATTGCCTGGCCCCCCTGGCCAAGACCCTCAATGACTTTGCCGGCATTGAGGGGGGGACGATGAACACCATCCACTCCATGACCAATGATCAGCGCATCATCGATGTCTACCACAGCGATCTGCGCCGCGCCCGCGCTGCCGGGATGAGCATGATCCCCACCAGCACCGGTGCGGCCAAGGCCATCGGTTTGGTGCTGCCGGAACTGGAAGGCAAGCTGGATGGCTTTGCCATTCGTGTCCCTACCCATAACGTGTCCATCGTCGATCTGACCTGTCTGGTGAGCAAGGAAGTCTCCGTGGCGGAGTTGCACGCGGCCATGAAGGCGGCCTGCGAAGGGCCACTCAAGGGGGTCTTTGCCTATAACGACAAGCCGCTGGTCTCCATCGACTTCAACCACGATCCCCACTCCTCCACCTATGAGGCATCCCTGACCAAGGTCAAGGGCAAGCTGGTGAAGGTCTGTTCGTGGTATGACAACGAGTGGGGCTTCTCCAATCGCATGGTCGATACCGCGTTGGCGATGATGGGCCTGCCGCGTTAGGGAGATAGAAGAATGAATGTCATACGTATGACCGACTTGCCCTTGCAGGGTAAGCGGGTCCTGATCCGCGAGGATCTGAACGTGCCGCTGGACGATGCCGGGCACATTGCCGACGATACGCGCATTCGCGCCAGCCTGCCCACCATCCGTGCCGCAGCGGAGGCGGGGGCACGGGTGATGATCATGTCCCATCTAGGCAGGCCCAAGGAAGGCGAGTTTGATGAAAAGGCCAGCCTGGCCCCCATCGCCGCGCATCTGCAGGACTTGCTCGGACGGCCCGTGGCATTGATCCGCGACTGGTTGGGTGCGGGTAGGGCGCAGTTGGCGAGTCTGCCCGACGGCGGCGTGGCCGTCCTGGAGAATGTGCGCTTCAATGCCGGTGAGGGAAAGGACGATGAAGACCTGGCCCGGCGCATGGCGGCCCTCTGCGACATCTTCGTGATGGACGCCTTTGGCACCGCGCACCGCGCCCAGGCCAGCACCCACGGGGTGGCGAAATATGCCCCCATCGCCTGTGCGGGCCCGCTGCTGGTCAACGAGCTGGATGCGCTGGGCAAGGCCCTGCGGGAGCCGCGGCGGCCCCTGGTGGCCATCGTCGCCGGGTCCAAGGTCTCCACCAAACTCACCATCCTGAAATCCCTGGCCGACAAGGTGGATCAACTGGTGGTGGGCGGCGGCATCGCCAATACCTTCATCCTCGCCGCCGGCCATCCCGTGGGCAAGTCCCTGTGCGAGCCGGATCTGGTGCCGGAGGCCCAAGCCATCATTGCCGCCGCGCGGGCCAAGGGCGGCGATGTGCCCTTGCCCACCGATGTGGTGGTGGCCAAGGAGTTTGCCGCGACGGCGCAGGCGCGCCTGTGCGGCGTGGATGCCATTGCCGCGGACGAAATGGTGCTGGATATCGGTCCGGATACGGCCAGGAAGCTGGCGGAGATCCTGCACAAGGCCGGGACCATCGTGTGGAATGGCCCCGTGGGCGTCTTTGAATTCGATGCCTTTGCCAAGGGTACCGAAACCATTGCCCGGGCCGTGGCCGAAAGCAGCGCCTTTTCCATCGCCGGCGGCGGCGACACCATCGCGGCCATCAACAAGTTCCATATCGAGGACAAGGTTTCGTATATCAGCACCGGTGGCGGGGCCTTTCTGGAATTTCTGGAAGGCAAGACGCTGCCGGCGGTGGCCATTCTCGAAGAACGCGCGCAGGGGCATCGCACTTGATACGCCGGACCAAGATTGTCGCGACACTCGGGCCTGCCAGCTCCGATGTCAAAGTCATCGACCGCCTCATCGAGGCAGGTGTGGATGTGGTGCGTCTGAATTTTTCCCATGGCGCTTCCGAGGATCATGTGCGCCGGGCAGATATGGTGCGTGAACGCGCCCGGGCCCACGGCCGGGCGGTGGGAGTGCTGGCGGACCTGCAGGGTCCGAAGATCCGTATCGGCAAGTTTGCCGAGGGGAAGATCCATCTGCGCGAGGGCGAACCCTTTGTCCTGGATACCGCCTGTACCCTGGGCGATCTTTCGCGGGTCGGCGTGACCTATCCGCAGTTGGTGGGCGACGTGGAGCGTGGCGCCACGCTGCTGCTCAATGACGGCATGATCGTCCTCTGGGTGGAACAGGTCCAGGGGGGGGAGATCCATACCCGTGTCGTGCAGGGGGGTGAGCTGTCCGACAGCAAGGGCATCAACCGCGCCGGCGGCGGGCTGACGGCGCCGGCCCTCACGGACAAGGATCGGGCCGACATCATTACGGCGGCCCGCCTGGAAGCGGATTACTTGGCCGTATCCTTCCCGCGCAGCGCGGCGGATATGGAGGAGGCGCGGCGCCTGTTCCGCGAGGCGGGCGGTCATGGCGCACTGGTGGCCAAGATCGAACGCGCCGAGGCGGTGGAGGCCATCGAGGAGATCCTGGCCGTATCCGAGGCCATCATGGTCGCCCGCGGCGATCTCGGGGTGGAAATCGGTGATGCGGCGGTGCCGCCCGTGCAAAAGCGCATCATTGCCCTGGCCCATAAGCACAACCGCTTGACCATCACGGCAACGCAGATGATGGAGTCCATGATCCATCAACCCATACCCACCCGGGCGGAAGTCTCGGACGTGGCCAATGCGGTCCTGGACGGAACGGACGCCGTCATGCTCTCTGCCGAGACGGCCAGCGGGCAGTACCCGGTGGAGGCCGTGGCGGCCATGGATCGCACCTGCCGTGAGGCGGAACGGCATGCCCCCCAGGGCGGAAGCATCCAGATCATGGACCGCCCCCTGGAGCGGATGGACGAAACCATCGCTGCGGCCGCCATTCTCGCCACCCTGCGAACCCCCATTGCGGCCATCGCCGCCTTTACCGAGAGCGGTTCGACGGCCTTGTGGCTGTCCCGGGCCAACCCGCGGGTGCCCATCTATGCCCTAACCCCGCAGGTGTACACGCGGCGCAAGGTGACGCTGTTCCGGGGGGTGTATCCGGTCAATTTTCCGCTGAGCCGCCATGATGATCCGGCGCAGGTCATGCGCGCCGCCGAGGACGAATTGCGGCGCCGGGGGGTGGTGCGCGACGGGGATCTCATCCTGATCACCATCGGTGAACCCATGGCGTCACCGGGGGGGACCAATACCCTGAAGATCGTGCGGGTCGGGGACACGGCTCACCGCTCCTGAGCGCTTGCGCCATGGGCGTTTTTGACGGATTTTGTTGATTGGCTCATTATTCTCATCCTAACTTGTAGGGGACATTTATGGCTCTCGTTTCCATGCGTCAATTGTTGGATCATGCGGCCGAACACGGCTACGGAATTCCCGCGTTCAACGTCAATAATCTGGAGCAGGTGCGCGCGATCATGGAGGCTGCTGCGGAAGTCAACGCGCCGGCCATCCTGCAGGCATCGGCAGGTGCCCGGAAGTATGCGGGGGAACCTTTTCTGCGCCACCTGATCCTGGCGGCCATCGAAGAGTACCCGGATATTCCCGTGGTTCTGCATCAGGACCACGGCGCGAGCGCCGCGGTATGTATTCAGGCCATTCGTTCCGGCTTCTCCAGCGTGATGATGGACGGCTCCTTGCGGGAAGACGCCAAGACGCCGGCCAGCTACGACTATAACGTGGCGGTGACGGCCAAGGTGGTGGAAATCTCCCATGCCGTTGGCGTGACGGTGGAAGGGGAACTGGGCTGCCTGGGCTCCCTCGAAACCGGCATGGCCGGCGAGGAGGATGGCGTGGGCGCCGAGGGTTGCCTGACCCACGATCAGCTCCTGACGGATCCGGAGGAAGCCGCCCATTTTGTCAAGGCCACCAAGGTGGACGCCCTGGCCATCGCCATCGGTACCAGCCATGGTGCCTACAAATTCACCCAGCCGCCCACGGGCCAGGTGTTGCGCATCGACCGGATCAAGGAGATCCACGCCCGCATCCCCGATACCCATCTGGTGATGCACGGCTCCAGTTCGGTGCCCCAGGAATGGCTGAAGATCATTCACGAATTCGGCGGCGACATCGGTGAGACCTATGGCGTGCCGGTGGAGGAGATTCAGGAAGGCATCAAGCATGGCGTGCGCAAGGTGAACATCGACACCGACCTGCGTCTGGCAGCCACGGGGGCCATCCGCAAGAGCCTGGCCACCGACCCCAAGAACTTTGACCCGCGCAAGATGTTCCAGGCCTCCCTGGTGGCCATGCGGGACATCTGCAAGCAGCGTTTCGAGGCCTTCGGCACGGCTGGGCAGGCGAGCAAGATCAAGCCCGTTTCCCTTGATCTCATGTTCAAGCGTTATGCCAAGGGTGAGCTTGATCCGCGGGTAACCGGTGTCTGAGCGGTCGCTCTGCGACGCATTTCCGGCGAGAGCGCAACCCGCTCTCGCCTTGTTTTGGAGCTAGCATGAAAACATTCAAGATATCGCCATCCATTCTTTCCGCGGATTTCGCCCGGCTGGGCGAGGAGGTGCGGGCGGTGGATGAGGCGGGGGCCGATTACATCCATGTGGATGTGATGGATAACCATTTCGTGCCCAATCTGACCATTGGGCCGTTGGTGGCGGCAGCCATCCGCCCCCATACGCAAAAGCCCCTGGATGTGCATCTCATGATCTCGCCCGTGGACGCCATCATCCCCGACTTTGCCAAGGCGGGGGCGAATATCATCACCGTGCATCCCGAGGCAACGCTCCATCTGGATCGGACCATCCAGTTGATTCACAGCCTGGGCTGCAAGGCGGGGGTTTCCCTCAATCCGGCCACTCCCCTCGACGTGCTGGATTATGTGCTGGAGAACCTGGATCTGGTGCTGGTCATGAGCGTGAACCCGGGCTTTGGCGGGCAGGGTTTCATCGAGTACACGCTGAGGAAGATCGAGGCGATCCGCAAGCGCATCGATGCCCTGGGCAAGCCCATCGAGCTGGAGGTGGATGGCGGCGTGAAGGTGGACAACGTGCGGCGGGTGGCCGACGCTGGTGCCGACGTCTTTGTCGCCGGCAGCGCCATCTACAATACACCCGATTATGGGGCGACCATCGCCGCCTTCCGCAAGGCCCTCGCCGGTGGTTAATCAGGAATCCTCTGCGGCGCGGGAGGCGCAAGGATTCGCCTTGCCTCTGGCGGCGCGGGTGGTGCTCATTGATCTCGATGGTACCCTGGTGGATACGGCCCCGGATCTGGCCGCAGCGGCCAACCACGTCCTGCGCAGCTTGGGCCGGGAGCCGGCCGCGATGCCTACCATACGCGGTTTTATTGGCAATGGGGTGCGGGAGTTGATGCGCCGCGCCCTGGCCATCACCGCCGAGCCGTCGGAAGCGGATCTGGATGCGGCCATGCAGGGGTTTTCGGCCTATTATGGGGAGCATTTGCTGGATCACAGTCAGGTGTATCCGGGCGTAAGGGAGACGTTGGAAGCCTTGCAGGCCCAGGGGCGGGAGTTGGTGTGCATCACCAACAAGGCCGGCGCCTTTACCGAGCCCCTGTTGGAGCGACTCGGTTTGCGCCGCTATTTCGCCTTGGTGCTCTCCGGGGACTCCCTGCCGCGGAAGAAGCCTGATCCCCTGCAGTTGCTCCATGCCGCGGCCCATTTCCATCAGGCCGTGGCCGACTGTCTCCTGGTGGGCGATTCGTGCAACGACACCCAGGCAGCGCGGGCGGCGGGCATGCCGGTGGCGTGCGTGAGTTATGGCTACAACGGCGATGAGCCCGTCCACTGCCTGCGTCCCGACGCGGTGTTGGACAATATGTTAGAATTGCTCAATATCCTGGCTTAGGATGAGGGTCATGGGCGGGAACGCAGGAAGCAGATCCGGGCGGCAGCAATTTGGGGGGCGATGGCGTCGTCGCTGATGGACGACTGAGCATCCCCTTTTCCTGCCCTTCGAGGTGACTTGTGATCTCCAAAGCGTCTTTCGCGGCCCTGGCGCGCCAGGGTTACAATCGTATTCCCCTCTCCCGCGAGGTGCTCGCGGACCTGGACACGCCCCTTTCCGCCTACCTGAAGCTGGTGGACGGCCCCTACGCCTATCTGCTCGAATCCGTGCAGGGGGGCGAGAAGTGGGGCCGTTATTCCATCATCGGCCTGCCGGCCCGGCAGGTGCTCCGGGTTACCCGCGGCCTGGTCACGGTACATGGGGATGGCGTCGAACTGGAAAGGGCGCAGCCCTCCGACCCCCTGCAATGGATTGCCGAGTTCCGCCAGCGCTTCCGCGTGGCGCAAGTGGAGGCCGCCGACCGCTTTAGCGGCGGCTTGGTGGGGTATTTCGGTTTTGATACGGTGCGCTATATCGAGCCGCGGCTGGCACGGGCAGCGTTTCTGCCCGATCCTCTGGATATACCGGAAATCCAACTTCTGCTCGCCGATGAGCTGCTCATCTTTGACAATCTGCGCGGGACCATGCGCCTGGTCGTGCATGTGGATCCGGGCGGGGTGGATGCCTGGGAACGGGGCGTCGCGCGTCTGGATGAACTGGTTCGGCGCTTGCGCGAGGCGCCCTTGCCGGCACCCGAACCCGGCAGTCAGCGCCATGTGCGGGAGCAGGACTTTACGGCCAGTTTCAGCCGCGAGGGGTATATGGCGGCGGTGCGGCGCATCAAGGATTATATCGGCGCCGGCGATGTCATGCAGGTGGTGCCCTCCCAGCGCCTGTCCACCCCGTTGACGGCGCGGCCCCTGGACCTCTATCGCGCCCTGCGCGGGGTAAATCCTTCTCCCTACATGTTTTATCTGGATTTGCAGGACCTGCATCTGGTGGGGTCGTCGCCGGAGATCCTGGTGCGGGTGGAGGCCGATCAGGTGACGGTGCGACCCATCGCCGGTACCCGCCCGCGGGGCAAGACCGAGACCGAGGACCTGGCCCTGGAGCGGGAATTGCTGGCGGACCCCAAGGAGCGGGCGGAACACCTCATGCTCATCGATCTGGCCCGCAATGATGTCGGGCGGATTGCCGAAATCGGATCGGTGGCGGTGGGGGAGGCCTTTGGCGTGGAGCGCTATTCCCATGTGATGCATATTGTCTCCAATGTCACCGGCCGGCTGCGTCCGGGTTTGGATGCCATGGATGCCCTGCGCGCCACCTTCCCGGCGGGAACGGTTTCGGGGGCCCCGAAGATCCGCGCCATGGAAATCATCCGCGAGGTGGA
The DNA here is from genome assembly GCF_049965315.1 of Acidithiobacillus sp. Classification (GTDB taxonomy): domain Bacteria; phylum Pseudomonadota; class Gammaproteobacteria; order Acidithiobacillales; family Acidithiobacillaceae; genus Acidithiobacillus_B. The sequence goes on along the minus strand of NZ_JBMFWL010000035.1, from coordinate 7,362 downwards.
GCCCGTGGCGCGGGGTGTCTACGCTGGTGCCGTCGGTTATTGGGCGTGGAATGGCAATATGGATACCTGTATCGCCATCCGTACCGCCGTGATCAAGGACGGCATGCTGCATATCCAGGCGGGTGGCGGCATCGTGGCGGACTCGGAGCCGGCTGCGGAGTGGGAGGAAACCATGAACAAGCGTCGTGCGATGTTCCGTGCGGTCGCCCTGGCAGAAAATGGCCTGGATCCGGAAGGGAGGGTAGATCGTGCTCCTCATGATTGATAATTATGACAGTTTTACCTACAACTTGGTGCAGTATTGCGGCGAGCTGGGCAGCGAGGTGCGGGTGTTGCGCAACGATGCCATCGACATCGCCGGCATCAGCGCCCTGGCGCCCAGCCGGATCTGCATATCACCGGGACCCTGTACCCCCAATGAGGCCGGCATCTCCCTGGAGGTGATCCGCCACTTCGCGGGAAAGATCCCCATCCTCGGCGTCTGCCTGGGCCACCAGGCCATCGGCCAGGCCTTTGGCGGGCGGGTGGTGCGCGCGCCGGAGGTGATGCATGGCAAGACTTCCCCCATCCACCATGGGGGCAAGGGGATCTTCCATGGATTGCCCAGCCCCTTTGTGGCCACCCGCTATCACTCGCTGATCGTCGAGCGGGAGAGCTTGCCGGAGAGTTTGGAGGTCACCGCCTGGACGGCCGAGGGGGAGATCATGGGCCTGCGCCATCGGGAACTGGCGGTGGAGGGGGTGCAGTTTCATCCCGAATCCATCCTGAGTGAGCATGGCAAGGACCTGCTGGCCCATTTCCTGACGGGACCGGCGCGATGATCGCGGCGATGCTGAAGCAGATCGCCAGCCACCAGGACCTCTCCCGCCAGGAGGCGCAGGAGGTCTTCACCGCCATCATGGCGGGGAAGGCGACTCCGGCGCAGATCGGCGCCCTGCTCATGGGGCTGCGCATGAAAGGTGAGCGGGTGGAGGAACTGGTGGGAGCGACCCTCGCCCTGCGGGCCTGCGTTCAGGGTGTGCAGGCCGATACCAGGCATCTGGTGGACACCTGTGGTACCGGCGGCGATGCCCGCCATACCTTCAACATCTCCACCGTCGCCGCCGTGGTGGCGGCGGCGGCCGGGGCCCGGGTGGCCAAGCATGGCAACCGGTCGGCATCGGGGAGTAGCGGCAGCGCCGATGTCCTGGAGGCGGCCGGTCTGCCCCTGGACCTGCCCGCGGCCGCTGCCGAGGCGAGCATCGCCGAAATCGGGATCGGCTTCCTCTTCGCGCCCGCCCACCATGGCGCCATGCGCCATGCCGCCGGACCGCGCCGGGAACTGGGTCTGCGCACGCTCTTTAATCTCATCGGTCCCTTGAGCAACCCGGCGGGAGCTCCCCATCAGGTCCTCGGTGTCTATGCAGAGAAATGGCTGGTGCCCATGGCCGAAGCGGCGAGGGAGTTGGGCTCCCGGCGCGTGTTGGTGGTTCATGGCAGCGATGGCCTGGATGAGATCAGCATCGGCGGGCCGACGGAGGTGGCGGAGCTGCGGGACGGCGTCATCACCCGCAATCGCCTGCGGCCCGAGGACTTTGGGCTAAGGCCGGCGCCGTTGGCGACCTTGCAAGTGAGGGACGTGCCCGAGGCCCTGGCCGCCGCCCAGGAAGTCCTTCAGGGTGCCCCCGGCGCGCGGCGCGATGTGGTGGTGCTGAACGCCGGCGCCGCACTTTATGTGGCCGACTGCGTGCCCGACCTCGCCGCCGGGGTGAGCGCTGCGGCAGCGGCTTTGGAGAATGGCGCGGCCTGGGCGAAGTGGCGGGCGCTGATCGCCTTTGGCCGGAATTGGCAGGCGCGGCATGGCTGATATTCTCCAGGAAATCCTGGCGCGAAAGGGTGCGGAGGTGGCGCAGCGCAAGCGGCGGGTGGATCTCGCCGCCCTGCGCGATACGGTGGCCCTGGAGGCACCGCCACGGGATTTTGTCGGGGCCATTCGGGCCAAAATGGCACAGGGTCGCCCGGCGGTCATTGCCGAGATTAAAAAGGCCTCGCCCTCGGCGGGGGTGATCCGGGAGGATTTCAACCCGGTTACCATCGCCCGGGACTATGCTGCCCATGGCGCCGCCTGTTTGTCGGTGCTCACGGATGAAGCCTACTTCCAGGGATCCGACCTGTATCTCACGGCCGCCCGGGAGTCCTGCGCCTTGCCGGTACTGCGCAAGGATTTCATCATTGATCCCTATCAGGTCTGGGAGGCGCGCGCCATCGGCGCCGATGCCATCCTCCTCATCGTCGCCGCCCTCAGCGATATGCAACTGCAGGAACTGGAAGCCCAAGCGCTGGCCCTTGGCCTCGCCGTTCTGGTCGAAGTGCATGATGCGCCCGAACTTCGCCGGGCGCTGCGGTTGCAGACCCCGCTGATGGGGATCAATAACCGGGACTTGCGCAGCTTCGCTACCCGGATCGACACCACCCTGGCCTTGCTGCCCGCCATCTCCGCAGACCGGATTGTGGTCACCGAGAGCGGCATTCGCAGCAGTGAGGATGTGGCGTGCCTGCGGGCGGCCGGTGTGGGCGCATTCCTGGTGGGCGAGGCCTTCATGCGCTCGGCGCAGCCGGGCCCGGCCCTCGCTGCTCTCTTCCCAGCCTAGATCTGTTTTGCCATTATTTTTAAATGTGATCTAATGGATCCTGCCGTCAGGATACCCGGGGTGAGCATGAAAGCGCGTGTGCAGTGGATGGGGCCGGAGCAGATGAGTTTCGTGGCCGAGTCGGAAAGCGGTCACGCTTTGGTGATGGATAGTTCCGCCGACATTGGCGGGCGTAATCTCGGGCCGCGGCCCATGGAACTTTTGTTGATGGGTCTGGGCGGTTGTTCCAGCATTGACGTGGTACTGATTTTGCAAAGGTCGCGCCAGCAGATTCGCCACTGCGTGGTGGAACTGAATGCCGAACGTGCCAACGAGGATCCCAAGGTGTTCAGCCGTATTCACTTGCATTATGTGCTAAGCGGTAAAAACCTTGATGAAAAAAGGGTGGAACGGGCCATCGCCTTGTCTGCGGAGAAGTACTGCTCGGCGAGCATCATGCTGGGCAAGACGGCTGAAATTACCCATGATTACGAAATTCGCGAGGATGCCTGAGGGCCTGTCCCGCCGCATCTTGAGGAAAGTGTCGCCATGCTATTGAGCAGAACCACCGAATACGCCCTCCAGGCGTTGATTTATCTCGCCACGCAGCGGCCCGGCGAGCCGGTGCTCAGTCGGGACATCTCCGACTATCTGGGGGTTCCCGCGCAATATCTGGCAAAAATCCTGCAAGATATGGCCAAGCGCGGGGTCCTGGATTCCTTCAAGGGACGGGGAGGCGGGTTTGTGCTGCGCCCCGGGGCCGAGGGCATGAACATCCTGGAGGTGATCGAGATTGTCGAAGGGCAGCGCTTCGGCGAGGGATGTGTGCTCGGTCTCAAGGCCTGCGCCGACGAAACGGCCTGCCCGGTACATAAGCAATGGAGCCCCATCAAGCGGCAAGTCATGGACCTGCTGGCACAGCAGACCATCGGCAGCATGGCGGAAGCCGTGCGGGCAGGGCGCTACCGCATCCAGGTGCCGGGAATGGAGGATTTCCGCCTCCGGCCGGTGGCTGCCAAGGGCATTACCCCCTGATACCTTGCTAGCGCCCACCAGCAACGGGTACTGCCAGGCGCAGGGCCGGTCAAATCCACAAAGTGCCGCGGGTGACCACCTTGGAAAGCACGCCCATGGCCATGCGGACCGGCGGCGGGAGGGGCGTGGCGCCCATGTCCTGGGCGTGCCGGGCATGGCCGATTTCGTCGTCGCGCATCTGGGTGACAATGGCCCGGCTGCGGGCATCATCCTCCGGCAAATCGCGCAGGTGTTCATCCAGGTGATCTTCCACCTGATTTTCCACGGCTACCACCAACCCTAGATTAGCGCCACGGCCGCGCCGCGCCGCAGTGAAACCCATGGTCCAGCCGATGCCGTACCAGAGGGGAGTGAGGAGACTGCGGCGGCTGCGGAGTTCTTGCAGACGGGACTGGCACCAGAGGAGATGGTCACCCTCTTCGGCGCGGGCGCGCTCCAGGCTGGCGCGCAACTCGGGATCCCGGGTGCCCGCAGCCTGACCCGTATAAAGGGCCTGCGCCATCACTTCTCCGGCATGGTTGACGCGCATCATGCGTCCGGCGCGCTGGCGTTTCCAGGGATACAGCAGCGTATCGTCCACCCCCTGGGCGGGGTTGGGGCGCTCGGTGCCCTGGGGCACGCCGGCGATGGTGCGCAGCGCATTGTCGAGGTTGGCAATGACCTGGTCGGCGATGTTTTTCATGGGCATCCTTCCCCTTGGCGGTGCGTCGGGATCGACTTTTCGGTATGATGGCGCCATCGGCGCAAGGGGTCAACGCGATATGGAGATACCATTTTATCAACGCCACTTGTTTTTTTGCATCAACCAGCGCGAGGGTGGAGAGCAGGCCTGCAACAACGGCGGACTGGCCGAAAGCATGTTCCACGCCGCCAAGAAGCATGCCAAGGATTTGGGCATCCAGGGGCCCGGCAAGGTGCGGGTGAATCGTTCCGGATGCCTGGGCCGCTGCAGTGAGGGGCCGGTGGCCGTAGTCTATCCGGATGGCGTCTGGTACACCTATGTGGACGTCGATGATGTGCGGGAAATCGTCGAATCGCACCTGCGCGACGGGATCCCGGTGGCACGGTTGCGGCTCTGATGCTGCCGGTAGATCGCAGCCATCTGTATGATGGCCGTGAGTTGGCCCTGGAGTGCATCGGCGAGCCCGTCGTCATCCCCGGACCCGTCGGAGCCCTGGAAGGGCTGACCGCCTGCCCGGAGCGGGAGACCCGCGGCGTGGTGGCGGTCATTCTCCATCCCCACCCCCTCTATGGGGGTACCCTCAACAACAAGGTGGTCCATTATTTGAGCCGCACCTGCAATCGGCTGGGGATCCCGTCGCTGCGATTCAACTTCCGTGGCGTGGGGGCCAGCGCGGGGAGCTACGATGACGGCCGGGGTGAGACGGAGGATTGCCTGGCGGTGATCGACTGGGTGCAGGAGCGCCGGCCCGGCTTCGGCATCTGGCTGGCGGGCTTTTCCTTTGGCGCCTATGTGGCCTATCGGGCCGTCAACCGGCACCCGAAGATCAAGCGTTTGCTCACGGTGGCCCCGCCCGTCAATCTCTTCGACTTCAGTTCGCTCCCAGGCCCGGCCTGCCCGTGGACCCTGGTGCAGGGTACGCAGGATGAGCTGGTGCCGGTGGCGGCGGTGGAGTCCTGGGCCCATTCTTTGCCCCGGGTTCCGCAACAGCTCATTCTGCCGGCGGACCACTTCTTCCATGGTCAGCTCAATACCTTGCAGGAGGCACTCCTGGGGGCTCTGGAACGGGATGCTCCGGGAGAAGGGGACGGCAAACCCTGCGATGGGCTTGGCTTTTCTTAAGGCGCGCGGTCTGGAAAAGCGCTACGGCACGCAGATGGTGCTGCGCGGACTGGATTTCGCTATTGCGCCGGGGGAGTGTTTTGGCCTGCTGGGCCCCAACGGCGCCGGCAAGAGTACCACGGTGCGGGCCATCCAGGGGCTGACGCCGCTGGATGGAGGCAATATCGAGGTCGATGGCCTGGATGTGGCGACGGCGGCCCCGGCGGTGCGGGCGCGCATGGGGGTGGTGCCGCAGATGGACAACCTCGACCCCGACTTTACCGTATTGGAAAACCTCCTGGTCTATGGCCGCTACTTTCGTTTGCCGCGCGCGGTCGTTCGCCAGCGTAGCGAGGATTTGCTGGAGTTCCTGGCACTCACGCCCTGGGCGCGGGAGCCCATCAGCGCCCTCTCGGGGGGCATGAAGCGGCGCCTGACCATTGCCCGGGCGCTGATCAATGCGCCACGGATGCTGCTCCTCGATGAGCCGAGCACCGGTCTCGACCCCCAGGCCCGCCACCTGATCTGGCAGCGGTTGCGTAGCCTGCGCCGCGACGGCACGACCTTGTTGTTGACCACCCACTATATGGATGAGGCGGAGCGCCTCTGCGATCGGGTGGCCATTCTGGATCATGGCCGGATTCTGGCCCTGGATAGCCCGCAAGCCCTCATTGCCGCCCATGTGCCGGGCGCCGTCCTCGAACTGCGCCGTAGCGACGGCAGCCCGCCGGACCCTGACAACCGGCATCTGCAATGGGTGGATTCCAGCGAGCGGGTCGGCGATACCCTGATTTGTTACGGGCACGACTTTGCTCCCCTCCTGCAGGTTTTCGGTACGCAGCCCGATTACCTCCTATTGCAGCGCCCGGCCAGCCTGGAGGATGTCTTTCTGCGCTTGACCGGGCGGGATCTGCGAGAAGCGGCGGGGGATTGAAGGCATGCCGGGAACGAAGCATGGCCTGCGCTGAGGGGCTCCCCGGGATAGGCGCCATCGCCGTGCTGCGGCGCAACTTTGGCGTTTGGCGCAAGCTCCTGATCCCCAGCCTGCTCGGCAACTTTGGCGATCCCCTCCTCTATCTGCTGGCCCTGGGTTACGGTCTGGGCCATTTTGTGGGGCAAATGGAAGGGATGCCCTATATCACCTTCCTGGCCTCGGGCATCGTCGCCAGTAGCGTCATGAATACCGCCAGCTTTGAAGGACTGTATTCGGCCTTCACCCGGATGAGCGCCCAGCAGACCTATGCGGCCATGCTCGCCACGCCCCTGCGGGTGAGCGATATCCTGGCCGGTGAACTCCTCTGGTGTGCCATCAAGGGCCTCATCAGCGGCGTGGCCATCATCGTGGTCGCGGCATTTTTCGGGGCCGTGCAGGGGTGGTGGATACCCCTTGCCGTACCGGTGATCTTTCTGGCGGGGCTGGCCTTTGGCGGCATGGCGCTGGTGGTCACGGCCCTGGCCCGCAGTTATGATTTTTTCATGTATTACTTCACCCTGGTCGTGACCCCCATGTTCCTGTTTTGCGGCGTCTTTTATCCCCTCGACGAGCTGCCGCCCCTAGGCCGGGAACTCGCCCAGCTTTTACCCCTGACCCATGCGGTGGCCCTGATCCGGCCCCTGCTCACCGGCCACGTCCCGTCCCATTGGCTCTTGCATCTCGGGGTCCTGCTCCTTTTCACGCTAACGGCCTACGTCCTGGCCCTGCGCCTCCTGGAACGGCGCCTGCTGCGCTAAGCAGGCTGGTGGTGCTTGACAGAAGGGCTTAGGGACGGTGTAATGCACCCCTCACGGCGCTTTAGCTCAGCCGGTTAGAGCAGCGGAATCATAATCCGCGTGTCCGGGGTTCGAATCCCTGAAGCGCCACCAAATAAAACAATAAGTTGCAGAACAAAAAGAGCCGTAAAATCCAGATTGGCACAGCAACTGGCACAACGGATA
>NZ_JBMFWL010000034.1:0-21460 GCF_049965315.1 Acidithiobacillus sp. | reverse complement strand
TCTGCGCCTGCAGGGCATCGCCCATGTAGGATTTGTAGCTTTTGCGCAGCACCACATAGGGCCGGCCGCTGTGCACCGACAGGGCGTGGACCAGGGGGATGCTTTTGGCCTCGGCGGTCACCAGCACGGCGTAATCATGCCTGGTCAGACGGACCGCAAGCTGGCGGGCGGAGGCTTCCACCAGTTCGGTGTCGCCCAGGATGTTGAGCACGGCAATGGCCAGATCCGGTTGCACCCGAAATAGAGGGAGTGAGCGGCGCAGGCCGGCAATCTCCAGGTCGTAGCTGGCAGGCAAGGTCATGAGCAGGTTTCTCCGCGGGTTTTCGGCGCAGTGTGCCACAAGCAGGGCCCGATGCCCAAATCCCGGCTGGACAGATCGGAAATAAAAACCGGCCCCATACGGGGGCCGGTTGTACGGATCGGCGGTTTTTAGACCGCCTAGCAGATAGGGACGCTTTAGAAGTCGCCCATGCCGCCCATTCCACCCATGCCGCCCATATCGGGGGCGCCGCCACCGGCACTCTCCTTCTTGGGCAGTTCGGTGATCATCGCCTCGGTGGTGATCATCAGACCGGCCACGCTGGCGGCCTTTTGCAGCGCCGTGCGGGTTACCTTGGTGGGGTCGATGACGCCCATGGCGAACATGTCGCCATATTCGTCGTTGGCGGCATTGTAGCCGAAGCCGTCCTTGCCATCGGCGACCTTGTTCAGCACCACGCTGCCTTCGCCGCCGGCATTGGCCACGATCTGCCGCAAGGGCTCTTCGATGGCGCGACGGATGATGGCGATGCCCATGTTCTGATCATGGTTGTTGCCCGTCACCCCTTCCAGGGACTTGCGGGCGCGGATGAGGGCCACACCGCCGCCGGGGACGATGCCTTCCTCCACCGCCGCACGGGTGGCGTGCAGGGCGTCTTCCACGCGGGCCTTCTTCTCCTTCATTTCCATCTCGGAGCCGGCACCCACCTTGATGACGGCGACGCCGCCCGCCAGCTTGGCCATCCGTTCCTGGAGCTTCTCCCGATCATAGTCGGAGCTGGCATCTTCCATCTGCCGCTTGATCTGCTCGACGCGGGCCTTGATCTCGCTGGCCTGTCCGGCGCCATCGATGACGGTGGTGTTTTCCTTGTCGATGACGATCTTCTTGGCCTGACCCAGGTCGCTGAGGGCGGTGCTGTCCAGCTTCATGCCCACTTCCTCGGAGACCACGCGGCCGCCGGTGAGGATGGCCATGTCTTCGAGCATCGCCTTGCGCCGGTCACCAAAGCCGGGGGCCTTGACCGCCGCTACCTTGATGATGCCGCGGATGGTGTTGACCACCAGCGTCGCCAGGGCTTCGCCCTCGACGTCTTCGGCCACGATCAGCAGGGGACGGCCGGCCTTGGCCACCTGTTCGAGAACGGGCAGCAGGTCACGGATGCTGGAGATCTTCTTGTCGTGGAGGAGGATGTAGGGGTTCTCCAGCTCCGTCACCATCTTTTCCTGATTGTTGACGAAGTAGGGGGACAGGTAACCGCGGTCGAACTGCATGCCCTCCACGACCGCCAGCTCGTTCTCCAGGCCCGAACCCTCTTCCACGGTGATGACGCCTTCCTTGCCCACCTTCTCCATGGCTTCGGCGATGATCTTGCCGATGGACTCATCGGAATTGGCGGAGATGGTGCCTACCTGGGCGACTTCCTTCTGGGTGTTGCAGGGCTTGGACTGCTTCTTGAGCTCGGTCACGACCACGCCGACGGCCTGGTCGATGCCGCGCTTCAGGTCCATGGGGTTCATGCCGGCGATGACCGCCTTGAGGCCTTCGCGGATGATGGCCTGGGCCAGGACGGTGGCGGTGGTGGTGCCGTCACCCGCCTCGTCGGAGGCCTGGGAGGCTACTTCCTTGACCATCTGGGCGCCCATGTTTTCGAACTTGTCGGCGAGTTCGATCTCCTTGGCGACGGAAACGCCGTCCTTGGTGATGGTGGGGGAGCCGAAGGACTTGTCGAGGACGACATTGCGCCCTTTGGGACCGAGGGTGACCTTGACGGCATCGGCAAGGATGTTGACGCCGCGCAGCATCTTGTCGCGGGCGTGTTCAGCAAAAGCTATCTGTTTGGCTGGCATGGATGCACCTCTATCAAAATGGTTTGAAAAACGGAAACGGCACGATTCATCGGTACGATCAATCGGCTGGATTCTGGGTCTTACTTGTCGATGACGGCCATCACGTCATCCTCGCGCATGACGAGGAGCTCTTCGCCTTCCACCTTGACTTCGGTGCCGGCGTATTTGGCGAAGAGGACGCGATCGCCAGCCTTGAGATCCAGGGCGCGAACTTTCCCGTCTTCGAGGATCTTGCCATTGCCGACGGCAACGACTTCACCCTGAACGGGTTTTTCCTTGGCGGTGTCGGGGATGATGATCCCGCCGGCGCTCTTCTGCTCTTCTTCAAGACGACGAATGACCACGCGATCATGCAGGGGACGAAGTTTCATTGAACGCTTCCTCGCTGTTGCTCAATAGGACGGATAGAACCTGAACATCTGGGTGCTGTTAGCAGTCGCACCCATCGAGTGCTAATCATAAGGACTGACAGCCCCCTGTCAAGGGGTGCGGCGAGGGCGGGAATCGGCTTGGCGGTCGGGCGCCATTGCTTGCCCTGTTTGTTCTAGGGCCGCAGACCTCCGGGTTCTTTTGCGGCAGCATGGGACCAGAGGGCCTGCAGGCTACGCCGCAGCACGGCATCGGCGCCCTGCAGACGGTGTTCGGTGCCGATGAGGGGGCGCACGCTGAGGAGCGGTCCTTGGGCGGCGGCGGCGAATTGATAACTTTGCCGCAGGGGCACCGCCTCGTCGGCGCTGCCATGCAGGATCTCCACCGGGCAGGATAGACGCGGCGGGAAGCGGAGCAGGTCATAGCGCCAGCTATCGGCCACCAGGTCATACTGCATGGCAATCTCGCCCAGGCCATAGGGATCCTGCCAGTGGCGCAGGCCGGTTTCCCGCCACTGCCGCTGCTCGGGGATGGATAGGCTGCCGTAGATCTGCTGGATGAAGTTGAAGGCGGGGGCGATCAGGAGCAGCCCGGCCATGCGCGCCGGCCAGCGGCCGGCGGCGATGGCGGCCAGCCAGCCACCCATGCTGGAACCCACCAACACGACGGGCCGCTGCCCCAGCATGGCCAGGATGAGTTGCAGGTCGGCGAGGTAGCGGCTGAGGGTCAGCGCCGGGAAAAGACCGTCGGAACGGCCGACGCCCCGTGGGTCAAAACGGACCCAGGACCAACCCTGCTCCTGGGCATTTTGGGCCAGCAAGAGGGATTTGTTGCCATCCATGGTGGAAGCGAAGCCGGGCAGGTAGATGCCTACCGGGCCCCCATGGCGATCCTGGATCATCCCGCACAATCTTTCACCGTTGCGGTGGACGAGGGTGAAGGGACGTTCGGCGGCAGGGAAGAGGCCGTTGGACAAGGGTGCGCCTCTGCTTTAAAAAAGGGGCGACCACGTCGCCCCTAAAACCACAAAGGAGGAAAGAAACATGCGCTCGCAACCAGCACTTGGCTGCAGCACAATATTAGCAAATGTCCAAGAAGATGACAACAGAAACATTCTGACCGGTCGGAAAAAAGAAGGGCGGCGCCGGAAGGTGCCGCCCAAAACCACCAAAGGAGGAAGAAACATGCGCTCGCAACCATCTTCAGTCGCTTGCAACAGATTAGAGGCCGTCCTCCCGCAGAAGTTCCCTTGCCCGGAGCAAATCTTGTGATCCCCGCCGCGACGCCCGATGCCATCTGCGTAGTGGTGACGACCTTCCCCGGTCGGGACGAGGCCGAGCGCACGGCCCGCATCCTCGTGGAGGAGCGTCTCGCAGCCTGTATCCACCTGCTGCCCAAGGGTGTTTCGATTTATCAGTGGGAAGGGCGGCTGAATGTCACCGAGGAGGTCACGCTGCTCATCAAGACCACGACGACGGCTTATGCGGCACTGGAGCAGCGCCTGCGCGCCTTGCATTCGTATGCGCTGCCGGAGATCATGGCCCTGCCCGTTACCGCCGGACTCCCCGACTATCTGGCGTGGGTGGCCGCCGCCGTGCGCGAGGGCTAGAGGGCGGGAGTTGCGCCCGGGAGGCCACGGCAGCAGTCAGGCGCGTTTTTTGCTATGCTATTTCTGGATGTCGTCCAGATCTTTTTGGGGAGCGCATGGCTTTGACTAACAGGGATACAACGCAGAGAAACAGGCGGGCGGGCCATGGTCAATGGCGAGAGGAAGACGGCATGGTCCAGGGTTGGCTGCGCGCCTGGGTACTTTTCCCGCTGTTGCTGTGGGGCATGCTCTTGTTTGGCGGATTCGTCCCGGCCGGCGCTGCGCAATTCCTTCAGCCGGACCAGGCCTTCCAATTCAGCGCCCAGGCGGGAGCGGATCATACCCTGCTGCTGAACTGGCGTGCGGCGCCCGGCTATCACCTGTACCGGGACCGCATTCGCCTCTCCGTCAGCCCCGCTACCGTCATTCTCGGGACCTATACGCTGCCGCCGGGGGTAGAGCTGGATGATCCGGCCTTTGGCAAGGTACGGGTGCTGGAAGGGACGCAGACCCTGACGGTGCCCTACCGGATCGACGGCACGCCGCCGTCCGCCATTGCCGTCACCAGCACCTTCCAGGGTTGCGCCAACGCCGGGGTCTGTTATCCCGAGCAACGCAAAACCGTCACCATTCCCTTGGGTACCGCGACCGTGGCCCCGTCTGGCGCCACTCCTGGGCAGGGGGCTGTCCAGGAGGTAGCCGCGGCCCAGGCACCCCAGGGTAGTAGCGCGGGGGTACTGGCTACGGGTCTGCAGGAGCGCTTCTGGCTGACGCTGGGGCTCTTTTTCGTCTCCGGTCTGGGGCTGGCCTTTACGCCCTGCGTTTTTCCCATGATTCCCATTCTCTCGGCCATCATCGTGGGCCAGGAAGGTGGTCAGGGGCGGTCGCGGCGGCGCGCCTTTGGCCTGTCTCTGGCTTACGTGCTGGGGATGTCATTGACCTACACGGTGGCAGGAGTCATTGCCGGACTGACGGGTGCCTATCTGCAGGCGGCCTTTCAGAATCCCTGGATCCTGGGGGCCTTTGCCGCGATTTTCGTGCTGCTGGCCCTGTCCATGTTCGGCTTTTATGAGCTGCAGATGCCGACGAGCATCCAGAGCCGCTTGTCCCGAGTGGGCAAAGGGGGGCACCTCCTCAGCAGCTTCGTCATGGGGGCCCTTTCCGCCCTCATTGTCGGTCCCTGTGTGGCGGCGCCCCTGGCGGGCGGCCTGCTCTTCATCTCCCAGACCGGCAACGTCTTCCTCGGCGGCTTGTCCCTCTTTGTCCTGAGCATGGGCATGGGCTTGCCGCTGCTCATCATCGGCACCTCGGCGGGCCATTTCATGCCCAAGGCGGGTCCGTGGATGAACGGGGTCAAGGCGATCTTCGGCGTGCTCATGCTGGGGGTTGCCGTGTGGCTCCTGGCGCGGGTGCTGCCGGGGCCGGTGACTCTGGCCCTGTGGGGCGCCCTGGCGGTGGTGAGCGCCGTCTATCTGGGGGCGGTGGATGCCCTGCCTGCGCCCGCATCGGGGTGGCGGCGTTTCTGGAAGGGGGTGGGGATATTGCTGCTGGGTTGGGGATTGATCATGGGGCTGGGTGCCCTGGCCGGCGGATCACGGCCCTTTGCCCCTCTGGAACCCTTTGTTGCCAAGGGAAAGGCGATTGCGGGCGCGGCGGAGACCCTGCATTTCGCCACGGTCACAACGCCGGCGCAGTTGACGGCGGCCCTGACGGCAGCCAAGGGCAAACCGGTGCTGGTGGACTTCTGGGCGACCTGGTGCGTGGAGTGTGCGCGGATGGATCAGGTGACCTTTGCCGATCCGCAGGTACGGGAAAGCCTGCGGGGAGTGACCCTGATTCGCGTGGATGTGAGCCAGGACGACGCCGACAGCCGCGCCCTCCTGAAGCGCTTCCATCTGGTGGGACCGCCGGCGTTTTTGCTGGTCGCTGCCGATGGCAAGACCCTGCTGCAGCAGGAAGGTTACCTGGGTCCGGAGGCGTTTGTGCGGTGGCTGAGGAAGAGCTGACCCGGGCACGCCGGGAGCCTTGGCGCCCGGTCAGTGTCCAGCCGCTTTTTGCAACGGGCCGCCCTTGAGGATGTAGAGGGTGCCGCAATAGGGGCAGCGGGCCTCGCCGGTGTCCTCGATGGCCAGGAATACCCGGGGGTGGCCGTCCCAGTGGCTCATGCCGGGCAAGGGGCAGGATAAGGGCAATTCGCTGGGGTCCAGCTCGTGGTAGCGCTTGTCGCAGCAGGTGATTTTTTCGGCCATGGGCGGTTTAATCCGTGTAATGCAGCCACTCGGGATGGTCGTCGCGGCGGCCGGTGACGGTGTCGAAGTAGCGGCTTTGCAGGGCCTCGGTGACGGGGCCGCGGCGGCCGTTGCCGATGCTGCGGTTGTCCAGTTCGCGGATGGGCGTGACTTCGGCGGCGGTGCCGGTGAAGAAGGCCTCGTCGGCGATGTAGAACTCGTCGCGGGTGAGCTGCTTCTCCACCAGCGGGATGCCGGCATCGCGGGCGAAGCCGAGGATGGTGTCGCGGGTGATGCCCTCCAGGGCCGAGGTGAGGGTGGGGGTATAGAGGGTGCCGTTGCGCACCATGAAGACGTTTTCGCCGGAGCCTTCGGCCACATAGCCTTCGCGGTCGAGGAGCAGGGCTTCGTCATAGCCGCCGTGGGCGGCCTCGCGCTGGGCGAGCATGGAGTTCATGTAGTTGCCCGTGGCCTTGGCCTTGCACAGATGGATGTTGACATGATGTCGGCTGTAGGAGCTGACCTTGACGCGGATGCCGCGCTCCAGGGCTTCCTGGCCGAGATAACTGCCCCAGGTCCAGGCGGCGATGAGGACGTGGACCTTGAGGCCTTTGGCGGACAGGCCCATGCCTTCCGCGCCATAGAAGAGAAGGGGGCGGATGTAGGCGGACTGGAGCTGATTGGCGCGGATCACCTCCTTGGTGGCGGCATTGATCTCCGCTTCGCTGTAGGGCATGTCCATCTGCAGGATCTTGGCGCTGTTGAAGAGGCGCCGGGTGTGCTCGGTGAGGCGGAAGATGGCGGCACCGCGGGGGGTCGCGTAGGCGCGCTCGCCCTCGAAGGCCCCCATACCGTAGTGGAGGCTGTGGGTGAGTCCGTGCACCGTGGCTTCCCGCCAGGGGACGAGTTGCCCGTCAAACCAGATATAACCGTCGCGATCTGCCATGGACATCCGTGCTTCTCCTTAGTTTTTGCGTTCGGCTTCGCCGAATTGTTGCTGCCAAATGCGCAGGACGCTGCGCTGTGCGGCCCCGATCGCCTGCCATGCGGAGGGCGTTTCCGGCGTTACGCTGGGGCCTTGCAGCTTCAGCCACAGTCGCGTTTCCCACGTTCGATACAAAATCCAGGCGGATTCCAGCACCGCCGCCGCGTCGGCCTGCCAGAGCCCCGCCCGGGCCAATGCCCGCATGCCGGTCACGGTATTGGTGCCGGCGGCAAGCTCCGGATGGGAATGACAATGGCCTAGCATAGCAAATTGTACGAGGAATTCGATATCCGTTAGCCCGCCCGGGCTGAGTTTCAGATGAAATGAGCCGGGCGGGATGGTATTGGCGCCGTGGATGCGCGCGCGCATGGCGCGGACATCGGCGGCCAGGGTTTGCAGGTCGCGGGGCCGGCAGAGGATTTCCTGCCGGATTTGCGCGAAGCGCTGGCCCAGATCGGGATCGCCAGCTACGGCCCGGGCACGGGTCAGGGCCTGATGCTCCCAGGTCCAGGCGTGCCGGCGCTGGTAGTCGGCAAAGCCTTGCAGGGTGGTGACCAGGGGCCCCGACTGGCCGCTGGGACGCAGGCGCATGTCGATCTGATAGAGGGTGCCGGCGCGGGTGAGGGTGCTGAGGATGTGGATGAGGCGCTGGCCGAGGCGGGCAAACCAACTGGGATTGGGTAAGGGTTGGGGGCCGTCGCTCTCGCCGTCCAGGGGGGCGTCGTAGAGGTAGACCAAGTCGAGATCCGAGGCGAAGCCCATTTCCTTCCCACCGAGTTTGCCCAGGGCGATGACGCCGAACTGCGCGGGCTGGCCATCGGCCTTGCGCGGCTGTCCGTGGCGGCGGAGCATCTCGTCCTCGGCCCATTGCACCGCGGTGCGCAGGCAGAGTTCGGCCAGCTCGCTGAGCAGCGTCAAGAGTTCGGCGGTGGGCAACCGCTCCATCCAGTGGGCGGCGGCCAGGCGCAGGAATTCGGCGTTTTTGAAGCGGCGCAGGGCGTCCATGCGCTCTTCGAGGTCGTCGGCGGAGAGGAGTTGGGCGGCCAGGGTGGAGGGCCATTGGCCAACACCGATCTCGGGCTGCACGAGGACGTCGTCCAGAAGGACCGGGTAATGGGCCAGTTCCCGGGCCAGCCAGGGGCTTTGCAGGAGCTGCGCCAGGCGGCCAAGGAAAATGGGGTTTTCCGCCAGCAGGGCGAGGTAATTGGCGCGACTGAGGAGGGCTTCGATGAGCTGCAGGAAGCGGTCGAGAAGGGCATCCGGCCGGCCGTCGCGGCGACAGAGGCCGAGGACCAGGGGCAGCAGCCGGTCCAGCCTGCTGCGGCCGCTGGCGGAGAGGCGGCTTTGCACGTCGCGGCTGTGGGCGAAGCGCCAGAGCCGCTCCCAGGCCTGGGTGGGGTGGCGAAAACGATGTTCGGCGAGGAGCGCGGTAACGGGGCTGTCGAGTTTCTCTTGCTGGACCTGGCGCCACAGGTCGGTGCCGGGGTCGGCTCCAACGGGCATGCCGCTGCTGGCGGGCACGGCGAGGGTCAGGGCGAAACGCGCGTGGACCTGGTGCCGAAGGTGTCGCAGGGTGTGCTGGAGGCTGGCGACGCTGTCTTGCCGCAGGGCATAGGCGAGGCGCTCCCATTCGGCCTGGCTGCGGGGCAGGCGCTGGGTCTGGCGGTCGTGGACCATCTGCAGGCAGTGTTCGGTGTTGCGATAATAGAGATAGGCCTCGCGAAGGAGGGCTGCGTCATCGGCCGGCAGGAGCCCCGCGGCGAGGAGCGCCTGGAGGATCGCCAGGGTGTTGGTGCCGCGCAGGGCGGGATTGCGCCCGCCATGGATGAGTTGCAGGGATTGGACGATGAACTCGATCTCGCGGATGCCGCCCAAGCCTTTTTTGATGTCATCGGGACCGCGTTGCTGTTCGGCGTCCATGAGGGCCTTGACCTCGCGCAGGGTGTCCAGGGCCGTGAAGTCGAGATAACGGCGGTAGACGAAAGGCTGCAGGCCGTGCAGGACTTGTGCCCCGAAGCGCAGTTCACCGGCCACCGGGCGGGCCTTGATGAGGGCGTAGCGCTCCCAGCCGCGACCGTGGACCTGATAATACTGTTCCATGGCCGCCGCCGGGAGGCACAAGGGCCCGGCGTCGCCAAAGGGACGCAGGCGCATGTCCACGCGGAAACAGAAACCGTCGGCGGTGGGGGTGTCCAGGGCCTGGATGATCCAACGGCCGAGGCGCTGGAAATAGTCGCCATTGTCGATGGACAGCGGGCCGTCCGTCGCGCCCCCCTCGCCGTAAACAAAGAGCAGGTCGATGTCCGAGGAGAGATTGAGTTCGCCACCGCCCAGCTTGCCCATGCCGAGGACCACAAAGGGCACCGCCTCGCCCTGGGCGTTGCGCGGCCGGCCGTGGCGCTCCTGGAGATCCTTTTCGCCGCAGCTCAGGGCCTGGGTCAGGCAGTCCTCGGCGAGCTGGCTGAGGGCGCGGACGGTATCGCCATAGTGCTCGCCCGGCAGGCGGTCCTGCCAGAGGATCTCCACCATGCGCCGGTTGCGGAACTGGCGCAGGGCGGCGAAGAGGACGTCCCGGCCCGATTCCTGGGGGAAGGCAGGGCTGAGGCTGCGCCCCTCAGACAGTGCCGGCAGCCAGTGGGGGTGGCGCAGCAGGAGGGCGCGGGCAAAGGGGCTGATGCAGAGTATCCGCGCCGCGTGTTGCCCAAAGGCGGGCCCGGCGCGCAGGACCTCGGCTTGCTCCGGCGCCGCCAGGGCCTCCCAGATGGCTTGCAGGGCGGCACGGGTGGCGGGCCCGTCCACGGGTAGGGCGGCAATGGCGGCCGCCATGGATTCCGGTAATGTGGATGCTGACATTTGCCCCCCGTCCCTACTATAGTGTGCTCCATGCTGAGTGTTCCGACCTGTCATCGGCCGTTGCTGCCTGCACCTGGGGAGTGCCGGTGGTGGCGCACGTCCCTGCGTGCCGCCGACGCGGCCGTGATCCCCTGCCCCGACGTGGGCGGGTAGGGTCATTCCGTTGTCGCTGCGTGCCCTTCGCTCTTGGCCGCGTTTTGGCGGCCTGCGCCGCCCGCTACTCTGGCTGCTGGCCGTGCTGCCTACGCTGGCCGTTGGGACCGCGGCGGCCTTTTATCTCCTGGCGCTGCCCCGTCTGGATGCCCTGCGCCCCCTCCTCGCCCAGGAGTTGGCCGCGCAGTTCGGCGCGCCCGTAGCGATCCGCGGCCTGCAGTTGGGTTGGGACTGGGGGCCCTGGCTGACGGTGCGGGACCTGCGCGCCGGTCCGGCCGCGGCCCCCCTTCTGGAAACGCATGCCTTCCGCTTGCGCCTCTATGCGCTGCCCTTGCTCTGGGGAGATTATATCGCCCGCGACCTGCAGGTGGACAGCGCCCGCGTGCAGGTGCGGCAGGGAACCGATGGTCGCTGGCGGGTGGCGGGCAAGGTTCTGGGGCAGGGCGCCGGGGCGCTGCCCGTCAACCTGGACTGGGCGCGCATGGATCTGCAGCGGGTAACGCTGGTCTGGCGGGCGCAGGGACAGGACCGCCCCCGGGATCTGCACCTGCAATGGCGTAGTTCGGGCGGGTTTCGTCCCCGGGTTCAGGTCCAGGTGCATTGGTCCCCCGGAGGTTATCTGCATTATGCGGGGGTTTTGCACGGGATCTTTGCCGCGCCCCGCCGCTCCTTGGGCGAAGGGAACCTGACCGTGGAGCACTTGCCCTTGAACCTGCTGGGTAGCCTGTCGCCGCAGCAGGGCGTGTGGCAGGGCGAAGTGAGCGGCAAGGCGCAGTTGCAATGGCACGACGGGGTATGGCGGGAGGGTTCGGGCTGGCTGGATTTGCAGCAGGTCCATAGCGGCAGCGGGCCGGCTTTGCGCTGGCCGGATCTGCATGCCCAGTGGCGCTGGCAGGGGCAAAGCGGGCACGGTCTGCTGACGGTGGTCGGTTTGCGCTGGGCGGGTTTGCCCGGTGCGCCCTTGCAGGGACGGGTCCAACTGGACTGGCGCAAAGGCTGGATCGTGCGGGTGCAGAGCCCGGCGCTACCGTTGGCGCTGGTCCATGCACTTCCTCCCGATTCCTTGCCGGCGGCGGGGCGCTGGCTGCTCGACAGTCCCCTCCGAGGGCGCTTGCGGGCCTTGGATCTGCGCTGGCAGAGCGCCCTGCCGTCGCGGCCTGCCGGATGGGAACTGACTACGCGCCTGGATGGGGTAGGCTTTGCTCCCCATGGCTCATGGCCGGGGATGGAGGGACTGAGTGGCAGCCTCGCTGCCCGGCCCCAGGCGCTGCACCTGGATCTGGATAGTCCCAGGCTGGATTTGCGTTGGCCCCGGCTCCTTGCCGCTCCCCTGACCTTGCGTGGCGCGGCGGCGCAGGTGACGGCAGTACCCCAGGATGGCGGTTGGTCCGTGGTTGCCGATGACCTGCGCCTGGCTGCACCCGGTCATCTCCGCGGACATCTGCATTGGCAAAGCGGCCCCCCCCAGGGCGACAGGATCGACCTGCATCTGCATCTGGCCGATCTGCCCATGGCCATGATCTCCCGTCTGGCCCCCTTGGAGGGCATCAACCCCGCTTTTCGCCATTGGCTGCAGACCAGTTTCAGCACCGGCACCCTGCGTCAGGCGGATCTGGTGCTGCAGGGACCGTTGCGCGACTTTCCGTTCCGCAATTCCGGGGCGGGTGTCTTTGCGCTGCAGGCGGATTTCCAGGATGTCGCCCTGCGCTATGCGCCCGACTGGCCGGCCGTCGCGGGTCTCGATGCCCATTTGCAGTGGCAGGGAGGGCACCTGCAGATCAGCAGCCGGCATGGCAGCATCCTCGGGACGCCCATTGCCCAGGCGCAGGCGGAGGTGGCCGATGTCTTCGCCAGCCATCAGGTGCTCCAGGTAGGGGTCCAGTCCCTGCTGCCATTGCCCACCGTTCTGCGTTTTTTACGCAACTCGCCCATCCTGCGGGCCAAGGCCCTGGGCGCGGCGCCCATCCAGATGGACGGACAGGGACGGCTGCAGTTGCTCTTGCAGGTCCCCTTCGGTGCGGCGAAAACGACCGTGACAGGGCGTCTGGATCTTCACCAGGCAGGTTTTGCCTGGGGTCCATGGCGTGTCGATGCCCTCAGCGGTCCCATCGTGTTCAGCCGCGATCAGATCTTGGCGCAATCCCTGAAAGGCCAGTTTTTGGGCGGCCCCTTGCTGATGACGCTGCAGGCCGGCGACCTGGAAGGAAACGCCCGGCTGCAGTTCCAGGGCCGGGGTGCCCTGCAACCCGCCGCCGCTGCCCAGCCCCTCGATCTGTCTGCGCTGGATGCCATCTCCGGCCTGCTGCCCTACAGCGGCGAGGGGGTCCTGGCCGGGGACGATCTGCAGTTTCGGGCCCAGGGCGATCTGCAGGGTTTGGCGAGCCGGCTGCCGCCGCCGCTGAACCGGGCGGCCGGATCGGTCGGCAGCGTGGCGATTTCCGGTCAGGGCAATCTCGCCAGCCGCTTGCGCGTCAGCGTGCGCGCTGCCGCCCAGGCCGGCAGCCTGGTTTGGCAACGGCAGCAGAACCGCTGGCGACTGACGGCGGGGAGCTGGCAACTGGATGGCCACACTGCGCCGCCGTTGCCCTCGGCCGGTATCCTGCTCACCGGGCGGGGCGGGGTGCTGCCCGTGGACGCTTGGCTGCAGGTCCTGCATGGCAGCGCTGCGACCCTTACCGCCTGGCCGACCCTGATCCTGCACTCCCATTGGCAAAAGGTGCAGTTCCTGGGCCGGGATTGGCCCGATGTCACGCTGCAGGGCAAGGCGGCAGGCGATCAGCTCGCACTGCAGGTGGGCGGTCCCGCCGTTGCCGGACAGCTCCGCTATGAGGCCGCCCCCGCGCGCTTCAGCGTGCAGTTGCAGCACCTGGACATTCCTCCGTTGGCAAAGGGTCGGGGCGCCGACCCGGATGCCGCCGACCACCACCCGGGAGGGTCGTCCCTGGCGCTTACGGCGCATGTTGCCCGCCTGCAATGGGATGGTCATGCCCTGCAGGATTTTTCCCTGGAGGGCCAGCGCGGCGTCGCCGGCTGGCAGTTTCCGCAGTTGAGTGCGCAATGGGCGGGAAGCCGCTGGACCCTGGCCGGGGAGTGGCTGGGCCAGGGAACGGGAATTTCGCGTTTTCATGGCCAGATGCAGGCTGTTGACGTTGCCCCTTTCCTGCGGACCTTGGGGGTGGATAGCCTGGATTATGCCCACGCCCGGTCCGCGGGCGATCTCCACTGGCCCGGCCCACCCTGGGACTTCGCCCTGGCGCATCTCCAGGGCAGCGTCCGCCTCACCCTCCAGGATGGGCGCTTGGGCAAGCTGGGTGCTGGCCTTGCCTGGCTGGTTTTGGTCAATCCGACCAGCCTCCTGAGCGATGTGCTTACGTTCAATTACCGTCCGCTTTTTGGTAATGGGCTGTTCTTTTCCCGGCTCAGCGGTGATTTTGCCCTGGATGATGGGGTGGCCACGAGTCGCAACGTCGTCCTCCAGTCCAGTGCCGTTGAGGCCAAGGCGGAAGGTTCGGTGGATCTGCCGCGGCACGACCTGGATCTGGCGCTGCAGGTCTATCCCCTGCAAAGCGTGGATCTGCTCATCGGCCACTTTCCGCTGTTCGGCCCGGCCATCTTCGGTCGCAGCGGCAAGGTGGTAGAATGGAACTATCGGGTGCAAGGCCCCTGGGATCATCCCGTGGTGCGCAGCGTTCACGCAAAGGAGACAAGCCCATGATCTTGACGGCGGCGGTAGTGCAGATGGTGGCCACGGCAGAAGTGACGGGAAACCTCGCCGCCGCGGCCCTGCTGCTGGATCGGGCGGCGGCGCAGGGGGCGCGGCTGGTGCTTCTGCCGGAGAACTTCGCCTTGATGGGACGGCGGGAAACGGACAAGCTGGCCATCATGGAGGCCGACGGCGAGGGCCCCATCCAGGATTGGCTGGCCGCCCAGGCCCGCCGCTTGGGCCTGTGGCTGGTGGGCGGCAGCATGCCCCTGGCCGCCGGCGATGGGCGCTGTCATGCCGCCTGCCTGGTTTATGACGAGCAGGGTCAGCGCCGGGCGCGCTATGACAAGATCCACCTCTTTGATGTGGATCTGGGGGGCGGCGAATCCTATCGCGAGTCGCGCAGCATCGCGCCGGGGAAGGAGCCGGTCCTGGTGGCAACCCCGTGGGGGCGGATGGGCCTGTCCATTTGCTACGATCTGCGCTTTCCCGAACTCTATCGGGCCTATGGGGGGGCCGAATTGCTGGTGGTGCCCAGCGCCTTCACCCAGCGCACGGGGCTGGCGCACTGGGATGTGCTGCTGCGCGCGCGAGCCATTGAAAATCTCGCCTTCGTCCTGGCCGCCGATCAGGGCGGTCAGCATGACAACGGCCGCCAGACCTTTGGCGGCAGCCAGATCATCGACCCCTGGGGAACGGTGCTGGGCCGGCTCGACAAAGGCCCGGGGGTTTGCATGGCGCATCTGGACCTCGACTTCCTCGGCCAATGCCGCGCGGCCCTTCCCGCCCTGGAGCACCGCCGCGCTTACCGGCCCCCTCACCAGGCAATATAGGCAAAACCCTGCTGTTGCAGGGTCATGAGGTCCACGGCGCCGCTGAATACGCGCTTGGCCTCCGGGATCAGGTCGGCATCATTGATCTTGATGGTCTTCATGGTCTGCTCGCAGGCGTGGAAGCTCACCTCGTACATGGCCAGGCTCTGCACCTGTTCGAGAATGAATTTTTCGTAGTGATGCTTGTTCTTGGCAGGCTTCACCAGCAGCCAGATGCCCGGGCCGAAACAGGTGATGACGATGTCGGCGTCGCTGTTGAAGTGCTGCAGGACCACGGCGGCGCTATGGAGTATATCCAGGATATAGGCCGGATCCGACTGGTTGAGCTGGTAAACGATCTTGTTTTTGCTGGGTCCCATGAGGCCTTCGGCTTCGCTCTTGCCGCTCACCAGGGCCGTGGCACCGGCGGCGGCGACGAGGCTGCCGAGGAAGCGACGACGGGAATGGTTTTCCGATTGGGCCATGTTATCCTCCTTGCTGGCTGCTTTTGGTCAGAGGGGCAGGCCTGGCTTCGCCCCCATTAAGTTGGTGTACGGGATAGGGCGATGCGCAAAACCCGGGAGACCGGCTGTCTTTGGGCGCCTCCCCGGGGGCTTGCCTTGCAGTTTTGCGAACCGCCCTGGGCAGGATGTTAAGCAAAAATCAAGCCGTATCTTTGGCGAAATTTTTAGAGGATGCCTATGCAGCAATTCAACCGTGCCTTTTTCCGTGATCTGTGGCAGCTCACCAAGCCCTACTGGTGGCGCTCCGAGGAACGCTGGCTGGCGCGGGGGCTTTTTGCCCTCGTGGTGCTGCTCAATCTCCTCATGGTCTTCATCTCCTACCGCATTACGGAATGGTATAACACTTTCTGGAACGCCTTGCAGCGTTACGACGCGCCGGCGGCCTGGCATCAGATCCTCATCTTCGCCATCCTCGTCACGCCCTATATCATCGCCGCGGTTTATCAGACCTATCTTACGCAAATGCTGGAGATCCGCTGGCGGCGCTGGCTCACCGAGCACTATCTGGACGCCTGGCTGGCCAAGGGCACCTTTTACCACATGCAGGTGCTGGGGGATGGCACCGACAACCCGGATCAGCGTATCAGCGAGGATCTGGCGAGCTTCACCTCCCAGACCCTGAACCTCGTCATCGGCGTGCTGAGCTCCATCACGACCCTTGCGGCCTTTGTCTTCATGCTCTGGGAACTGTCCTCCCACGTCATCATCCCCTGGGACGGGCAACAATGGATCATCCCCGGCTATCTGGTCTGGGCGGCGCTACTGTATGCCATTCTGGGCACTGTGCTCACGGCCTGGATCGGGCGGCCACTGATCAATCTCAATTTCAACCAGGAGCGTTTTCAGGCGGACTTTCGTTTCAGCCTCGTGCGCCTGCGGGAAAATAGCGAAAGCGTGGCCCTCTATGGGGGCGAGACCCAGGAACGGGAACACTTCCTCAATCGTTTCGCCAGCGTCTTCGGCAACTTTTGGCAGATCATGAAGCGCACCAAGCGCCTCAACTGGTGGGTGTCTGGCTATGGGCAGGCGGCCATCATCTTCCCGGTGCTGGTGAGCCTGCCCGCCTATTTTGCCAAGGCCATTCCCCTGGGCACCATCATGCAGATCTCCAGCGCCTTCGGCCAGGTGCAGGGCGCCTTGTCCTTCATCGTCAACAGCTACACCGGCTTGGCGAGTTGGCATGCGGTGGTGGATCGTTTGCGTTTCTTTGAGCAGGCCATGCACGAAGTGCAGGTGATCCGCGAGACCCATTACCAGATTACCCGGGAGGATGGCCCCCATCTGGCGGTGCGGCATCTCAATGTGCGCCTTCCCGATGGCCGTGAACTGATCCATGATCTCGACTTTACCCTGGAGCGAGGCCAGCGTTTGCTCATCATGGGGCCGTCCGGGGGCGGCAAGAGCACCCTGGTGCGCGCCCTGGCGGGCATCTGGCCCTTTGGTGAGGGGGTGGTGCAGATGCCGCGCAATGACCGTCCCCTCTTTTTGCCGCAGAAACCGTACCTGCCCTTGGGCACCTTGCGCGATGTATTGGTCTATCCCTTCGGCGTGCCGGGGGTGAGCGATGAAAGCCTGCGCGGGGTTTTGCTGCTCTGTGGCATGCCCAGCCTGGCAGAGCGCCTGGATGAGGCCCGTCTCTGGGCCCATGTCCTGTCTCTGGGGGAGCAGCAGCGCTTGGCCTTTGCCCGCATCCTGCTGCAAAAACCCCAGTGGGTCTTCATGGATGAGGCGACTTCGGCCCTGGATGAGCCGGCGGAAGGACGCCTGTATGAAATGCTCATCGAGGAACTCCCCCAAACCGCCATCATCAGCGTCGGCCATCG
Organism: Acidithiobacillus sp.; assembly: GCF_049965315.1. GTDB lineage: Bacteria > Pseudomonadota > Gammaproteobacteria > Acidithiobacillales > Acidithiobacillaceae > Acidithiobacillus_B. Next base: position 4,316 of record NZ_JBMFWL010000034.1, on the reverse strand, counting down.
TTCCAGTCTCCTGCAATACCACGAGCAGCGCCTGGCACTGTTGGGCGAGGGCCGCTGGCGCCTGGGGCCGGTCACGCTGCCGGGGGCTTCACCCCTGCAGCCGCAGCCGGCGTGAGTCGCAGCGCCCGTTGTCTGGTCGCTGACGGGAAACCACAAGCCTGCTGTCTATGTGATCGATCGCGGCCCATGGGCCGCCCCTACGCCTGCAGATCCGCCATGGGGCCTGACTGTTCGGTTCGGAGCCGTTCCGGCAGGAGGGCGAGGCTGCGCGTCAGGGCGCCCCGCTGCGCCTGCACCACGCGCAGGCCGTGTCGACCGATTTCCCGGGCAGTGCCGGGCTCGGCGAGCCAGTGGGCCAGGGTGATGGCCAGGACGTTGTCGTCGGCGGCCTGCACGGCTGCCCCGGCGGCCAGCAGGGTGCGGGCAATGTCGCGGAAATTCTCCATGTGCGGACCGAAAATCACCGGTTTGGCCAGGGCGGCGGCCTCCAGGGGGTTGTGCCCGCCTTTGGAGACAAAGCTGCCGCCCACGCTCACCACGTCGGCAGCGGCATAAAAGGTGGGTAACTCGCCCAGGGTGTCCACCAGCAGGACCTCCTGCTCCGGGGGCGCGGGCTGTCCTGCGGAGCGCCGCTGGGCGTGCAGCCCCTGGGCCCGCAGGAGGGCGGCTACGCTCGCGCAACGCTCGGGATGGCGCGGCGCCAGGACCAGCAAAAGCTGCGGAAACCGCTGGCGCAGGGTGCGCAAGACGGCCATGGCCAGTTCCTCTTCGCCGGCGTGGGTGGAGCCGAAGACCCAGACCGGTCGGTCGCCCCAAGGCTGGCGCAGAGCGGCCCCCGCCGCGCGCGTGGCATCCTGCTCGGGCAGGTCATATTTCAGGTTGCCGGTGGCCCACACCTGCGTTGCGCCGAGGGCGCGGAAGGCGGCGGCGTCGGCCTCGCTTTGCGCGGCTATGGCCTGCAGGCTTTGCAGGGCCGGTCCCAGCAGGCGGTGAAACCGTTGGTAACCGCGCTGGGAGCGCGGCGAGAGGCGGGCGTTGAAGAGGTACAGGGGGATCGCGCGGCGCGCGGCGGCGTGATAGAGATTGGGCCAGATCTCGGTTTCCATGATGATGCCCAGGGCGGGGCGGCCGCGGTGGAGGAATCGCCAGACGGCGGCCGGCAGGTCATAGGGGGCATAGACATGGGTAACGCCCTCCCCCAGCCGCGCCCGCACCACGGCGGCCCCCGTGGGGGTGGTGGTGCTCATCAGGATGGGATGCCCGGGAAAGCGCTCCTGCAGGGCATGCACCAGGGGAATGGCGGCAATGGCCTCGCCGACGCTGACGGCATGCACCCACAGGGGGGCGGGGCCACGGCTGCGGGGTATCCAGCCGAAGCGCTGCCACCAGCGTTCGCCATAGGCGGGGCGGCGCCAGGCGCGCCAGAGGGTGAAGCCCAGCACCAGGGGGCTGAGCAGGCAGAGCAGGCCGGCGTAGAGGCGGCGGATCATTCGCGGTGCAGGAGGCGGTCGGTGAGCCAGTCCAGGCGGTACCAGGGGCGGAAGCTCTTGAGTACGGCCTCCCGGTCATAGTCCTTTTCTATCCACTCCTGCAGGCTCAGGCCGGGGTGCGCGGCGGCGGCCTGCCGGTAGCTTTCGAAGAACCAGTCGAGGATGCCGGTATTGGCGTGGCGGATGTGGCCGAAGGGCCAGAGGCGCAATTGTCGCCGGGCCTGGGCGATGGGGCAATGGGCGAAAAGGTGGAGGTAGAGGGCGCTGATGAAGCCGGCGCGGTCTGCTCCCGATTTGCAGTGGATGAGCAGGGGCCCTTCCAGTTCACCGAGGGCGGCAATGGCCGCGAGCAACTCGGCGCGCCGGGGCAGATCCCGGGAACCGAAGCCATGCAGGGGGAGATGCACCATGCCCAGGGCGTCGCAGACCTCCTGTTGGAGGCGGTAATGGGGCTCATGGGGGGCCGGGGCGCGGATGTTGAGCACGGTGCGGATGCCGTAGCGCGCGTGCCAGCGGCGCAGTTGCCGGGGCGAGGGCTGGGCGGAGCGGAAGACGCCGGGGGCGATGCGGTGAAAGTTGGCATAAAAGAGTTCGCGAAAGATGCCGTGGTCCGTGAAGAATTGATGGCGACGCAGGCGGCGGCGCTCGGCGGCGGGGATGGAGACGGGTGGCTGGTTCATGACTCTGGTCTTGTCCGGCTGTCCAGATGAGCGGCAAGAATGGGCCAGAGGGCGGCGGGTTGCAAGGCCGCTTGACAGGGGACGTCGCCCTCGGCCGTAAGTGGCAGCGGGCAGCGGGAGCGTCGGCAAGGAGAGCAGGACAGGGGGCTTTGCAGGCTGATCTGGGGAGTGCCGATGGCGGCCACCTGTTCGCTGGCCGTGGGCCCGTAGAGGGTGATGCCGGGCAGCCCCAGGGCGGCGGCCAGATAGGAAAGGCCCGTATCCACGCCAATGAAGGCGTGGGCGCGCACCATCAGCTTCGCCAGATCCGGCAGGGTGCTCGGCGGCAGGGCACGGACATTGCCGGCCTGGGCGGCGAGGGCGGCGCCACGTCGGCGTTCGGCCGCATTGCCCGCCGGGAGCAGCAGCCGATAGCCGTGTCCGGCCAGGATCTGCGCCATGGACCGCCAGTGGCTCTGGGTCCATTCCTTGTTTGCCCAGGTGGTGCCGTGAAAACCCAGGATAAAGGGCTCCGCCGCAAGGTCCCGCCATGGGGCGCCGAGGGGCGTTTCCCGTAGTCGCATCCGCATCGAGGCCAGGCCATAGTCGATGGGCAAATCGTCCAGGGCATAGCCCAGGGCCTGGGCAAAAAGCTGGCGGTTGCGTTGAATGGCGGGTTGATTCCACGGCACGGCATGGCGCCGGTGATAGAGCAGGGTCGCCCCTCCTTCGCGGGCGCTCTGGCGCTGGAGGCCCAGCACCGGGGCAGCGGCGAGCCGGGCGAGAAGGGCGCTCTTGTAGAGTCCCTGCGCATCGAGAACGGCGTCAAAACCGGCTCCCCGCAATTGGCGGCGCAGGGCCAGCAGGGCTCCCCCCAATTGGCCCCAGTCTCCGCGCAGGTGGCGCAGGCCAAAGGGGATCACCTGGCGGACCCCGGGGTGCCAGGCCGCCACCTCGGCAAAGGCCGGCTCCACCAGCCAGTGGACCGCCACCTCGGGCCGCTGCCGGTGCAGATCGCTCAAGGCGGGAAAGGTATGCAGCACGTCTCCCAGGGAGGATAGGCGCACGAGGAGGAGCTTCACGGCCCTTCCTCATGCGCCGCCTGCTCCTGCAGTTCCAGGGCAATGGCATACTTCATGAACGCCCCCAGCGCCGTTGTCCAGGCAATGGCCGCGCCGTTGACCCCGTCCAGGAAGCCGAGGCGGAAGAGATAGGTACGCAGAAAGGCCCAGAGGGAATGGCTGATGGGATCATTGGCCTTTGCCCGGCGACCCCGTTGCACCAGCCCTTCCGCATTCAAGGCAGCATAGGTCTGCAGCTTGGCCAGCATGGAGCGGTAATCGGCAAAAGGGTAATGCAGCAGCCATCCCGGGAGATCACCCACGGGCCCTGCGGCGATCCAGCGCTCATGCACCGGGTCCTCGCTGTATTGCCCGCGGCGCCGGTCCACCAGGCGCAGCACGCGATCCTTGCGCCAGTCGCCGAAGCGCACGGGGCGACCGGCCAGATAATTCCGGCGCCGCAGCCGGAAGGCCACCCGCTTGCCCGGCGCCGCGATGGCCCGGCGAATGCCGCCGTGGATGCTTTCCGGTACCAGTTCGTCGGCATCCACGATCAGGACCCAGTCATGGGCCGCCTGGGATACCGCAAACTGTCGCTGGGCGCCGAAGCCTGGCCACGGACGCTGGATCACCCGCACTCCCAAGGCCGCACAGATGGCCAGCGTCCCGTCCGTGCTCCCGCTGTCCACGACCACAATATCCTCCGCCAATGGCCGCACGCTGCGAATGCTGCGCTCCAGCAGGCGTTCGGCATTGAGGGTGATGTAGACGACGGAGAGATTGATAAAAACAGAGGTCATAATTTTTCTTGTATGTAATATACTCTGTGAAACCATAATGCCCATGTTTTAATGTCTCTTTTTAAGCATTGCCACATGGCCGTTCGGAGGCATCCTATTTTTCCTATATAGGAATCAAAACGACCGGACCATGCTACTGTTGGTTTTGTGCAAAATATATCCAGTCGGCAGTCCAAACAGTTATTCATCATGTTGTCGATAACCTCATATGCTAAGTTAGTAAAATTGATCATAATCTACTGGTGGTTGGGATGACTAGGAGGTTGCGGAAAAATTGGCAAAAGTCCTGTGCCGGCGACTAACAGG
>NZ_JBMFWL010000033.1:0-21557 GCF_049965315.1 Acidithiobacillus sp. | reverse complement strand
GCTCAGTTGAAACTGCCGACCTCAAAAGCAGCATGAGGAACGAATAAAGCCCTCCACAAAACTCGGGGGGATTCACCCTGCCCTTCCCCTTGATACGTGACGTGGTGGGCCTTGGCGAAGGCGGGGCCCAGGTGCAGGTCCATGACCGCCCCCATGGAGCCGGCATAGGCGACCTGGAGCGGGGTGGCGGCCATGGCCGTGCCCACCCCCGCCACCCACAGGCCGACGAGCAGGGCCATGGCCGATGATGCTTGCCGGCGCGCCGGCCGATTCCGGACCGCCCCTGATGCCGGCGGGAGAACCGGATCCTGGGGGTGGGGGTCCATCCGTATATTTCGTGACATATAACGATGTAGCAAAGCAGACCGGTTGTTTGGCATCTTGACTGTCTCCATGGTGAGAAAAGACGAAGGACCATCGGGGATTCAATATATACGTTCGGATACCCCGATGTCGCAAAGCTTACCTGCATACCCGAAAATTGGCTATACCGCATCATAAAAGCAGTTATTGTGCCAAGGCGAGGTGTCGGGATCGGACACGCGGCCGCCCGTGTCGCTGGTCCTGGATCCGCCAACGGCGTTTTTTGCTGCGGCGGCCAGGGGGGTTTGAATAGTTCGCCTGCCGAGCGCAGAATTCCGCCAGGGATAACGACGGCGGGGAAAGAGGACGTTCGTTCCATTATTTCCGCCCGATCCGAGGCCGCCATGAGGGAAGACACAAAACCCCGAAGTCCAACCCCGAAGGAGGCGCGGGGTGTCCTGCGCCGGGGCGCGGAAAAGGCCCGTCGCTGCGCCGTTCCATCCCCTCACCGCGTTGATCAGCCATGAGCAAAACCAGGGACAGGCTGAAGGCACTGGGGCCGGGCGTCATCACCGGCGGCGCCGACGACGATCCGGCGGGGATCGTCACCTATTCGGTGGTGGGGGCCACCACCGGCTTCTCCCTCCTTTGGCTCCTGCTGCTCGCCACCCCCATGATGATCGCGGTGCAAAGCATGGCCTCGCGGATCTCCATCGTCACCGAGAAAAGCCTGCCCGAGGTGATCACCGCCCACTTTTCCCGGCGGGTCACCATGTTCGTCATCACCCTCCTGGTGATCGCCAACGTCATCACCATCGGCGCGGACCTGTCGGGAATGGCGACGGTGCTCGGCATCCTGACCGGCATCAAGCCGGGCCTGCTGCTGATTCCGGTGACCGTATTGATCGCCTATCTGGTGATCTTCAATGCCTATCGCGTGGTCAAGACGGCGCTGCTGAGCCTTACCCTGATCCTCTCCGTTTACATCGTCTCCGCCATCCTGATCCGGCCGGATCTCGAGACGCTCCTCGTCAACACCTTCATCCCCCACATCAGCTTCGCGTCGGGCTATGTGGTGGCCGCCCTGGGGCTGCTGGGGACCACCATCTCCCCGTACATGCTGTTCTGGCAGGCCGCCGAGGAGCGCGAGGAAAAGCGCACGGTGGTCCAGGCGGCGGCGGCGGATTTCGACACCGTGGCCGGCATGCTCTACTCCAACCTGGTGTCCTATTTCATCATTGTCGCCGCGGCGGCGGTCCTTTACGGCAGCGGGCTGCCCATCGCGACCATGAAGGACGTGGCGCTGGCCCTGCAGCCCCTTGGAGGCAGGTACACCTTCGCCCTCTTCAGCGTCGGCGTGCTGGTCGCCGGTTTCCTGGCCATCCCGGTCCTGGCCGGCTCCAGCGCCTACGCCATCGCCGACACCTACGGCTGGCGCGAAGGGATGGATTACAAGGTCTCCGACGCCCGGGGCTTTTACGCGGTATTCCTGGGTTCGCTGCTGGTCGGCGACCTCATCTACCTGTCCCCCCTCTCCACGGTGGACGCGCTTTATTACAGCCAGGTCCTGGACGGGATCTTGCTGCCCCTCCTGGTGGCATTGCTGCTGATCCTGGGCAACAACAAGGCGATCATGGGGAGCTATACCAATTCCCGGTTCAATAACCTCTTTGGCCTATTCACCTTGTTGGTGAGCCTGGGCTTATCCGCCATCCTCTTCTACCAGGCGGTGTTTTGACCGGGTTTGCCGAGCGCCCGGCCGTCGGGATTCGCCTTTTCCTCAGGCAACCCGCCAGCGGCGCAACAGCGTGTACTGTCCGTCGACGGACGCCACCAGGGCCAATTCCTCCAGGGTCCAGCGCAAGGGCTTTATGGTCTGCTCCACCCAGGGCCAGGGGCGAGGCGCCCGCAGCAAGGTGACGTGGGGCAGGAATGGGTTCGCCGGCGTGGAATCCTCCCCCAGACACCCCTGCCGCCATCCCGCCAGCGCCGCCGGCACCTCCTGGGCGCCCAGCCACAGCACCCGGCCGCCGTGGAACGCTCCTATCCGGTCGAGGCGGAGGGTGATCGGGAACGGCCCCGGCCAGCAGTCATCCAGGCGTCGCTGCAGGGGCGCGGGGTCGGTCGCCCCCAGATAGGAAAGGGTGAGATGCCAGCGTACGGGCATTTCACAGCGACCACCCGGCGGCCAATCCTGCGGGCCCAGCTTGGCCAGGCGCAGGCGCAGGCCCGAGCGCACCTCCCGGGACGGCCATGCGGCAAGGAAGAAGTGCAACTGGGCCATGTCTCTAGTCTGCCTCCCGCCGGCCCGCAGCGGCTAGACGCCGGGGTGGAGGGTCATGTTCCGCAGCCAGGCGGGCAGGTCTCGCACATCGGCCAAACAGGCTTGGGCGCCGTGATTCTGCAGGCGCTGCGCGTCATGCACGCCGCAGCAGACCCCCACCGGCAGGACACCCGCGGCCACGGCCATCTCCATATCATGGATGCTGTCTCCCACCATGAGGGCGGCGCCGGGAGGCAGATCGAAGTGGGTCAGCAGCTCGTGGAGCATCTGCGGATGGGGCTTGGAGCGGCTTTCATCGGCGCAACGGCTGGCGGCGATGCACTGCGCCAGGTCCGGGTGCGCGGCCAGCATCCGGTCCAGGCCGCGGCGGGATTTGCCCGTGGCCACGGCCAGGTGAAAGCCGGCATCGGCCAAGTCCCGGAGGGCCCGCTCCACGCCGGGAAAGAGGGGCATTTCCGCCATGGAGGCCGCAAAGAAGCAATCCCGATAGGCGCCGAGCACCTGCTCCCGTTGTTGCCCGTCAATCCCCGGCGCCAGCACGGCCAGGGCCTCGTCCAGACCCAGACCGATGATTTCCTTGTAAGATTCCCCTCGATCCGCAAGCCCGGCGGCGGCAAAGGCCCCGGCGAGGCAGCCGCAGATGGTGGAAATACTGTTCATCAGGGTACCGTCCCAGTCGAATACCAGCAGGCGCAGGTCCGAGCCGGGCAAGGTCTTCACGGAGTCGTCCCGCCTTCCCGCAAGCGGGCCAGGACGGCGGCCAGATCCTCCGGCAGCGGCGCTTCCACCCGCAGGCTTTCCCCGCTGCCGGGATGGCGGAAGGTGACATGGGCGGCATGGAGGAAAAGGCGTTTGAGGCCCAGGGCCTGCAGGGAGCGGTTGAAGGTGGCGTCGCCGTATTTCTCATCCCCGGCCACGGGATGCCCGATGGCCTGGAGATGGACGCGGATCTGATGGGTGCGCCCGGTGTCCAGTTCCGCCCGCACCAGGGTGGCCGCCGCGAACGCCTCCAGCGGCGCAAAGGTGGTGTGCGCGGCCTTGCCTGCGGCATCCACGCGCACCACTCGCTCGCCCGATTGCAGGGTGTTTTTGCGCAGGGCCAGGGCCACCTCCCGGACATCCCGCCCCCAGCGGCCGGCCACCAGGGCCAGGTAATGCTTTTCCACCTCCCCTTCCCGGAAGGCCTCATGCAAGGCGCGCAGGGCGGAGCGCCGCTTGCTGAGGATGAGGCAGCCGGAGGTATCGCGGTCCAGGCGATGGACCAGTTCCAGGCCCGCGGCAGCGGGGCGCAGCAGGCGCAGGGCCTCTATGGCCCCCCAGCGCAGCCCCGAACCGCCATGCACGGCCAGGCCGCTGGGTTTATCGAGGACGAGGACGTAGTTGTCCTCATAGAGGATGGCCTGTTCCAGGCTGCGCGCCAGGCTGTCGGGCAGACGCACCGCTTCATTGGGCGCCGCCACCCGCACCGGCGGCAGGCGCAGGGTGTCACCCTCGACCAGATGGTAGTGAGCCCGCGCCCGCCCGCCGTTGACGCGCACCTCGCCGCTGCGCAGGATCTTGTAAACATGGGAGCGCGGCACACCTTTGAGCACGCGCAGGAGAAAATTGTCGAGACGCTGACCGGCTTCCTCGCCACTCACCTGCCGTTGGCGCACCCCCGTATCGACCATCTCATTTTCCTCGACTGCATGATTTGGATTGCGATTGTATTCTTTTATGACATATATTTCGACCTAGGGACTTGGCGCCGGCTTCTGGCCGCGATCCGGGACCTGAGCAACTGAGCGGCAATAACGCCGGGCAGATTTCAAATACATGCGCTGCGCTCCCCGACATCGACTCTACGGTCGAAGGTTGGGTCGAGCGCCGGAGAACGAAAAACTTATGAAACGGATGTTGATCAACGCCACGCACCCCGAGGAGTTGCGGGTGGCCCTGGTGGACGGCCAAAAACTGCTCGACCTCGATATTGAACGGGCCTACCGCGAACAAAAGAAAAGCAACATCTACAAAGGCCGCATCACCCGGGTAGAACCAAGCCTGGAAGCCGCCTTTGTGGATTATGGGGCCGAGCGGCACGGTTTCCTGCCCCTCAAGGAGATTGCCCGGGAGTATTTTCTGCAGCAGGAGCCCGGGCGCAAGCGGATCCAGGACCTGATCCGCGAAGGCCAGGAAGTGATCGTCCAGGTGGACAAGGAAGAGCGCAGCAGCAAGGGCGCCGCCCTTACCACCTTCATCAGCCTGGCCGGCCGCTATCTCGTGCTGATGCCCAACAACCCCCGCGCCGGCGGGGTTTCCCGACGGATCGAGGGGGAAGACCGAACCCAGATCCGCCATCACCTCCAGCTCCTCGACATCCCGGAGAACATGGGCGTCATCGCCCGCACCGCCGGGATCGGCCAGGAACTGGAGGCCCTCCAGCGCGATCTCGAATACCTCAAACAAATCTGGCAAGCCATCGTGGAAACCGCCGCCACGCGCTCCGCACCCTTCCTCATCTACCAGGAAGGCAATGTGGTGGTGCGCGCCCTGCGCGACCATTTTTCCGAGGACATCAGCGACATCTTCATTGACGAGGAAGGGGCCTACAACGCCGCCGTCCAGTTCATGACCTCCATGATGCCGAAAATGGTCAACCGCCTGAAACGGTATGAGAACGACATTCCCCTCTTCTCCCGCTACCAGATCGAACAGCAGATCGAGTCGGCCTTCTCCCGGGAGGTGCGCCTGGAGGCGGGCGGCGCCATCGTCATCGACCACACCGAAGCCCTGATTGCCATCGACATCAACTCCGGCCGCGCCACCAAGGGCCAGGATATTGCCGAAACCGCCCTGCAGACCAATCTGGAGGCGGCCGAAGAGATCGCCCGGCAGATCCGCCTGCGCGATCTGGGCGGATTGATCGTGGTGGATTTCATCGACATGGAATCCCCCAAGCATCAGCGCGAGGTGGAAGCCCGGCTCAAGGAGGCCCTCAAGCTGGACCGGGCCCGCGTCCAGGTGGGACGCATCTCCCGCTTTGGCCTGCTGGAGATGTCGCGGCAGCGCCTGGGGGCCAGCCTGGAAGAATCCTCCTACGAACCCTGCCCGCGCTGCAGCGGTACCGGGCAGATCCGCGGCTGCGAGGCCACCAGCCTGCATGTCCTGCGCCTGCTCCATGAAGAGGCCCTGAAAAATGCCGTGGCCGAGGTGCAGTGCGAGGTGCCGGTGGAGGTGGCGGCCTACCTCATGAACGAGAAGCGCCGCCAACTCCTGGAACTGGAGGCCAAGACCAATACCCGCATCCTGATCCTGCCACGCCCGGAACTGGTCACTCCCCACTACCAGATCCAGCGGGTTCGCCCCCAGGATGCCAGCGGAAAAGCGCTGCCCGCAGGCAATGGCGAGCCGCTGCCCGCCCGTCCGGCCCGTGCCGTCATCGAAACGGCGGCCCTTACCCCCCTCACGGCACCGCCACCCCCCACCATCCTGCCGCCGCTGAAAACGCCTGCGCCGGCCGCCGCCAAAACGCCCGCCGCCAAGGCCGCGCCCAAGGCCCCTGCCGTCGCGGCGGAAGGCATTCTCGCCCGTCTGGTGCGCGCCCTCGTCTCCCGTTACGAACCCACCGAAGCGGCCCCGGGGGAGGAGACGGCGGAATCCGCCGAGGCCATGGAAATGGCGACGGAGGTGGTGGCCGGCGAGCCGGCCGCCAACGAGGCTGTTCCGGAAACGAGCGAAAGCCGCAGCCGTCGGCGTCGCCGGGGCGGCCGCCGGGCCCGGGCCCGGCGGTCAGCCCAGGGGAGCGGAGAGGAAGGCACGGCGGAGGAATCGTCCGCCACCAGCGTCGCCGAAACGGACGAGGAATCCTCCTTTGCCGAAGAGGAAATCGGCGCTGAGGCCGCCGTCAGCAGCGATGACCACGAACCCCGCCACCTGGCGAGCCGCGTCGAAAGGGAGCCCCTCAACCAGCTCGTCTATCCCGGCGCCGTCCCGGCGCCGGACGACTGGCATCTGTTGATGGTGGAAAACACCGGGCCGGAGCAACAGCCAGCCGCAGCAGGCGCAGCAACGGAGCCAGCGCCGGAGGAACAGGCTTCCCTCCCGTTCGGCACGGATTGAGCCCCATCACCAAGCGGCTGCCGGGGCCGCTCCTACGCGTGGTCCGCGGGCGGCAGATTCGTTATTTCACGCGAAGAACAACCGTGCCGAATTCAGGAGGATGATGTTGCCCGGGCGCATTCTCCCTATCATCATGCGCGCCGCCAAATCGTCCCTGTCGGGCCGTCCTCCAGGGCGATTCCCGCCGCCGCCAGTTCATCGCGTATGGCATCGCTGCGCGCAAAATCCCGCGCCTGTCGGGCGGCCGCCCGTGTCGCGATCCGCTCGGCCACCCAGTCGGCATCCACCTCATCGGCAGCACCGCGCAGAAAGACCTCCGGATCCTGCCCCAACAGCCCGAGGATACCCCCCAACTCGCGCAAGAGCATGGCCAGGGGCGTCGCCACTTCACTTCCCTCGTCGCGCAGGCGGTTGATCTCCCGCGCCAGGTCGAAGAGCAGCGCCACGGCCGTGGGCGTATGGAAGTCGTCGCTCATGGCGGCATGGAAACGCTCCCGCCATTCCATGCCCAGATCTCCCGGCAGGGGGCCGGGAGCAAGGCCGCGCAGGGCCGTGTAGAGGCGTGTCAGCCCCGCGCGCGCCTGCTCCAGGGCATCTTCGCCGTAGTTGAGGGGGCTGCGGTAGTGGCTGGCCAGGATGAAAAAGCGCAGCACCTCGCCTTCATAGCGGGGCAGGAGTTCGCGCACGGTAAAAAAATTGCCCAAGGATTTGGACATCTTCTCCTCATTCACCCGCACAAAGCCGTTGTGCATCCAGTGCCGGGCAAAGGCGCACCCGGCCCCCTGGGACTGGGCGATCTCGTTTTCATGATGGGGAAACTGCAGGTCGGCGCCGCCGCCGTGGATGTCAAAGGCGCAGCCCAGGGCGTCGGCGGACATGGCGGAACATTCGATATGCCAGCCGGGACGCCCATCCCCCCAGGGGGAGGGCCAGGCAGGCTCGCCGGGCTTGGCCGCCTTCCACAAGGCGAAATCCAGAGGATCGCGCTTGTCCTCCCCCGCCTCCACCCGCGCACCCACGGCCAGTTCGTCGATGGACTTGCCCGAGAGCCGGCCATAGTCGGGGAAGCTGCGCACGGCATAATAGACATCGCCGTTACTGGCCGCATAGGCATGGCCCTTGGCGATGAGCTCGGCAATGAGCCGCTGCATGGACCCCACATGCTCCGTCGCCCGCGGTTCCAGGTCCGGCCGCTGGCAGAGGAGGGCCGCCTCGTCCTCGTGCATGGCGTCGATAAAGCGTGCGGTGAGCGCCTGGATGGGTTCCTGGCGCTCCAGGGCGCGGCGGATGATCTTGTCGTCGATATCCGTGATGTTGCGCACATAGGTCACCTGCAAGCCCCGGGCGCGCAGGTAGCGCACCACCGCATCGAAGGTGACCATCACCCGCGCATGGCCCAGATGACAGTAGTCGTACACGGTCATGCCGCAGACGTAAAGACCCACACGGCCGGGCAGCAAGGGCTCCAATGGCACCTTGCGGCGCTGCAGGGTGTCGTGGATGCGGATGGCCGGACTCAGCGCTGAAGTGACCGATGTGCTCATGGATTCCTCTTGAAGATCAATACGGGGGGCTGCGGCAAGACGCGCCAGGGCCCGCTCCATCCCCATCAGGGGGAGAAGGGCGGCCAATTCCGGCCCATGCGCACGGCCGGTGAGGGCGGCGCGCAAGGGCAGGAAAAGGGCCTTGCCCTTGCGTCCGGAAGCCGCCTGCAGGGCCTTTATCCAGGAGGCATAGTCGCCAGCGGCGGCCTGGAGGGCCTGCGCGGCGGTCGCCCAGAACTCTAGCGGCGTTTCCTCCAGGGCCGACCGGGCCTCGGCGTCCCCATGAAATCGGCCGAAGCAGACCGCCGCCCAGTGTTCCGCCTCCTGCGGCCGCAGGATATTGCCGCGAATGGCCTGCACAAAGGCCCTTCGCCGGTCCTCGGGCACCGGGGTTCGCACAGCCGGGGCCAGCCAGGCCCAGAGGCGCTCCGCAGGCAGGGATTGCAGGGCCTGCTGCTGCCAGTGCTCCAACTGCGCCCCATCGAAACGGGCCGGGGCGCGGCTGATCCGGCTGGTGGCAAAGCCGTGCGCCAGGGCCGCCATATCCATCAAGGCGTTTTCCGCGTAATGGTGCCCCAGACGGGCCAGATAATTGCAGACCGCTTCGGGCAAAAAACCTTCCTCCCGCAATTCCCGCAGGCTGCCCGCGCCATTGCGCTTGGACAGGGGCTGGCCGTCTTCACCCAGGATCAGGGGGAGGTGGCCATATCGGGGCACCGTCAGCCGCAGGGCTTGGAGGATGAGGATCTGGCGCGGCGTATTGCTCAAATGATCCTCTCCGCGCAGGACCAGGCCCACCCCCATGAGGGCATCGTCCACCGCGTTGGCAAAGAAAAAGGCCGGCGAGCCATCGCTGCGGCGAATGACAAAATCGCCAAACTCCGCCAAGGCGTATTCCCGTTCTCCCCAAACCAGGTCCGGCACCCGCAATACCCCTGCATCGGGGATGCGGAAGCGCAGGGTGGGCACCTGGCCGGCGGCCTCCCGCGCCGCCCTTTGTTCCGCGCTGAGATGACGGCAGTGCCCCCCATAGCGCGGCGCTTGCCCCGCGGCCCGCTGGCGCCGGCGCTCGGCCTCCAGATCCTCGCGACGGCAATAACAGGGATAGGCATCCCCCTGGGCCAGGAGCCGCGCGAAAAGATCGGCATAAATGCCTTGCCGCTCCATCTGCCGATAAGGACCATGGGCGCCCCCCACATCGGGGCCTTCATCCCAATCCAGGCCCAGCCAGTATAGATCCGCCATGATGGCCTGGGCATAATCGGCGCGGGAACGCTCGGTATCGGTGTCTTCCATGCGCAGGATGAAAGTGGCATCCGCACCGCGCGCCGCCAGCCACGCGAACAGCGCGGTGCGGGCGTTGCCCAGATGCAGGTAGCCGGTGGGACTGGGAGCGAAGCGACTCGAAAGATTCATGGTGCTATAGTATTGCCCCATTAGCGGTGCCGCAATGCAGTGGAGGGAATCCGGGCATTGCGGAATACGCCCCATGACCTGCCGCGGCGGGAGATCCGCCGCACGACAGCATGAGGCTTTTCCAATGACTCCATCGAGGGAAGACGGAACGGCATGGCCAACAGGAACACTACGCGCAAGCAGGCGCCCAAGGCACACGGACGGCACTGGGGCCGCTGGATCTTGCTCATCCTTCTGCTGATATTCCTCAATATCGGCATTGGCGTCGGCATTTACACCTATCGGATCTGGCAAACCCTTCCGCCGGTGCATGAACTCAAGGAATGGCGTCCCGACGAACCCCTGCGCATCTACGCGGCCAATGGCGAACTCCTGCAGGTGGTCGGCCCGCAAATGCGCTACGCGCTGCCCATCACGCGGATCCCGGTGAAGCTCCAGGATGCCTTCATCGCCGCCGAAAACGCCCATTTCTATAGCGACAACCCCCTCTACTACCCGGTGAGCTATACCGGCATCCTGCGCGCCGCCGTGGTGGATCTCATCCACATGGCGCCGGTGCAGGGCGCCAGCACCATACCCGAGCAGGTCGCCCGCAACTTCTACCTCACGCCGCAAAAAACCATTTCCCGCAAGGTGGCCGAGATCCTCCTGGCCTACAAGCTCTCCATGCACTTCACCCATCAGCAGATCCTGGAGCTCTACCTCAACAAGATCTATCTCGGGGAAGGGGCCTATGGCGTCCAGGCCGCGGCACGCATTTACTACGGAAAAAATGTCAATCAGCTCACCCTGGGCGAAATGGCGACCCTCGCCGGCCTGCCCCCGGCACCCTCCTACCTGAACCCCGTAGTCAATCCGAAACTGGCGGAAAAACGTCGCGCCTATGTCCTCAAGCGCATGGAAAAACTCGGCTTCATCACCGCCGACGAAGCCACGGCGGCCCGCGCCGAGCCCATTCTCTCGCAGTTTCACGCGACGGCCAGCAATAGCGCGCCCTACGTCACCGACTGGATTGCCAACTGGCTGAGCCAGCAATTCGGGCCCGACTTCACCTATCGCTCCGGCCTCAAGGTCTATACCACCATCCTCCCCAAGGCGCAGGCAGCGGCCAATGACGCGGTGGCCGTAGGGCTGGAAAACTACGACATGGGTCTGTCCAGCATGGATCCCAAGGCCTATCGCGGACCGGTGGCCCAACTCAGCGGGGCCGCGCTGCAGTCTGCCCTGGCGGGCAAACGTCCGGCCATGCTGCCGCCCCATGATCCGGCGAATCTCCGCTGGGGGGTGGTCACCGCGGCCGACGCCGGGAGCGCCTCCGTTTCCCTGGAAGGCAAGCAAAACATCACCCTGAGCCTCAAGGACGTAAGCTGGGCGCGGGCCAAACATGGGGCGCCGCGGCCCAAGGCCGTAAACCAGGTCCTCCATGCCGGCGATCTCGTCTGGCTGCGACCCTACGTGCATGCCGTCACCGCCGGCGCCGGTCAGGAATGGGGAGCCAATGTCTGGGCCAATGGCGGGCCCAACAGCGGTTGGCAGCTCACCCAGATTCCCCAGGTCCAGGGCGCCCTGGTGAGCCTCAACAGCCGTACCGGCGCCATTCATGCCCTGGTGGGGGGCTTCAGCTATGAGCTCAGCCACTTCAATCGGGCCGTTTTCGCCTACCGGCAGCCGGGCTCGGGCTTCAAGCCCTTTGTCTACGCCGCCGCCATGGATGCGCCGGCCCTGCTGGCGGCGGGGAGCAACACCTACCTCACGCCGCAGACGCCCATTCCCGACACCCCCCTGTCCATCACCCTGCCCACCGGGCAGGTCTATGCGCCCACCAACTACAGCAACCAGTTCTCCAATACGCCCATCCCGGTCTGGGCGGACCTGGCCTACTCCCACAACGTCCCCAGCGTGCGCATCCTCATGGATATCGGGATCCCCTATGCCGTGCAGTACGTGCAGCGCTTCGGCCTGCCCGCCCAGCAGATCCCGGCGGTGCCGTCCATGGTCCTGGGTTCCGGCGACTACACGCCCTTGCAGTTGGCCAGGGCCTATGCGGTCTTCTCCAGCGGCGGCTTTTTGCCCACCCCCTACCTCATCACCAAGATCGTCAATAGTCGCGGCACCCAGATCTCCCTGATGAATTGCCCCCTGGGCTACACTCCGCCTCCCCAGCAGACGGCCATCCCGCCGGGGGTCGCCTATCTCATGACCCAGATGATGCAGCAGGTGATCAAGATCGGCACCGGCGTGGCCGCCCAAAGCCTCGGGCGCAACGACATCGCCGGCAAGACGGGCACGACGAACAACGAAAACAACGCCTGGTTCAACGGCTTCAGCCCCAAGATCACCACCAGCGTCTGGGTCGGCTACGACGACAACCGGACCATGGGGCGCTGGGCCGCCGGGGCGCGCGAGGCCTTGCCCATCTGGATCCACTACATGCGCACCGCCATGGCCGGGGAGCCCGACATCGGCTTCTTCCGTCCTCCCGACGTGGTCAGCGCCGCCACCGCCAGCGACAGCAGCGCGGGCAGCAAGCAGATCGGGGTATCTGATTATCTTGCCGGCTACCCACCCATCGCCGCGCCCGCCGCTCCCACGGCCTCCACGGAAAGCGGTACGGGCACCGATCTCGGTACCCATCTGCTCAACACCATCAAGAGCCTCTTCTGAGGAGGATGGGCAGGCCCAGTGCCGGGAAGATTGTGGCCGGACGGCGGCGTTTCGCGCTGAAACGGCAACGGGAGGGCCGGACGGAGATTGCTCCGAACCGCGGAGATCCGTGCTGCGTACCGGGGAAGCGGCCGCAGCCCAATGCTTTCCTGGAAGCCTGGATTTAGATCAAGGCACGCCTGGCATTGGCAAAGAGTTGGCGCCAGGGGGTGGTCTCGCCCCATTCCTTGGGAAACCAACTCATTTGCACACTGCGGATCACCCGCTCGGGATGGGGCATGAGGATGCTGACGCGGCCATCGCCGTTACAGAGGCCGGCAATCCCCTCCGGAGAGCCATTGGGGTTGGCCGGGTACCGGCTGGCGGGGCGGCCCTGGGCGTCCACATAACGCATGCTCACCACGCTGGCGGCGGCCGCTGCGCCATGGGCAAAGCTGGCGCGGCCCTCGCCGTGGGCAACGACGATGGGCGCCATGGTTCCCGCCATCCCCCGGAAAAAAACCGAGGGGGAATCCAGGATCTCCACCATGACCAGCCGCGCCTCGAACTGCTCCGAGCGGTTGCGCAGGAAACGCGGCCAGTGCTCCGCACCGGGAATGATTTCGCGCAGTTCCGAGAACATCTGGCAGCCGTTGCAGACGCCCAGGGCCAGGCGCGCCTCGTCGGCAAAAAATTCGGCAAAGGCATCGCGCAGGCGGCTGTTGAAGAGGATGGACTTGGCCCAGCCGGCACCGGCGCCCAACACATCCCCATAGGAAAAACCGCCGCAGGCCGCCAGGGCCTGAAACCCGGTCAAGACATGGCGGCCATGGATGAGATCGCTCATGTGCACGTCCACGGCCTCGAAACCGGCCTGATGAAAGGCCGCCGCCATCTCCACATGGCCATTCACGCCCTGTTCGCGCAATATGGCCACCCGCGGCCGGGCACCGCTGGCCACTATCGGCGCCGGCATGGGGCTCGCAGGCAGGCGGGCAAAGAGAGGCGGCTGCGTTGCAGTGATCCCGGCAAAGGCCTCGGCTGCGCAATCGGGGTGATCGCGCAGGGCCTGCATCTGATAGCTGGTTTCCGCCCAGGCCCGCAGTAGATCGCTCCCCGCCTCGTCCAGCAGCGCCGCACCGCCCTGGTCCAGACGGATACGCCAGTCGGCCACCACGCCGCCGATCCGCAGCGCCTGTGCCCCCAGACCGGCCGTCGCCCAGATCTCCTCCACCCGCGCCCGTGCCGCGCCGGGGATCTGCATCAGCACCCCTGGCTCCTCGGCAAAAAGGAAGGCCAGGGCATCGGCCCGCTCCGGCAGATGCAACTCCGCCCCCAGGCGACTGGCAAAGGACATCTCGCAGAGGCTCGCCCAGAGTCCCCCATCGGAACGATCGTGGTAAGCCAACACCAGACCCTCCGCCCGCAAGCGGCCCAAGGCCGAAAAGAGGGCGCGCAACAGGCCTGCGTCGTCCAGATCCGGCACCGTGGCCCCCATCCGGCCATAGACCTGGGCGAGTATGGAGGCCCCCAAGCGTCCCCGCCCCAGATCCACCAGCCAGAGATCGGTATCGGACTGGGCGGACCATTGGGGCGTCCAGGTGCGGCGCACGTCCGCCACCGGGGCAAAGGCGGAAATGACCAGGGACAGGGGGGACACCACCGCCTTTTCCCGCCCTCCCTCCCGCCAGACCGTCTTCATGGACAGGGAGTCCTTGCCCACCGGAATGGACAGATCCAGTTCCCGGCAGAGGTCCAGGGCCACGGCCCGCACTGTGTCATAGAGGGCCGCATCCTCGCCGGGATGATCCACCGCCGCCATCCAGTTGGCCGAGAGCTTGATATCCCCCATTGCCCGCACGTCGGCGGCAAAGAGATTGGTCAGGGCCTCGGCCACCGCCAGACGGCCGCTGGCCGGCGCATCCAGGACCGCCACCGGGGCCCGCTCCCCCATGGCCATGGCCTCGCCGCAGTAACCCGCAAAGTCGCTGGCGGTCACCGCGCAATCGGCCACCGGCACCTGCCAGGGCCCCACCATGGGATCACGACAGACCAGTCCGCCCACGCTGCGGTCGCCAATGGTGATGAGGAATTCCTTGGAAGCCACACTCGGATGGCGCAGGACGCGATAGGCCGCCTCGCGCAGATCCATCCCGCCCCGCTCCAGTTCCCGTCCCGGCGTCACCTGATGCCGGCTGTCCCGCTCCATCCGCGGAGGACAACCGAGCAGGGCCGCCATGCCCATCTCCACGGGCCGGTCCTGGAAGAATCCGTCCTCCACGATCAACTCCTCTTCCTCCGTCGCTTCCCCCAGCACCGCGACGGGGCAGCGCTCCCTTGCGCAAAAGGCGAGCACCTGATCCAGACGCTCGGGCGCCACGGCCAGCACATAGCGCTCCTGGGCCTCATTGCTCCAGATCTGCATGGGCGACATGCCCCGGTCCTCGCTGGGCACCGCCCGCAATTGCAGACGCCCGCCGCGACCGCCATCATGGAGAATCTCGGGAACGGCATTGGAGAGCCCGCCGGCCCCCACATCATGGATGGAGAGGATGGGCGAATCCTCTCCCAGGGCGATGCACTGCTCGATCACTTCCTGGGCGCGCCGCTCCATCTCGGGGTTGCCCCGCTGCACCGAGGCGAAATCCAGATCCTCATCCCCCTCGCCGCTGGCCACGCTGGATGCCGCCCCCCCGCCCAGGCCGATGAGCATGGCCGGCCCGCCAATGACGAGGATTTTGGTCCCCACCGGCAAAGGCCGCTTTTCCACCAGCGGCCGGCGAATCTGGCCAATGCCGCCCGCGAGCATGATGGGCTTGTGAAAGCCCCGTTGAACGCCACCGAGCTCCCCCTCAAAGACACGGAGGTAACCGGCGATGGCCGGACGGCCGAATTCGTTGTTGAAGGCCGCCGCCCCCAGGGGCCCGTCGCGCAGGATCTCCAGGGCCGCGGCGATGCGCCCGGGGCGGCCGTAATCCTGCACCTCCCAGGGCTGGAGATAACCGGGTATGCGCAGGTGAGAGACGGAAAATCCGGTCAACCCGGCCTTGGGCTTGCCGCCCCGGCCGGTGGCCCCCTCATCGCGGATCTCGCCGCCACTGCCCGTGGCCGCCCCGGGAAAGGGCGAAATGGCGGTGGGGTGGTTGTGCGTCTCCACCTTCATGAGGATGTCCATGGCTTCGTCGCCAAAGCCGTAGACCCCCCGGTCGTTGCGGAAAAAAGGCCGGGCCTGATGCCCCTCCATCACCGCCGCGTTGTCGCGATAGGCCGAGAGGGTACCCTGGGGATGATGGCGATGGGTCTCGCGGATCATGGCGAAGAGGCTGAGATCCTGGTCCCGGCCATCGATACGGAAGCGGGCGTTGAATACCTTGTGCCGGCAATGCTCGGAGTTGGCCTGGGCGAACATCATCAATTCGGCATCGCTGGGATTGCGCCCCAGGCCCTGGAAATATTCCGCGAGGTAATCGAGCTCCGCCGGAGAAAGGGCGAGCCCCAGGCCGACATTGGCCCGCTCCAGTGCCGCCCGCCCTTCCTCCAGCAAGGGGATGCGTTGCAGGGGGGCGGGATCGGGATGACGAAACAGGCCCTCCGCCTGGGCCACATCCAGGACCACCGTCTCGGTCATGGGGTCATGCAGGCGCCGGGCGCAGAGCCCAAGGAGATCCGCCGCAAAGGGCAGGCCATCCGGCCCCAGGAGAGTATAGACGATGCCCCTCTCGATCCGCCGCACGCTGCGCAATCCGCAGTGATGGGCAATATCCGTGGCCTTGCTGGCCCAGGGAGAAATGGTGCCGAAACGCGGCAGAACCACCATCTGCTGACCATGTACCAAGGTATCCGCAGGGTCCTCGCCATAATGCAGGAGGCGCTCCAGCAGGGCGTGTTCGTCATCGGACAAGGGGCCGTCCAGGTCAACGAGATGGACAAAGGCGGCGGAAAGCTGCGCCAGAGCCAGGCCCTGCTCCTGCAGCGCGACCTGAATTTTTTGCAACCGAAAGGCGGACAAAGCCGGAGAACCGCGCAAAAGCAGCATGCTTACACCTTATAGGAAGTCAACGTGAAGCCGGCGACCAGACCATAGGGCCATCGTCCGCCGGGGGAGGCGGGACCCGGCAAGGCGCATCCCCTCAGGACAGGGGCACACCCAGGCGCCGCGCCACCTCGACATAAGCCTCCACCACTCCGCCCAGGTTGCGCCGAAAGCGGTCCTTGTCCATTTTTTCCAAGGTCTTGGCATCCCAGAGGCGGCAACCGTCGGGACTGAATTCATCACCCAGGAAGAGTTCGCCCTCGTAGCGTCCGAATTCCAGCTTGAAGTCCACCAGAATCAGGTCCGCCGCGGCAAAAAGCGCCGTCAGCAGCGTATTCACCCGCAGACTCCAGCGGCGCATGGCATGGATCTCATCCTCGCTGGCCCAACCGAAGCTCAGGATGTGGGAAGTATTGATCATGGGGTCATGGAGGGCGTCATTCTTGAGGAAGAATTCAAAGACCGGCGGCTCCAGGATCAGCCCCTCTTCCACCCCCAGGCGCCGGCTCAGGGAGCCCGCCGCCCGATTGCGCACCACGCATTCCACCGGGATCATGTCCAGGCGCCGCACCAGGCTGTCCGTAGCGTTGATCAGACGCAAAAAATGGGTGGGTACTCCCGCCCCCTGCAGATGCTCCATGATGAAGGCGTTGAACTGATTGTTGACCTTGCCCTTGCTGGCCAACTGCTCCACCTTCTCGCCGTCAAAGGCCGAGGTATCGTCCTTGAAATGCAGGACCAGGGTATCCGGCTCATCCCCGGCATAGACGATCTTCGCCTTGCCCTCGTAAATCTGTTCGCCTCTGCTCATTGCGGCGCTCCTGCGGGGAAAACCCGCGCAAAGATACGATCAATATTTTTGGTATGGTAGGCCAGGTCGAAAAGGTCGGCCAGTTCGGCGGCCGACAAAAACCGCCGTACCTGCGGATCGGCGGCCAGCAGGGCCTGGAAATCGGCCCCCTCCTCCCACACCCGCATGGCATTGTCCTGCACGACGCGATAGGCGTCCTCCCGCAACATGCCCCTTTCCGTCAGGGCCAGCAACACGCGCTGGGAAAAGATCAGGCCGTGCATCTTGTGCAGGTTGCTCAACATCTGCTCCGGGTATACCACCAGATTCTCCAGCAGGCCGCTGGCGCGATGGAGCATGAAGTCCATGACGATGCAGGCATCGGGTCCGATCACCCGCTCCACGCTGGAATGGGAGATATCCCGCTCATGCCACAGCGCAATGTCCTCCAGCGCCATCCCGGCATAGCCCCGCAGCAGGCGGGCCAGCCCGGTGAGGTTCTCGGAGAGGATGGGATTGCGCTTGTGGGGCATGGCGGAGCTGCCCTTCTGGCCCTTGCTGAAGGGCTCTTCCGCCTCCAAGACCTCGGTGCGCTGCAGATGGCGGATCTCCACGGCGATCTTTTCGATGGAGCTGCCGATGACGGCCAAGGTATTGAAAAACTGGGCATGGCGATCCCGGGAAATGACCTGGGTGCTGGCGGCCTCGGGCTGCAGGCCCAGATCGGCGCAGACCGCCTCTTCCACATCGGGGTCGATGTTGGCAAAGGTGCCCACGGCCCCGGAGAGCATCCCCACGGCCACCCCATGGATGGCGGCGAGAAGGCGCTCGCGGTTGCGCTGCGCCTCGGCATACCAGACGGCCACCTTGAGGCCGAAGGTGATGGGCTCGGCATGGATCCCGTGGGAACGGCCCATCATCACCGTGTCCTTGTGCTTCCAGGCCAGGCGCGCCAAGGCGGCGATGAGGCGGTCCAGGCCCGTCAGCAGGAGCTCGCCGGACTGCTTGAGCTGCAGGGCGAAGCCCGTGTCCACCACGTCCGAGGAGGTCAGGCCGAGATGGATGAAGCGGCTCGCCGGCCCCACGTGCTCGGCCACGGAGGTCAGAAAGGCGATGACGTCGTGCTTGACTTCCAACTCGATCTCGGCGATGCGTTCACTGGCAAAAGCGGCCTTGCCTTCGATCTCCCCCAGGGCCTCGGCGGGTATCCGCCCCCGTGCCGCCAGGGCTCGGCAGGCGGCCAGCTCCACATCCAGCCAGGCGCGATATTTGGCGTCCTGGGTCCACAAGGCGCCCATTTCCGGGCGGGTATAGCGTTCGATCATGACTGCCCCGCCGTCTTGGGACTCAACGCCGCCTGCAGCTTGTCGAGGATCTCGACGGACCATTTGCGGCCATCGCTGGCATCCCCGTGGGTGGGTTCGGTCTCCAGCACGCTGCCCTTGTCATTTTCCATGCGCAGGAGTTTGACCCGCACGGCGATGGCCTGGGGCTTGCTGCTGCTCCCCCAGGTCTTCTTGAAGCTGTTGACGATCTGGTCGAAAATGCCGCCCACAAAACCCGCGTGCTCCCGGCTTTGTTCTCCACCATTGCGGATGTCCACCACCCAAACGCCAATGCCCTCGCTGGTGACCGGATAACCCATGCCTTGCAGCGCCATCTGCACGGCCGGGACGGCCTTCTGCGGCAAGGCATCCAATACCAGGTAGGGGCCGCGATCATCGCGATAGCGGGTTACTTCCAGCTTGGGCATCTCGGCCATGACGGTTTCCTGGCTGAGCCGTTTCTGGATCGCCTGCATCAGGTCACGATTATGTTCCCCGTCCGCCGGATACTTCTCCCAGTTGGCATTGGGGTTGTTCCACCAACGCTCTTGGGCGATGGCCAGGACTTCCCGACCCGGCTCCGGCTGCGTCAGGGTAAAGGTGTATTTTTCCCGGAAAGTCGGGGCAACGGTACTGCCCAGGATGAAAGACAGCCCTTCGCGGAAATCCCGCCAGCCGGTCTGGAGTTCGCCTTTATCCGGGGCAAACCGTTCCACCGGGATTTTCTTCTCCGCCAGAACGGCCTTTACGCTCGCCCATACCTGCGCGGGTTTGGCCGCCGTGCTGAGTTTCAGCTCGGCACCCGTGCCACTCAATACGGCCGCCGATCCGGGCAGTTTCTTTTCCTCCAGGGGCTGCTCACCGGCGGCCAGGCGCGGCGTAAATACGCCGAATCCCTCCGTCGCCGTGCCCGTATTCGCTGCGGTGGCTCCCGCTTCCGCCCCCTGGGGGATGGTCACGCCCGGCTGCGGCGCCGTGGCCAGGAGATCCGGCGGCACCTCCAGCGGCTTCATTACCTTGGCGTCCTGGTAATTGGGTCCATTGCTGGACTTGAGGAAGGGAATCACCGAAGAGATGGTGGAACACCCCCCCAGACTCACACTGGCCAGAGCGGCAAGAAGCAGGTAACGACGCATGCAAAACTCCATGGGACGCGACATAGGCGCGAAAAAAGTCACAAACAATGGGCCTGACGCAGACTCGCGCGCAGGCGTTCATGATAGGCTGGCGCCAGTGTCGTCAATGGCAGGCGCAGACCGGGCCCGATATGCCCCATTTCCTGCAGGGCCCATTTCACCGGGATGGGGTTGGACTCGATGAAGAGATCGCGATGCAGGCCGATCAGCGCGGCATTGATGGCCCGCGCGCGCAGGAAATCCCCCGCCAGCGCGGCCTCGCACAACTCGGCCATGGCCCGCGGCGCCACGTTGGCCGTCACGGAAATGATGCCGCGCGCCCCGGCGGCCAGGGCGCCGAGGGCGGCGCCATCATCCCCACTGAAGACCTGCACCTGCTCTCCGCAAAGATGGAGGATCTCCCCCACCCGCTCCACCTTGCCGCTGGCTTCCTTGATGCCGACAATGTTGGGCAACGGGGCCAGGCGCGCCACGGTTTCGGGCAGGAGGTCGCAAGCCGTTCGTCCCGGCACGTTGTAGAGAATGATCGGCACCCGGCATTGGTCGGCAATGGCCGCATAATGCTGGAACAACCCTTCCTGCGTCGGCTTGTTGTAATAGGGGGTGACCAGCAAGGCCGCATCGGCCTTGGCCTCCATGGCCGCCCGGGTCAGGATCACGGCCTCGGCCGTCGCATTGGCGCCGGTACCGGCAATGACCGGAACCCGTTCCCGCACCTGTTCCACCACTGCGGCAATCACCGCAATATGTTCCTTGAAATCGAGGGTGGCCGACTCTCCCGTGGTGCCCACCGCCACAATGGCATGGGTCCCTTCGGCCAGGTGCCATTCGACGAGGTCCCGCAGCCGGGGATAATCGACGCCGCCATCCGCCGTCATGGGCGTTACCAAAGCCACCATACTGCCATGAAACATGATGAAACTCCCGGGCGATCCCAGCTTAGCCACTCATGGGCGATGGTACTTGCGGGGGGCGCCCCTTGGCAAGAAAACCCGCAAGGTTTTACTCACTCGTCAAGACGCATCCTTTGCCGCGCCGCCCAGTGCAGCAATTCCTCATGCTGCTTGGGCTGCAGGTCGAAGCGCAGGCCCACGCGCAACCAGATGCTCCCCGCCTCTTCCACGCGCCGCCAATGACGCAATTCCCCCCGGCTTTCCCAGTCGGGGCTGCCCGGAGCCGAAAGGAGCACCTCCAGGCCGGCACCGCGCTGCAAGGCCAGATCATCCATCCAGGGCAGCCGCATTCCCAGCCCACCCCAGCCCAAATCCACCAGATCGCCCAGCAAGTCCGGCTGCCCGGGACGGCGCAAGCGTACCTTCACCAGCGACAGCACCAGGCGCCGCCAGTACAGCCGCTTTTGCAACTGGTAAATGGTGGTCGGCCACCCCACCTGCAACGACTGGGAAAACAGCGCATGAATGGGGGCGAGAAAACCCAGCAGGAATTCCTGGGCGCGGCCGATGACCAGCACCAGGCGTCCGGGGGTGAGGAGATCTGCGGGCGCCGGCGGTTCCGGAAGGCGCAATTGCAGCGTTTGTGTCGCCGGATCCACGGCGAGGAGATAACTGCTGCGATCCTGCCCCTCCTCGCCTTCCAGGATCACGGTCAACACCCGTTGGGCGCGCTGCAGGAAGGTCAGCCCCTCCCTGGCCGTATCCAGGGGCAACAAGGCCCAGCCCGAGAAAAGGCGGTTGGCGTAATCGCGCAGAGGGGATTCTCCCCCGCCGCTGGCCCCCTCCTTTGGGGAGGGCTCGTAATCGACAATCTCCCATGGAGGCATAACGGCTCCTATCAGCCACCCTGCCTGGCGGCTATCCTGCCGGATTTCCGGTCCCGCAGGATCGAGGATCAACGGTTGACACGGAAGTCACGGCGAGCGGCGGGATTTGGCGCTCCCAAGGGGGTTCGAACCCCTGTTACCGACGTGAGAGGCCGGTGTCCTGGACCACTAGACGATGGGAGCAGCAATGGGCGAATTATAGGGG
>NZ_JBMFWL010000032.1:2019-21906 GCF_049965315.1 Acidithiobacillus sp. | reverse complement strand
CCCGAGAGGGTAACAGGTGTTCAGTTTTCGACGCTGATTCCTACCTGTACCTGTTCACTTTTGCACGCTGATTAACAACCGCGCGGCCGCCGAGCACTCCGAAGTGCTTGATCTGCTGGAACAACGAGGATTCATGGCCCGCCTCTTTCGTGCCGTCTACCGACGCATCGACTGTAGTTGGCAGATGTATCCCGTGGGTTTCCTGTTCGGATTGGGCTTCGACACGGCCACCGAGGTCGCCGTGCTGGGAATCTCGGCCACCATGGCCCAGCATGGCGGGCTGCCACTGTGGGGGGTCATGGTATTCCCGCTGCTCTTTACGGCGGGCATGAGCCTGATGGATACGGTGGACGGGCTGGTCATGATAAAGATCTACGACTGGGCCATGATCGACGCTGTACGCAAGCTCTTTTTCAACACCACCATCACCGGACTGGGGGTCCTGGTGGCGCTAGTGGTGGGCAGCACAGAATGGCTGCAATTATTGGCAGCGGAATTTCGTTGGCAGGGAACCTTCTGGAACTTCATTCAAGACCTGAACTTCAGCACCCTGGGCGGGATGGTGGCCTCCCTGATGGTGCTCACCTGGGGCGCCGCGTGGCTCTACTACCGTCGTGCGCTCCAACCCGCCGAATAAGGGGATGTAGGGCATCACGAGCCCACCCAGGCTTGCCTGAATATCGCCGATGATCGCTGGCCAGAGGATTGCCACCAAGTCGCTGAGTGGCGGCAGGGAAGGCGCCTGGCCCGTCTCGATCCCGTAAATAAGCACCCGGGGCGGTAGCTCCTCCAGGGCGCGGCCCAGGGCCAGGGCCTCGGCCACCCCGAAGCCATGGCTCGACAGCAGTCCGGTGCTATCGTCCAGTTCCCGCATATCCAGGCGCCGCAGCGTGCCGGGCGGGGCGCCGCTGCGCATGGCGTCCAGGAGAATGGCCAAACGCGCGCCGCGCATGGCCGGGAGCAGGAGGCTGCCGGGGCGATCGCAGAGCGTGATATGGACCATTCCCGCGGGAAAATAACGGGGCAGGCCCGCCCGCTCCAGGGCCTCCGCGAGCCGCCAACCCAGATCGTCGCCCGCGACGGGCGAACCGATGCCGAGGATGCGGATCGGGATCACCGCTGCTCTACCCGAACCGTCAGGAAATGGGTGGCGCAAGAGATGCAGGGATCGTAGTTGCGGATCACCATCTCGGCGCGCTGGCGCAGGGCCTCGTCGTCCCGATCCAGGCCCATGGTCTCCAGGGAGTGGCGCAGGTCCGCCTCGATACGCGCCTGATTCTGGCTGGTGGGCGGAACGATGCGGGCGTGCCGTACCTGACCCGCGCCATCCAGGTCGTAGCGGTGCCAGAGCAGGCCGCGGGGGGCCTCCGTGCAACCATAGGCGGTGCCGGAGCGAGGAATGGCGGGGACGAAGGGAGCCTCTGGCTCGCAGTAATCTTCCAGCAGGCGGCTGGCCTCCAGAAGGGCATGATGGATCTCTGCCGCCCGCGCGACGATGCTGTGGAACATATTGCGGCTGGGGAAGGCGATGCCGGTGCGCCCCAGCGCCTCCCGGACGGGCGCATGCAATCGATCCAGATTGAGGTTGACCCGCGCGAGGGGCCCCACCAGGTAGGGGCGCCCATCCAGAGAAGCGTAGAGGGCGGTGGAGTGGGGTTCCTGATGCTCCGAGAAATGAACTTCGTAGTCGGAGATGGGGATATCCAGGCCGTCGCTGGAGACAATGCGCCCCTCGTTCATGGGGTACTCATCCGGGTGGCGCAGGGCGACACTGACAAAGTCCTGTGCGTCATTGGGCAGATTCAGGGAGGCGGTCCAGGCCAACAGGGCCTCGGCCCCCGGTAGAGCGGCCTGCACCTGCTCCCGGAGTACCGCCACCTCTGCCCGGCTGGGCGCACGATGAAAACCTCCCACCCGGGCGCCCACGGGATGCACCGAGCGCCCACCGAAGACGCGGATGATTTCATTGCCCAAGGCCTGGAGGGCAAGCCCCCGACGGACGGCGTCGGGATACGCGCGAGCCATTTCGGAGACGCTGCTGTAGCCCAGGAAATCTGGCGCTGCCAGCAGATGGATGTGCAAGCTGTGGCTCTGTATCCACTCGCCGCAGTAGAACACCCGGCGCATGGCCCGCACCCAGGGACCGGGTGCCAGGGCAAAGACGCCCTCTATGGCATGCACGGCGCTCATCTGGTAGGCCACCGGGCAGATGCCGCAGATGCGCGCCACCATATCCGGAACCTCCTGGTATTCCCGGCCTTCCAGGAATTTCTCAAAGAGCCGCGGCGGCTCGAATATGCGCAGGCGCAGCGTTTGGATGCGCCCGTCATGCACTTCCAGGTCGAGTGCGCCTTCCCCCTCCACCCGCGCCAGGACCGGCACGCAGAGGCTGATCTCACGGCTTTGGCTCATGGGCCTGCTCCTGCCAGTGGCGGCCCGCTTCGGCAAAGGCCGGGGCGCTGTTGTTGATGAAGAGAAAGCGCCGGGCGACGGCTTCCGGCACCAGGCCGAGTCCTTCCAGGCGTCGCCCCAGGGCCCCAGCGTTGGGGTTTTCCGCCGGCCCATAGCAGGCATAGCAATCGCGTCCGAAACGGGGGCAGATCGCCCCGCAGCCAGCGAGAGTCACGGGCCCCATGCACGGCAACCCTTTGGCCACCAGGACGCAGACCGCCTGATGGCGTTTACACTCCAGGCATAGCTTGTCTTTTTCGAGCGCTGGTGCGACCCCGAAGAGAAAGGCGCGCACCGCCCCCAGGACTTGGCGCCCGTTCACCGGACAGCCCCACAACTCCAGATCCACCGGGACATGGGCGGCGATGGGGGTGGAGGTGGCCAGGGTATGGATATATTCGGGCTGGGCGTAGATCTCCGCGATCCAGGCGGGGCCGTCGGCCAGGTTGCGCAAGGCCTGGAGGCCGCCAGCGGTGGCACAGGCGCCGATGGTGATGAGCCACCGGCTGTTTTTGCGGATTTGCTGGATGCGTTCCTCATCCTCGGGCGTGGAGATACTCCCCTCCACGAAGGCGATGTCCACGGCCGCTTCGGGCGCCACGGGCCCGGCCTCGGCGAAGTGGGCGATCTCCACCAGCTCGGCAAGCCGCAGCAGGTCTTCCCCCAGATTCAGGAAGGCCAATTGACAACCGTCGCAAGAACTGAATTTGTGCACCGCAAGGCGTGCTTTGGCAGCGGCCATGACGTCAGAATCCTCGCTCGCCCAGCAGGGCCCGGATCTCCGGGTAGGGGAAGACCGGGCCATCCCGGCAGACGAAGTTCCCCCCCATCTGACAATGGCCGCAATGACCGACGGCGCAGTGCATGCTGCGCTCCATGCTGAGCCACAAGTCCTCCTCCACCACGCCGCGCCGCAGCAACTCCTGCACGGCCGCCCGCATCATGGGCTCGGGGCCGCACATCATCATCAGCGCACCGGGATCGAACTGCACGCGGTCGAAGAGGACCGTTACCGGCCCCACCTGCCCAAACCAGCCGGGGCTGGCCACGTCCGCCGCCAGCCCCACCTGCACATCGGACAGCCGACTCCAGGCTTCATACTGGGCGCGCCAGATGAGGTCGTCGGTATGCTTGACCCCCTGCAGGATGGTGAGCCGCCCGAAGCGTTCCCGCCGCCGCAAGATGTAGTGGATGACCGAAACCACCGGCGCGCAGCCCAGCCCCCCGGTGAGGAGCACGATGTCCCGGCCCTCGGCCGGTTGCAGGGGCCAACCCCGGCCGTAAGGCCCGCGCAGGCCCAGGCGGGCGCCCTTCCCCAGGCGCGCCAGCCCCTGGGTGACCCGGCCCACGGCGCGGATGGTATGGTCGATGAGATGCTCATCTTCGGGATCGGAGACGATGGAAATGGGCACCTCGCCCACCCCGTACAGATAAACCATGTTGAATTGGCCCGGCTGAAAGCGATAGCGGGCCTGCGTTTCCCGGTCGGTGAAGGCGAGGCGCAGGGTGAAGATGGTGGGGGATTCCTGAATGCGCTCCAGGACCTCGACCTCATGAGGAAGGTAAGGATCAAGCATGGTCCCCTCCGCAGACGGCCGCCGCTTCCGCGGTGATATCGATGCCCACCGGACACCAGGCGATGCAGCGTCCGCAGCCCACGCAGCCGGAGCGGCCGTACTGGTCGTGCCAGCTCCCGAGCTTGTGGGTCAGCCACTGGCGATAGCGCAGGCGGGTATCGGCGCGGATGACGATGCCGTGGATAAAGCTGTGTCCCTCGGTGAAACAGGAGTCCCATTGCCGGGAATGGGTGCTGCTCAGGCCGTCCAGGGCGGGCTCCTCCCGCTCGGCGTGGCAGAAACAGGTGGGGCAGACGGAGCTGCAGTTGGTGCAGGACAGGCAGCGCTGGGCCACATCGTCCCAGCGGGGATGGTGAAGATTGGCAAAGAGGCCATCGCGCAGGTTGCGGGACGGCAGGGTGCGTTGCTGCGCCTGGGCGGCGGCAGTGATCTCCCCGTCAGCGCTGGCCTGCTGGACGGGATCCAGGGCTTCGAGGGGCAGTTGCCCGAGCAAGGCCTGCCCCTTGGGACTCCCCGCCGTCACAATGAAGCCCTCGTCGAGTTCCGCCAGGGCCAGGTCGAAACCCGACTCGGCCCGCGGTCCGTCACCGGTAGAGGCGCAGAAGCAGGTGGCGGCGGGGTGGGTGCAATGCACCGCCACCAGAAAAAGGTTCCTGCGCCGGACTGCATAACGGGGATCAGGGGATGGTCCTTCCAGGAAGTGCTGGTCCTGCAGACGCAGGGCCGCCAGATCGCAGGCGCGCACCCCGATGACGGCGGTGGGCAGGGCTTCCGGGATCTCGGGATGGAAGGTAATGCCTCCGTCACTCCCCGCAACACTGGTCCAGAGGACTTCGTGGGGGGCGAAGAGCAGCGGCTTGAGGGCCTGGGGACCATTGGCCCAGGCGAAACAGCGCGGGCTCCCGTCCCGATGGAGCCGATACCTGCCGGGCTGCTGATGGTCGTGGACTCCCCGGGGCAGATCGTCGGCACTGTCCAGCCCTTCGTAGACAATGGCGCCGTCCCGCATCCTGGGACCCAGGCAGAAGTAGCCAGCCGCGGTCAGGGCAGCCAGTAGGTGCTGGAAGCAGGGACGAGGAAGGAAAGCGGGTGCGGCCATCTGTGGATGCAAACCCCCGTGACTTGGCGATAACGGGCTGTTATTGATTCAACTGCCCCATCGCTCTTCTATATACTATAAATGGAGTTGGCTGCACAATTTGCGATGATGGCGAATCTTCCCGGTCAGCCGGCCATCCGCAAGCGGGTGATTACCAAAATCCTATGCAATGGTGACGCACGCCGGTTCACTTCCATCGTCCTCTTTCATCCACCCGGAAAACGAGGTGCTGTTACGCAAGATATGCTTTATCAATGAGCAAGAACAGGAAAGGATGCTGAGCGCATGGAATGCGCCGTGAAGCATGATCTGGAGCGGCGCCTCCGCGAACGCCTCCATACGCAACTGAAACTCCCGGCAGGGCAGGGTGTATGGGTAGCCTTCAGTGGTGGTGGTGATTCCACGGCGTTGCTGGGCGCCCTCCGGGCCTTGGGCCATCCGGTGCGGGCGGTTCATGTGGACCATGGCTGGCGCCCGGAAAGCAAGGCGTGGGCGCAACATTGTCAGGAAATCGGGGCACGCCTGGGGGCGCCGGTGGAGGTCTTGACGCTGGGGCCGTTGACGCCGGGAGAGGGCCTCGAAGATCGCGCCCGCCGGGCCCGCTATGGGGCCATGGCGGCCCTCCTGCACAGGGGCGATTGGCTGCTCACTGCCCACCACCGTGAGGACCAAGCTGAAACCTTTCTCTTGCAACTCTTGCGTGGCGCCGGCTTGGAAGGCCTTGCGGCCATGCCCTGGCAACGGCCTTTGGGGCAAGGCGTGCTTGGCCGCCCTTTCCTGGACCTGGGGCGCGATCTTTTGCGGGATTACCTCGAGGCCTTGGGGCTGCCCTATCTGGAAGACCCCGCCAACGATGATCCGCGCTTTGACCGCGCGCGCTTGCGCCGTGGTCTTTTCCCGCAACTGGCTGCCCTTGGCTGGCCGCAGGCGGCCATGCACTTCGCCCGCGCGGCGGAGAATCTGGCCGATGCCCTGGAGGTCCAGGGCCAATGGTTGGCGGCCCAGGAGGCGCACGCAGGATCAACAGGAAAGGACACACTGGGGCTGGCGGCCCTGCAAGGCCTGTCCCCAGCCGGACAACGCATTTTTCTGCGTCATTGGCTGCGCCGGCAGGGTCTGGCGCTGCCGTCCCGCAGTCGTCTGACGGCCCTGCAGGCCGCCATCGCCAGGGGAGGGGAGGGACGTATCCAGCAGTGGGCCGGCGGCGCCGTCTGGCTGCAGGGAGGGAATATCCATGCCCTCGGCCCGACGCCCGGCCCCGTAGACTGGGAAGCCGGGCCGTGGCAGGCGGGGGATGGGCCTTTGGCCATACCCGGATGGCGGGCCGAGTTGCAGGCTACCGCCCCGGCCGCCGCCGTCCATGCCCTGAACCCGGCCCTTGCCCGAGAAACATTGCACTGGCGGCGCCGGCGGGCCGGGGAGTCTTATCGCAGCAGCGACGGCCATCATCGGCCCTTGAAAAAACTGCTTCTGGAAAGCGCTGTGCCGCCTCCCTATCGAGGCGATGTGCCGCTGCTCTTCCATGGGGAAGACCATCTCGTGCTGATACTCGGCTATTACACCGCCCCCTGGGCGCAGGCTCCGGGGACGGAGGCTATCTACCTCTGGCGCACCGAGGGTGAGTCAGCCTGACGGATATGCATCCGGTGCACCCCGCCATCATGAAACGGTCCTCACAACTGGGAGGAGCGGCCCATGGCC
Source organism: Acidithiobacillus sp. (assembly GCF_049965315.1). Classification (GTDB taxonomy): domain Bacteria; phylum Pseudomonadota; class Gammaproteobacteria; order Acidithiobacillales; family Acidithiobacillaceae; genus Acidithiobacillus_B. The sequence continues at coordinate 15,078 of NZ_JBMFWL010000032.1, read as the reverse complement.
CCGACCCGCTGGGGGCGCGCCACCACTGGTGGTTGCGGCCATGGGCCGCTCCTGCGCGATTTTATCGTGGACAGCAATCCCGCGCCACCGGCTCTGGGATCAACAAGCGGGAAGGGGCGTATCGGCGGCGAAGGATAGGGCAGCGCCACGGGCACCGGGCCGCATGCTGCCGTCGGCGTAGACCACCCGACCACCGACGATGGTGACCTGGGGCCAGCCGGTGAGGCTCCAGCCGGCGAAGGGGCTCCAGTGGACCTTGGTCCACATTTCTTCGTTGCGCACCGGTTTTTCGTGGACCATGTCCACGAGGACCAGATCGGCATCCCAGCCAATGGCGATTTTCCCTTTGTTGGCGACGCCATACAGCCGTGCCGGATTGAGGCACATCCAGCGTTGCAGTTCGGCCAGACTGCAATGGCCATCGCGCATGGCCGTGAGCATCAGGGGCAGACTGGTTTCCACGCCCGGCATGCCCGCCGGGGAGCGCGGGTAACCCAGGGCCTTTTCCTCCAGGGTATGGGGGGCATGATCCGTGGCGATGCAGTCGATGTCGCCCCGCTGCAGCCCCGCCCATAGGGCCAGACGGTCGGCCTCGCTGCGGATGGGCGGATTCATCTGCACCAGGGAGCCCTTGCGGGCATAGGCATCGGTATTCAGGAAAAGATGGTTGGGGATGGCCTCGGAGGTGATAAAGGAGGCCTTGTGGGCGCGCAGAAAGGCCACTTCCTCGGCCGTGGAGAGGTGCAACACGTGCAGGCGGCGCCGGTATTTCTCGGCCAGGGCCACGGCCCGCCGGGTGGCCAGCAGCGCGCTCTCGTTATCGCGGATGCGGGAGTGATCGGCGGGATCGCAGGAATGGGCAAAGTCGGCGCGACGGGCGCGGATGCGCACCTCATCCTCGGCATGCACGGCGATCAGGCGATGGCCATGGGCGAAGATGCGCTCCAGATCCTCCTCTTTGTCCACCAGCAGAGAGCCGGTGCTGGCCCCCATGAAGATCTTGATCCCGCAGGCCCCATCGGCGGCCACCAGTTCGTCCACGTTCTCGGGCGTGGCGCCGATGAAAAAGCCGTAGTTGACGACGGATTTTTCATCGGCGCGCGCCAGCTTGTCGGCCAGCGCCGCGCGCGTGGTGGTGGCGGGGTTGGTGTTGGGCATTTCCAGAAAACTGGTGACCCCCCCCTTGGCCGCCGCCCGCGAGCCGGTAGCCAGATCCTCCTTGTGTTCGTTGCCGGGTTCGCGGAAATGCACCTGCGGATCCATGACCCCCGGCAGGAGAACGTGACCCCGGGCCGCGATGACCTCATCGGCGGGGAGATCCAGATCCCGGTCGATGGCCGCAATGCGGCCGTCTTCCGTGAGCAGATCACCGTGATAAAGCTCTCCGCTCGGGAGGGCGATGCGGGCATTGCGAATGAGCAGGCGCATGACTGCCTAGTCCTGGGCCATCTGCTTTTCGCGTTTTTCTTCCAGGGTCTTGCAGTCGATGCAGAGGGTGGCGGTGGGGCGGGCCTCCAGGCGGCGCAGGCCGATTTCCACACCGCAGGCCTCGCAGTAGCCATATTCGCCATTTTTGATGCGATCCAGGGCCTGGGTGATCTTGCGAATGAGCTTGCGCTCACGATCCCGGGCGCGCAGTTCCAGACCCATGTCCGTCTCCAGGCTGGCGCGGTCATTGGGGTCGGAATAATTGACGTTTTCCATCTGCATGTGCTGGACCGTGCGGTCCACTTCCGCCATCAGTTCGCCTCTCCAGTCCTCCAGGATTTTCTGGAAGTGGGCGAGCTGCGCGGGGCTCATGTATTCCTCATCGGGCGCCGGCTGGTACGGGGTGAATGCGGTAAATTGCTGACTGGCTGTGGACTTGGTGGTATTGGCCATCTTCCGGATCCTGTCCTGGTGATAAATCCGCGTAGGAATAGCAGAGAATGGCGGTTTTGGCAATTCGCGGAGGCTTGGGTAGAATGCCGGACGGAAATGGAACAAGGAATCCTGCATGCCTTTGCGAGCGCTGATTTTTGACGTGGATGGAACCTTGGCGGATACGGAGCGGGATGCGCACCGGGTAGCCTTCAACCAAGCCTTTGCCGAAGCCGGTCTGCCTTTTCTCTGGGATGTGCCGACTTACGGCGTTTATCTCAGGGTGACGGGCGGCAAGGAGCGCCTGCGCGCCTTTCTGGAGGAGCACCGCGAATATCCGCAGTTGAGCGATGAGGAGATTGCCGCCCTGCACCGCGCCAAGACCCATCATTACGTGGAAATGGTGGCCACCGGCCTGCTCCCCCTGCGCCCGGGCGTGCGGCGCCTCCTGGATGCAGCGCGGGATGCGGATATCCGCATCGCCATTGCCACCACGACCACCCCCGCCAATGTGGAGGCCCTCCTGCATAGCACCCTGGGAGCCGATGCCCTGGCGCGTTTCGCCGTCATTGGTGCCGGGGATGTGGTGCCGAGGAAGAAGCCGGCTTCGGATATCTATCAGTATGTCCTGGACCGGATGGGGCTTGCGGCGGGGGAGTGCCTGGCCATCGAGGATTCGGTCAATGGGCTGCGATCGGCCCGCGGCGCCGCCCTGCCCACCCTCATTACGGAAACGGACTACACCCGCGGTCAGGACTTCAGCGGTGCCTTGCGCGTCCTGACCCATCTCGGCGAACCGGAAGATCCGGCGCGGGTCATCACCGGCCCCGAGGCGGGTAGCCGCTTGTTGGTGGACATTCCCCTGCTCCGGCAATGGTGGGCGGAGACAACTCCTCCATGAGTGCATGGCCGTTGCCGGGCTACGGGGAAGTATTGCCTGCGTTCGCGAAATGGCGGCGAAAGGCCGCCGTATGGGGGGCGTAGGCGGCAACGACGGCGGGCGTAGGCGTAATGAGCCGCGTCTCCGGCCGGCGTCCCGCCTGGATCTGACGCAAGCCGCCCAAATCCGGGGCGGCGGCGAGCAGCGCCGCGCCCAAGGCGGCTTCGTTATCGGTCAGCACTGCTACCGGCCGATTCAGGATGTTGGCGCGCATTTGCATCCACGCTGCGTTGTCGGCTCCTCCTCCCATGCTACGAATCGGCCCGTTACATGGGGCGCCATGTTCCGCAAGCAAGGCGTAAGCCCAAGCCTCGATATAAGCCAAGCCTTCCAGTAGCGCCTGGAATTGCCAGGCCGGCGGTCCAGCGGGAGGCATGCTGCCCGACCAATGGGCAGCATGCCGCGGAAAACGCTCGCCCATCCCGGGTAAGGGGTAGACAAGGGCGCCGGTGGGCTGGGAAGGATCCAGCAGGCAAGACAATTCCATCATTTCCGGCCGGGAGAAATGACGCAGCAAGGCCGCGCCGCCGCTGTTGGAGGCGGCACCCACCAGATAGAGGTCATCCAGCATATGGCTATAGATGCCCGCTGCCCCATCCGCCACCGGCCGGCGGCTAGCGACCTTGATGGCTAGGCTGGAACCCAGACTGCTGAGGGCTTGGCCCGTTTCATGCAAACCAGCGGCGATGGCGGCGGCGACGCTATCGGTGCAGCCAGCGCGCACCCGGGTATCTGCGGGAATGCCCAGGCGCGCTGCCCAGTCCGGATGCACGGGCCCCAAATCCGCGCCTTCCCGGCGGGCTTGCGGCAGTATCCGCGCTGGAACGCCGTGTTTGCCAAGCAAATGGAGCAACGGCTGCGGATAGCGGAACGTCGCCCCGTCCAGCCCCAGTTTGGCCAGATTGCCCCGGTCGGAGAGGCCGGGTTTGCCCGTCAGCCGGGCGGCTATCCAGTCCGCCTGATGCTGGAGAAAACGCGCGCCACGGACGGCGGGAACGTTGCGCCATAGCCAGAGGAGCTTGGCCAGGGAGCTGCTCGCTGCGCCGGCAATCCCGGCCTGGGGCCAGGATTGGGCGATTTCCTGGGCTTCTGCCGTCGCGCGCTGATCGGAGTAGAGGAGGGCGGGAAAGAGGGCTTGTCCCAACCCATCGCAGAGCAGCAGCGTGGCCGAGGTGCCATCGATCGCCAGGGCACGCAACGCCTCCATGCCTTCCGGACACTGTGCGCGCAGACTGCGGAAAAGTGGTGGAAGCAGAGCCAGCCAGACCTTGGGGTCATCCAAAGCGCCCGAGAGGGGCAGGGCGGTGTGCGCCCGGCCTTGGAGGGCACCATCGATAAGCACTCCCCGCACGCCGGAGCTGCCGAAGTCGATCCCCAGGTACATGCCTCAGCCCGGACGGTGTCCGCTCCAGGTGACCGGCGGCAATTGGGCGAGAAGGGCGGGGTTGCTCCAGCCTTCCTGGCGCTCTTCCACCAGGACATCGGTGGTGATGCCGCCGCGCACATACCAGCGCCCCAGCAGGCGCAGATAACGGGGCGCCAGGAGGACGATGAGGTCGTCGGCGATGCGGTTGGTCAGGGCCTCGTGAAAGCCGCCCTCATTGCGATAGCTCCACAGATAGAGCTTGAGGGACTTGAGCTCCACGCACCGCTGGTCAGGGATGAAATCCAGCAGGAAATGGGCGAAGTCGGGCTGCCCGGTTACCGGACAGAGACAGGTGAACTCCGGCAGATCCATGTGAACGCAATAATCGCGCTCGGGGTGGGGATTGGGGAAGGATTGCAGGTCTTTGCTGGGTTGACTGGACACATTGAACTCCTCATGATCATGCATAGATATTCTACTGATAAATAGCGGTCACCGCAGCGTCCATGCGTCTCAAGGCTATCCATCTCGCCGGCTTCAAGTCCTTCCTCGAACCAGCCGCCATTGAATTGCAGGCCAATCCGGTGGTCATCGTCGGTCCCAATGGCTGCGGCAAATCCAATACCGTCGACGCCATTCGCTGGGTCTTGGGCGAGTCCTCGGCGCGGCAACTGCGCGGCGGCAGCCTCAGCGATGTCATCTCCAACGGCGGCGGCAAGCGGCCGGGGGCCCAGCGCGCCGTGGTGGAACTGCATTTTGACAACAGCGACGGCTCTGCCCCCGGTGCCCTGGCCGGGCTGGCCGAGATCAGCGTGCGCCGGGAACTGGATCGTCGCGGGGACAGCCAGTACCGCATCAACGGGGGCCGCTGCCGGCGCCGGGATGTGGCCGACCTGTTTCTGGGGACGGGCCTGGGGGCCAATGCCTACGCCATCGTCGAGCAGGGTACCATCGGCCGCATCATCGATGCGCGCCCCGAGGATCTGCGCAACATCCTCGAAGAAGCCGGCGCCATCAGCCGCTACAAGGAGCGGCGCCGGGAAACTGCGCAGCGCATCGCCGAAACCCGCGAACACCTGCAGCGGCTCCACGACATCCACGGCGAGATGGAGGCGCAATGGGGACGCCTGCAGCGTCAGGCCCAGGCGGCCCGGCGCTTTCGAGAGTTGCGTGCGGCGGAGCGGCGTTGGCGCTGGTGGGCCATGCAAGGCCGGTTGGAGGAGGAGCGCGGTGCCGCCCGGGCAGTCGCGGAACAGTTGGCGCAAAGCGGGGCGGCTCTGGAGAGGCGAGGGGCGGCCCAGGCCCTGCTGCTGGAAAATCTGCACGAGCAACGCCAGCAGCAGCGGGGCCTGCAGGATGCCGTGGAAGGCGCCCAGGCGGCCTATTATGAGGCGAGCGCCCGCCTTGCCGAGTGTACGCACCAGATCCGCGACCTCCGCGCCGCACGGCAACGCCAGGAGGAGATTTGCCGGGAGAGCCGGGACGCCCTGGCCAAACTGGAGCGCGAACGCCTCATGCTGCTGCAGGAAAGGCAACGGCGCGACGCCAGCCTGCGGGAGGGCGATGCCCGCCTGATGACCCTGCGTGGCGAGGAAGAGGCAGCCCGGCGGGAGCGGCAAGCGGAGGAGCAAGCCCTCGCCGCCCTGGAAACGGAACGCAGCACCCTGCAGGCGGCCCTGTCCGAACGGCGCCGGGAGCGCGATGTGGCGACGGCCATGGAAAAGGAACAAGGCCTGCGCCTGGACGATCTGGAAAAACGCCTCATGGACTTGGCGCAGCCCTTACCCACGGAAGTCTCCCGGCTACCCGAACTGGAAGCTACGGTTTTGCGCGGGCAAGCCACTGTCCGGGCCACGGAGGAGGCGCTGCTCTTGGCAGGAACGGCATGGAACAGTGCCCAGGAAAGCCTCAGGGAGGCCCGCCGCCAGCGCGATGAGGCACAACGGGAACTGCACGAATGCGCCGCGCGGGAGCGCGCCCTGCAGGCCCTGTACCAGCGCCTGCATAAAAACCATCCGGAGACGGAGGGGCCCATTCTGCTTGATGTGCTGAGGGTGGCCGACGGCTGGGAGCATGCCGTGGAGCAGGTATTGGGCGATCGTCTCCAGGCGCGGGTGGGAGACGGAGAAGGACTTGCCCAGGCCACCGCTGGCAGTTTTCTCGACATTTCATCCCGGGACCGGGCAATGGGAGGGGCAGGGGCCGAGGATGAGGGAATGCTGCTCCGCCAACTCCACCTGGACGACGGCGATGGCGGTCCCTTGCAGGACTGGCTCTGGGGCCTCCGTTGCGCCCCGGATCTGGATACCGCCCGCCGGGAACGGGACCGACTGGCCCCCGGCGAGGCCTGGATCACCCCCGACGGCGTGCTGGTCCATGCCCGGGGGGTCAGTTTTCCCGCTACGAACCGCGACGGCGCGGGTCTGCTCCAGTGCCGTCGCGATCTCAGCGAGGCCGCCGCGGCACTGGGTACCGCCCAGGACCGGGCGGCCTCCGCCGAAACCCGGTTGAGCGCCGCCGAGGAGGCCCAGCGGGCGGCCCAGCAGCAGCGGGCGCGTCTGGATGGCCAGTTGCAGGAGGAACGGCGCCATCTGGCACGTGACGAACAGGAACTGGCGCGTCTGCGCAGTCGTGCCGAGGCCGAGCAGGAACGCGCCCGGGAGCGGGAGCTGGAACGGGAGCGGCTCGCCGGCCAAGGGCAGCAATTGCGAGAGCGCCTCGCCGCCGCCCGCTTGCAGATCCGGACGGCCCAGCCCCTTTGTCAAAACCTGGAGCGCCGACTGGCGGAACTGGAGGCCCAGACCCAGGCCGCGCGCCAGCGGCTCGCCCAAAAACGCAGTCAAACTGCCCGCCTGCGTGATGAAATGCAGCGTTTGGAGATTCAGCGGCAACGCCTGCAGACCGAGCTGGAAGCCACTGTCCAGCAGGAAAAACAGATGGTTGAACGGGAAGGGCAGCATCGCCGGCAACGCGAAGCAGCCGAGGAGCAATTGCTCGTCCAAGAGGCCGGGATTCCCCGCCGGGAGGCCGAATATGCCCAGGCGGAGGCGGCCAAAAACGCCTGCCAGACGAATCTGGAACGCCTGCAGGGGGAGGCCCGGGCTATCGACCAGGAGATCCGCCAAGGCGAAGGGGAGCGCTTGACGGTGGAGAACGCCATCCGGCAATTGCAGGCCCAAGCCGCGGGTGAACAGGCGACCCTGGCCACCCTTCACGGCAGGCTAGGCGAACTGGAGCGTCAGGCAGAGGATCTGGCGGCGGACTTGGCCGAAGATCCGGGCCCCTGTCCCGAGCCGGGCAAGGTCGCCGAGGAGCCGGAGCGCCTTGCCGCCCTCATTGCCCGCATGGGCAACGTCAACCTCGCCGCAGAGGAGGAGTTGAACGAACTGGATGGGCGTCGGCAAGAACTGTTGCAGCAAAGTCAGGATGTGGAAGAGGCCTTGCAAAGCCTCGAAACAGCCATGGCGAGCATGGACCAGGAAACCAGCAACCGCTTTGCCGAGACGCTTGCCGCCGTCAATGGCGCCCTGCAGGAGCTCTTTGCCATCCTCTTTGGCGGTGGCACGGCCCTGCTCGTGCCCACCAGCGACGATCCCCTCGACGCCGGCCTGATCCTGCGGGCGCAGCCGCCGGGCAAGCGCAATGCCACCCTGCAGCAACTCTCGGGCGGCGAAAAGGCGCTCACCGCCATCGCCCTGGTCTTTGCCCTCTTTCGCCTCAACCCCGCGCCCTTCTGCGTGCTGGACGAAGTGGACGCCCCGCTGGATGAGGCGAATGTCGGCCGCTTCTGCGCCCTTTTGCGCGAAATGGCGGCCCAGACCCAGTTCCTGCTCATCACCCACCACACGCTGACCATGCAGGCGGGGGAACAGTTGATCGGCGTCACCATGCCCGAAGCGGGGGTTTCACGCATTGTCAGCGTGGCCGTGGAGGAAACCCTGGCCGCCGCCCGCGCACGGGGGGATTGAACATTTCCTCAGCGCTGGCCGGGAGGGGCGTCGCCGCCGCGCAGGTGCAGAATGGGCCACCCCTGCGCCTCGGCGTGGCGGCGCAGGACGGGATCGGGATCGACGGCCACCGGGTAGCGCACCGCTTCCAGCAAGGCGAGGTCGTTGTGCGAGTCGCTATAAAAGGTGCTGTCTCCAAGGCTGAACCCGGTCTCCTGCAACCATTCCCGCAACCGTTGCACCTTCCCCTCGCGAAAACAGGGGATGCCCAGCACCCCGCCGGTAAAGCTGCCGTCCTCCCGTTCTTCGGGTTCGGTGGCCAGCAGGTGCTCCACCCCCAGTTCCCGGGCGATGGGCGCGGTGACAAAGCGATTGGTGGCGGTGATGATGACCAGGACGTCGCCGCGCTGGCGATGCTGCTCAACAAGGGCGCGCGCCTGGGCGGAGATCATGGGCAGGACCCGCTCCTGCAGATAGGCGCGATGCCAGGCATCGAGGACGATCCTGGGATGGGCCGCCAGGGGCGCCAATTGAAAACGCAAAAATTCGTGGATATCCAGGGTGCCGGCTTGATATTGGGCATAAAAAAGGTCATTTTTACGGCGATGTTCCAGTCCATCCACCACCCCCCGGTCGGCCAGAAACTCCATCCAGGCATGATCCGAGTCGCCAGCCAGGAGCGTGTTATCGAGGTCAAAGAGGGCGAGGGCCATGGGTTCTCCATAGGTAGGGGGCGAGGGAAGATTAACGGGAAGCCGGACGGAGGTCAAAATGCGTGTACTGCTCCTGGAAGATGACTCCCTCTTGGGTTCCGGTATCCAGGCGGCCCTCCGGGAAGAGGGCTACAGTGTGGACTGGCTGCGCGACGGCGCGGCCGGCCTCGCGGCGCTGCACCCGCATCATTACGGCTTGCTGGTGCTGGATCTGGGCCTGCCCCGGCACGATGGTCTGGAGATCCTTCATCAGCTACGCGCCCGCCGGGATCCCTTGCCGGTACTGATCCTCACCGCCCGCGACACCGTGGCCGAGCGAGTCCGGGGCCTGGATAGCGGCGCCGATGACTACCTGGTCAAACCCTTCGACGTGGATGAGCTTCTTGCCCGCGTTCGCGCCCTCATCCGGCGCGGCGAAGGGCGCGCCGAGCCCTTGCTTCGGCATGGACCCCTTACCCTGGACCCCGCCGCCCATCAGGCATTCTGGCAGGGCCAGGCCGTAGCCCTCAGTGCCCGGGAGTTTGCCGTTCTGCGCGCATTGCTTGCCCATCCGGGGCGGGTGCTGAGCAAGGAGCAACTCGCCGAACAGATCTATAGCTGGGATGAGGAGATCGAGAGCAATACCATCGAAGTTTATGTGCATCATTTACGGCGCAAGCTGGCAGCGGATTTCATCGTCACCCATCGCGGCTTGGGCTATAGCATTGCTCCCTGGCAGGATGCCCCGCCCCATGAAGTATCGCTTTAGCATTCGCCAGCGCCTGCTGATCCTCCTTCTCAGTCTGGTCACCCTGCTCTGGCTGGGGGCCGTGCTGGCCAGTTTCCTGCAAACGCGCCAGGAGTTGAACCATCTTTTTGATGAAGAACTTTTACAATGGGCGCGGACCCTCCTGCGTAGCCCCGGCGCCCTCGTTTTGCCGCCATTCCCCGATCGCGACAACCCGCAACGAACTGATCTCCAACGCCCTTACCGCCTGCAGTCCCTGGGCAAGGGCATCCTCGCCAGCAGCCACGGCGCCGCGATCCTTCCCCCCTGGCACCCCGGCACACCCCTGCTGCAAAACGTGCGCATGAACGGAGAGGAATGGCGGCTGGCCACGGTCACGGACGGTCGCCGCATCGCCCAGGTGGCAGAAAACCTCGACGCCCGCCAGGATGTCACCGGCGAAATCGCCCAGCAACTCCTTGCCCCCCTGTGGCTGGTGCTCCCCTTGCTGGCCCTGGTCATCGGTTTCGCCGTGCGCCAAGGGCTGGCCCCCCTGCGCGACCTGACCGCACGCCTGGAAGAACGCCAGCCCCAGGCCTTGCAGCCCATCGCCGGCCCGGTTCCGGCGGAATTGCAGCCCTTGCTCGATGCCCTCAACGGGCTTTTCCGGCGGGTGGATGCCGCCTTCGCCCGGGAGCAGGAGTTCACCGCCCACGCCGCCCATGAACTGCGCACCCCCCTTGCGGGCCTGCGGATTCATGCCCAACTGGCCCTGCGCCACGCCGAGAGCGGCACCGAAAGGGAAGCCCTCCAGGGGGTCGTGCAGGGAGTGGACCGCGCCACCCACGTGGTCGAACAGTTGCTGGCCCTGGCCCGCCTTGGCGCCGCTCAATCGCAGCGTGACGAGCCTATCGACGTACCTTCCCTGCTACAGCGCCTGCGCGCCGCCTTCGCCGCGACCACCGCCGCCAAAGGCATCCACCTGACGGTCCAGGGGCCGTCCCCGGCCATCCTGGCCGGCCGCAAGACCTGGCTGGAGATTGCCCTGCGCAACCTCGTAGACAATGCCATCCGCTATAGTCCTCCGGGAAGCATTGTGCATATCCGCTGGGAAGCCGAGGGCGGGCGGGTTTCCCGGATCACGATTTGCGACAACGGCCCCGGCGTGCCGGCCGATGCCCTGCTGCGCATTTTCCAGCCCTTTTATCGCGACCCGAACAGGATGGAGGAGGAGGGGAGCGGCCTGGGTCTGGCCATTGTCCAGCGGGCTACGGAAGCCCTGGGCGGTCGCGCCGAAGCCGCTGCCGCCGCCGGAGGCGGCCTTTGTGTTCACCTGATTTTTTCGCCACTATTCTCCGGGGAAGGGCGCGGAGAAAAGGCAAGCACGTATGAATGAAGCATCCATCCAGGCGCAAATCCAGGACCTGCGTCAACGTATCAATGACGCCAATCAGCGCTATTACGTCCTCGACGCACCCACCATCTCCGATGCCGAGTACGACCGGCTCCTGCGGGAACTCCAAGCCCTTGAGGCGGCCCATCCCCAGCTCGTCACGCCCGACTCACCCACCCAGCGCGTCGGCGCGCCGCCCCTTGCCGTCTTTGCCAGCATCCCCCACGGCATTCCCATGACCTCCCTCGACAACGTCTTTGACCTCCAGGGCCTGAGCGACTGGGATCGCCGGGTACGCGAAGGCCTGGGCCAGGACTTGGTGGAATACAGCGCCGAGCCCAAATTCGATGGCTTGTCCGTGAATATCCGCTATGAAGAGGGCCGCCTTGTCCGGGCCGGCACCCGCGGCGACGGTTACACCGGCGAAGACGTTACCCTCAACGTGCGCACCATCCGCAATGTCCCCCTCCGCCTCCAGGGCAGCGGCTGGCCGGAATTGCTGGAGATTCGCGGTGAGGTGGTCATTCCCATTGCCGCCTTTGAGCGCCTCAATGCCGAACGCCTGCAACAGGGCGAAGCACCCTTCGCCAACCCCCGCAACGCCGCCGCAGGCAGCCTGCGCCAGCTCGATTCCCAGATCACCGCCGGCCGTCCCCTGGCCTTTTTCCCCTGGGGCTGGGGAGAATGCACCCGGATTCCGGGAGATACCCATATAGGCGTTATGGAACGCTTTCGCTTCTGGGGCTTTCAAGTGACAAGTTACTTGAAAAACGTCCATGGCGTCATTGAATGCCAGGGATATTTTGAAAATATTCAGAAACAGCGAGAAGCCATGCCCTTCGAGATCGACGGCGTCGTCTTCAAGGTCAACCGCCTCGCTGACCGCGAACCCCTCGGCTTCACCGCCCGCGCGCCCCGCTGGGCCATCGCCTACAAGTTTCCGGCCCACGAAGAAAGCACCATCGTCGAAGCCATCCTGCCCTCCGTCGGGCGCACCGGCGTCATCACCCCCGTAGCCATTCTGCGCCCGGTGCAGGTGGGGGGGGTGACCGTGTCCCGGGCCAGCCTGCACAACCAGGATGAAGTGGAGCGCAAGGACGTCCGGGTGGGGGATACCGTCATTGTGCGCCGTGCCGGCGATGTCATCCCCGAAGTGGTGGCGGTCGTCCCGGAGAAGCGCCCGGCCGGCGCGCAGCCCTGGCAGATGCCCCAACGCTGCCCCGTATGCGGCTCCGAAGTCCTGCGCCTGCCCAACGAGGCCGCCCATCGCTGCATGGGCGGCCTCTACTGCCCGGCCCAGCGCATGGGCGCCATCCTCCATTTCGCCTCGCGGCGGGCCATGGACATTCGCGGCCTCGGCGAAAAGCTGGCGCAGCAATTGGTCGACAGCGGCCTGGTCCAAACCGTCGCCGATCTCTATGGGCTCGACAGCGCCGCTCTTGCCCAACTCGATAGGATGGGTGCCAAATCCGCCGAAAAACTCCTTCGGGAATTGCAACAATCCCGCAACACCACCCTGCCTCGATTCCTCTATGCCCTCGGGATCCGCCAGGTAGGAGAGGCCACCGCCAAGGCCCTGGCCGAATTTTTCGGCGATCTCGATCCGCTCCTCCAGGCCCCGGAGGACGTCCTCCAGGAGGTCCCCGATGTCGGGCCGGTGGTGGCCGAATCCATCGCGCATTTTTTCGCCCAAAGCCATAATCGGGAGGTGATAGAAGCGCTCCTCAGGGCCGGCATCCATTGGCCACCCATCCCCCGCGCCCAGGAAAGAGAGCACCTTCCCCTGAAGGGCGAAACCTATGTGCTGACCGGCACCCTCGCCAGCATGACCCGCGAGGAGGCCAAGGCCGCCATCGAAACCCTCGGCGGCAAGGTCAGCGGCAGCGTTTCCGCCAGGACCAGCTTCGTGGTGGCGGGACAGGATCCCGGCAGCAAGGCAGAAAAGGCCCGGGCGTTGGCGATTCCGCTTCTGGACGAGGCCGCTTTTTTGAACCGCCTCGGGCGGCGGATGGCGCAATAGCAGGCATCCTCCCAGCGCTCCCGCGAGGTCGTCATACCGGGGAGCCATCTGCCAGCCGGTCCTTGCCGCCAAGCGCAGGAAATGGGCAGCAAGCCGCTTTTAGGCTATACTTTG
>NZ_JBMFWL010000032.1:0-1920 GCF_049965315.1 Acidithiobacillus sp. | reverse complement strand
CCGGGGAGCCATCTGCCAGCCGGTCCTTGCCGCCAAGCGCAGGAAATGGGCAGCAAGCCGCTTTTAGGCTATACTTTGAATCAAATGCGTGTTTTCAACCTCCAGGGTGGAATCGGCTAACATGGCACACATCCCCACCTTCCGTCTGCATGTCGTTGATGTCCATGGCGAAGTCTACTACGGCGATGTTCGTTTCGTCGCTGCACCTGCAGAAATGGGTGAAGTTGGCATCCTGCCTGGCCATGCGCCCTTGTTGAGCCGGATGCGCCCCGGGGAATTGCGTATCACCGCTGCCGATGGCAGCTTGCAGATCCTGTTTCTGGAAGGGGGCATGCTGGAAGTGCAGCCCTATCTGGTCAGCATCCTGGCCGATGCCAGCCTTCGCGTTCCCGACATCAACCCCAAGGATACCGAAGCCAAGCTCCAGGCAGCCCAGCGTGCCTTGAGCGAACACACATCGGAAATGAATCTCCTCATGGCCGAGCAGGAGCTCAAACGCGAACTGGCCAAGCTGCAGGCCCACCAACGCTATCAACAAAACCTGCAATTGGGGAAAACGGACGGTTACGACTGGCGCCGACCACCCTTGGCCGGCATCCCCGAAGTCAATATTCACGATCTCGAAGAATAACCATATCCCCCATGGCCATCAGCTTTATCCAGGGAGGGGAAGGGCGTCTGGTCATCCTCTTCCTCGCAGGGCTGGGTGCAGGGTTTATCAACGTCCTGGCCGGCGGCGGCTCGCTCCTCACCTTGCCGGTCCTGATCTTTGCCGGGTTGGACCCGGTCACGGCCAATGGTACCAACCGCATCGGCATATTGCTGGAAAACCTCACGGCGACCCATCACTTTCATCAGCGGCAACTCACCGAGTTGAAGCAGGGCGGCATGCTCGCCCTCTGGACCTTGCCCGGTGTGGTGAGCGGCGCCCTGGCCGGCGTCCACATCAGCAACCTCTGGTTTCAGCGCATTCTCGTCATCGTTCTGATCATCGGCGCCATCACCCTCCTGCTCCCCAAAAAGGCGGGCATCGTGCCGGGCAGCAGAGCCGATGGGCAACCTTCCCTCTGGCTCTACCCGGCCCTCGCCGCTTTGGGTTTTTATGGCGGATTCATTCAGGCCGGCATCGGCTTTCTCTTCATCCTGGTCCTGCGCAAGCTGCTCATCCGCCATCTACCCCAAGTGAACGCCTACAAGACCCTGATCATTGCCATCTACACCCTGCCGGCCCTGCTCATTTTTGCCTGGATGGGGGAGGTACGCTGGGGAATAGGCGTGACCATTGCCGTCGGTGGCGTCCTGGGCGCCTGGCTCGCCACCAAGGTCACCCTGGGCCGCCGGGGCGAACTATGGATCAAGGTGGCGGTCGTGGTCATGGTAGGCGTCATGGCCGCTAAATTATGGGTATAATCTTCATACGCTATTGAAAAAAGGAACCGGTATGCGCATCGAAACCCAGCAAGCCAACTATCAAGGCCGACCTTGTTGGCAAATCAGCATTGACGGCAACCCCATCGCCGATCTCCATTTCTACTCCGACCATAGTGCCCAGGCCTTCTGCGGCATCCTCACCCAGGCCGTCACCCTGGCCCGCGCCATGGAGGAGGATATGCGTATGGAGCTGGAGTCTCAGGGCGTCCTGGAGCACTTGGATCCCAAAGGCTCCCACCTGTACTGAGCACCCCTGCCCGCACCCTGGGGGTGGCGCGCACTCAATACGGTCGGGGGCCTGCGCGCCACGGGCGGCTTCCCCCGGTTTCAGTCGGGACAAAGCTTGCCGCAGACAGCCGCGAGAAGGGTAATGGCAATTCAGCGGCCATCGGGCGGCTGGCGGTGCCGGATTTCCCGATACTCCGCCACAATGACTTCTGAACCTCTTTTTTTCTGCAGCTTGCGGCGCTGCCACCAAAGCAGAATACC
>NZ_JBMFWL010000031.1:0-24110 GCF_049965315.1 Acidithiobacillus sp. | reverse complement strand
TGCGATTTCTTCACAATGGAGTAACCGCTGATGTACTGTTCGCCGCTTGGGAGCACAGACCATGTCCAAGTTACTTCCTCGTCCTCATCTAATTCGACGCTGAGAACACGATTCGGCGGCAACTGGCTGGTTGTCACGGGCTGTGGTGCGACAACTGTCCGTCTTGGTTTATTTGACTGGCCGATATTGGTCATACGATTCTCCTAGTTCGGGGCGCTATTCCGTACAGATCCTAGCAGGCTAACGAGGTGCGAGTTGTGCGGCACCCGCGTAGCGGTGTCCGCTTGCCGCCCCGATGTTCGTACCACTCGCGCCTCGTTCGCGGGCGCACAGCGCCCGCGAACGTAATTTAGGCGCCAACCGCCAGCGGCACCCAGGCCGCCTAACAACCCACCACTTTGGGATAAGGGCGCATCGTCAGGGACTATCATGTCCATGCTCCTCTTTAGGCGGTCTAAATCGGGCGCGTCCTTTAGCGGGCCTTTGCTGGCCGGGAAGCGACAGGTCGCTGCATGCCTTGTACCAAAGGTACTACGATGCCATCACATCGTAAACCGGCGTATAGAAGCGCCAACACGGCGCGAAAAACAGAGTAACCGGCCTTTTCCCAGCGGGGGGCGTGCCATTGCCAGTGGTGTTGCGCGTGCGCCATGGCTAGGACAGAGGCTGGCGAACCATCCATGTGTGCCAGGACATCGTCAGATAAAGCGCAAAGACAAATCCAGGCTCCGCACATTGCGGGTAAGGGCGCCCACGGAGATGTAGTCCACCCCCGTAAGGGCAATCTCGCGGATATTGTCCAGGCCGATGTTGCCGGAGGCCTCCAGGGGGATGGCCCCGCCCACCCGGCGTACCGCTTGCGCCAGCAGGTCGATGGAAAAATTGTCCAGCAGGATCATGTCCGCCGCGCCGGCAATGGCCTCTTCGAGCTGCAGCAGGTCTTCCACCTCCACCTCGATGCGGGTGAGGCGCGGGGCCAGCGCGCGGGCGGCGCTCAGGGCCGCGGTGATGCTGCCGCAGGCGGCGATGTGGTTTTCCTTGATGAGAATACCGTCGTAGAGGCCCAAACGGTGGTTCATGCCGCCGGCGAGCCGGACGGCATATTTCTGCGCCAGGCGCAGGCCGGGGATGGTCTTGCGGGTGTCGAGGAGACGGGTGGCGGTGCCTTGCAGGGCGTGGCAATGGGCGCTGACGGTGGTCGCAACGCCGGAGAGGGTTTGCAGGAAGTTCAGCGCGCAGCGTTCGCCGCTCAGCATGGCCCGGGCCGGGCCGGAGATGGTGCAGAGGTGCTGGCCGGGGGCGAGGCTGTGGCCCTCGTTCACCTGCCAGTCCATGCGGACGGCGGGGGAGAGTTGGGCGAAGACCGCCTCGGCATAGGGCTGGCCGCAGCAGATGCCCGCCTCGCGGGTGATGATGTCGGCGCGCAGGCTTTGCTGCGGCGGGATGAGGGCAGCGGTGAGGTCGCCGCTGCCGATATCTTCGGCCAGGGCGCGGGCGACGCATTCGCTCAGATCGGCGGGGATCATGCGGGACTCCTTTGGCGGCCGGCGAGATAGAGCCAGGTCAGGCCTATTATACCAGCGATCAGGGAAGCGATGAGGATGCCGAGTTTGGCTGCCTCTTGCAAGGTGGCGGAGGAAAAGGCCAGTTGGCTGATGAACAGCGACATGGTGAAGCCGATGCCTCCCAGCCAGGCGGCTCCGAGGATGTGCCGCCAGCCCACCCCATGGGGTAGGCGGGCAAGCCGGAGGCGGACGGCGAGCCAACTGGCCGCGCTGATGCCCAGGAATTTGCCGAGGACGAGGCCGACGCAGGTGCCCAGGGTCACCGGGCTGAAGAGCATGCCGAGGGATACCGTGGCGAAGTCGATACGGGCGTTGGCCATGGCGAAGATGGGGAGGATGGCAAAGGTGACCCAGGGGCTGAGGGCCTGTTCCAAGCGCTGCTGCGGGGCCAGGACCGTATTGGCCGCAGCGCTGAGATTGCTGGCAACGGCCGCCATTTTGGGATCGCCGAGGGAGTTGTCCGCGGCATCCGGAAGGGTGGCGCGGGCGTGAAAATGTTGCTGCAGTTCGCTCAGCCGGGCATCGAATTGCGCCGGGCTGACGGCGGGGCGCGCGGGGATGGTGAAGGCGAGCAGGATGCCCGCCACCGTAGCGTGGATGCCCGAGGCCATGACGAAGTACCAGAGGGGGAGGCCGAGGAGCAGATAGGGCAGGGAATGGCGGACACCGCCCTGATTGAGGAGGATCAGCAGGGCAAAGAGCCCAGCGGCGATGAGCATGGCGCCGAGATGCAGGCTTTGCGTGTAAAAAATGGCGATGACGAGAACGGCGCCGAGGTCGTCGGCAATGGCCAGGGCGGTGAGGAAGAGGATCAGGTTGCGCGGTATGCGCCAGGCGAGGAGCACGAGGATGCCGATGGCAAAGGCGATATCCGTGGCCATGGGTATGCCCCAGCCCGCGGCGGCGGGGCCGGCGGGGTTGAACAGGTGGAATAGGGCGGCCGGGGCGAGCATGCCGCCGAGCGCGGCGATCACCGGCAGGGCCGCGTCCCGGGGCGATGCCAGTTCGCCGGCCAGGAGTTCGCGCTTGAGCTCCAGCCCGACCAGAAAGAAAAACAGGGCCATGAGGCCATCGTTGACCCAATGGTGCAGGGTGTGATCCATCTGCCATCGGCCCAGACCCAGATGGAGATGGATATCCCAGAAGCGGGCAAAGGCGGCGGACCAGGGCGAGTTGCTGAGGAGCAGGGTAAGGATCGTGGCGGCCATGAGGACGATGCCCCCCGCCGTGGCCCGCTGGAGGAATTGCTCAAAGGGCGTCAGTATCCGTCCGAAGAGGGGTTCCAGCGGGTAGGGGGCCACCCCCTTCGGCGCGGGCGCGGTCATTACAGGGCGTCGAGGCGTTGCTGCTGGTTTTTCAGCTCCTCCAGGGCGGCGCCCAGTTCCTCGACGCGGGCCAGTTCGCGCTCGACGACGGCGGCCGGGGCGCGGTTGCGAAAGTCCGGTTGCGCCAGCTTGCTCTGGGCCTTTTCCAGATCCTGCGCCACGCGGGCGATCTCTTTGGCGATGCGGGCCTGCTCGGCGGCCACGTCGATGACCCCCGCCAGGGGCACGAGGATTTTCAGTTCGTCCACCAGTTGCAGGGCGGCGGGCGGCGGCGCGGCATCGGCGTCCAGCCAGTCGAGGCTGGCGGTGCGGGCGAGGCTGTGCAGCCAGGGGCGGAGGCGTTGCACGCGCTCCCGGTCCTGGGCCGTGCCGCCCTGGAGGAGAACGGGCAGGGGGCGCGCGAGGGGGATGTCCATTTCGCCGCGCACCGAGCGCAGGGCGCGGATGACGTGAATGAGCCATTGCACGTCGCCATCGGCGGCGCTGTCGACGCGGGTCAGGTCGGCCCGGGGATAGGGGGCGAGGCTGATACTCTCGCCGCCCTTGCCAATGACCGGGGCTACCCGCTGCCAGAGTTCTTCGGTCAGGAAGGGCATGACCGGGTGGAGCAGGCGCAGGCCCGCCTCCAGGACCTTGAGGAGGGTATTGCGGGCGCCGCGCTGCTCCGCGGCACCAAAAGCGCCTTCACCCCGCAGGACCGGTTTGCTCAACTCGATGTACCAGTCGCAGTAGTCGTTCCAGAAGAATTGATAAAGGGCCTGGGCGGCGTCACTGAAGCGATACTGCGCAAAGGCCTCGGCCACGGCGGCCTCGGTCTCCTGCAGGCGGCCGATGATCCAGCGGTCTGGGGCGAGGAGTACGCTGTCGCCTTCGAGGTCGGCCACCGCCTGCACCTGCATGAGGGCATAGCGGGAGGCGTTCCACAGTTTGTTGCAGAAGTTGCGATTGCCTTCCACCCGCTTGAGGTCGAACTTGATGTCCCGCCCCTGGGTGGCCAGGGCGGTGAAGGTGAAGCGCAGGGCATCGGTGCCGAAGGCGGGGATGCCCTCGGGGAACTCCTTGCGCGTGGCCTTTTCGATCTTGCCGGCCATCTGCGGCTGCATGAGTCCCTGGGTGCGTTTGGCGACGAGGGCATCGAGGGTGATGCCGTCGATGAGGTCCAGGGGATCGAGGACGTTGCCCTTGGACTTGCTCATCTTCTGCCCTTCGCTGTCGCGCACCAGGCCGTGGACATAGACCTCGTGGAAGGGCACATCGTCCAGGAAGCGCAGACCCATCATGATCATCCGCGCTACCCAGAAGAAGATGATGTCGAAACCCGTGACCAGCACGCTGGTGGGGTAGAAAGTGGCGAGGTCCGCGGTCTTTTCCGGCCAGCCGAGGGTGGTGAAGGGCCAGAGGGCGGAGCTGAACCAGGTGTCGAGGACGTCCGGATCGCGCTCCAGGGGCACCGGCATGCCGTAGTGGCGGGCCGCCTCGGCCTGCGCTTCTTCTTCGTGGCGGGCGACAAAGATCCGGCCGTCGGGTCCGTACCAGGCGGGGATCTGATGCCCCCACCAGAGCTGGCGGGAGATGCACCAGTCTTCGATGCGGCCCATCCAGTCGAAATAGGTCTTGCTCCAGTTTTCCGGGACAAAGCGGATGCGGCCCTCTTCCACCGCGCGGATGGCCGGCTCGGCCAGGGGCGCGACGCGCACATACCACTGGTCGGTGAGAAAGGGCTCGATGACCGCCCCGGAGCGGTCGCCGCGAGGGACCATGAGCTTGTGCGGCGCGATCTTTTCCAGGAGCCCTTGGGCCTGCAGCGCGACGACGATCTGCTGGCGGGCCTGGTAGCGGTCGAGCCCGCGCAGTTCTGCGGGGATCCGGATGGCCGGCAGGGCCACTGCGGGGCCGGTGATTTCCGCTTCCTCGCGAATTCCGGCCCCGGGGGTGAAGATGTTGATCAGCGGCAAGCCGTGGCGCTGGCCCACCTGATAGTCGTTGAAATCGTGGGCGGGGGTGATCTTGACGCAGCCGGAGCCGAATTCCGGGTCCACATATTCATCGCCGATGATGGGGATCTCGCGCTCCATCAGGGGCAGGCGCAGGGTCTTGCCGATGAGGTGCCGGTAGCGCGGGTCTTCGGGGTGCACCGCCACGGCCGCGTCCCCCAGGAGGGTTTCCGGGCGGGTGGTGGCCACCACCAGATGGCCGGAGCCGTCGCTCAGGGGATAACGGATATGCCAGAGGAAGCCGTCCTCCTCGCTGCTCAGCACTTCCAGATCGGAAACGGCCGTGCGCAGGACCGGATCCCAGTTGACCAGGCGTTTGCCACGGTAGATCAGGCCCTCTTCATGGAGACGGACGAAGACCTCGGTGACGGCGTGGGAGAGGCCGCTGTCCAGGGTGAAGCGTTCCCGCGACCAGTCGCAGGAGGCCCCGAGGCGGCGCATCTGGCGGACGATGGTGTCGCCGGACTGCTGCCGCCACTCCCAGACCCGTTGGAGAAAGGCGCTGCGCCCCAAGGCCTGACGGCTGCCCCCTTCCTGCACGAGCTGCCGTTCCACCAGCATCTGCGTGGCGATGCCGGCGTGATCGGTGCCCGGCTGCCAGAGCACCTGTTCGCCGCGCATGCGGTGATAACGGCTGAGGATATCCATGAGGGTATCCTGAAAGGCGTGCCCCATGTGCAGGGTGCCGGTGACATTGGGGGGCGGCAGCATGATGCAGTAGGGCGCGCCGTTGCCGCAAGGGGCGAAATAACCGCGCTCTTCCCAGCGGGCGTACCAGCGGGTTTCTATCTCGGCGGGGGCGAAGGGGCGATCCAGGGTGTCGGTCATGGGGCTTCAGGGCTCGCTAGGGTCGGAAGCGGGGGGAAGCACCTGGTCCAGACCTTCGCGGAGCACGCGCTGCAGGATGTCGGGCAGGGCCTGGCGCAGGTCGGCGGCGATGCCTTCGCGCAGTTTGATCCCTTCCATAGCCAGAGTACGCATGACCGCGAGGCTGACTTGCTCCTTCCACGCCGTCTGCAAGTGCTGGGTGACGCGCTCTTCCAGTTCGGCGGCAACCCGGCGTTCCACCTCCTGAAAGAGCAGGCCTTCGAAGTTTTTGAGGAAATCCCAGTCGGGGCCGGGCAAGGGCGCTGCGCCTTCATCGGCGGGCGCTGGCGCTTCGGACGGCGCCGCTTCCCGGATCTCTGCGTCGATGGATTCCTGCATGGGCGCCGCCGTAGCCTGCCCGTCGTCCTGGGGCTGCAGGGTGACGCTCGGGCCCTTCCGATTCAGCCAGTGGGCGTCGGTCTGCTGATAGCGGACGGCCGGCGCTGCCTTGGCCGTTACGGTTTCGGCGGTGGGCCCTGCAGCCCCTGCCTCATCGGCAGCCCTTGCGCTACTCTGCGCGGGAACGGCCTCTGCGGCCAGGGCCGCCCCTCCGGGTTCGGAAGAGAGGATCGGATCGGATCGGCCGAGGGTATGGGCGCTACCCTCTTCCCCGCCGGCACCGCGGGGATGGATGGCCGTGCCGTGCTCGTCCAGATCGCGCCACAGCGGCGGCGGCAAGCCCTCGCGGAGCAGTTTGGTGAGCAGCAAGGGCTGGGCCATGCCGGAACTCGATGCTTCGAGTATGGGTTCTTTGCGACTGCGGTCCTGGGCCATGGAGTCTCCAGTTCAAAGTTCCAACGGATGCACTTGCATCGTGAATCCTGCGCTCTTGCACAGCCGGTAGCGCTCGCGGGCGGCGGCCTTGGCTTGGGGGTCAGCCGGTATGAAGTCCAGCAGACGCTCGCAGGGCGGTAAGGTTGCGGGCAATACTTCTATGCACAGGGCCAGGGCCTTTACGGACCGGGGCATGCTGGCGCAGTCCAGATGGATGCGCACGGGCTCGTCCGCGCCGATGCCATGGGGGATGAAGGCGCCCCCCTGGAAGGTCCAGAGCAGGTCATCCATGGCCTGTGCCGTTTCCTGATCGGCACAGAGGATATCCACTTCTCCCAACACTTGCCAGGCCTTGGCAATGACCCGGCAGACGCTGCGGCGCTGTTCGACGGGGGTGAGCAGGGTGGCCGGCAGTTCGTAAAAGGACGCGATGGGCAAGGGATTCCTACCCCTGCTGCTGCGCTGCGCGATGCAGCAGATAGTTCACCAGCAAGGGCACCGGCCGGCCGGTGGCGCCTTTTTTCTCGCCGCTTTTCCAGGCAACGCCGGCGATGTCCAGATGCGCCCAATGGTAGTTCTCGGCAAAGCGGGAGAGGAAACAGGCCGCCGTAATGGTCCCCGCCGGACGCCCGCCGATATTGCCGAGGTCCGCGAAAGGGCTCTTGAGCTGCTCCTGGTATTCCTCCCAGAGGGGCATTTCCCAGGCGCGATCGAGGCCTTCCTTGCCGGCGGCCAGCAGATCGTGGATGAGGCGCTGGTTGTTGCCCAGCAGCCCGGCCGCGTGGTGGCCGAGGGCGATGACGCAGGCCCCCGTGAGGGTCGCCACGTCGATGACCACGTCGGGCTTGAAGCGCTCCACATAGGTCAGGGCGTCGGCAAGGATGAGGCGGCCTTCGGCGTCGGTATTGAGGATCTCGACGGTCAGACCGTTCATGCTCTTCTGGATGTCGCCGGGCTTGTTGGCCTTGCCGTCGGGGAGATTCTCCGAGGCGGGCACCACGGCCACCACGTTGATGGGCAGCTTGAGCTCCGCCGCCGCCTGGATGGCGGCGAGGACCGAAGCCCCGCCGCACATGTCGTATTTCATCTCGTCCATCTTGTCGCCGGGCTTGAGGGAAATGCCGCCGGCATCAAAGGTGAGCCCTTTGCCCACCAGGACGATGGGTGCTTGACCGCTGGGGGCGCCGTGATATTCGAGGACGATGAGGCGGGGGGGTTGGCTGGAGCCGCTGGCCACCCCGAGCAGCAGGCGCATGCCCAGGACTTCCATTTCCTCCGGTCCGAGGATGCTGGCCTGGATGCCCAGGCGATGGGCCATGGCGCTGGCCTGATCGGCGAGCCAGCTCGGGGTGCAGACATTGCCCGGCTCGTTGGCCATGTCCCGGGCCCAGGCCGAGGCGCGGGCGATGGCCTGGGCCCGGGTCACGGCCTGCTGGAGCGTTGCCTCTTCCATGCCCTCGGGCAGGGCGATATGGGCCAGGCCGAGTTCGCCGGCGGGCTTTTCCGGCGGGGTGCGGTATTTGTCGAAACGGTAGCCGCTCTCGGCAATGCTGCGGGCCAGGATCTGGGTGGTCCAGACCGGGTCGCGGCCGCTGACTGGGGTGTCGGCCAGGTAAAAAACCGCCGCGCCGACGTGGGCCTCCTGCAGGGCATGGGCGGCCGCAGCGGCGGCCTTCTGGAAACCCGTTTCCGTGCATTTCCTGACCTTGCCCAGCCCCACCAGCAAGACCCGCTCGGCCTTGATCCGGGGGACGCGATAAAGAAGGAGGGTCTGGCCCACCTGACCCTGCAGGTCTCCTTGTTGGAGGACGGCGCTGATGAAGCCCTGGCTGGCGCTATCCAGCGCCGCCGCCGCAGGGGTCAACTGCTGGTCCTCAAAAACCCCGACCACGATGCAGGCGCCGGCTTCAGTGACGGGGTTGCTGGGCTTGACGGCTATCTCCACGGCGCTTCTCCTGATAATCTTGTACCAACGGAAGGGACAATGTCTGAGCCTATAGAAAATAAGCCCCAGGGGTGCAAGGAATCAAGTGCAATGACACGGTTCAGGGCATGGCGATGACGCGCATCCATCGCCAATTGAGCCGGGATACGCTCTTTTTCCTGCTGGTCACCTGCGCTGTGGTGCTGGGATTGCTGGCCATCGGTCAATTGGCGCAATTTCTCAATCAGGTGGCGGCTGGTCAGTTGCCCTTGTCCGTCGTGCTGCAATTTTTGGGTCTGGCGGTGCCCACCCTGCTGGTGACGGTCTTGCCACTGGCCTTCTTTTTCGGCGTCTATCTGACCTTCAACCGGCTGTATCGCAGCAACGAGATGGTGGCCATTCGCGGTGCGGGCCAGGGTTTGACCGCGTTGCTGTGGCCCCTGGCCTGGATCGCCATCCCGGTGATCATTCTGGAGCTGCTGCTGGCCCTGTGGTGGGCGCCGGCGGCCCAGCGCCACCTCCAGGAGGAATCCAGCCGTCTGGCCAACGCCGCCGCCGAGGCCCTCCTGCAACCCGGCACTTTTACCGTCCTGCCCAGCGGCCGGGTGATTTATGTGGGCAAGGCGATCACCTCGGGCGCCCATCGCTTTCAGGAGATCTTCGTGGCGTCCACGGCACCGGGCGGTCAGGATCTGGCTACGGCCGCCTATGGCGAGGTCAAGCCCGAGGCCGGCGGCGGCCTGACCCTGGTGCTGGTGAACGGCCAGCGCTATCTGGGCGAACCCGGGCAGGCGGGCTTCAAGGTGCTGGCCTTTTCCCGCTATCGGGTGAGCCTGGGTGCCCAGGAACAGCCGGGGGCGCGTACGGGCGGCGTGGATTGGGGCAGTGCCTCCCTGGCGCAGCTCTGGCGGAATCGCGCTGGTCCCGATGCCCGTTATGCCGTCACCGAGCTGGAGTGGCGCCTCGTCTGGCCGCTGGCGCTGCCCTTGCTGGCCTTGCTGGCCATTCCCCTGGCCTATACCGAGCCGCGCGGGGGCGGGCGGGCGGCGGGACTCCTGCTGGGTATTCTCTTCCTGCTGCTGATCAACAACCTGCTGATCTTCGTCAAGGAGCGCATGGAAAGCGGAATGATGGCCCTGTTTCCCGGTTTTTTGCTGGTGCTCCTCCTCTTGCTGATCATCGCTGTCTATGGGTTTGCGCGCCGCGCACGCGATTTGCCCCTCTTGCCCAGCCTGCGTCGGAGCGGCCGATGATCCAGAGGGGAAACAGGCCATGATCACGCGCGGTGACCGGCTCCTTTTCCGCGGCATGCTCAGTTACAGTGCCTTGCTGCTGCTGCTGCTCGTGGCCTTGATCTTTTTTGCGCAAGTCATTGCCAAGGCGTCAGGGCCCGGGCATGGGCCCTGGTCCATGCAGCAGCTTTTGCTTTATGTGAGCCTGCAAATGCCGCAAGTCGCCTATGACGTGATCCCCCTGGCGCTGCTGCTGGGGGCGCTGGCATGGTTGACCAGCCTCACCAGCCACTCCGAACTCATCGCCCTGCGCATGTCGGGCTGGTCCGTGACGCGCCTGGAGCGCCCGCTCCTGGCGGTGGGGGTCTTGGGGGCGCTGCTGGTCTTTGCCCTGGGGGAATGGGTAGTACCCATCACGGCACCGGCGGCGGAGGCCATCTGGGCCAATGCCAGCGCGCCGGGGGTGGGTTTCCACGATCTCGGCCCGGCGGGCCTGTGGCTGCGGGATGGGCGGCAGATCGTGCGCATCGCCGCCGTGGGCGATGATGGGCGCCGCCTGCGCGGGATCAGCATAGCCACCGTGGAGCCGGCCATGGTGGGCATTGATACCATGATGACGGCCCGGGAGGCCCGTTTCGCCAATGGCCAATGGACCCTGGTGGGGGTACAAAGCTATCGCATCGGCACCGAGCGCATCATTGCGGGCAGCGCCGCCAAGAGCCCCTGGCAGGTGGCCCTGAAGCCCGCCACCCTGCAGAGTTTCTCCCATCGCACGCGGACCATGACCCTGCCGGCCCTGTGGCAGGCCTACCGCGCCCTGCAGGGCAGCGCCCTGACCATGAATCGCTTTGCCCTGGCCTTCTGGCAGCGTTTGTCCTATCCCTTTGTGGGTCTGGTGATGATCCTGCTGGCGGTGCCTTTTGCCATCCGCAGCCATCGCGGTGGCGGGCTGGCGGGGCGCATTCTGCTGGGCCTGACGGTGGGCCTGGCCTTTCACTTCCTGAATCTCATGTCGGGCTACATCAGCGTGTCCGGTGGATTGCCGCCGGCCGTGGCGACGCTGGCGCCCCTGGGGGCCTTCGCCCTCCTGGCCTGGTGGCTGCATACCCGCACGACCTAGGTCCGGGCGGCAGCCCTGTGCCTCAGCCGCGTTGGCGGATCAACTCCTGATCAAAGGCATTATCCAGTTCCTGGGAGAGCTTGAGCACCTTGCGGAAGAGATGCGGGTCGCTGTCGTCGGACTGACTGCGCAGGCGCAAGGATGCCAGCCCATTGAAGCTGGCGGCCCGCTCCACCGGATCGGAGACGGAGGTACAGGCGTTGGCGCGGAACAATTCCAATACCACCTCCCGGGTCAAGGGATCTGCCACCTGCCCGGCCTGGGCCGCGGCCAGGATCGTAGCGCTGTTGTGGTCCTCCAGAAAGGGGTAATTGAGGTGTTGGTCGAGAAAGTCCAGCAGTTCGGTGTAGGTCATGAAGGCTCCAGTCAGAGATGATGTGCCATGCCGTCCTCCAGGGAAACCCCGCAGGCGGTGGCTACGCGTTGAAAATAATAGAGCAAGTCCAGGGGAACCGTGACTCCGTCCAGGAGGCGCAGCAGATGGAGGTCGGCGGTAAGGATGATGTCCACCAGGGAGAGGGTGCCGCTATAAAAACCCTGCCGCCCCAGCAAGCGCGCGAGGTCGCGCAGGCGGCCGCGCCGTTCCATCTGCCCATAGGCGTCATAGCGATCATTGGCCAAGGATTCGATGGAGCCGGCAAAACGTCGCTGGCATTCCCCGCGAAAAAACTCCGTGGCCGCCGCATCGCCGCCGATTTCGGCATAGGCAGGCAGGACCGGGGCGATGAGCCGTTCCCGCAGGGCGGTCAGGCTGTCTCGCCAGGCAAGGAACGCCTGCCATTCGCCGGGGGCGATGGGGCCCAGCAGCAGGGCGGGTTGGGGGTGGCCTTGATCAATGGCCGCAAGGTCGTTGACGGCGCCTTGCTGATGCCGCCCGTCCGGCCAGAGCAATACGGGCAGATCGGCATAACCCAGGTCGAAGGCGCTCTCCTGATCCAGCAGCCCGCAAGCCACGCTTTCATAGGCGATGCCCTTGGCCCCCAGGACCATGCGCAGCATCATCCCCTCCGCGGAGGACCAGCGATGGAAGAGACGGGGCTGCGTCACGCGTTCGCCATGGCGAGAATGCCTTCCCACTGGGCCGGGGTGATGGGCAGCACCGATAGGCGGTTGCCTTTGCGGATCAAGGGGCTGTCCTGAAAGGCGGGATGGGCCTTGAGACTGTCCAGGGAAATGGTCCGGGGGAAGCTGCGCACATAAGCCACGTCCACGAGGTCCCAGCGCGGCTTCTGCGGGGATGAGGCGGGATCGAAGTAGTGGCTGGTGGGGTCGAATTGCGTGGGATCCGGCCGGGCGGCGGCGCAAATCCGGGCCAGACCGACAACGCCGGGGATCGGGCAACGCGAATGATAGAAGAGCACATCGTCACCCACCTGCATGCTGCGCAGGAAGTTGCGCGCCTGGTAGTTGCGGATGCCGTCCCAAGGCTCCCGGGAGCGTTGCGCCAGATCCTCCAGGGAGAAGACGCTCGGTTCGGTTTTCATCAACCAGTAGGCCATGTTCAGCCCAACGTGATGGAGCGGCCCAGCCGTTTTCCGAGCAGGCGCGCAAGGGTGGCGTTGAGGGGTTCATGGCTCTGGCTGTCGAGCCACGCCTCCCCTACCTGATCGAAACGCGCCGGCCCATCGCTGCAGGCCAGCCAGATCTGCCGCACCGCTTCCTGGCGGTTGATGATGATCTGGCTGTCGTCGGGCAGGAGCAGGGTGAGGACGCTGTCGACAAGATCTCCCTCCACCTCCGGCGCCGCTTCCTCGACTTGCTCCATCAGGGTATTCAGGGTGTTTTCCACGGTCACTGCAAAGCTGTTCTGGGTCATGAAAGGCGGCTCCCTAGAGTCCTTCCTATAATGACCTCATCGCTGGATCAGGGGCAAGGGCTGGAGAGGGGGAAAATTCGGAAACCAGCCCGACGGCGGCAGTTGGCGGGGGTGTTTCGCCGCGACTTCGGCCCGCGCCGTCGTTGTTCTTGGCGAAAGCCCGCGCCCGGCAGGCGAACTGTCTGAGCCCGCAGGGCGAGTTTTCGCCTGCCAGCGGGATGAGCCGTAGAACAACAGGCAAGGACCGCCGGAGCAAGAAATACCCCCGCCAACTGCCGTTCGGCGCATGGGTGTCCCAGAGTCCTGCGCGATATTCATCCATGCTCGCGGAGGACCTGCAAAAAAGATGCCCCATAGGCCTCCAGCTTGCGCTCGCCCACGCCGGGGATGGTGGCGAGGTCGGCCAGGCTCTGCGGGCGGCGCCGGAGCATTTCCAGCAGGGTGGCGTCGTGGAAAATGACATAGGGGGGCACCCCCTGGCTGGCCGACAATTGCCGGCGGTGCTGGCGCAGGGCTTCCCAAAGGGCGGCATCGCCGGCGGCGACGGCCGGCGCCGCGCCTTTTTCCCGGGCGCGCTTGGGCACGGCCTCGTTGCGGCGCAGGGTCAGCTTTTCGCTGCCGCGCAGGACGGGCCGTGCCGCCGCCGCCAGACGCAGGCCGCCGTGCCCCTCGGGGTCCACGTCCACCAGGCCGCGCAGCAGCAGATGGCGGAAGAGCGCTCGCCAGTCATTGGCCGAGAGTTCGCCGCCGATACCGAACACAGTGAGGCGATCGTGACCAAAAGCGCGGATACGCGGATCGTCCTTGCCCAGCAGAACATCCACCAGATACTGCACGCCGAAGCGCTGCCCGGTACGATGAATGGCCGATAGGGCCTTTTGTGCCGCCGTGCTGGCATCCCAGGTGGCGGGGGGGTGGAGACAGTTGTCACAGTTGCCGCAGGGCTCCGCCAAGTGCTCCCCGAAGTAGGCCAGCAGGGCCTGCCGGCGGCAGCCGGTGCTTTCGCAGAGGCCGAGCATGGCATCCAGTTTATGACTTTCCAGGGTCTTGCGCGCGGGATCCGCATCGGACTGGGTGATCATCTGCCGCAACTGGATGACATCCTGCAGGCCGTAGTGCATCCATGCATCGGCGGCCAGACCATCGCGGCCAGCGCGGCCCGTTTCCTGATAGTAGGCCTCGACGCTCTTGGGCAGGTTGAGGTGGGCCACAAAGCGCACATTGGGTTTGTCGATGCCCATGCCAAAGGCAATGGTGGCGACCATGACCACGCCTTCCTCCTGTTGAAAACGGCCTTGGTTCCGGCTGCGTTCCACGGTGGACAGACCGGCGTGGTAGGGGAGGGCGTCAATCCCTTCCCCTTGCAGCCACAGTGCCGTTTCCTCCACTTTTTTGCGCGAGAGGCAGTAGACGATCCCCGCCTCCCGGTCATGGCTCTCGCGGATGAAGCGCAAGAGCTGCGCGCGGCTGCCCTGGCTGCCGGCATCGATGCGATAGCGAATATTGGGGCGATCAAAGGAGCGCAGGAAGACGCGCGCCTCCTCCAGTCCGAGTCGCTGGATGATTTCCTGGCGGGTGGGCAGATCGGCGGTGGCGGTGAGGGCAATGCGCGGCACCTGCGGGAAGCGCTCATGGAGCACGCGCAGTTGCAGATATTCCGGGCGGAAGTCGTGGCCCCACTGGGATACGCAGTGGGCCTCGTCAATGGCAAAGAGGTTGATGCGGCAGCGCGCCAAGAGCTCTAGGGTGCGTTCCTGCAGCAGCCGTTCCGGGGCAATGTATAAAAGGTCCAGTTCGCCCGCGAGCAGGCTGTCCTCAATGCCGCGCCCGGCGGCCATGGGCTGGGCGGAGTTCAGGGCTGCGGCCGCCACCCCCGCTTGCCGCAAGGCGTTGACCTGATCTTCCATGAGGGCGATGAGGGGCGAAATGACCACGCCGGTGCCCGCCTGGGCGATGGCCGGGATCTGGTAGCACAGCGACTTGCCACCGCCCGTGGGCATGAGGACCAGGGCATCCCGCCCCGCCAGCAGCGTGCCGATGACCTCGTCCTGGGGCGGCCGGAACTCCGGGTAGCCGAAGGTCTGACGCAGTATGGCCAGGGCGCGCTGATGGTCGGGAATGGTCGGCATGGCTGCACAGGATAGCGCATGCCGACCAGGTCGGCACCTCCCTTTTCCGCCCCGTGCTCAGGGGCGAGGCGTTGGTTCGGGGCTCCCTTCGGGCCCCAGGGCTCCCGCCGCTACGACGATGGCGCCATAGAGGATCGGAATGCAGGGCAGTATGGTCGCCAGGACTGCCAGCGAAAGGGTCATCATGAATACCGCCTTGGCCCCGCCTGCCTCCAGAGACCCATGCAGGAGCGTTATCGCCAAGCCCATAATAAAGCTGACAAAAATTAATATGGTCAAGAGCAGCAGCGTTATCGCCAAGGCGAGGACCAGGGGAAACCAGAGCCAGGCGAACCGGTCGCCGAAGATCCGCAGCGCATGGCGGATGGCGGTCTTGGGGGAATCTTCATAATAGGCATAGCGGGCAAAGGCGTATTGGAAGAGCGTGGTGACGAGATAGGAAAGGATCAGAATGGCGATCAGGTCGGGCCAATGGATCTGCTCCAGGGTGAGGGGCGCGGCGCCGGGTTGCGGAAAACCCGACAGGGCGACCAAGAGGGCGGAAAGGGCCGCCGGGATCAGGGCGAGGGTCCAGGCATCGGCGCGGGGCAGGGCCCAGAAGATCTGTTGCCAACGCCAGGGTTGACCGGCATGGACGGCGCCGAAGAGGCGCAAGAGGCCCATCATCAGGACGTTTGCCCAGAGATAGAGGGGAAAGCGCCAGAGCTCGGCATTGGCCGGATTGAGCCCCGTGGCGATCCCCAGGACGAGAAAACCGCCTAGGATGGCCAGCCCCCAGACGAGGACGGGTCCCAGTATGCCGGGGAAGTGCTGGCGCAGGGTCTGCCAACCGGCCCGCATGGCGCTGCGGTAGGTGACGGCGGAGTGGGGAGCGATGGCGTCTTGCATGATGGCCTCGTCATGGTCGAAGGTCGGGTACGGCGTCGGGAGATGGCCGCTGCCATCAGTATAGCCGGGATTCAGACGCCGTCCGGCCGCGCGTAGGCGGGGCAATCGACCTGATGAAGTACGGGCTCGGGCGTATCGATGCGGGCGGCGCTGAGCTGCCGGCCCCAGACGCAACCGCTGTCGAGGGCGAGCAAGCCGGGTTTTACCAATAGGCCCTGGGTGGCCCAGTGCCCGCAGATGAGCGGGGTGGCGGGGTGGCGCTCCTGAAAAAGCGTATGCCAGGGCAGGTAGACTTGGCCATCGGCCGCGGGCTGGCTGGGCCAGTTGAACAGGCCCGCAGCGGTAACCAGGCGGGCGCGGGTGAAGACAGCCACCCGAAAGCGCATGGCCTCGCCCTCGTTGCGACAGTCCTGCCAGCGCCGGGGGGCGGGTTCCGCCCAGAGGGACTTGAGGAATGGCCGCCAGCGCTTGCCGTGCAGGGCGTCCTCCACGGCCTCGGCGTGGCCTTTGGCGGTGGGCAGGTCCCAGTCGGGATGGAGGGCGGCGTGCACCATGTTCCAGCCCAGTTCCGCATCGCTGTGGAGCAGGGGGCCGGCGCGCAGCCACTCCATCCACTCACCGACCTCCCGATGGGCGAGGAGGGGTCCAAGGGTATCGCTCTTTTTGGCCGTGGTGATCTTGCCCCAGCGGGCCAGGGCGTAGAGATCGTGATTGCCGAGGACGAGTTGCACCGAATCCTGCCAGCGGAAGACCTGTTGCAGGAGTTCCAGGCTCTGGGGGCCGCGGTTGACCAGATCCCCCGCCAGCCAGAGGCGATCCCGGCCCGGCCGAAACCGTACGGTGTCGAGGAGGCGGAGGAGCGGCGTAAAACAGCCCTGCAGATCGCCGATGGCGTAGGTGGCGCCCGTCATCTCAGAGGGTGATGACCTGATCGGCTTCCTGCATGAGGCGTACCAGCGTCTTCATGGTGGAACCCCGTATCCCCGGCATCAAGGTCCGAACCGGCTTGCTCTCGGTCAGACTGAGGCCGCAGGTATGGATCTCCGCGCCCAGGTCCAGGATCTCGGCGAGCAGATCGCGCTGGACGCGCCGCCTCTCATCGGCGCCACCCTCCGCCCATGCCAGCTCGATCGCCGCCTCGCTGAGGAAGAGACTGACGCGGATGCCGTCGGCCAAGGCGGCGGCGGCTAGGCGCAAGGCATTGAGCACCGGATTCCCCGGTGCATCGGGATGTGATTTGATGAGAATGGTCCAGTGCATGGAAACGCTCTTTGCTTATAGAAGATACGGAATCCCCGCCGTTTGCGTGCAGTCCGCCGCTCCTACGTCCTCCATAATGGAATGAAAAGTTGCCATAATCTATTGTATTCAGTGTAGCATTTTTGCGACGGTTTTCCAGGCCGCTTGCCACGCTAGGTCGTTGATTTGCTTAATATCTATCTGTATAGTTCGACGACCTGTGATATTTTTGGAGGTCATCATGATGGGGCGTCATTGGATGTTAGCCTTGTTCGCATTCCTGGCCTTGGCCGTGACCTCTCCGGCCCAGGCCGATGGGACCCTGCGCGTGGCCTATGCCGGTTCCATGGGGCCGGTGATGGACCGTTTCCTTGGTCCCGCCTTCGCCAAGAAGGAAAACGTGCAATATCAGGGCATCGGCCAGGGGGCCTATGGTCTTGCGCGCTTGCTGGAATCCAAGCAAATGCAGGCGGATGTCTTCATCTCCATTACGCCCGGACCCATCGAAATCTTGCAGAAGGCGGGGATGATCGATGCGGCGGTACCGGTGGCGAGCACCCAGATGGTTATCGTCTATAGTCCCAAGAGCCGTTTTGCCGCAGATTTTGCCGCCGCAGCGGCGGGCCGGATGCCCTGGTACCAGGTGCTGGAAATGCCCGGCCTGCGCCTTGGCCGCACCGACCCCGCCGTTGATCCCCAGGGCCAGAACATCATCTTCACCATGCTGCTGGCGGAAAAGTACTACCATCAGGCGGATTTGGTGAAACGGATTTTTGGCGCTTACATCAACCCCGAGCAGATCTTTGCCGAGCCTTCTCTGGTGTCGCGCCTGGAGGCGGGGCAACTGGATGCCACCTCGGGCTATGAGAGCGCCGCCATTTCCCATCACTTGCCATTCCTGAGGCTGCCCGCCCAGATCAACCTCAGCGATCCGGCCATGATCAAGGACTGGTACAGCCAGGTCCACTTCCAGTTGACACTGGCCAATGGCAAGACGACCGATCTCCGGACCCAGCCCCTGGTGTTCTATGCGGCGGTACTGAAGAATGCGCGGAATCCGCTGGCGGCGCAGGGCTTCGTGCGCTTCCTGCAAGGCCCGGAGGGACAAAGGATCTTCCGGGAAAACGGCTACGGCCGGCCCAAGGGCGGGAATATCTGACGGCAAGATCGCAGAGGGCGCGGGAAATGAGATGTCCACGCTGGTGAAGACACTCCCCATTGCACAGCCCGCCCGCTTGCCGCGCGCGTGGCTGCCGCCCCTCCTGGGGGGGGCGGTGCTGGCCTTTTTGCTGGCCCCCTTCGCCGCCCTGGTTTTTGCCACCCATTGGCGGGATCTGCATTTTGCCCCCGGGGACGGTACGGCCATTTCGGTTTCACTGCTGTATAGCCTGCTGTCGCTGGCTTTGGTAATGCTCTTGGGAACTCCCCTGGCCTGGTGGCTGGCGCATTATCATTATCGCGGAAAAT
Source organism: Acidithiobacillus sp. (assembly GCF_049965315.1). GTDB lineage: Bacteria > Pseudomonadota > Gammaproteobacteria > Acidithiobacillales > Acidithiobacillaceae > Acidithiobacillus_B. The sequence goes on along the minus strand of NZ_JBMFWL010000031.1, from coordinate 5,770 downwards.
GGCTGCTGGACGCCTTGCTGCTCCTGCCTTTGCTTACTCCTCCTCTGGCCATGGGCATTCTGCTCAGCTCGTTTTACGGTCCCTATGCCCCGGTGGGCGGTTTCCTGCAGCATTACGGGGTGATCCTGAGCAATAGCCCCCCCGCCTTCGTTCTGGCGCAGGTGTACGGAGCCCTCCCCTATTTTGTCGTGGCCACGCGGGCGGCCTTCGAGGGGGTGCCGGAGGAACTGGAGCAGATCAGCCTGACCCTCGGCAAAACCCCCTGGCAGACCTTCTGGCGGGTGAGCTTGCCCCTCTCCCAACTGGGCTTGGCGGCCGGTGTGGCCCTGGCCTGGGTCAGGGCCCTCGGTGAATTCGGCATCGTCCTGATCGTGGCCTATTTCCCCCAGGGCATTCCGGTGAAGCTCTGGGTGAACCTGCAGGACATCGGTCTCAGTGCCGTTTATCCGCTTTTGTGGGTCTTCTTCCTGGTGGCCGTGCCTCTGCCCCTGTGGCTGGGGCTGCGTTCGCGTCGGCAGGCACTGTTCTAGCTCATGGAGATCCATTACCGCCTGGAACGTCCCATCGCCATGGATGTGCGCCTGCAGGTGGAGGGTTTTACGGTCTTGCTCGGACTCTCGGGAGAGGGGAAGAGCACCCTGCTCAAGGCCATTGCCGGCCTGCTGCCGGCCAGCGGAACTCCTTTCGGCGGGCTCCCCGTCCAGCAACGCCCCATCGGCTATCTGCCCCAGGGCTATGGCCTTTTTCCCCACCTGCGGGCTTGGGAAAATGTCGCCTTTCCTTTGGTCCCGGGGGCTGGCCGTCGCCGGGAGGCCATGGATCTTCTGGCGCGGGTGGGGCTGGCGGACTGGGCGGACCGCTACCCGGACACCCTCTCGGGCGGCCAGCGCCAGCGGGTGGCCCTCGCCCGCGCCCTGGCCCGGCGTCCGCAACTGCTGCTCCTGGACGAACCCACCTCGGCCCTGGATATGGCCACACGGGACGAGATTCTCGAAGACCTCATTGCCGAGATGCGCCAACTGCAGATCCCGGTCCTGGCCGTGACCCACGACCCCCATCTGGCCACCATGGCCGACCGCATGGCGGTTTTGGCGGGCGGGGCCATCGCCCAGGAGGGTACCCCCCGGGAGGTCTTTGCCGAGCCCGCGAACGGGGCGGTGGCGCGGCTGGTGGGTTTTCGCAACATCTTCCCGGCCACGGTGGCGTCGGCTACCAGCACCGGGATATGGGTGTCCGGCCCCGGCTGGCGTCTGCAGACCGCTCCCCGCCCCTGGGCGCGGCCGGGGATGGCCGTCACCGTCGGCATCCGCTCCGAAGAGGTGGAGATCCAAGGCGTGGACGCCAGCGGAGAGAATTCCCTGTGCCTGCAGGTGGCCGATCTGCGTGACGAGGGGCTGGCCCTCCGCCTGAAATTGCGGGGCGCATTGTCCCTGGATGTGCTCTTGCCGCGTCTGCGGCAGAGGGACGGCGGGATCATCGACCCCTCCGGATCCCTCCAAGTCCACGTGGCCCCTGAGCATGTCCATCTTTTCCCGCCGCAAGGGGCTGCGGACAGTCAGCCACGGGAGGGCGGCCGATTCTAGATCCGTCAACGGCCGTTTTTAGGTTGATGGATCTTTTGCGCGTATCACCTTGACACGCGGGGTCTGGAGCCGCAAAATCTGCGGTTTAGAATTTTCCCCGACGGGATTACCTCAGGTTCAGGAGTGAAACGTGGCGAACAATGCACAGGCGCGTAAGCGCGTTATCCAAAACGAAAAACAGCGCTTGCACAATGCCGGTCAACGGTCGCGGCTGCGCACCTTTGTCAAGAAAGTCCTGCACGCAGTGGCCGGCGGCGATCAGGTGCAGGCACGGGCGGCCTTGCAGGTGGCGGAGTCGGTGATCGACAAGAGCGCGGGCAAGGGTATCGTCCATCGCAATCTGGCGGCGCGCACCAAGAGCCGCCTGTCGGCGCGGGTCAAGGCCATGGGCGTGGCTCGGCAGTAAACGAAATACCAGATTTCAGCCGCCCGGATTGGCGGCCGATGGAGGGAAGGCGGCTCATGGGCCGCCTTTTTCATGCGCCGGCGCCGAGGATCTCGCGCAAGCGGGCGCAGGCTGCGGCCGGGTCCATGTCCTTCTCCTCCGCCTTCCCCTGCCAGTCCATCACTTCTTTGGGTATCTCCTGCAAAAAACGCGATGGCTCCGGCGCGATGTCCTCGCCGTAACGCCGCCTTTTACGGGCGGTGCTCAGGGTGAGCTGGAAGCGGGCGCGGGTGATGCCCACATAAAAAAGCCGCCGCTCTTCCTCGATCTGCTCCGGCGTTTCGCTGTTGCGGTGGGGGAGCAGTTCCTCTTCCACTCCCACCAGGAATACCTGGGGGAATTCCAGCCCCTTGGCGGCATGGAGGGTGGAGAGGCGGACCACATCGCGGTCATCATCCTCTTCCCGTTCCAGGACGGTAAAGAGCATCAGCCGGTTGAGGATCTCGGCCAGGGTCTGGGGCCCATCTTCCTGGGTGGCGAGACGGTCGATCCAGGAGATGAGCTCCTGCAGGTTTTCCCAGCGCCGCGCCGCGGCTTTTTCCTCGCCTTCGTTACGCAGATACTCCAGGTAGCCGATCTCCTCGGGGATGCTGCGCAGGGCGGGGATCAGTTCGGTCTTGGCCACTTCGTCGGCCTTGGCATTGAGCCATTGGCCAAAGTCGCGCAGGGCCGCCAGGGCCTTGTCGGGCAGCTCCAGGTCCTCTTCCCAGAGGGCGGCGAAGAGGGACAGATTGCGTTCCTTGGCGAGGGTGCCGAGGCGCTCCAGGGTGGCGCTGCCGACGCCGCGGCGGGGGGTGTTGACGGCGCGCAGGAAGGCCGGGTCGTCATCGGGATTCACCAGCAGGCGCAGATAGGCAAGATAATCCTTGATCTCCGCGCGCTCGAAAAAGGACAGGCCGCCGGAGACGATGTAGGGCACATGGGCGGCACGCAGGGCCCCTTCAAAGGGCCGCGACTGGTGGTTGCTGCGATAGAGGATGGCATAGTCGCGAAACTCGCCCTGCCGCTGGAAACGGTCCCGGAGCAGGGCGTTGACTACCTGTTCGGCCTCATCGCTTTCGTCGGCGCAGGAGAGCACGCGCAGGATCTGGCCTTCGCCCATGCTGCTCCACAGCCGCTTTTCAAAGAGGTGCGGGTTGTGGGCGATGAGGGCGTTGGCGGCCGTCAGGATGCGCCCGGTGGAGCGGTAGTTCTGCTCCAGCTTGATGACCTGGAGATCGGGAAAGTCCTGGGCCAGACGGTGCAGATTGTCCACGGCGGCGCCGCGCCAGGAATAGATGCTCTGGTCATCATCACCCACCGCGGTAAGGTTGCGGCGGTTCCCCAGCAGCCAGCGGATCAGACGGTATTGCGCGCCATTGCTGTCCTGATATTCGTCCACCAGCAGATAGCGGATGCGTTCCTGCCAGCGCAGGCGGGCCTCCTCGTCGGCGTGGAAAAGGCGGGTGGGGAGAAGGATCAGATCATCCAGATCGACGGCGTTGCAGGCATGGAGGGCGCGTTGATAAACGGGATAGAGGGCTGCTGCCTGGGCACCGATGCGGTCGTCGCTGGCGGCTTCCTCGGGCAGCAGGCCGTCATTCTTGAAGCGGGAGATGCGCCCCTGAATGGCCTCGGCCAGGTCTGCGGCGCCCTGGCTGTCACGCAGGAGGCCGCGGATGAGGGTGAGACTGTCGCCATGATCAAGGATACTGAAGCCCGGGCGATAATCGAGGCGATGGATCTCCTGGCGGAGTATCTGCAGGCCGAGGTGATGAAAGGTGGAGACCATCAGCCCACGGGTCTGGACGCCCTGCAGCGCCTCGGCGACGCGCGTCTTCATCTCGCGGGCGGCCTTGTTGGTAAAGGTGACGGCACAGACATGGCGGGCGTCCACCTGCTGCTCGCGAATGAGGTGGACGATCTTTCGGGTGATGACGCGGGTCTTGCCCGAGCCGGCGCCGGCGAGTACCAGCAGCGGCCCATGCACCTGCTGCACGGCGGCCATCTGTTGGGGGTTGAGTTCAGCCACGGCGCCGGCCCGCCGTTCAGTGCTGGGTGGCGGCGGTGCGGGGTGCGGGATCCTGGGCAAAACCACCGCGATAGGCCCACCAGACGATGAGCGGGCCGATGACGATCATGGGCAGCGAGAGGATCTGACCCATGGTGAAATGGCCGAGCACAAAGCCGAGCTGGATGTCGGGCTGGCGGGTGAACTCCACGAGAAAGCGGAAACAGCCGTAAAAGAAGACGAAGAGCCCCCCCACGGCGCCCGCCGGCCGCGCCTTGCGGCTGTAGACCGCCAGGATGAGAAAGAGCAGCACGCCTTCCAGCAGGAATTCATAAATTTGCGAAGGCTGGCGCGGCTGCGGGCCGCCGGCGGGAAAAACCATGGCCCAAGGCAGATCGCTTACCCGCCCGAAGAGCTGATCGTTGATGAAGTTGGCCAGGCGGCCGAGCCCGAGGCCGATGGGGACTGCCGGGGCAACGAAATCGAGGGTGGGCAGGAAGGCGCGCTGATGCCGCCGGGCATAGGCCCAACAGGCCAGCACGACGCCCAGCAGGCCGCCGTGGAAGGACATGCCGCCATCCCAGATGGCGAGGATCTTGGCGGGGTAGTCGAGATAATAGGGGAGGTTGTACCAGAGCACATAGCCGATGCGGCCGCCAAAGATGGCGCCGATGGCCACGTAAAACTCCAGATCGACCACCTGTTCCTTGTTCCACGCCCAGTGGGCGGCGCGCCCCCGGCGGATCAGCCAGACCGTGGCGATGGCGAAGCTGATGATCTCCAGGAGCCCGTACCAGTGGATGGTGATGGGGCCGAGCTGGAAGCCGACGGGATTGATGTCTGGATAGTGGAGCATGAGACCCTCGCGCGAGACTGGGAAACATGGCCGAGTACCGGCATCTTGTCAAGGCAGCCGGCGGCCCGGAGGCAACGGACGAATCCCCGGGCGAAGGAGGCCGACGCTTGCGTGCGCTCGCCGGGGACGGCGCCGGCCGAAAATTTATTCCCGCACCGGAGCGATTATTTTCGCCAGGAAAAACAGCGGGAAAGACACCCACCTAGGTGATTATCTGCTACCTAACCATTTGAAATACAATGTATTATCATGAAGCTCCCGAGGCCGGCTAGGATGGGGAGGGCAAATGGGCAAGGAAAGAGGGCGGGGCGCCGGCATGGCGGGAGGCGCGGCCGTCGCGGCGGGTCCGGCGGCCACGGACCCGGTCGGCGGGATGAGCCGCGCAGTCCCGCCGGCCGGGAAGGCGGTACTGGTGATATCCGCTTTCCGCGGACCCGGAGACGCCCGCAGCGAAGAGCAGGGTGCGGATTTTCCCGAAGACAGGACCGCCCAGAAACCGGCCGCGCACTCGGCCGAAGCCGGCGCCAGCGCCGTGGAGTTCGCCATCGCCGCTCCGGCCCTGATCCTCGCCCTGCTCGGCACCTTCCAGGCGGCCCTGCTCTACCAGGCCCGCCTGCAACTGGAGGTGGCCGCCCAGGAGGCGGTGCGGGCGGGGGCCCTGCATGGTGCAAGCCTGGGCGCCATCCGCGATGGCCTCGCCCGGGGATTGACGCCCCTCTATACCCACGGCCGGGACTTGGGGGCGCTCGGTAAGGGTTACGCCGCCGCGCAAGTAGCCGCCGGACAGGCCGACATCCGCATCCTCAACCCCACCCAAGAGGCCTTCGCCGACTTCGCCGAGCAAACCCGCGATCCCCAGGGTCGGTGGGTCAGGGCCATCCCCGTCGATCATCTGG
>NZ_JBMFWL010000030.1:0-24220 GCF_049965315.1 Acidithiobacillus sp. | reverse complement strand
ACGCCACGGCGCGACGGTATCCCGATGGAGCTATCTGCAAGACCCGGCAGATAGGCTCGACCCCATAGGACCGGCGGTGTTGGTCGACAAAACTCCTCAGCGCTTGCATCGGCGGTCGAGCTCCGCCTGGGCAAAAAACGCGCTGGCCAGCTTCAGGATCTCATTGGCTCGCCGCAGCTCCTTGACCTCCCGCTCCAGTTCCTGGATGCGCTGTCGTTCCGACGCTGGCATCCCGGGCCGGCTGCCGGCCTCTACTGCGGCTTGATTCACCCACACCCGCAACGTTTTGGGGGTGCAACCAATCTTCGGCGCAATCGACTGCAGCGCGGCCGCAAGGGAGGGATACTCCTCTCGATGCTCCTCCACCAATCGCACTGCGCGAGACCGTACTTCCTGCGAAAACTTCCGACTCGATTTCATGGTATCCATGGCTCCATTTTTTCACACTTCAGAGCCTCCACGAAAACCGGGGGGATTCATTTCCCTTCACCCCCATCGCCAACCCGGGATACATGATCCCCGACTGGGGCTTCGGCATTCATACCGAGCATATGCAGAAGATGGTGGACGAGTGCCGTGAGCAGCACAAAGCGGATCTGGTCGTGGTGCTTTCCCACAACGGTGCGGACGTGGACAAGAAAATGGCGGCCATGGTCAAGGGCATCGACATCATCCTCGGCGGCCATACCCACGACATCATGGGCCCCAAGCCCTTCATGGTCGGCAAGACCTTGATCATCAACACCAGCACCAACGGCAAGATCCTCGCGCGCTTCGACCTGGATGTGGGCAAGGGCAAGCTCAATGGCTGGCGTTTTTACTATATGCCCGTATTCTCCAATCTCATCAAGGCCGACCCGGAAATGACGGCCTACGTGGAGAAGGTCCGGGCACCCTACAAGGAAAAGCTCGCCCAGCCCCTGGCCACCACCGAAAGCCTGCTCTATCGCCGGGACAACTTCAACGGCACCTTCGATCAGCTCCTCTGCGACGCCCTGCGCGAAGAGATGGATTGCGAGGCGGCATTCTCGCCGGGATTCCGCTGGGGTTACTGCAAGCTGCCCGGGGAGACCATCACCATGGAAGACGTGATGGGCCAGACCGCCATCACCTATCCCCAGGTCACCATCAACGAATATACCGGCGCACAGATCAAAAACATCATGGAGCAGGTGGCGGACAATATCTTCAATGTCGATCCCTACTACCAGCAGGGCGGCGACATGATCCGCGTGGGCAACATCCAGTATGATTTCAACCCCGACGAGAAGATCTACCATCGCTGCAGCAACATGCGGGTCGGCGGCAAGGCCATGTCGGCCACCAAGAAATACAAGGTGGCCGGATGGGCGGCAACGACCGCGCCGGTGGAAGGCAAGCCCGTCTGGGAGGTCTTTGCCCATTGGCTGCAAGCCAAAAAGCATGTGCGCGTGGAAAAGCTGGATCTGCCCCGCCTCAACAGCGACATGAAGACCAATCATGGCATCGCCTTTCCCAAGGAATTCGGTCTCTGAACAGACCGTTGCCGAGTAACGAGCCCATTCCCGCCCAACGCCGGTCGTTGGGCTTTTTTTCGTCTTTTGCATAGCGCCGCCCCCATGCTAGACTGCGCTTTGCAAAATCCTTCCCTGGACCTTCATCATCCGCCCGCCAGCTTGGTGGATTTTTCTTTTACCAAGGCAAATACCGCATGATATTCAATCGCTTCCTCGGTCTTTTCTCCAATGATCTCGCTGTCGATCTGGGCACCGCCAACACCTTGATCTACGTCCGTGGCAAGGGCATCGTCCTCTCCGAGCCCTCGGTAGTGGCCATCCGCACCGGGCGGCACGGGGCCAATCGCCGGATCCAGGCGGTGGGAGAGGAGGCAAAGCGCATGCTCGGGCGCACCCCGGCCAACATTACCGCCATCCGTCCCCTCAAGGATGGCGTCATTGCCGACTTCCAGATCACCGAAGCCATGCTGAAGTACTTCATCAAGCGGGTGCATCACCAGCGTTTCCTGCGCCCCAGCCCGCGCATCATCGTCTGTGTGCCCTATGGCGCCACCCAGGTCGAACGGCGTGCCATCCGTGAGTCGGCCCAAAGCGCCGGCGCGCGGGAAGTCCACCTCATCGAAGAACCCATGGCCGCGGCCATCGGTGCCGGCCTCCCCGTGGCCGAACCGACGGGTTCCATGGTGGTGGACATAGGCGGAGGCACCACCGAAGTAGGGGTCATTGCCCTGGGCGGAGTGGTCTATTCGCAAAGCGTGCGCGTCGGCGGCGACAAGATGGATGAGGCCATCATCAATTACATCCGTCGCAACTACGGCATGTTGATTGGCGAAGGGACATCGGAAGAGATCAAAAAGAACGTCGGCTGCGCCTACCCCGGCAATGAACTGCTGAGCATGGAGGTGCGGGGGCGCAACCTCGCCGAAGGCATTCCCCGGACCTTCACCATCACCAGCAACGAGATCCTGGAGGCCCTGCAGGAGCCCCTGGGCGCCATTGTCGGCGCCATCAAGCTGGCCTTGGAGCAGACCCCGCCCGAGTTGGCCGGAGATATTGCCGAACGCGGCATGGTCCTGACCGGCGGCGGCGCGCTGCTCCGCGATCTCGACAAGCTGATCATGGAAGAGACGGGGCTGCCCGTCATTGTGGCCGAAGACCCCCTGACCTGCGTAGCCAAGGGGGGCGGACGGGCCCTTGAAGAACTGGAACGCCTCGGGGAGGTCTTTGCCGACGATTGATGCGCTTCTGACCAAAGGCCGCGATGATGCCTTCCCTGTTTTTCCCGCGGCGGCTTCCCCAGTCCGTACGCCTTCTGGCTCTGGCCCTGCTCAGCGTGTTCCTGAGCGTATTTACCCAGGGACAGGGTGATTTGCGCAGCATGGCCCTGGATGCGGCGTTGCCGGTGCAATGGTTCGACAGCCGTACCGCGGCCCTCTGGGATGGGGTCGTGGGGAGTCTGCAGAGTCGGGCCGCGCTGGAAGCCGAAAACGCGCGGCTTCGCCAGGCACTGGCCGCTGCCCAACCCCTCTTGCTCGACCGCGATATATTACGCAGTGAAAACCGTCAGTTGCTGGCCTTGCTGGACAGCTTTCCGCAAGCACCGGGACGGGTCATGGCGGCACGGGTCATCGCCGAGAATTTCACCGCAGGCAACCAGATCATCACCGTCGATCACGGGCAGAACGACGGGGTATTCATCGGGCAGGCGGTACTCGCTGCGGGAGGCTTGGCCGGACAAGTGGTGGCGGTGGGCACCATGACCAGCCGGATTGCCCTGTTGTCGGACCTCGACAGCAGCGTCCCCGCCCAAAGCGCGGCGAATGATCAACCCTTGCTGGTCAACGGCACGGGCGATCCACGGGAGCTGCAGATCCCCTTCCAGGCCCGCAATACCCCCTTGCGGGCGGGGGAACGCCTGGTGACCTCGGGTCTGGGCGGCCGTTATCCGCCGGGCCTGCCCATCGGCACCATTCAAAGCATTCGCCGCAACGGCACCCAGGCCTTTGCCGACATCCGGGTGCGCCCCGCCGTAGCCCTGGGGCGCCTGAATACGGTGCTGCTGCTCTGGCCCCAAGGTCAGCAGCAGGCCACCAAGACGCCATGAATGCCCTCTTGCTCGCCCTGGGCTTTTTTCTGGCATTGGCGGGCGATAGTCTGCCCATGGGCCCGCTCTACCTCGCCTTGCGCCCCGATTTCGTGGCGCTGCTGCTCCTCTATTGGGCCATCACCAGTGCCACGGAATTGGGTCTGGGCGTGGCCTGGATCATCGGGCTGATACAGGACGTGGTGGATGGCGGAGTCCTGGGCGCCCATGCCATGGCGGCGGCCGTCATGATCTTCATCCTCTATGCGGGGTTGGGCAAGGTGCGCAATCTCCCTCCCTGGGAGCAGCTTTTCTTCATCTTCATCCTGCTCCTGGCGGAGCGTCTGGTGGCCTGGAGCTGGCAGATCTGGGGTGGTCCCATCGCCTGGAATTTAGCGCTTTTGCTGGGCCCATTAACGGCGGCCCTGCTCTGGCCCGTCTTTGTCTATCTTCTGGACCGGATACGCCATCGGTTGCGTAGCGCCTGAGCATGGATATCCGTCAACCGCAACGTGAACAACAACGCTTCTCCCGGCGCATGATCCTGGCCCTGGGGCTGATCGCGGCGATGGTCGCCATCCTCCTTGGGCAACTCCTGAAAATCCAGGTACTGCAGCATTCCGACTATGCCACCCAGTCTACCCGCAATGCCATTGCCCTGCTGCCCATCGCGCCGGCCCGCGGCCTCATTCTGGATCGCCACGGGCAGGTCTTGGCCGATAACCGGGTCGCCTTCACCCTGGCCATCACCCCCAATACCGCGGGTGATCTCAGCGACACCATCGGGCGCCTGCGCTCCGTTCTCCCGGTGAGCGGGGACGATCTGGAAGCCTTTCAGCGCGACCTCGGGCGCAGCCATCCCTATCAGCCGGTGGTCATCCGCCGTAACCTCAGCGCCGCCGAACTGGCCGCCTTTGCCGTGCATCGCCATGAATTCCCCGGCGTTGAGTTGCAGGCGCGCCTCAAACGCTTTTATCCCTATGGCCCCCTCTTTGCCCATGTGGTCGGCTACGTCGGCCACCTCACCCCTGCCGATCTGGACGAAACGAGCGCCAATCATTACGCAGGCATTGACTACATCGGGAAGAACGGCCTGGAGGCCGAATACGAGGACATCCTGCGCGGGGAACCCGGCAATCAGAACGTGGAAGTGGATGCCCGCGGTCGCCCCTTGCGCACCCTGCGCGACACTCCGGCCGAACAGGGGGAAAACCTCACGATCACCCTCGACCTTGCCCTGCAGCAGGCGGCGGCGCGCGCCATGGGGACCCGTAGTGGTGCCGTCGTCGCCCTCGACCCGGCCAATGGCGAGGTGCTGGTCGCCTATTCCTCCCCCGCCTTTGACCCCAACGCCTTTGTGGACGGGCTGAGCGGCGCTGCCTGGACGGCCCTGCGCGATGACCCGGCCACCCCCATGACCAACCGCTTCTTGCGCGGCGCCTACCCGCCGGGATCCACCATCAAGCCCTTTGTCGCCCTTGTTGCCCTGCAAAACGGCGTCATCACCCCGGACGAAAAACTCCCCGGCGGGGCCACCTACCGGATTCCGGGCAGCACCCACAAGTATTACGACTGGAAACCCGGCGGGCACGGAGCGGAAAATCTCGGCGAAGCCATTCGCGACTCCAACGATGTCTATTTCTATCAGGTAGCCATGCGCCTAGGCATTACCCGTTTGTCCGCGGGCCTTGCGCCTTTCGGCTTCGGCAAGCTCACGGGTATTGACCTGCCGGGGGAGGCCGCTGCGGTTCTCCCCAGCCCGGAATGGCTGCAGCGACGCTATCATCAGCCCTGGTACCAAGGGCAAACGGTCATGGTCGGCATTGGCCAGGGCTATCTCCTGGCCACCCCCCTGCAACTGGCACGGGCCACCGCTGCCGTCGCCAATGACGGAAAACTGGTGACGCCCCATCTGGTACGCAGCAATGCTGACATCGCCAACCCTGCCGATGCCATACCCCAAGGCATCGGCCTTTCGGCCGCCGCCGTGAGTGAAGTCCAGGCCGCCATGCGCGCCGTGGTCACCAGTGGCACCGCCCACAATCTGGCCAACGACCCCAACGCCATTGCCGCCAAGACCGGCACCTCCCAGGTACGGCGCGCCCGCCGCAACGATGCCGGCCGCGCGCTGACGGGAGATCCCACCGCCCTTCAGGACCATGCCTTGTTCATCGCTTATGCGCCCGCAGATCATCCGCGCATTGCCGTTGCGGTCATCGTGGAACATGGGGGCCATGGCGGCAGCGCCGCAGGCCCCATCGCCCGGGCGGTGATTGATGCCTATTTGCAGGGAAGCGCATCCCCTCGGCCGATGCCCGGAGCCGTCCCATGAACTGGTCGCGCTGGCTCATCCGCCCCTGGCAGCGCCTGGACCCGGCCCTAACCATCGGGATTTTGCTGCTGATGGCCATCAGTCTGGCGGTGCTCTACAGCAGCAGTCAGGGCAATCTTACCATCGTGTTCCAGCAATCGCTGCGCTTTGGCATCGCCTTCATTGCCTTGCTTGCCGTAGCCAACACCCCTCCGGAGCGCCTGCGCGCCTGGGCACCATTCCTCTACGCCCTCGGCCTGATCCTGCTGGCCGCCACCCTGGTCGCCGGGCACAGCTATCTGGGGGCGCGGCGCTGGCTGGGCATCGGCCCGCTCAGTTTCCAGCCCTCGGAACTCATGAAACTCGCGCTGCCCCTCTTTCTCGCCTACTACTACGCCCAGCAGGAACACGTGCAAAACTGGCGCGCCGCCATCACCGGCTTCCTCGTCATTGGCGTACCCTTCCTGCTCATTGCCAAGGAGCCGGACCTCGGCACCGCCGGCCAGATTGCCGCCGCCGGTCTTTTCACCATGTGGCTCGCCGGTGTCCGGCGGCGCTGGTTCATCGGCCTGATCGTCATTGCCGCGGTCAGCGCACCGATCCTCTGGCATTTTCTCCACGGCTATCAAAAGGATCGCATCCTCACCTTTCTGGACCCCCAAAGGGATCCCCTGGGGTCCGGTTACCATATCATCCAGAGCATGATTGCCGTCGGCTCGGGGGGAATATTCGGCAAGGGTTGGTTCAACGGCACCCAGGTCAACCTCGACTTTCTGCCGGAAGCGCAAACGGACTTCGTTTTTGCCGGTTTTGCCGAAGAGTTCGGCCTGGTGGGCGTGCTCTTTCTCATCGCCGTGTATCTGCTCATCGTCCTGCGCGGGCTGGCCATTGCCTATGAAAGCCGCGACCCCTTCGGCCGGCTCATCGCCGGCACCCTCAGCCTCACCTTCTTTCTCTATGTGTTCATCAACATGGGCATGACTACCGGAATCCTGCCCGTAGTCGGCGTCCCTCTACCCCTCATCAGCTATGGCGGCACGGCCATGCTGACCTTCATGGTCGGATTGGGTATCCTGATGTCCGTCCATGCCCACCCCCGGCTGCACGAGTGATCATGATCCGTCGACTCCTCCTCTCCCTCTGCCTGATCGCCCCCCTGGCCCAGGCGGGCGGGCTACCCCTGGACAGCCAGCAACGGGCCCATCTCAAGCCCCTGGAGACCACCCTGGCGGCCCGCTACGGATTCTCTGCGGAGGATATCCAGCGGCTCTTTGCCCAGATCCGCTATGATCCCAAGGTCATGGACAGCATGAATGCACCGGCCGAGAACCTCCCCTGGTGGCGTTATCGGGCCATTTTTCTCACTCCCGAGCGCATCGATGCCGGCGCCGCTTTTCTCACCACCCATCAGGCCTCCCTGCAATCGGCCGCACGGCAATATGGCGTAGCCCCCGCCCTCATCGTTGCCATCCTGGGCGTGGAGACTTATTACGGCAAAAACATGGGTGACATCCCCGTCCTGGATGCCAACGCCACCCTCTACCTGGCCCATCCCCGGCGCTATGCGTTTTTTGGCCGCCAGCTCGTCGACTTCCTGCGCCTGTGCCGGAAAAACCACCTCGATCCCCTGGAGATCCAGGGCTCCTACGCCGGCGCCATGGGCATGCCGCAGTTCATCTCCAGCAGCTACCGGCGCTATGCCGTGGATGCCGATAGCCACGGCGCCGATCTCTGGACCTCCATCCCGGACATTACGGCCTCCGTCGCCCATTACTTTGCCGCCAACGGCTGGCACCCCGGCCAGCCCGTGGCCATGGCGGCCAAGCTCATGGCCGATGCCCGCCCGGACGCCTTTGTGAGCGCCAATGGCACCGGCCATTTCACTCTCGCCCAACTGACGGCGGCGGGCATTCGTCCCCAAGGCAAGGTCCGGGACATCGACCCGGATCTCCCCGTCGGCCTGCTGCGGCTGGCCGGTGAAAATGGGCCGGATTATTTCATTTGCTGGGACAATTTTGCGGTGATCCAGCGCTATAATAGCAGCCCCCTCTACGCCATGGCCGTTGCCCTGCTGATGCAGGACATTCTGGACAGCCACAGCGGGGAACCGACGGCCCCCGCCACGGTCACAACAGCAACCCCCATCGATCAATAATCATCAAGGAGTCCCATGCTCGCCCGTTCGCTTTTTTTGACCCGGATTTTCTGGCTCTTCCTCTGCCTGTCGGGCATCTCCGGCACCGCCGCGCTCGCCGATACCGGTACGCCCGCGCCGCTACTGCCCATCCCGCCTGCCCCCGGCCTGCCGGCCGTCAGGAGCTATGCCCTCATGGACTACAGCACCGGGCAAGTCATCGCCGCCAAAAGCGAACACCTGAAGCTCGCCCCGGCCAGCCTGACCAAGCTCATGACCGCCTACCTCACGTATCAATCCTTGCAGGGCGGCACCCTTACCCTCAACGAACAGATTCCCATCTCCAATACCGCGTGGAAAACCGGCGGCTCCAGCATGTTCGTTCAACCCGGCCTGCCGGTCACCGTCGACCAGCTCCTGCATGGCCTCCTCATCGACTCGGGCAACGACGCGGCCGTGGCCCTGGCCGAAGCCGTGGGTGGCAGCCAGTCTGGCTTTGTGACCCTGATGAATGACGCCGCCCAGCGTCTGGGCCTGGCGGACACCCATTACAGCAATGTCGATGGCCTTCCCGACCCCAATCTCTACACCAGCGCCCTGGACGTCGCCCTGCTGTCCCGCGCGCTGCTCCAGCAGTACCCCCAGGTCACCAAGATCACCGTCGAAAAATCATACACCTACAACAAGATCACCCAGCGTAGCTGGAACCCGGTATTGTTTCGTGATCCCACGGCGGACGGCCTGAAAACGGGCCTCACCGATGCTTCCGGCTACTGCATCGACGCCACGGCCCTGCGCAATGGACGCCGTCTCATTGCGGTCGTCATGGGCGGGCCGAGCTGGAGCGGCAGCACCAACGCCGTGGAGGCCCTGCTCGACTACGGCTATCGTTTCTTCGTCGACCATCCGGTCTATCAGGCCGGACAGAAAGTCGGAGAGATCACCCGCGCCGACCTCTCCCCCATGCGGGTCCCCGTCGGCGTAGCCCAGGCCGTATCCATCACCGCCCCCAAGGGCCGCTTCAGTCAGGTGAAAACCCAGTTGCAACTCAACCCGGGACTGCAGGCCCCGGTGCAAAAGGGCCAGGCGGTGGGCGTGCTGATCTTCACGCTGGATGGCAAGGTCCTGAAGGCCGTTCCCGCCGTTGCCCTGGAAAGCGCCAGCAAGGCCGGCTGGTTGGGCCGCCTCTTCAACAAAGTGCGGCAATCCTTGTGAGGGATTGGTCACTTGGGAGCGGGGCAAGGGTCCGGGCTTCCCGCCGGCGGGCGGGTGATTTACCATGAATGCAGATAACCTGGAGGAAAGGGCCATGGAAGCCAGCGACCATCCTACGGATGATTTTCCGCACACCCATCATGTCAAGGCCATCGGCCAGAACAGCGACCTCCTCGCTGCGGTGCGCCAGGCGGTGGCGATGCATGCCCCGGATCTGCCCGAAACGGCCTTCTCCTGCCGCGCCAGCCGGGAGGGAAAGTACCTTGCCGTCACCTGCACCCTGGAAGCGCAAAGCCAGGCGCAACTGGAGGCCATCTATCAGGACCTGCGCGGCGTGGACGGAGTGATCCTCTGTTTATGAAACCCGTCCTCGTGCGCTGCTGGCCCGGCCTGCTTCCCTACTACACCGTCCTGGAGGCAATGAAGGAATTCACTGCCCAACGGGATGCCGAAACCCCTGATCAATGCTGGCTGCTCCAGCATCCGCCCGTCTTCACCATGGGACGCAATGCCGACCCCGGCGACATCCTCGATCCCGGCCCCATTCCCGTGGTGCAGAGCGATCGCGGGGGCAAGGTCACCTATCACGGTCCGGGCCAGTGGGTGGTTTACCTGCTCATCGACCTGCCGCGCATGGGCGCCACGGTGCGCACCCTGACCAGCGGCATGGAGGAGGCGGTGATCCGTCTCCTTGCCCGGCGCGGCATCACCGGCGAACGCCGCCACGGCGCCCCCGGCGTCTATGTCAACGGTGCCAAGATCGCCTCCCTCGGGCTGCGCATTCAGCGCGGGCGCAGTTATCACGGGCTGAGCCTCAACACCCACATGGACCTGGCCCCCTTTCAGCGCATCCATCCCTGCGGCATGCCCAATCTCCCCGTCACCCAGGTCCACGACCTCTGTCCCGACTGGCCCCTGCGCGCCGTCGGCGAAGCCCTGCTGGAAGAACTCGCCGGTGCACTGCAGCGCAACTTCCGCAAAGGGGAAGAATAAATGCCTTACGATACCAGCTCCGCCAAAGGGGGGCGCGGAGCGGAAAAGACCGCACGCAACCCCATTCCCATCATTCCCGTGGAGACGCCGCGCCAGCCCAAACCCCAGTGGCTGCGGGTGCGCTCGCCCCTGTCGCCGGAGGTGGATCGCCTCAAACACATCCTCCGCGACGCCGGTCTGCACACGGTCTGCGAAGAGGCTTCCTGCCCCAATCTGGGAGAATGCTTCGGGGGTGGCACCGCCACCTTCATGATCCTCGGTGACCTCTGCACCCGCCGCTGCCCCTTTTGTGACGTCGCCCATGGCCGGCCGCTGCCCCCCGATCCAGAAGAACCGGGCCACCTCGCAGCCACCGTGGCGCGCATGGGCCTGCGCTTCGTCGTAGTCACCTCCGTGGATCGCGACGACCTTCGCGATGGCGGTGCCGGACATTTCGCCGCCGTCATCCGGGCGCTGCGTACAGAATGCCCGGACTTGCATATCGAAACCCTGGTCCCCGATTTTCGCGGACGCATGGACAAGGCCCTGGAAATCCTGGGGGAAACGCCGCCGGACGTCTTCAATCACAACCTCGAAACCGTCCCCCGGCTCTATCGCTGGGCGCGCCCCGGCGCGGATTATGCGCACTCCCTGCGGCTCCTGGCGGAATTCAAGGCGCGTCAGGCCGCGGTGCCGACCAAATCCGGCCTCATGCTGGGCCTGGGCGAAACCCTCGACGAGATCCGTTCCGTCATGGCCGATCTGCGCCAGGCCGGCTGTGAACTGCTCACCCTGGGCCAATACCTGGCCCCGTCACGTCATCACCTGCCCGTGGACCGCTACGTCACGCCCGCAGAATTCGCCCAGTTGCAGCGGGACGGCGAGGCCATGGGCTTTCGCCACGTGGCCAGCGGGCCCCTGGTGCGCTCCTCCTATCATGCGGAGCGCAGCTATGATGAAATGGCCCCGGAACCGCGCCATGCGTGAGTCCCCCAGGCCGGCGTCCGACTGAGGCGGTAAGGGCCCATGCGCTACACGACGCTGCTCACCCTAGCCTCCGGGCTCCTGCAGCCCCCCGGCATCCTCTTTGCCGTGGCGCTCTTCGGCTGGCTGCTGGAGATCCTGGGCTGGCGCTATTTCGGACGCATCCTCCTGCTCCTCGCCCTGGCGGCCCTCTACTTCCTCTCCACGGCGGTAGGGGCGAGAATGCTGGTTTTCCCCCTGGAAAACCGCTATCCGCCCCTGCTCAAACCCGTGCATGGGCCCGCCGCCCCCCAGGCCATCGTCGTTCTCGGCGGCGGCGAAATCATGGATGCCCCCGGCAAAAAGGGGGAAACGGTCAACGCCCGCACCCTCATCCGCCTTCTGGGGGCGGCTCGGCTCGCCAGCGCCACCGGCCTGCCCATCGTACCCAGCGGCGGCGCCCCACGCCTGGGCGCCGCTCCCGAAGCCGTGACCATGGCCGCAGTCCTGCGCCAGGACCTGCACATCACCACCCCCATCTGGCCGGAGACCCATTCCTACAATACCGCCGCCAATGCCTTCGACAGCGCCACCCTCCTTGCCAGCCACGATGTCCAGCGCATTTATCTGGTCACCTCCGCCCTGCACATGCCCCGGGCCATGGCCTGGTTTGCGCGTACCCCCTTACAGGTCACTCCGGTGCCCACCGACTACCGCCTGGACCGCGTTCGCGATGACACGCTGGATGCCTGGCTGCCGCGGGCCATCTATCAGGAAGTCTGCAGCGAAGCCGTCCATGAATATCTCGGACTGTTCTGGCTCTGGGTTCAGGAGCACAGTGCCGCCAAGGGCGTCTAGGGCCGCGTGAGCAAGGGGGAACTGCCCGTCCCCTACCGCCCCGCCATCCCTTGCCAACGCCCGCTATCGCTGCTGATCGGGGAAACTCACCTCTACGTGCAAATGTTCTTCCGGAGTGCTGGCGTTCGCCAAGGCCAAGGGCGGCGGAACCGCGGCACCGTTGGCGGCCGGGCCATAGGGCGCATAGGCATAGGGCTTGGCCGGAATGGCCGCTGCGATCTCCTGGTAGCTGGGCGTACCGGCGCTGATGGGCAAGGCCACCGTATCGCGGGCATGCACCACCTGCTCCACCCGTTGCCAGTCGATGGAGGCATGCAGATCGTGCCGGGCCATATAGGTCTTGATGCTCATGACCGCCCGCTGAAGGTCCGACATGCCATCCTTGTGGTAGGCGTGCAAGGGCTTGTAGGACTGTAGATAAATCTGTCCATCCCGCTCTCCCACCAGATTGGGCTGGTCGATGATGCGTACCGGCGTGCCCCTCGCCACCAGGGGGAACAACTGCGCCACATTCTCGGGAAACATCTGAAAGCAGCCCTGACTGGCACGCATGCCCACTCCCCAGGGATGATAGGTCCCATGAATATAGATACCCGACAAGCCCGTCTCCATGGCCAGTTCGCCCATGGGATTCTCGGCGCCCGGCGGCCAATACCACGGAATATCCATGTGGTATTTCTTTTCAAACCAGGCATGGATGTTCTTGGGGACATTCCAGGCCGGCATGCGGAATTTGGCGATGATCTGCGTCGTCGTCAGGCCCTCCTTCCAGCCGGGCAGGAAAACGCCCACGGGATAGGTGAATACGACCGGGTCGTTGGAGGGAAAGTAATAGAGGCGGCGCGCCGGAATATCCACCACGATCCCCGTCCATGGGCGGGGCGGCAGGACATACTGCGCGGGAATGACCACCTTGGCCGCCTGCCCGGGCAGCCACGGATTGACCCCCGGGTTGGCACCCGTCACCTGGTTGTAACCCAGGTCGTAGAATCGCCCGATATCCAGCAAGGTATCGTCCCTGTGGGTGGTGACCGCATGCAACTGGCCGACCACATCCCCATGGGCGGGGAGGGCATAAACGCTGGCCTGAGCCGCCGCGCCCGTCAACGCCAGGACTATCCCCAGCACCCATCGCTCCGACTGTCTGCGCATATATTCTTCGACTCCCCAATGATGATCACGGCATGACCGGGCATTTTACCCACGCCCCTTCGCGATCACGTAGACCACGAAGATGCGGGAAATACTCCCCGCCACCTCCAAAAAAATACATCCCGCCCCCGCGGGCGGCCGTAGCAAAAAACCCCTTCGCCAACGGCCGGATCTGAGTTCATAATAACGCAAAAAGGAGTTGGGCATGGAATCACCCCATATCGTTTTGCTGCGGGACGCCTTGGGCGGAACCCCCGTTACCCAGGCAGAGCTCAGGGACGCCCTCCAGCGCGTTGACCGCCTGCTTGCCGATCTCGCCGGAGACTTGCAGGTCTCCTATGCAGGACCCTTCGTCGGCCCGCCGCTGGCGCCGGAACAACACCAGTTATGCGTGCGGGAACACCACTGGCCGCGGGACGTTCACGCCTGGGGTGTCGCCTTGTGCAGCACCCACCCCACCCATGCCGGTCGCGCCGACTGGCGCCTGGGGGGCGTCAGCCGGGATCGCCTGCCCATCGTCCTCCATGCGCTGCCCGCTTTTTTCGCCGGATACGCCCAGTGCGCCGTGGATGCGGGCATGGCCCGGCGCGGCAGTTGCCGCCGCCTCCGGGAGATCGCCCACGCCTTCGCATTGACAGGCGCCTGAAAGCATCTATTTAATCGGTATATGGCAAGAAGCACTAGGCCTCCACGATCCTTTGAGAAAATTGCCAATGATGGGACTACCCCTTACCAGCCTGATCCTCATTGCCAGCCTTGTCGTTCTGGTGCTGATCGCCGTTTTGTGGAAGCTGCACACCCAAAAAAAACCCGCGGCGGCGCCTCGCCCGAGAAGTACGGTGCAACAAACGCCCCGCGCCAGCGCCGGCAAAGTCCAGGAAGCCGCTCCCGCGGCAAGCGCGGCGGCGCAGATCGAAGAGGTCAGCATTCTCGATGAGGTGGAGATCTATCTCTCCTATGGCCACCTGGAGCAGGCCAGCACTACCCTGCGCTGGTATGTGGATCATCATCGCGGCGACCAGGAACAGACCCGGCGCCTGCTGGAGATTTATCTCGCCCTCGCGGATGTGGACCGCTACGCCGAAATCCTCGAACGACTTTGTGAGCATACGGCTCATGCGGGGGTGGACTGCCGGGAGGACATCTTTGCCGGCCTGCAGCTAGACCCGCAGAATCTGCAGTTGCGGGTGCTCGCCGAGGCCCTGCTCGGCATGAGTGTCGCAGCCATCGAAGCCGAACTGGTTCAACGCCGGCCCCAACGCGCCGATAGCGGGCCGACCCTGGCCCATAACGCCCTTGCGGAGGCGCGGCAGAACCTGGAGCAGGCCATCGTCAACCCCGAGCCCTTCGATCTCGGCGACATCAACCTCAGCGGCTTCAATGCCCCCACCGACAAGAGCCAGGGCCGGGAGGCGGAATCCCCGGGCCCGGCTCAGGACAACCGGCCCCTGCTCGTCGGGGAAATGTCCCTTGGGGCGCTGGATGAAGCAGAAACAACCGTGGTGGCCGGTATCATTTCCCCGCTGACCGCGGCGCGCCAGTTGCGCGCCGCAGGGCAGGACGATGTGGCCGAACGCCTTCTCCGCCGCAATCTGATCCTCGATCCCCGGAAGCTGGCCCTGCATGTGGAGTTGCTGGAACTGCTCTACCAACGCCGTCAGGCCGCCACCTATGCGGAAGAACTGCTGTATCTCTATCTCACCTTATGGGGCGCAGGCGCCGCCTTGCGCCATCGCCTCCTCCATCACGGCCAGCAACTGGGTGCGCATCCCCTCTGGTCCGAGCTGGACGGCATCGACGGTAATGAGCACCGCCTGGCGCCCCTGGCGGAGCAATATGGCCTTTACGTCCCCATCACCGCCATCCCCATCAGCAGCCCGCCCCTGATCCTGGAGCAGATCCGGCGGGACAACATCATCGTGGCCGCGGATCATGACGACAGCATTCTCCACGAGTTCAACCAATTGCTGGATTACGGGCAAGTCGAGGAAGCCGTATCCCTGCTGGAAATGGCCACTATCGCCCAACCCGCCAATGGCGACTACTATGCACCACTCTTGGAGATGTACGAGCGCATGGATGCCCAGGATCGCTTTTCAGACTTTATCCAGGCCGTGCTGGCCGCCGACACCCAACCAGACGAGGAAATCATGCGGCAAATGTTCGACCTCGCCGAACGGCTCCAGCGCCGCACTCGGCATGCGATTTAGGACAGGATCATGAACCAGCCTTTTGCTACGAGTGGTGAGATTTTCGTCCGCACGGTAGGCATGGACAGCCGCAAAGAGGCCGTCTTTCGCATGGCCTTCAAGATGTACACGCGCCGTTCCTATCGCCTGCTGGAAGCGCAGGAGTCCCGGGACCCCACCTTGGCCATCATCGATGTGGATGGCCCCGAAGGGATGAATCTGGCCCATCGCTTTCGCCAGGAGCATCCGCAACTGCGGATTTTGATCACCAGCATCACCCCGGACGCGACCAGCGGCTTTCCCGCCCTGCAAAAACCCGTGCGCATGGAAACCCTCTTCCCCGCCCTGGAGGCCTTGCTGCAAGGAGAGGCGCAAGAGTCTGCCCCCGCCGCAGCGCCCACCCCGCCGCCGGCAGCGGGCCAAGGCAAGGCGGCCACCGCCACCGTCACTCCCATCCGTCCGGAACTCGGTGTACGGCCGGCGGCCATGCCCGAAGCCCCCGCCGTCACCTCTCCCCCGCCCCCTGCACAGCCTGCCGCCGCGCCGCGTCCGGCGGCGCCCATCCTGCGCCCCGAAGACGTGCGCCCCTTTGATCCGGAGCAGGGCTTGCTGGGCCTGCTGCTCATGGTTCGCCGGGATCAGGTGCCGGCGGTGATCGTGGAAGGCGCCCAGCGGGTCATCCTCAAGATTGATCCCATTGCCGATCAGGTGCTTTCCCTGGTGGACGATGAGACGCTCAAAAGGCTTGCGCAGAATCCGGCCCAGCGCCTGCAAGCCCGCGCCCCGAACAGCGCCGACATCCCCGCCAACACCCCGGTGCGCCACCTGACCTTGCAGGCCCTCCTCTGGCAGGTCGGGGCCTGGACCGCAAACGGCCGACTGATCAACCGCCTGCAGCCCAACACCCCGGTCCAGCTCAAGCACTGGCCCAATCTCACGCGCTTGTCCATGCTGCCTGAAGCCCTGCGTCTGGCGGCATTCCTGGCCAGGTCGCCCGCATCCCCGGTCCTGACCGTCAAAATGCTGCGCGTCGCGCCCGCTGATCTGTTCAACTTTCTGGCCGCCTCCGAAAGCCTGGGCCTGCTGCGCTACAGCCCCATCGGCAGCACCGAGGCCAAGGCAGCGACGCCGCCGACGGAACCTGGAAAACAGGAAATCCCCACGGCGCGCCGCGGCCTCCTCGGCCGGCTCCTGGCGCGCATTGCCGGCCTATAGCCTAGACATAGTCGCCGCGTTTTTTTCTACGGTGCGCAAAAAAAGGAGCGCCTGCAGTGAGAGAAGATAACAAGATCATTTTTACCGGCCCGGTGGGAGCCGGGAAGACCAGCGCCATCTCCGCCCTTTCGGATACGCCGATCATCGCGACGGATGCGGCCGCTTCGGACATGACCCTGAATCGCAAGGGCTACACCACCGTGGCCATGGATTACGGCATCCTCAATCTCGACGCCCAGACCAAGGTCCACCTCTACGGCACCCCTGGGCAAGAGCGATTTGATTTCATGTGGGACATCCTCACCACCGGCGGCCTGGGTCTCATCCTGATGCTGGACAATACCCGGCCCAACCCCAAAAAGGACATGCATTTCTTTCTCCATGCCTTCAAGGATTTCATCGTCGATGTACCGGTAGTGATCGGCATTTCCAAGAGCGACATCAAGGCACAACCCACGCCCGCGGATTACGCCGACGCCCTGCCCGAAATCACGGCAGACCTGCAGATGCTCAATCCCATGCCGCCCATCTTCGAAGTGGATGGACGACGCAAGGACGATGTAAAAAACCTCGTCATGGCCCTGCTCTATTCCATTGATCCCGGCATCGGGGAAAACTCATGAGTGTCGACCTGGCCCCGTCCACAGAACAGCTCTACGCGCAGGTGACTCCCGCCGGGGCCTTCTATGCCGTGTCCAGCCCGGAACATGCGGGTAATCGCGCTATCCTGCTGCGCATCCTGGAAGAAGGCGGCGTGGCGCCCTTTGCCACCTCGACAGCCATGAGCTGGACCCAGAGCGATGACGCGGAAGAGGCCCTGCGCAGCATTTTCCGCCTCCAGCGCCTGGGGCTGGTGCGCGGCAGCACCGCGGCGCCGCCGCCCATCCAGGACCGGCTGGAGGACATTCTCCCCTCCCTCCTGGCGCATCTCTCCGACACCAATAAGGCGTTGCTGGCCGACGAGAATGGCTTTTACCTGGCCGCGGCGGGCTTTCTTCATGAGGCGGCCGAAGAGCTGGCCGGCCTCTCCGCCGACCTGCTCGCCCTGCAAACCCGCCATAGCCGCCTCCTCAAAAACAACCTTCGGGTGAGCACGGAAGCCTGGGCGCTGGTGGACCCGGCGGGCAGGTCGGAACTCGGTTTTTGGCCGCTGTTCATCGGCAAGCAACGCTTCATGCTCATCATCAGCGGTACTCCCCGCCTCCAGAACCAGGCTTTTGTGACTCTGGTGCAGGTTCTGGACCAACGTTATCGCTGAATGTGCAAGGCTCGCCCCTCGTAACGCCCCTATTTTCAATGTATCAGGAGAAACACCATGCGCGAAGAAATGCTTAAATCCATCCTCAGCGATCTCAACGGCTCATCGGCCGACATCGAGGCCTCGGCGGTCATCTCCACGGACGGCCTGACCATCGCCTCCATGCTTGCCGCCAATATGGACGAAGATCGGGTGGGTGCCATGGCGGCGGCCATGCTCTCCCTGGGTGACCGCACCTCCGCCGAATTGTCCCGCGGCGAGCTCGAACAGGTCATGATCAAGGGCGACAATGGCTATGTGCTGCTCATCCATGCCGGCCGGGATGCGGTATTGACCGTCATTGCCCGCAAGGAGGCCAAGCTGGGGCTGGTATTTCTCGACGCCAAGCGCGCGGCCAGCGGTATTGCCGAGATGCTGTGAATCGGGGCCGCTGAAGGGGGCCCTTCGCCCTTCCCAAAGCCGGCGGCCATGGGTGATAATGCGCCATTTCTCCCAGAGACTGCCATGACTTTCCAGGAACTCATCCAGAGGCTGCAAGGCTACTGGGCTGATCAAGGTTGCGTGCTGCTACAGCCCATGGACATGCCGGTAGGTGCAGGCACATTCCATCCTGCCACTTTTCTGCGCGCCCTCGGTCCGGAACCCTGGCGCGCCGCCTACGTGCAACCGTCGCGACGCCCTACGGACGGCCGCTACGGCGACAATCCCAACCGTCTCCAGCATTACTACCAGTTTCAGGTGGTCCTGAAACCCAACCCCGGTGATCTGCAGGAACTCTACCTCGGCTCCCTGGCGACCCTGGGGATTGACCATCGGGTCCATGACATCCGCTTCGTCGAAGACGACTGGGAATCCCCCACCCTCGGTGCCTGGGGGCTGGGTTGGGAGGTCTGGCTCAACGGCATGGAAGTCACCCAGTTCACCTACTTTCAGCAGGTGGGAGGGCTGGACTGCCACCCGGTCATGGGGGAAATCACCTATGGCCTGGAACGTCTGGCCATGTATCTGCAAGGCGTGGAAAGCGTCTACGACCTCGTCTGGACGCCCGGCGTGCGGTACGGAGACGTCTTTCACCAGAATGAAGTAGAGCAGTCCCGCTACAACTTCGAACTCGCCCCCGTCGCCGACCTCTTTTCGCGTTTTGACCGTGCCGAGCAGGATTGTCAGGCGCTGCTCGCGGCAGCCCTGCCCTTGCCCGCCTATGAGCGGGTACTGGAATGCTCCCACGCCTTCAATCTCCTTGATGCGCGGCGGGCCATCGGTGTCAATGAACGCGCCCGCTTCATCGGCCGGGTGCGCACCCTGGCGCGGGGAGTCGCCGAATCCTACGCCGCCGCCCGCGAAGCCATGGGCCATCCCCTGTTACGGAGCGAAGATGTCCGAGTATGACGATTTTCTATTGGAACTGGGTTGTGAAGAGCTTCCCGCCCGGGAGCAACTCCCGCTGCAGGCGGCAGCCATGGAAATCCTTCCCCGGCTTCTGGACGAAGCGGGTCTCGACCAGGGGAGTGTGCATGCCTTTGTGACCCCCCGCCGCCTGGCCCTGCGGGTGGAACGCCTCGCCCGGCATAGCCGGCCGCGGGAGATCCTGCGCCGCGGGCCCGCCGTGGATCGCGCCTACGATGCCGACGGCACACCCAGCCGGGCGGCCGTCGGCTTCGCCCGATCCTGTGGCGTGGAGATGCAGGATCTCATCACCCTGGATACCGACAAGGGTGCCTTTCTGGCCTGGCGACAGGTGGAGGCGCCGCAAAGTGCTAAAACGCTGTTGCCCGGCATCATCCATGAGTTCCTGCGCAGCCTTCCCCTGCGCAAACGCATGCGCTGGGGCGACCGCGAGGAGAACTTTTTGCGCCCGGTGCGCTGGCTGCTGCTGCGCCATGGGGACGAGGTCATTCCCTTTCGGGCCTTTGGCCTGGAGGCCCAGGGCACGAGCTATGGCCATCGCGTCCACCATCCCGGGGCAGTGGCCATCGCCCGGCCATCGAACTATGCAAAGGACCTGGAGGCGGCCTTTGTCATGGCCGACTTTGCCGAGCGCCGCGCCGCCATTGCCCAAAAGGCCGCCAGCCTGGCCGCGGACATGGAGGCGACGGTCATCCTCCCCTCCGGCCTGCTGGAAGAGATCACCGGTCTCAACGAATGGCCGGTGATCCTCGCCGGTGCCTTTGCCACAGAGTACCTGGCCATCCCCGAAGAAGTGCTCATTACCGTGATGATGCAGCACCAGCGCTATATCCCCTTGCGCGGCCCAACGGGCCGGCTGATCCAGCACTACCTCTTCGCCGCCAATCTCCGCAGTCTCGATCCCGCCGTCGTCGTCCACGGCAACAATCGGGTCCTGCGGGCGCGGCTGGCCGATGCGGAGTTCTTCTGGAACCAGGATCGCCGGCAATCCCTGGCGAGTCGCCGCCCGGGTCTGGACGGCATCCTCTTTCAGGAGGGCCTGGGCAGTCTCCTCGCCAAGAGCGACCGCCTGGAGCAACTCGCCCCTCTCCTGGCGCCCCGCTTCGACGCCGATCCGCTGCTCCTCGGCCATGCGGCCGCCCTGTGCAAGTGCGACCTCCTCACCGGCCTGGTGGGAGAGTTTCCCGAGCTGCAAGGGATCATGGGCGGGCATTATGCACGCCATGACGGCGAACCGGATGCCGTCGCGGCGGCCATTGCCGGCCATTATGCGCCGACGGGCCGGGAAGACGGCATTCCTGTCGACGGCGGCGCCCAATGCCTGTCCGTAGCCGACAAGCTCGATACCCTGGTAGGGTTTTTTGCCATCGGCCAGATCCCCAATGGCGATCGCGACCCCTTTGCCCTGCGCCGTGCCGCCCTGGGCATCTTGCGCATCGCCCTGGAAGGGGAGATCGGACTGGATCTGCCGGCCGCCATCGGCGCTGCCATCGGCGCTTACGGGCAGATCTTCAGCGCCCAGGCCGAAACCGTCCAGGACGCGGTTTTCGCCTTTTTACAGGAACGCTTGCGGGTGCTCTTTCGCGAGGAAGGATTCGCGGCGGACCTGGTGGCGGCGGTCCTGGCTCGGCAACCGGCAGACCCCCTCGATGCCCGCCATCGCCTGGAAGTCCTGGTGGAATTTCATCGGGGGAGCGAGGCCGCGGCATTGGCCGCCATCAACAAGCGGGTGCACAATCTCTTGCGCAAGGAAGGGGAAAGCACCGCCATGAATGTCGAACCGGCGCTCTTCCAGGATCCTGCCGAGCATCTCCTGTGGGAAGAATGGCAGACGATGGCTCCCGCCGTTGCGGGGCTCCTGGCCGAGCGGCGCTACGCCCCCGCCCTCGACCTGCTGGCGGGCCTGCGCCCCGCGGTGGATCGCTTCTTCGCCAGCGTTCTGGTCATGGACGAGGATCCGGCGCTGCGCCGCAATCGGCTGGCATTGCTGGGCGAACTGCAGGCCGCCTTTTTGTCCATTGCCGATTTTTCGCGCCTGCAGGGACAGTGATGGGGAATCTGGTCATTCTCGATCGCGACGGGGTCATCAACGAAGATAGCGACGCCTATATCAAGTCCCCCGCCGAATGGCGGCCCATTCCGGGCAGCCTGGAGGCCATCGCCCGCCTCAATCGGGCCGGCTTTGTGGTGGCCATCGCCACCAATCAATCGGGCGTGGGCCGTGGCCTCTTTGATCTGCGTACCCTCACCGCCATCCACACCCGCATGCGCCGGGAACTGGCGGCAGTGGGCGGACGCGTGGACGCCATTTTTTTCTGTCCCCACTCCCCCGAGGCCCAATGCCACTGCCGCAAGCCCCAGCCCGGCCTCCTGCAGGAAATCAAGGAGCGCTTTCAAACCCCCCTGGACGACGTGCCTGCCATTGGCGACAGCCTGCGTGATCTGCAAGCGGCACAGGCGGCCGGAGCCATGCC
Organism: Acidithiobacillus sp.; assembly: GCF_049965315.1. GTDB lineage: Bacteria > Pseudomonadota > Gammaproteobacteria > Acidithiobacillales > Acidithiobacillaceae > Acidithiobacillus_B. Next base: position 2,493 of record NZ_JBMFWL010000030.1, on the reverse strand, counting down.
CATGCTCGTGCTCACCGGCAAGGGCCCGGCCGCCCGCCTGCAGGCGGAAGCCATGGGCATCCCCGTGCATCGCGACCTCGCCAGCGCCGTCCAGGCCATCATCGAGGCATCGTGATTATCACCCTGCGTAGCGCCCTGTTTTACCTGGGATTCGCGCTATGGACCTTCCTCTGGGGGTCCGTCGTGCTGCTCTTCGTCCTGCTGCCCCGCGGGCCGCGCTCCTGGGCCTGCGGCTTCTGGGGCCGCGTCAGCGTGTACTGGCTGGGTTGGGCCTGTGGCGTCCGTTTTCGCGTCACGGGCCAGGAAAACATTCCCAAGCGCCCCTGCGTCATCGTCGCCAACCATCAATCCGCCCTGGAAACCCTCCTGCTCTGGGTCATTTTCCGGCGCATTTCCTATGTCCTCAAGAAGGAACTCTTTGAGATCCCGGTCTTTGGCTGGGCCCTGCGTCTTTCCTGGCCCATCGGCATCGATCGGCGCCAGGGCAAACGCGCCATGGTGCAGGTCCTGGAAGAAGGAAAGGAACGCCTGGCCGGCGGTTTCCATGTCCTGATCTTTCCCGAGGGCACCCGTCACCCCTGCGGTGAGGTCGGCGAATTCAGCAGTACCGCTGCGGGACTGGCGGTCCGGGCCCGGGTGCCGCTCTTGCCGGTCGCCCTCAACGCCGGCTGTTTCTGGCCGCGGGACGACTGGCGCAAGCGCCCGGGCATCGTGGAGATACGGATCGCCCCGCCCATCATGCCCGGAGACGACAAGGCCGGCGCCCTCACCGCCAAGGCCCATGCCTGGATCAGCCAGGCCGTCGCCCGGATGGATGGGGGATCGGCAGCGCCGCCAGCACCCGCCCCATGATGGCGTCGGCAACATCCACCCCGCTTACCCGCTCGATGCCCTCCAGGCTGGGCACCGGGTTCACTTCCAGCACCAGGGCTTGGCCATCGGCATCGGCCATGAGATCCACGCCGGCAAAATCCAGGCCCAGAGCGGCGGTGGCGCGCAAGGCGATGGCCGCCCAGGTGGGGGGCAGATCCCCCACCGGCGTCGCTTCACCACCGCGATGGAGATTGCTGCGGAAGTCATCCAGGGGTGCGCGGCGGCGCATGCTTGCCAGGATTTGCCCGGCGAGGACGATGACCCGAAGGTCTTCCCTGCCCGCAAGATAGCGTTGCACCACGGCCTCCCGTTGGAGGTGGAGCAAGGTATCCAGGAGTCCCCGCGCCGAGGCCGCACTCTCGGCAAGCATGACTCCCACCCCCTGGGAGCCCTCCAGCAGCTTGCTCACCAGAGGCCAACCCACCTGCGCCATGGCCATCTCCCGTTGTTGCGGATCGCTGAAATAGACCGTCCTGGGTACCGGCACACCGGCCTGCACCAGGGCTTGCAGGGCCGCAAACTTGTCCCGCGCCAGCTCCAGCGCCGCGGCTCCATTGAGGCAATAACTGCCCTGACCGGCGAAATGGCGGAGCAAGCGGCCCCCCAGGCGGGTGATGGGACTGCCGACCCGGGGAATGGCTGCCGCGCAGGACGGCACCCGCTCGTCGCCGTGGTAGAGGACGGAACCGGCGCTGTCCAGCGCCAGCAGACAGGCCCCGGGATCCAAGACCAGCGGCACGGCGCCGCGCTGCGTAGCCGCTGCCACCAGGCGGCGCGTGGAATACAGATCCGGGCGCCGCGAGAGGATGGCGATGCAGGGCGCCGTCATACGCTACCGCCACCATCGGCATAGCCGAGGTAGGGCAATTCGCCATGGGCGATGGAACGGGCGATGAAGGCCGCCCGACCGGGCCGCCGCGCCTCCAGAAGAGGGCGGGCCAGGGAGGGCACCCCGGCAACGGCGGCAAAAAGGACTTCCAGCTCCCAGGGGTCCACTCGCAGGGACCCGAAGGGATCGCCATCCGCCGCCCGCCGCCAGAATAGATTGGGCAGCCAGCCTTTGCCCTGCAGCGAGGGGAGTTGATACAGGGCCACGCAGCGGGCCTCGATCCCGGCGAGGGACGAGCCCTGTTGCTCCGGGTTGGCGGGCGGCAGAAGGGAATGCTCCGGCATAAAGATCCATCCAATGAGTGGGCCAGGTCCGGGCATTGTCATCGGGCGCTTTCCCGTCGTCAATGAGCGGAGACGCCCAGCCTTCCCCTGATGGATTTTATCACCCGTCCATGGCTGATCAGTGTAATGAATTGGCAAGGAAATAATTCTGGAGCATACTTGTCAACAATGCAGATTTCCCATGACGCAGCCAAGGAGCTATCCATGAGCGAGAACACACAGCAAGGCGTGGCCGGACACGGCGCATTTTTCCAGGATACCAACCTTTCCGCCCAGGAGGCCGAAACCGCAACGGCCTGGGTGCGCAGCCACGTGGATCGCCGCAGCGTTGACCTGGGCGAGCGGATGGACGACATCCGCGACCACATGTGGCAATTGGAGAAGGAAGGCGAGATCATCGTCCACCGCATCTCCGATGCCCACCGGCCGGAAGAGGTGGATACCCTT
>NZ_JBMFWL010000029.1:0-24623 GCF_049965315.1 Acidithiobacillus sp. | reverse complement strand
AGTTGAAACTGCCGACCTCAAAAGCAGCATGAGGAACGAATAAAGCCCTCCACAAAACTCGGGGGGATTCAGGTAGTCCGCCCGATGCCACTTCCCACCACAGGCACACCGAGTGGTCCTGGTTTCTTCGGCAAGGGCTTCATCAACACGGTACAACAACTGAAATATTTTGGGATCATGCAGAAGGTTGTGGCACACTGGCGAGGTCCTTTTCTTGGTCGGAAGGTGACATTCCCCCAACAGGAGCCTTTGTTCACGTTCCTCGAGGGGGTTTACCCTCAGACCCTCACGCAACGTGATCGTCAGCGCACCCCAAGCCATCAACCTCTTTGACCGTACTCAGGCGCAACTACTCCTTGACTCCCTCGACTTCCACTTCGATGTGGATGGCGTTGGATAGCCCTTCGGGGAGATAGGCCGTCATCCCAAAATCGGAACGATGAATCGTGGTCGTTGCGACAAAGCCCGAAAGATATCCTCCCCAGGGTTTGGGTAGGTAAGAGACCTCGCCGGCACCCACTTCGCGCACCAAAAAAACCACAGGCTTGCTAACCCCGTGCAGAGTCAGATTCCCCCTCAAGGTGCCGCCATGCGCCCCGTCCGGTGTGTACCGTGTGCCGACAAAGGTAATGTTTGGATACCTTTTCACGTCAAAAAATTCTTTGCTGCGCAAATGTTCATCGCGCAGGGCAAAATTGGTGTTGATGCTCGCCGCTGGGATGGTGATATCCACCTTGTCCCGCTGCGGGTGACGCCCATTGAATGTGTAGGTTCCCGAGATCCGATCGAAGCGGCCGGTGAACTGCGCGATCCCCACGTGACCAATGGTAAAGAAGACATTGGTATGCTGGGCATCAATGCGGTAGGTCCCGTTGGGATTGCCGTTCAACGGTACATAAGATGGGGGCGCAGCTACGGCTGTCCCGACAAGACCCAGAGAGAGCGTGGCGCCCAGCAAGGGTGACGAGAGGTAACGAGGAAACATGGGGGATCTCCTTTGCGTCAAGAAAACAGCCGTTGCGTGATTTCCGCCACATGGCGGCCCTGAAAACGGGCGATGGCCAACTCATTGGCCGAGGGCTGGCGGCTGCCGTCAACCCTGGCCAGAGTACTGGCACCGTAAGGAGTGCCGCCGGAGATTTCTTCCATGTTGCTCAGCTCCGGGCAGGAATACGGCACGCCGACGACGATCATGCCCTGATGGAATAAAAAGGGGTGAAAACTCAGGATGGTGCTCTCCTGACCGCCGTGCTGCGTGGCGGTGCTGACAAACACGCTACCGACTTTTCCCACCAACGCGCCTTTTTGCCAGAGCTCACCGGTGCGGTCGAGGAAATTGCGCATCTGACCGCTCATGTTGCCAAATCGAGTCGGAGTACCGAACAGGATTGCGTCATACTCGCCCAATTCGTGGGGATCGGCTTCGGGCGCGGCCTGCGCCTTGACGTGCAGGGCGGCCTGCTTTTCGGCATCGAGGCTCTCGGGAACTCGTTTCAGGGTCACGTTCACCCCCGCTACCGAGCGAGCACCTTCGGCCTCGGCCTCGGCCATCTGCTCTACATGACCCCACAGGCTGTGGTACAGCACCAGAATGTTGCTCATTGTCATCTCCTTCTATTGACTACAAATGCCGATCTCATTAGGCCAGGCGGCCGGCGCGATAATCTTGGAGGGCTTGTTCTAACTGCTCCGCATTGTTCATCACGAAAGGACCGTATTGCGCGATAGGTTCTCCCAGAGGCTTGCCGGCCACCAGCAGAACGCTACTCTCCGACTGTGCGGTGATCTGCACGCCGTCCCCGTCATTGCCAAGAATGGCGAGTTGGCCCTCGGGTACCTGCTGACCCGCAATTTCGACCCTGCCTTGATGGGGCACCAGAAAAGCGTGATGCCCGGCCGGAACCTCCTGCAGAAAAGTGACTCCCTGGGGCAGATGGAGATCGAGGATCAGCGGCTCGGTCACGGGGCGCTCCACCGCGCCTTGCACTCCACAACAGCGACCGGCTATGACCGTGATCCCGACGTCATCGGCGCAGCCGACATGCGGTACGTCCGCGGCCTGAAAATCGCGATACCAGGGTTCGCGCATTTTGTCCGCCGCAGGCAGGTTCAGCCATAGCTGAAAACCGGCCATCCGGCCCGCAACCTGTTGCGGGATTTCCGAGTGGATCACCCCGCGACCGGCAATCATCCACTGCACCCCGCCCCTTTCTAGGATTCCTTCGTGGCCGGCACTATCGTGATGCCGCATGCGACCGGCCAGCATGTAGGTGATGGTTTCGAAGCCGCGGTGAGGATGATCGGGAAAGCCCGCGATGTAATCGTCGGGGTTTTCGCTGCCGAAGAGATCAAGCATCAGAAAGGGGTCGAGACGTTTCTGCAGATCGCCCGCGAAGAGGCGAAGGAGTTTCACGCCGGCCCCGTCGGAAGTAGGTCGACCGCTCACGATCCGCTCAATGGATCGGGTCTGCCGTACGATAACTGTTGCATTCATGGTCAATCTCCTTGCGGACACCGCTTGCGCGCCCATCTTGCCTTGCATATTATGGCCATAAATACTTTTGTAAAGTAGGTACTAATTAGTAACTATGGGAAAAACTCAGCAACAGTTCGCCTGTCCCATGGACTCCCTGTTACGCTTGCTGATGGGACCTTGGACCACTTACATTCTTTGGATCTTGCGCAATCAGGGACCGTTGCGCTTTGGTGCCCTGCAGCGCGCCGTGGGCAAGATTTCAGCCCGTGTTCTGACCGAACGTCTGCGCCTACTTGAGGAAGCGGGTATCATCTACCGTGATTATCGCCCAACGGTGCCGCCGGAGGTGAGCTATGGTCTGACTGAGCGTGGTCAGGAACTGGGAAACGTACTTGACGGCCTCGACCAGCTTGCCCGGAGGTGGGCCGGAATTGATGTGCCTACGGAAACTCTTCCCCCGCGCAGTCTTCTCGAACACCCGCCTCACTCTTAGCCGGTTCCGCAGGCGAATTTTATTGACCTTTCCGTTTCCGGCGAGATACAAGGCTATGACGATTGACATGAACGACTGTTTCCGCTGCTAATCGCCCATTAGAACTACCTACCATAATGCTGCTAGGTTTATATGGATTGCCAGCCAGAGGAACAGTAGGTTTTCAAGATGCAGGCCTTGTTGTAGAGGGTTTTTGATCATGGCAGCCAATTGTGCACTATGAGCCCGGGCACTCGGGAAAACTCGCCCACATTGGCGCTCACCAATATGGCCTTGACTGCCAGTGCATGGGAGGCAATGAGCAAGTCATTCGGACCAATGGGCTGGCCGCAGGAGGCAAGGTGTTGACGGATTTCCGCATAAGTCTGATCGGCCGGCGCGTCATAGGGGAGCACATCCATGGCCGCGATAACGGCGTTCATCTGCTCTGCGAGTCGGGGAGAATTTTTCTTTGCTGCGCCATACCGTAATTCACAAACCACCACAATGGAGGTGCATACGGCCGCCTCGCCGACAACGGTAATCCTCTGTGCCACTATACCCTGTGGATGCCTGATCAAATCCGACAGAATGTTGGTGTCCAGCAGGTAGCGGCGGGTCCCACTCACAATTCGATGTCATCCAGTGGGAGAAGATCGCGATCCGTATCCGGGAACTCCTCATCCAAGGCAGAAAGACTCGCCAGAGTAGCCAGAAGCCCTTTGCGTTTTACCGGCTCGATAATCAAGCGATCATCCTCACGCCGCATGATGGCCTCTTGCGCGTCCATCTCGAACTCACGGGGAATACGAACCGCTTGATTGCGGCCATTGCGAAAAAAACGTACATGGCGTTCCGTATGCATGGTAACACCTCCCTTTCGACATAGGCTTCAGCATAGGCCACAGGCCATCGACCCGTCAATGGATTGTATGAGTCCGCCACCTTTGGCACTCGGGTTGGTGTTGGAGGAGGGATGATTATGATGGACCCGCTGGGCGGGCGGATCCGGACGATATTTGCAGGTGCGAAAGGGCGCTCTCCCCTCCGGGAGTTCATCATAACGAACGGCATCAATGCCCAACAGGGTGTCCGCCTCCCGCTAAGACCGCCATGATCTCCTGCCCCTGGTCAGGGATGGCTCCAGGGGCGCCGCTGGCGAGATCAACATCCGATTCGCACTTGGCATCAACCCGGGCTCGGGACCGGAAGAGGATGACGCGGTGTATCTGGGTGAGTTTGCTGAGGAAAGTATGGGGTATGGTTTTGGGCATGGTCAACGGCTTTTCTCCCCTGCTCGCAGGTCTTCAGCGAGCAATCGTTGAAACTGCAGGGATAGCCGTTTATTCCCATAGTAGCCGGAGTGAATGCTTACCTCCGTCTGCTGGGCATTGTGAGCGTCGAGGGTGACCTGGACTACCTGGTGCTTCAACGTCACGCCTTGAATGAGGACCTGTGTCGGAGTTTTGGTTACCACCGCATCATAGCTCATGCCGATTTCCTGCAAGGCCTCCTTGGCGGCGGTGGTGGCTTGCGTTAAGGACGCCTGGTAGAGGCCGCTGTAGCGTCCATGAGGGCTGACCTGCAGGCCGGTATTTTTTGCTATGGCGGGACCGGTTTGTGCGCAACCGTTCAGCAGGAGAGTGCCGACCAAAAATAACAGATGCCTTGTCGGAAGCCGTTTCATCGGGTTAATTTTGTTCGACCACTACGGCGGTTCCATAGGCCGTGACCTCGTTCATGGCCTGGCCTTGGCCTGCAAACTCCCCGGAATCAAAGCGCATGCTAAGTACGGCGTTGGCGCCCAGGGAGCGGGCATGCTCGGCCAGTTGGGCCAGGGCGTCATCGCGGGTCTGGGCAATCATCTTGAGATACCCCGCCTGCTTGCCGCCGAAGATGGCCCGGACGCCACCGAGGAAATTCCCGACGAGGTTGCGGGATCGGACACCGGTGCCGTAGACCGGCCCAATGACACGGACGACGCGCATGCCTGGGCAGTCGTTGATGGTCAGGATGAGAACCGGGCTTTGTTCGACGGACATGCCTATTTCCTTTTTTCGCTTAGGCGTTAAGTCGAGGCCCTTTTCGTTTCTGGATTTGGCGCTCCGCTATTCGCGGTTGCCAAAAATCTCCAACAGGGCCATGAACAGGTTGATGATATCCAGATAGAGCCCCACTACCAGCAGGACGGGCTCCTGCATGCCGCCGCGGACCATGCGCTGGGTATCAAAAATGATCAGCCCGCTAAAGACCAGCACCAGCACGCCCGCAATGGCCAACTGCAATACGGGCAGGTGCAACAGGAAGATATTCACCAGGGAAACCACGATGGCCACGATCAGGCCGGTCAACAAGAATCCGCCTATCTGACTGAAGTCGCGGCGGGTCGTCAGGCCATAGACGGACAAGCCCACGAACATGGCCGCCGTGGTGCCCAGGGCCTCGGCGATAACGTTCGCCCCGCCGGGCATGCGTAAATACATCTCAATGGCCGGACCCATCATCATGCCCATGCCGGCCGCAAATAGAAACACCAGGGGCATGGCTACGGGGCTATGATGGGCGCCGGTGTACTGAATGACAAAGAGCAGGGCGAAGGACCCGATCATCAGGATGAACGGGTGCTCGTAGGCAAAAGGGGAATGCATGCCATAAAAGGAGGCCACCGCCGAAACGGCCAGGGTGGCGGCGAGGAGGGCGTAGGTCTTGCCCATCAGCGCGCCGATGGAGCCCGCCGCAGCCCCCTGTGTGGGTGGCGTCATGCTGTCGGGAAACTGGGTTTGGTTTGGATTCATCGCTTTTCTCCTCGGGTGCGGGGTGTCATGCCCGACATTATGCTAGCTGTTATAGCAGAGATTCCCAGCGTGCGTCTTGCCGCTGGCCAAAACCATGGCTTGACGCCCCGCCAGAATCCAAATGATTGGACCGTCAAGGGGGGCCACAGTTCGAAACACGGATGATGGCGCAAAAAAATTCTGGCGATGCGTCAGGCGGCCGTCGGGCGGGGCGATTCGCTGATCAGAGGCCCTTGCCGGACGGATCCGCCGCCGTTACCACCGTGGAATCGTTGCTCCCCCGTTCTCGCCAGGGTCCGATGGCCGTTGCCCCAAGGTACACGAAAAAACTCAGGGAGGCGATCCAAGTGCTTGCCGGATAGCCGATATAATAGGCGCAGCCGATGCCCGCCCAGGTTTCGCCAATGCCCAATGCCACCGCCGTCAGGATGCCGGTGAAGACATTCTTGCTGAGCAACTGGGCGGCGGCGGGGGGGCCAACCAGGAGGGCAAAAATCAGCAGGGCGCCGATGATGGGTACGGCGATGGCCACGGTGATCGCCAGCAATCCCAGGAAAAGGGTATTCAGCCGTTTCACCGGCACCCCGCGTCCGGCAGCCGCCTCCTCATTGAGGCTCATGTACAGCAATGGCCGCAGCATGGCGGCCAATAGCAGCAAGGCACCGCTGGCGACACCCACCGATAGCCAGGCCTGACCGGTGGTGACGCCCACGATGCTGCCGAAAAGGATGCTCATGGCCGCTTGGGCGTTGGCGGTGTAAAGATTCAAAAAAAGCACGCCCAGGCCCAGGGAAAACATCAGGATCATGCCCACGCCCACATCCCTTTCGCTCAAGCGCTGGCCCGACCAGGCGAGTCCCAGGGCGGCCAGAAAGGTGATCACGAAAAGGCCCACGTAAGGGTCGAGGCTCAACAAAATCGCCCCGGCGGCGCCGGCAAAACCCACATGGGACAGGGCGTGGGCCGCAAAGGCCTGGCGCCGCAAGGTGACGAAATAGCCGACGGCCGCCGAAACCACGGCAATGGCCGTCCCCGCCGCCAGCGCATGGCGCATGAAGGCGTATTCCAGCCCCATGATCATGGCTGGGCTCCGTGGTCGTGGCAATGGTGGCTGGTCTCGGGAATGAAACCGTCGCCCACGCGGATGGACAGCATCCCGTCATGCTCGCTGACCCTGACCGGGGTGCCATAAAGCTCGCTGAGCATGGGCGTGGTGAGGAGATCATTGACCGTGCCCATCCGTCCCTTGCCGTTGGCCAGATACAGCACATGATCCATAAAGGGCAGCAAGGGGTTGATATCATGGGCGGTCATGAGGACGGTCATGTTTTCCTGCCGGGTGAGGGTCTTGGCCAGTTGCAGGACTTGTTGCTGGGACTGCGGGTCGAGATTGTTGAGGGGTTCGTCCAGCAGGAGTATCCGGGCGGGATTGACCAGGGCCTGGGCAATGCGCACCCGTTGCCGCTGTCCGCCGGACAAGGATTGCAGGGGGCGAGACGCCAGGTGATCTGCATTCACCCGCTCCAGCGCCCTGCGGACGGCCTGGTGCAGGGCCGTCAGGCGCCAGTTGAAGCCCCAGCGTTCCCCGCGCCACGCCGCACCCACAAAAGCCGCCACGCTCAGCCGGCCCTCGGCCTCTTTGGGTTCGGACTGGCTCACATAGCCGATCTGCGTGCGCGCCCCGCGCGCATCCCCCCCCAGGATCCGCAGGGTGCCATCCTGAAGGGGAATCAGCCCCAGCAAGGCGCGCAGGAGGGAAGTCTTGCCGGCCCCGTTGGGGCCGAATATCCCCACGAAGCCGCCATGCGGAATTTGTAGCTGCAAATGGGCAAAAACCGCACGGCCGCCGAGCTGGCAAGTCAGCCCGCTGCCTTCAATGGCCGGCATGGGAGTCAATGGGTCCTGTTTCCTGCTGTGTTCGTCAATGCCTTGTCCAAGGCCCGTAGGGTTTGCACCTGCCATTGTACATAGCCGGTATGGGGAGGCACAAACTCATCGACCCCGACGATGGGCACGCCGGCGTCTCTGGCGATGCCCTTGATGCGCTGGGTGAGGGAGTCGGTGACCTGTTCATTATAAAAAAGCACGGCGACCTGATGGCTGCGCAGGCTGTTATCGAAACGGGCGACCTCCTTGGGCGCCGCTTCGGTATCGTTCATCACGTTGAACTGGAATTTCTCATTGATGCTGTCATACCCCAAGTATCTGAGCATGTAGCCGAAAACCGGCTCGGTGGCGGTCACGGTCAGGGCCGGGTGTCGGGCCATGACCGCCTGGGCGGCGCTATAGATCTGCAGCAGGGATTGGGAAAAGTTTGTGAAGTTCTGCGCAAATTGCGGCGCATGGGCCGGATCGTCCTGGGAAAAGAGTTGGGTCAGGCGGGCGGCCGTGAGCAGGGCGACGCGGGGATCATAAAAAATATGCGGATTCTTGTCGGCCATGATGAGATGCGGATCCAGATCGGCGGCGATGAGGACCTGCCTGCCGGGTACCGGGTTGGCGGCCAGGAGTTTTTCCATCCATCGGTCATAGCCAATCCCGTTGAGCACCACCACCCTGGCCTGTGCCACTTCCCGCGCCACGGCCGGATCGGCTTCAAAAAGATGGGGGTCGACATTGGGGTTTTTGATGATGCTTTCGACCCGGACATTGGGGCCGCCAATGGCTTCGGCGATCACTCCGTAGGTGCTCTCGGCGGCCACTACGGAAAGTGGGGCGGCCTGGGCGGCCGCGGTGGCCCAGGTCCAGAAAACGACTTGGGAAACGATGATCCAGAAACGGTGCGGTTTGCGCATGGATATCCCCGGTAGATGCAACTATGTTGCGATTATTGAATGCGGCCGCTCGACAGTCAAGGCGCGGCAAAGCCGCGCTGGCCGTTGCCCCCTTGCCATCCGGGGGAAGGACGCTTTTCCTGCGGTCCTGTATGATACGACAATATAGTCAGGCAGGTGGCCGGGGAGAACAGCATGCAGGGCAAGGCGGGGCAGGAGAAAACACGGTATGCCGCTTGGGGGACGGTCGTCCTGGTGCTCATTTATGCCGGGGCTGCCTATACCCTGAGTCCTTTTGCCGGGCCGCTGTTGATGGGTGCCGTCCTGGCGACGGTGGGATGGCCATGGCAGATGCGCCTGGAACGGCATTTTTTCCTGCCGCGCTGGCTGAGCGCCCTCATCCATGCGCTGGCGTGGGTAGCCATCATCATCATCCCTGCCGTGGTGATCGTCGACGCCTCGGCGCCGCGCCTGGTCCTGCTCGCCGCACGCTGGCAATCGGGGGCCCCCCTCATTCCCATGCCTCCGCAACTGGAACAGCTTCCCTATATCGGGCACTGGCTCGCCAGTCATCTTCAGCAGTTCAACGGGGCCTATATTTCGACCCTGCTCAGCAGCCATTCCGATTTGATCACCAATTCCCTGGGCCAACTGTGGGTTTTTGTGCTGCATACCTTTTTTGCGGCCTTGACGGTCTTCGCCCTGTCCCTGCACGGGGAGCGTATCGGCGAGACCCTGCGGCTGCTGGTGACCCAGCTCTGGGGGCGGGATCGCGGCGACCGCTTTTTGCGGGCGTGCCGGGAAGCCGCACGCTCGGTGCTGATCGGCTTGATCGGGGTGGGGGTCGTCGAGGGGGTATTCATCGGGATGGCCTACGCCGTGGCCGGCCTGGGCATGTGGCCTTTGTGGCTGGTGGCTACGGCTATCATTTCGCCGTTGCCCTTCGGCGCGACGGTCGTGGTGGCTACGGCCACCTTGTGGCTCGTCTTGACCGGACACTGGATCGCCGGTTTCCTGGTGCTGGGCTGGGGCTTGCTGGTGATTACCGTTGCGGACCTGGTGGTGCGCCCCCTGCTGACGGGGTCGCAAACCCAGGCGCCATTTTTCCTGGTGTTTTTCAGCATCTTGGGCGGCGCCGAGGCGTTTGGATTGATCGGCCTCATTATCGGGCCTATCCTGGTGCTGCTGGCCCGGGGGGTCTGGCGGGTCTGGGAGCGGCGGATGCGCCTGGAAGAGCAATGAGCGGGAACCAAAAGGCCGTCCGGTTCCTCTAACCGGCCGGCGGATGAATACGTTCCAGCCGTTCCGGGCGTAGTTCGTCGCTGCGGTATCGGATGGTTTTGGCTAAGGAGTTTGGCAATTACGGATGATAATGAAAGGAGCAAGGCATGGATTATCAAATGCTGGAACAGCAATACAACCAATTGCAACAGCAGAGCCAAAATAATATTCAGACGCTGCAACAACTGGCCGGGCGGATTCGCGCCCTGGCGCCCGATGATCTGACGGCGCGGGAGTTGACCATGGATTTGCGCGGGCTGGCGATGAGCTTGCAACAGCAGAACCAGTCCATCGCCCTGATGATGCAGCAAATGGCCCAGCGTCTTCAGCAAATGGAGATGCAGATGCAGAATATGGGGCAGGGCGGCATGAATCCGGGCATGCAGCAGCGGCCCTGGGGCAACGCGGCTGGCCCAAGCATGGGTAGCGGGCTGATGGGCAGCGTCGTGACGGGCTTGGGGCTGGGTGCTGGCTTTGCGGTAGCGGACAATATCATCGATGACATTTTTGACGCCTTTTGAAAAAGGGCGCAAGGCCGAGGGCAACTCGAACAACTCGAGAATGCGCTTTTCCAATCATCCATAGGAGGGAGAAATAATGCATCAGCAGCGCATATACGTAGGGCATGGCGTGTGGGTATTGGCGGGCCTTCTCGCCTTGGGCGGCTGCGCCACGCCCGGTTATCAAAAGACCGAGACGGGGGCTACGGTAGGTGCCTTGGGGGGCGCCGCCCTGGGCGCCATCATCGGCAATCAGACCGGCAATCCTTTGGCGGGGGCGGCCATCGGCGCGGGTGTGGGTGCGCTGGCCGGCGGGGCCGTGGGTTATGCCATGGATCAGCAGCAACAGGAGTTCCAGCAGCGCCTGGCGGCTCAGGAGGCCGCGAACCAGGTGGCCATTCAGCGGGTCCAGTTGGCCAATCGTCAACAGGCCATCAATCTGCGCTTGAGCGGGCAGGCCTTTTTCAGGACCAACTCCACGGAACTGGCCACCAGCAACAGCGCGGCACTCAACAATATTGCCCAGGTGCTCAACCAATATCCCAATTCCCGCGTGCTGGTTACCGGCTATACGGACAATACCGGGTCGCCCAGCTACAATCTGCAGCTCTCCCGGGACCGTGCCCAGACCATAGCCAACTATTTGATCACCCAGGGCGTCGATCCGGCGCGGATCCAGGTGGTCGGCATGGGCGAGGCCGATCCCATTGCCAGCAATGCCACTCCTGCCGGACGACAGTTGAACCGGCGCGTAGAGATTACCGTCATTCCTCAGCAAAACGGCTAGGTGCCGATGGATCGGGCGCACGTCGGTCTGCCTGCATCACCCGATCCGGTCCTCCTGGCGGGGCTGGAGACGCGCATTCTGGACTGGGCCCGGGGGCAGGGCTGGTTTCTGGAAAGGACCGGTCCGCTGCGTCGTGGGCAGCCCTGGGCAGGTCGCCTGGAGTTCATCAAAAAAGGGATCCTCAGCCCCGAGGCCTGGGGCGAAGCCCTGCCGACGTGCGCAATTTTTGTGGAGGTCGTTGCGGAAAAGCGGGAGGCCATGAGCGCCGAGGGCATTTGGGTGAAGTTTTTCCAGTCTCCCGGGGCACTCTTCGGTTTCGCCCAGCTTGCCCACACCGGGCCGACGGATTTTGTGGCAGGACTTCGCTCGCGCCAGGGTTGGGATCAGGCGCCGGCCGAGGATGAGCGGGCTGCCCTGGCCCAGGTGGGTTTGCCGTGGCTGGCCCCCGAGCAACGCAGCTTGGGGCGTCTCGGCGCGCCGGGCCGTTTTTTGGATCGGCGGGATCAAGGCCGCTGCCATCATGAAAGTTAACGAGGGCCTGGACAGCATCTACGGCCTCCATGCCGTGGCAGCGGCCTTGGCGGCCGGTGAACTGGCGGAACTCTGGGTGGTGCCGGAACGGCAGGGGGAGTCTCGGGTAAGGGCCCTGGTTGAGCAGGCCCAATCCGGAGATCTGCCCGTCATCGAAACCCGTAGCGGGGATCTGGCGCGCAAGGTGGGCAGCGACAAGCACCAGGGCGTGGGCGGGCTGCTCCATCCGTTACCCATGCTGGATTTGCCGACCCTGCTGGCGGGGCTGGAAGGAAAGGCCCCGGCCCTGTTTTTGATTCTCGACGGGGTGCTCGATCCCCATAATCTCGGGGCCTGTCTGCGCAGCGCCGAAGGGGCCGGGGTAACGGCGGTGTTGTTGCCCAAGGATAATGCCTGCCCGGTCAACGCCACGGTGCGCAAGGTGGCGGCGGGCTCCGCTTCGCGCCTGCCGGTGATTCCCGTCACCAATCTGGCGCGAACCTTGGGCCTTTTGCAAGAGCATGGCTTTTGGGTGGTGGGGATGGCGGGGGAGGGGGATAAAAGCCTCTATGCACTGGATCTGCGCGGCCCCATGGTGATGATCATGGGCGGCGAGGAAAAGGGCTTGCGGCGTCTGACCCGGGCCCATTGCGATTTTTTGGCGCATATCCCCATGGAAGGGCGCGGAGGGAGCCTGAATGTTTCGGTGGCAACGGGTATCTGCCTCTTTGAGGCCTACCGGCAACGCCATGGTGTTGGGTGCGGCGTCGGAAGGGAACAGATGCCTGGCAAGGGAGAGGCATGAAGGTGGAGGAGCCAAAGACGCCGATGATCGTGGATTCCCATTGCCATCTGGATTTTGCGGACTTTGACGCGGATCGTCCGGAAGTCCTGGAACGGGCGGCCCAAGCCGGTGTGGCGCAGATCCTCATCGCCGCGGTCAGCCAGGAGCATTGGCCGCGGTTGCTGGATTTGGTGCGTCGGCACCAGCCCCTCTGGGCGGGAATGGGGGTGCATCCCAACGAGTCGCCGGAGCATTCACCCAGTGAGGCGGATCTCCTGGCCGCCGTACAACAGGAAAAAGTGGTGGCGGTGGGCGAGACCGGCCTCGACTATTTTCGCAGTGGGGAGGCTCCGACCTGGCAAAAGGAGCGTTTTTCCCGGCACATCGAGGTGGCCAAAAAGGCCGGAAAACCCCTGATCGTCCACACCCGCCAGGCGGCCCAGGATACCCTGGCCATGTTGCGCACCGAGGGGGCAGATCGGGCTGGTGGAGTTATTCATTGTTTTACCGAGGATTGGGCCTTTGCCGTTGCGGCGATGGATTTGGGATTTTATATTTCCTTTTCGGGCATCGTGACGTTCAAAAAATCTCTTGATTTGCAGGATATCGCCCGGAGAGTTCCCCTGGATCGGCTGTTGGTGGAAACCGATGCCCCCTATCTTGCCCCCGCGCCGCACCGCGGAAAACGGAATGAGCCTGGCTATGTCGCTGACGTGGGACGGTTCATTGCCGATCTTCGCGGGGTTCCCTATGCCGATCTGGCCGGCCAAAGTACGGCCAATTTTCACCGGCTCTTTCGGGTGCCGGTAGCGGATGGCGCATGAAGATCACCTTTCTGGGAACGGGTTCCAGCGCCGGTACGCCGGTCATGACCTGCCAGTGCCGGGTCTGCCGCAGCAAGGACCCCCGCAATCAGCGCTTGCGGGCCAGCATCCTCGTGGAAGAAGGGGATGTGCGCCTGCTCGTGGATACGGGGCCGGATTTGCGCCAACAAATCCTGCGCGCCGGCGTTCTCAACATCAGCGCCGTTTTGTTCACGCATTTTCATGCGGATCATATCAACGGCATTGACGACCTGCGTGCCTTCAATTTCGCGCAAAAAGAGATCATTCCCTGCTTTGCCGACGCCCGCACGGGGCAAGAGCTGGTCGAGCGTTTTCGTTACTGTTTCCTCCCTCCCGACGCCGCCTGGGCGAAGCCATCCCTTTCCATTACGGAGATTTCCGGGGGTTTGGGTTTTGGGCCGGTGCGGGTTACGCCCATCACGCTCCTGCACGGCAATCTGCCAATTTTTGGCTATCGCTTCAATAACGTGGCCTATCTCACCGATTTGAAAACGATCCCCGCCGAGAGTCTGGCCTTGCTCCGGGAGTTGGATCTCCTCATCATTGACTGCTTGCGCTACGAGGAGCATCCGACCCATCTCAATGTGGAAGAGGCCTTGCTGTGGGCACGCCGAATCGGCGCGCGCCGTACCTATCTTACCCACATGACCCATGATGTGGATTATGCCGAATTGGCTGCGCTCCTGCCGCCAGGGGTCGTCCCTGCCCATGACGGCCTGGTCGTGAGTGCGTGAGCAGATTCCCGGCCGTGATCAGGGAGGCAGCGCCGGACTTGCCAAGCCCTCTCCCCGCCCAGCGGCTGGAAGGGCGCATCTCCGTGGCCCCCATGCTGGACTGGACCGATCGCCACTGCCGTTACTATCTGCGCCTGTTCTGCCCGTCCTGCGTCCTTTATACGGAGATGGTGACGGCGGCTGCCTTGCTTCATGGGCGGGATCCCGAGCGTTTTCTGGTGTTTTCGCCGGAGGAGCATCCACTGGTCCTGCAACTGGCCGGCGATGACCCTTCGGCCATGGCCCGGGCGGCGGCCATGGGGGCGGCCTACGGCTATGACGGGCTTAATCTCAATGTCGGCTGTCCCTCCCCCAAGGTGCAGGCGGGTCGCTTCGGTGCCTGCCTCATGGCCGCACCCAGCCTCGTGGCGGAGCTGGTGGCCGCCATGGCGGAGAGTGGCCTGCCCGTGAGCGTCAAGCATCGCCTGGGGCTGGATCGTGAGGAAGACTATGATCTTCTCGCCCGTTTCGTGGAAACGGTGGCAGAGGCGGGCTGCGGACATTTCATCGTCCATGCGCGCAATGCCTGGCTCCAGGGTCTGGATCCCGCCGCCAACCGGGAGATCCCGCCCTTGCGTTACGCCTGGGTCTATCGCCTGAAGATGGATTTCCCCCGTTTGCGCCTGGAGATCAATGGCGGCGTGGAGAGTGTCTCCGCCATCCTCGGGCATCTTCGGCAGGTGGATGGGGTCATGATCGGGCGGGCGGCCTATGGGCAGCCGGCCTTGCTGGCGGCGGCGGAACGCGCGCTGGGGCGGGTAGACTGGAATCCCAGCCCGGGATCCATCCTCCAGGACCTGCGCCATTATGCCGAGGCGGCAGACGGGGCCTTGCCTGCCCCGCGCCTCGCCCGCCATCTCCATGGCCTCGCCCACGGCTTGCCGGGCGCCCGCCGCTGGCGGCGTTTCCTGGCTACGGCCCTGGCCGCAGAATCCGCGGCCGCCTTTCTCGCGCGGGCCTATGGCGCTTTCCCGCCGGCCTTTTGGGATGCCTCCTTCCCGGACGCCGCAACCGCCCTGGGGTCTGCGCCCCAGAGGATACGCGCCACGCCGTAGGACAGAATCCCCGCACCCAGGAGGATGGGCAGGTCGGCCCCGTCGGGGTTGCTGGTGGCGAATAATCGTTGCAGACCCGGTAAGGCTCCAAAAAGGTACTGGCTGACCAGGCACAGGAGCAGGGCCAGGCCGGCCGCCGCATCTCCCCGGTCCTGGCGCGGCCGCCCATAGAGGGCGATGAGGAGGGCGGCTTCCATGGTCATGAGGGCATCCACCGCCAGGGTGCGCGCTTGGGCCAAGCTGTGGCGGTCATAATGGAAAATCAGGAAGACGATGGCCACCATGAGGACGGTAAAGACGGCCATCCGGCGCCAGAGGGCGGGCGGTATCAGCCCCTCCCGGGGCGGGCGGGGGGCTTGTTCCATCAACCGGGGGTCACTCCCCATAAAGGCGAAGACCAGGGCCATGGTGCTGGCGGTGAGGGTGTTGACCCAAAGAATCTGCAAGGGTGTGATGGGCATCTCGGTGTCGAGCAGGACGGCCAGCAACACGACCAGGCCCTGGGCAAAGCTGGTTGGCAGCATGAACTGCAGGGTCTTGCGGATATTGGCATAGACCCTCCGTCCCTCGGCGACGGCATCGACGATATGGGCGAAATGATCGTCACTCAAGACCATGGCCGCGGCTTCCCGGGCCACATCACTGCCGGAACGGCCCATGGCGACACCGATGTCCGCCCGGCGCAGGGCCGGGGCATCGTTCACCCCGTCGCCGGTCATGGCGACGATTTCGCCTTGCTGCTGCAAGGTTTCCACCAGTTGCAGCTTGTCTTCGGGATGGACCCGGGCGAAGACCTTGGTGGTGGCGGCCAGGTGCCGCCGTTCCGTCGGGGACGCCGCTTTCCATTGCCCATGGGTGACGACCGCATCGCCGGGGGCCAAGAACCCCAGTTGGCGGGCGATGGCTGCGGCGGTGCGCGGATGATCGCCGGTGATCATTTGCATGCGAATCCCTGCCGCCAGGCAGCGTTGAATGGCCTCCCGGACGCCCGGCCGCGGCGGATCGAGGAGTGCTACCGCCCCCAGGAGTGTCCATCCCCCCTGGGCGGGGTCCTTCCAGGAACCCTCCGGCGACCGGCCCGAGGCCAGGGCGAGGGTGCGCATGCCGTCCTCCGCCAGGGCCTCGATGCGCTCCCGCCAGGCTTTTCGGTCAATGGCCTGGGGGCCCTCCCTGGGGATGCCATTCCCACGCGCAGAGGTCGAGGATGACCTCCGGGGCGCCTTTGAGAAAGACGCGGCCTTCGTCATGGGCGGTCGCCATGAACTTGCGCTCGTGCTGAAAGGGGAGGGTATCCCGTCGGGGATGGGTTTCGCGAATCGCTGTGGAGATGAGCCCGAGATGATGGGCGAAGTGGAGAAGGGCCTGTTCCATGGGGTCCCCCAGGCCTTTCCCCTGCTCCCCCAAGTGTGCATCGTTGCACAACACCGCTGCCGTCGCCAGTTTGGCCAGGGCCTCTTGATCCTGGGGCGAGGATCCGGTGAAGGGCGCGTGGATGGTGCTTTCCGCGAGGAGTGCCGTGGCCACCTGCATGCGATTTTCGGTGAGGGTTCCGGTCTTGTCCGTACAGATCACCGTGACCGATCCCAAGGTTTCCACGGCTGGCAACTGACGCAGGATGGCACCGCGGCGGGCCATGCGCTGTACACCCAGGGCCAGCGTGATGCTGATGACGGCGGGCAAGCCTTCGGGGATGATGGCTACGGCCAGGCTGACGGCGGCCAGCAAGGTATTTTCCAGCCCCTGGCCATGGCTGAGCCCTACGGCCAGGGCCAGCGCCGCCAGGACCAGGACGGCGGCGCTCAAGCTCCCGGCGAGCCGGTTGACCCGCCGCAGCAACGGGGTCTCGACGGGCGGCAGGCTGGTCATCAGGGCCTGAATGCGGCCAATCGCCGTGGCGGCACCGGTGAAGAGGACGATGCCCAGGCCGCTGCCGGCGGTGACCAGGGTGCCGGCATAGATCATGCTCTGCCGTTTTTCCTCCTCCGCGGCGTCCGCTGCCGCACTGTGTTGCCGGGGCAGCGCTGCCTTGGGCACGGGGAAGGATTCGCCGCTGAGCATGGATTCATCCATTGCCAATTCGCGGGCCTCGACGAGGGCGAGGTCGGCGCTGATGCGTTCCCCTGCTTGCACGGCTAATACATCACCGGGGACGATCCTGGCGGCGGGCAGGGCCTCCCAGCGGCCATCGCGCAGCGCCAGGACGTGAGGATCCAGGAGCGACTGGAGGGCAGCCACGGCATTTTCCGCACGGTATTCCTGCACGAAGCCGAGGATCGTATTGATGAGGATGACCGCCCAGATCACCGCGCTGTCAACGGGATGCCCCAAGAGCCAGGACAAAAAGGCGGCAAGGACCAGGATGGCGATGAGGGGGTTGCGAAACTGGTCCAGAAACCGTCGCCACCAAGGCTTGGGCGGAGAAGGGGGCAGCCGGTTCGGCCCGAATTTTATCAGGCGCGCTTGGGCCTCGGCGCTGCTGAGTCCCTGCGAACTGCTCCCCACATCCGCAAAAACATCCGATAACTCATTGTGCTGATTGTTATTTTCCATTGCGTCGCTCCCTTCACGTCGATGGCTCCCTGATCCCATGGAAAAAGACCAGATTCATGGCCTTGCCATCCCAGGTTCCGTAAAACGCCCCTGCGGAATCCCACGCCCCCAGGACCAGGCGGTGCTGTTGGCCGGGGGTGATCTCCTCCCATTGGGGGCGGTGGGTATGGCCATGGATGAGGATCTGATGGGGAGCAAGGGGGCTGGCAAAGGGGTCTGCGCCCCGCAGGGCGGCGGCGACGGCGTCGGGATGGGCGTCGGTGATGGTGATGGGCTTGCGCGCCACCTCCCGTTGGCTGCCCCGGCGCAGGCCTTGGGCGAGACGGCGCAGCCAGGGATAGGGTAAGGGCCGCAGCAGGAAGCGGGTGAGGGGATGGCGGATGATGCGGCGGAAGCGCTGATAGCGATGATCATTGCTGCAGAGGAGGTCGCCGTGGGTGAGGAGGACACGCTTGGTGCCCAGGCGCAGGGCGCTGGGGTCGGGAATGAGGGTGATGCCATAGCGTCTCAGGAATGCCGGGGACAAGGGAAAATCCCGGTTACCCACCAGCAGATAGACAGGTACTCCCTCCTCGGTCAGCGCAGCAAGATCGCCCAGGGGCGCGGCATAGGCCGACTCCCCGGCCTGCGCCGGATGGATCCAGTAGTCGAAGAGGTCGCCCAGAATGAAAAGCGCCCGTGCCTGGCGGGCCGGCCCCGCGCAAAAGGCGTGGAAGAGGGCCTGCAGATCCGGTCGGTCCGGCCCCAGGTGGAGATCGGAAATAAAAAGGACGGGGCCGTCCGCCCCATCCCCCATGTCCAGCACCACCAAGTCCTCAAGCCGCCGGAAGGCGTTCCGCGCGCTCGATGAGGACCGTTTCCTTGGGTACATCCTGATGCCCGCCACTGTTGCCGGTAGGGGTCTTGGCGATCTTGTCCACCACATCCATGCCCACCAGGACCTTGCCAAAAACCGCATAACCCCAGCCCGATCCGGACGCCGACTTGAAGTCGAGGAAGGCATTGTCCACTAAATTGATGAAAAACTGCGCAGTGGCGGAATGGGGGTCATTGGTGCGCGCCATGGCCAGGGTGCCGCGCAGATTTTTCAGCCCGTTTTCCGCCTCGTTGGCGATGGGAGCGTGGGTTCCCTTCTGTTTCATCTGCGCATCGAAACCACCGCCCTGGATCATGAAGCCGGGGATGACGCGATGGAAAATGGTCCCGTCAAAAAAGCCCTCGTCCAGATAGTGGAGAAAATTTTCGGCTGTTTTCGGGGCTTTTTCGGCATCCAGTTCGATAACGATTTCGCCGTGATTGGTGTGCAGTGCAACCTGCGGATTTGTCATGAAAACTCCTCATAAGCCAAGGGCGCGTGCGCCCTGATAGAATAAAAAGCTGGTGATCCAGGCGAGGCCCAGGGACCACAGCAGGCTAAAGCTGGTAAAACCCCAGCTCCGACTTTCCCGCTGCAACGCCGCGACGGTGGCCAGGCAGGGGGTGTAGATCAAGGTAAAGAGCATGAAGCTGTAGGCCTGGACCCAATCCATCCGGGCGCTGATGATGCCACCCAGGGCCTCATTGCTGCTGCCAAAAATAACCGCCAGGGCGCCAATGACGATTTCTTTGGCAACGAAGCCAAAGAGTAAAGCGATACTGAGGAGCTTGTCGATACCCAGGGGCTGAAAAACGGGTTCCAGCCAGCTTGCCAGGATGCCCGCCAGGGTATCGGGCCCGGCGGGAGTAACGCTCGCCGGGAAATGGGTGAGTGCCCATACGGCCACGACGCCGAGGACGATGAAGCCGCTGGCGCCGGCAAGAAAATGCCGGGACTGTTGCCAGCCTTGGGAGAGCATCTGGCGCAGGGTGGGGAAGCGATAGGGCGGCATCTCCAGCAGCATGGGTTCATAGCTGCTGAAGCGCCGCTTCCAGACCAAGGCCGTCAGGAGGGCCGCCAGCAGGCTCATGACATAAAGACTGAAGAGCACCAGCGGTGCGGTCCGGGGCGAAAAGAGGATGCTGGTGAAAAACAGGAATACCTGCAGCCGTGCCGAACACAGGGAGAAGGGAATGATCAACATGCTTAGCAAGCGCGCCGACCGGGAGCGCAGGATGCGCGTACCCATAATGGCCGGGACGTTGCAGCCGAAGCCCATGAGCTGCATGACGAAGGCGCGGCCGTCCAGGCCCAGTCTGGACATGAGGGCATCCATGAGGAAGGCGGCGCGGGCAAGGTAGCCGCTGTCCTCCACCACGGACATGCCCACAAAAAAGACCAGAATGATGGGCAAAAAGGTGAGCACCGTGCCTACGCCATCATAGATGCCGGAAAGGAGAAAATCCTGCAGAAGGGGCGGGAAGCCAGCCAGGGCGGGAATGAGCCAGGCGGTCTTGGCGGTATCGAGGGTCCAGCCCAAGCCATCCTGGAGGGGGGTGCCGACGCCGTAAACGGCCTCGAAGAGGAGCAGCATGGCCAGGAAGAAGAGCGGCAGGCCGAGCCAGGGATGGAGCAGGAGCTTGTCGATGCGTTCGCTCCAGCCGGCCTTGAGCTGCACGGGTATGGTCACGTGCTGGCGCAAGAGCATGTTGATCTCCCGACCGAGGGCGTCATCCTCTTGCAGTAATCCGGTCTGCGCGGCCCGGGCTGTGCCCTGCTGGCGCAGAAGCTGCTCCATCTGGTGGCGCGCCTGGGGGAAGCCCTGGCCGTATTTGGCGCTCAACTCCACCACCGGCATCCGCAGTGCCCGGGCCAGGCCAGGTACATCGATATGCACACCCAGGCGCCGCGCTTCGTCGCTCATGTTGAGCAGCAGGATCATGGGCAGCCCCAGGCTGCGCAATTGCAGGACGAGGGCGAGTTGACGGTCGAGTTGGGTGGGATTGGCAATGACTGCCAGGGCATTGACCGGTTGCTCTTCGAGGAATTGCCGCACCACCTGCTCGTCATCGCTAAAGCCGTGGAGATTGTAGATGCCGGGGAGGTCCACCACTTCCACCATGTCGCCGCCCAGGAGGATCTTGGCGCTGAGGAGGTCCACGGTGATGCCCGGCCAGTTGCCCACCTTGGCAATGCTGCCGGTGAGGCGATTGAAGAAGGTGGATTTGCCGGTATTGGGCATGCCCAGGATGGCGATTTTTTTCATGCCGCGCCTCCTGGGCAGGGCTGGACCCAGATCTTGGCCGCCTCGCCCCGGCGGATCATGATCTCGGTGTGGCCGACGCGCACCTGCAAGGGACCGAGTAGCGCCGCGCGGCGTAACACCAGCAGTTGGCTGCCCGGGCGCAGGCCCATGGCGATCATGCGGCGAGATAATTCTCGGCCGGCGCTGATCCCCTGAATGACCGCGCATTGGCCGGGGATGATCTGTTCCAGGGTGATATGCTGCAACATGGGATGGAATCCTTGGGACGCTCTTTATTTCTTAATAGTAACCATTCGCATTATAAATGCAAGGTGTCGCGACGGGCGACCCGGCGTTTATCCGAAAAACCGGCTGTTGGCGGATCCAGGGCTATGCCTCGCCAGTCTCCCGTCGCAGGACTTGGCACAAGAGGCTGCCCTGATGAAGGTCGGCGGTGATTTCTGCACCCACCGCAGTCTCCGCGGCGCTGTACAAGACGCGGCCATGGGCGTCGCGCAGCACGGCGTAGCCGCGTTGCAGAACGGCCCGGGGATCAAGCATGTCCAACTGCGTCGAGAGTTGTTGGCAATGTTGCTGGGCCCTTTGCCATTGGCCCTCCATGGCGGTCCGCAGGCGCATTTGCAGCGTCAGCAGGCGTTGGTTCAAGGCATCCACATCGTGTTGCGGATTGCCTTGCTGCAGGCGGTATTGCCAGATCTGGAGTTGATGGGAGGCCGCCTCCAGGCGTGGTATCAGGGATTTGCGCAGGGCATGTTGGGCCCGTTGCCAGCGTCCTGCGGCGGCGTCCAACAACGCCTGGGGATGGCGCAGGCGCAAACGCAGATGATCGAGATACAGGGTACGCTCCCGTAGCGCCCGTTCCATGGCTTGACGCAGACGATGCTCCTGGGCGCGCAGATGCGGCAGCCACTCAGCCCGGTCGGGGCTGACGGCCTGGGCAGCGGCGGTGGGAGTGGCGGCGCGCAGGTCGGCGGCAAAGTCGGCAATGGTGAAGTCGATCTCGTGGCCGATGCCGGTGATCACCGGGATGGGGGAACTGCGGATGGCGCGGGCGATGGCCTCGTCATTGAAGGCCCAGAGGTCCTCGCTGCTGCCGCCGCCCCGGGCGATGATCAGGACATCCTCGCTGCGCCTCTGGGCCACCCGTGCCAGGGCCGCGAGGACCTGCGGTACGGCCTCGTTGCCTTGCACCGCTACGGGATAGAGAAGGACTTGCAGCATGGGCCAGCGCTGGCGGAGGGTGACCAGGATGTCATGGATGGCCGCCCCCGTCGGGGAGGTGATCACCGCCACCCGGCGGGGCCAGCGGGGGATGGGACGTTTGTCTTCGGGCCGGAACAGGCCTTCGGCATGGAGACGGGCCTTGAGGGCCTCAAAACGCGCCTGCAGATCGCCGGCCCCGGCTGCCGTCAATTGTTCGACGACGAGTTGAAACTCTCCGCGCCCTTCATAAAGAGTCGCTTGCGCCAACACTAGCACCTGCATTCCCTCTTTGGGGAGGGCTCGACAATAGGCGCTGCGGTTGCGGAACATGGCGCAGCGCACCTGCGCGCGCTCGTCCTTGAGGGTGAAATACCAATGTCCCGAAGCGGGGCGGCTGAAATTGGAGATCTCGCCCTGCACCCAGAGCAGCGGCAGGCCGCCCTCGATGATCTCGCGCGCCGTGCGGTTGAGGTCGCTGACCGAAATGATGGGCAAGGCCTGTGTTTCCAATGACATGATCTTCCCTTGTGGTCTCCCGGCGGAAAACAGGCACCGGGTGCGGTGGGGCCGCCGCTTTTCAAGCTTGGCTCTTGACCTTGCCGTGGTCAAGGTTTTAAGGTCCTTACTGCATGGTTTTCATGTCAACCGCCCAAAGGAGCCGCCATGGCCGTAATAGAGCTGAGTCAACACAACTTCGATGCCGTGGTGCAAGGCAATGACATGGTGCTGGTGGATTTCTGGGCGCCCTGGTGCGCGCCCTGCCGCGGCTTCGCCCCGATCTTCGAGGCGGCCGCCGCGAAATATCCAGATATCGTCTTTGGCAAGGTCAATACCGATGCCGAGCAGGAACTGGGCAGTTTCTTTCAGATCCGCTCCATTCCCACGTTGATGATCTTTCGCCAGCAAATCGGCATTTTTTCCCAGGCCGGGTCCTTGCCCGCCAACGCCCTGGAAGAAGTCATCACCCAGGCCCTGGCGCTGGATATGGACGAGGTGCGCCGGGAAATCGCCCAAGAGCAGAGCGCCGCCCACTAAGACGAAATGCCCCGGGGCTTTGGCCCTAGGGGGCATCGTCCATATTCCCCCAGTCCGCCAGCAGAAAGGGCAAGGCCTCGCTTCAGCAAGGAAATCTTTTGCCGTTACTGCCCATGGGCTGTCTCCGCAGGTGCCGGCGGGCTGCTCCGCACGGCATGGACGGGCGCGCTCCCGGTGCCCTGAGGCTGGATCCGGGTAAAGCCGATGATCACCAGGGCCACCATGGCACAGGCCCAAAGCACCAGCAGCACGGCTACCAGGAGCGGGCCGATCTGTGGACGTTTCATGACTTTCTCCTAGCCCCTTGGGCCGAGTGAGCGGGAGCGGACATCGTCTTGTTCGGGCAACGCATCACCACGCCGACACATTACGCACCCCCAGGAAGTGCATGTTGAGAGGGATTTCGATTTTACGGGTCTGGGCCGCCAGTTGCTTGGAAAAGGGCGTATAGGGAAAAGACAGGCGGATGATGCGTTCGGCGGCGGCATCCAGGGCCGGTTTGCCGGAGGATTGCTCGATGATGATGCGGTTGAGCCCGCCATCCTGGTTGAGAATGACGCGCACCTTGAGGTTGCCGGTCATTTCCCCCGGATAGTTGAGGTCACCGATGCGCTCCAGCTTCTGAATCCAGCCGGCAATATAAAAGTCGGCCACCGGCCCCTTGGGGTTTTCAAATTTGGGCAGGGGAGGGCTGGCCGTGGCCTCCCGGGCTACCTGGTCCATCTGCGTTTCCAGGCGCCCCAGGTCGATCCTGGGGAGCGATGCCGGGCTGGACGGTGCCGCAGGGGCGGAGGCGGGGCTCACCCTCTCCCGCGACCGTATCTGATTTTCCTCGACGCGCGGCGGATGGGCCGGGATGGGGTGGCGGGAGGGCCGCGGAGAGGGCGCGGCGCGCGGCTGGGGTGGCGTTCGTGGATGGGCTGGTGTCCGCTCCACGGCTTTGGGGGGGACGGCCTTCTGCGCCGTGCGCGGGGCCTGCCCGCGGATGGGTTCCGGCATGATCTGGAAAGTTTTATTGGCTTCCTTGGCGGGCAGGCGGACGTGCTGCGGTTTGGCGATATGGACAAAGAAATAGACCAATGCCGCCATCAACAGCGCCGAAGCCAGCACCCAAGGCAAGAGCGTATCGCCCCAATGGGGCCGCTCTTGCGGCACGATGAAATAAAGTTTACCCCTGACGCTTGCCAAACTTTCCAAACCTTGCGGCTCTTGCCGTATCTTGCGGGTGATGGCTGCCTTCGACCAGAAGCGCCTTGAGCATTATACGAGGTCTAACGCACATTGCGACTCGCGCCACCCCAGAGGATGAAAGAGAATGGGGGTGAGGAGATGGCGGATTGAGGTCGAGCAATTTTTTGGTGATTCCATCCCGAGTCTAACGTGACCCGCCAGGCCGACTCGTACCCCGGATTGCCTCCCTGGAGAGCGCACATTAAAAGGGCCGCCTGAGGCTTGCCACAGGCTGGTGATTTCGGCACTGGCACCCGCTATCTCTCCCTTTTGATCATAATTGGAGAGACGCCGTTATGGAACTGCAACCCCTTTTTCAACGGGTGATCGGCCTGGATATCCATCAGGCCCAGGTCACAGCTTGCGCCATCCTCACGGAACCGGACGGTAGCGTCACGATCGAGCGGCGGCAGTTTGGTGCATTCCAGAGG
>NZ_JBMFWL010000028.1:0-25671 GCF_049965315.1 Acidithiobacillus sp. | reverse complement strand
GGTCTCTACCTTGGCTCCACGCATCGTTCGAACCTCTCCAGCCTCGTTCTGCCCATTATACCACCGACTTTTTCAGCGTCCTCCTAGGGAGGCCTGGCCCCGCGGTTCCGCGCTGGACGCGCGTCACTTCGCGGGCCCTTTTGACCGGCGCCCCCCCAGCCTCTGCCCGCTCCGTGCTGGACGCACTCCGCGTTCCGAGGGGTTTCGCAGGTCGCCTGCGCCGACCGCTACACCCCACGGCCACCGCTGCGCGTTGTGGCAGTGGCTCCCGCTGCGCTTGGTGGCCCTCTGCGTGTAGGGTGGCCCCGTTTCCGCGTGCATCGATATATACTCGGCAGTTATAGTTGGCCCCGCTTGGGCCGGGTTGCAGAAGGCTGGACATCGATGCAGAAGCGATGGCTTTCCCACCGGGTCAGCGCCGCTTCGTGCCAGTAGCAACGCCTTCCGATGTGGACGGGCGCTGGAAGTTCTCCGTGAGCCACCCAGCTTTCAATGGTACGGCTTGTGACGCCATAGCGCTCCGCTATCTTTTCTTTCGTAAAAATGGGCCCGACCGTGGGTTCCTTTGACATGACAGTGTGTTCCTTCCTGGTGGGACGAGCACCTGTATAGCAACCGAGATCCTCAGTCTGGGGAGGACGACCTACGGATAGGGCGTTACGGTGTGACCAGGGTGAGTCTCAGCATCCATTTCCCCCAAGATTTGCGAGCAGGGCTTTTCAGCAAAGGGATTTTGTGCCAAATTAGTGCCACAGAGCTGTGTTTTTGCTTCGCGTTGCTTCGGGTTGTTTCGTTTTAATGTATTGATTTAATAGTTATATTTTTTCTGGACCTTGTAGGTAAACGCCGTCGGTTTGCATTCACACGGCAGGGGTCGCAGGTTCAAACCCTGCACCGCCCACCAACGACACAGGGCCCGGCAGATGCTTTGTCGGGCCCTTATTTGCATTGCGCGCGCCGGGGCCGGAAGATCTAAGGGCGGTAGCGTGCCGGCCGTCTGCCGGGAGGGCCCGTTGCACCGACAGGGAAGGTTAGGCATCCTGCCCGGCAGGCGCGCCGCTGTGATCCAATCGGGCCAGGAGGCGCAGGCCGCCGAGGATACCAAGGATGCGCTGACGGGTGTCTTGCTCGCCGTCGCCGCGCGGCCAGCATTTGCAGCGAGTGTGGGGGGCGAGGGGGAGGGCGGGCGGGTGGCTGCAGTCCAGGGCAATGAGCAAGTCAGGCCAAGGGTCGGCGGCGCCGTTGCCCACGCCAACCAGGGCGTCGGCCTCTACCCATTCCCCGCCCAGGCGGCAGGCAAGCTCCGCGGCTCGCCATGCCTTCTCGCCCTCCTCGGCGTGCCAGAAGCGAATGCGCGCCCGTCTTTTATACATATCCCCTGCATCCCGATATTGTATGCTAAAAATAACACATAGGCGCAGAAGCGAGAATGGCTCATGGTGAAAAGCCGGGCGGAAGCTGGGGAGGATTGGAGCGCGCTTCTGGGGCCGGAGGGGCCGTTGGCGGGTCGTTTGCCGCGTTTCCGCCCGCGTGCGCAGCAGGTGGCCATGGCGGAGGCGGTGGCCCGAGTCCTGGTCGAGGGGGGGACGGCGCTCATCGAAGCGGGCACCGGAACGGGCAAGACCTTCGCCTATCTCCTGCCTGCCTTTCTCTCGGGTCGCAAGGTGCTGATCTCCACGGGAAGCAAGGCCCTGCAGGACCAGATTCTGGAAAAGGATGTGCCGCTGCTCCTGCAGGTCCTGGGCCGTCCATTGCGCGTCACCCGGCTCAAGGGGCGCAGCAATTATCTGTGCCGTCACCGCATGCGGCGTTTTGCGGCCGAGGGGGTGGCGGCGGCGGATCTGGCCCGGCAGTTGGAGGTGGTGGCGTGCTGGGCGGGGCAGACGCGGGAAGGGGATATTGGCGAACTGGCGGCACTGGCCGAGGATGCCCAGGTCTGGCCCCTGGTGACCTCCACCAAGGATAACTGCCTGGGCAGCGATTGCCCGGATTATGCGCAATGTCATGTCATGGAGGCGCGGCGGCGGGCGCAGGAGGCCGATATCCTGGTGGTGAATCACCATCTCCTCTTCTCCGATCTCGCCCTGAAGGCGGAGGGGATGGGCGACCTCCTGCCGCGGGTGGAGGCCATGATCATTGATGAGGCCCATCAGGTGGCGGATCTCGCCAGCCGTTTTTTTGGCCAGCACCTGAGCAGCCATCAGCTCCTGGAATGGGCGCGGGACAGCATGGCCGAAGGGCTGCTGGAGGCCCCCGATGACGGCGAAATCGGCACTCGTGCCGAGGCCCTGCTGACGGCTGTGGAGGCATGGCGGACGTTGTGGACGGGGATGGCGGAGCGCGGCGAATGGCGATCGCCGGGCCAGGATGCCGCGGGTTTGGCCTATGCGGCCCTGCTCGCGGCCGCCGGCGCGCTGGCCGCCCCATTGGCGGCGGCGGCCTGTCGCGGCAAGGGTCTGGAGCAGTGCGCGCGCCGTGCCGGGGAACTGCTGGAGGCGCTGGCCTTTTTTGCCGGCGCCAACGCCATGGGTACGGTGTTCTGGTATGAGCGGCGCGGTCGCGGCCTGAGCCTGCACGCCACCCCGCTGGAGATCGCCGAGCCCTTCCGCCGTTACCTTTTGGATCGGGTGGAGCGGCTGGTGCTGACCAGCGCCACCTTGAGTGTGGACGGCGGTTTTGCCCACCTGGAACGCGCCCTTGGCCTGGAGGGGGCGCAGAGCCTGGCGCTGGCATCGCCCTTTGATTATGCCGGTCAGTCGCTGCTTTATCTGCCTCCTCGTCTCCCCGATCCCGGTAGCCCGGGTTTCACCGTTGCCTGCCTGGAGGCTGCCCTGCCGGTGCTCCGGGCCGCGGGGGGGAGGGCTTTTTTCCTCTTCACCAGCCATCGTGCCCTGCAGGAGGCGGCCGCCTGGCTGCCCGGCCGTCTGGACTATCCCATCCTTGTCCAGGGCAGCATGGCGCGACCGCGCCTGCTGGAGGCCTTTCGCCGCATGGGCAATGCGGTCTTGCTGGGGGCGGCGAGTTTCTGGGAGGGGGTGGACGTGCAGGGCGATGCCTTGTCCTGTGTTATCATTGACAAACTTCCCTTTACCAGCCCGGCGGATCCCTTGTTTCGCGCACGTTCCGAGCAGTGCCAGTCCAGCGGCGGCGATGCCTTTCGCGAGGTGCAGATTCCCCAGGCCGTCATTGCCCTGCGCCAGGGGGCGGGCCGCCTGATTCGCTCCGAGGCCGATCGCGGTGTGCTCATGCTCTGCGATCCCCGTCTGCAGTCGCGGTCCTACGGACGTATCTTTCTCCACAGCCTGCCACCCATGCGCAAGGTCCACGCCCTGGCTGAGGTGGAGGCCTTTCTGAGGGCTTGACCATGCCGCGCCTGCTGGCGATCGAAACGGCAACGGAGGCGTGCTCCGTAGCCATTGGTGACGAAGGCGGGATCATCGAGGAATTCGCCGTGGCGGCCAACGCCCACAGCACTCTGCTTCTGCCTATGCTGGAAAAGGTGCTGGCGACGAGCGGATGGTCCCTGGCGCAACTGGACGGCATCGCCTGCGGCGTCGGGCCGGGGGGCTTTACCGGAGTGCGCATGGGCGTCAGCACGGTGCAGGGGTTGGCGATGGCGGCGGGCCTGCCGGTCTTTCCGGTGTCCAGCCTGCGCGCCTTGGCCATGGGGGCACCCCAGGCGCAGGTCCTGGCGGCATTGGACGCGCGCCGGGGCGAGGTCTATGGAGCGCCTTTCTTGCGTGCTGCAGGGGCTTTGCCGGAGCGTTTGGGGGCGGAGCGGGTCTGCGCCCCGGAGCTGATCTCCTGGCCGGGAGAAGGGCAGTGCTGGGGGGTGGGTAGCGGCTGGCAGGCCTATCACGCGATTTGGGAGGCAGCCCTCGGGGAGCGCTTGCTGGGCTGGGGTGGCGCGGTCTTTCCCCATGCCGCCGATGTGCTGCGGCTGGCTTTACCAGCCGCCCTGGACGGCGCGGGCTTGGATGCGGTCCTCCTGGAGCCCCACTATATCCGCCCTTCCCAGCCCGAGGAGCAACGGCCATGAAGGTGCGGCCAATGCTGGCAGAGGACCTCGACGCCGTAGCGGAGATGGAGGCGAATATTTCGCCGGGGCCGTGGACGCGCGGGATCTTCCGCGACTGTCTGCAGGCCGGTTACGAGGCCTGGGTGCTGGAAGGGCCGGATGCGATGCTGGCGGGCTTTGGCGTTCTTTCCGTGGGTGCGGCCGAGGCGCATATCCTCAATCTGGGCATAGCGCCCCCCTATCGCCGTCGAGGTCATGGCCGCCAGATGCTGGCGCATCTCCTGCACCGCGCCGTCCAATTGGGGGCCCAGCGCGCCTTTCTGGAGGTGCGGGTATCCAATGCCGGGGCGCAGAACCTCTATCGTGCCCTGGGCTTTCATGAAATCGGCGTGCGCTTGAACTATTATCGCAATGTGGAAGGGCGGGAAGACGCGCTGGTCTTGTCGTTGCTTCTGTCCCATTCCCAAACGGATCGAATATCCCATGCCCAGTAAGGTTGAAACGATATGGAAGTGAATCTGGTATCCACCGATACCGAGAACATTCGCGACGAGATGTTGCGGCGCCGGACTTTTGCCATCATCTCCCATCCCGACGCGGGCAAGACCACCCTGACGGAAAAACTCCTGCTCTTCGGTGGCGCCATTCAGTTGGCGGGCACGGTGAAGGCGCGCAAGAGCGCCCGCCATGCCACCAGCGACTGGATGGCCATCGAGAAGGCGCGCGGCATCTCCGTGGCGAGTTCGGTGATGCAGTTCGTGTATGGGGAGCACGTCATCAACCTCCTCGATACCCCAGGTCACCAGGATTTTTCCGAGGACACCTACCGGGTGCTGACGGCGGTGGACTCGGCGCTGATGGTCATTGACAGCGGCAATGGCGTCGAAGCCCAGACCATCAAGCTGCTGGAAGTCTGCCGTCTGCGCGATACGCCCATCATTACCTTCATGAACAAGTTCGACCGCGAATCCCGCGACCCCATGGAGCTATTGGATGAGGTGGAGTCGGTGCTGGGTATCCAGTGTGCGCCCATCACCTGGCCCATCGGCATGGGCAAGCGTTTTCGCGGTGTTTACCATCTGTTGCGGGATGAAGTGCTGGTCTTTGTACCGGGGCAGGAGAGCCGGGAGCAGGAGTTCGAGCGGATCCAGGGGATCGACCATCCGGAACTCCTGCGTCGCTTCCCCGATGAGATGGCGGAGCTGGCCGAACAGGTGGAACTGGTGCGCGGCGCTTCCCATCCCTTTGATCTGCAGGCGTTTCTGGCGGGTCAGCAGACGCCGGTCTTTTTCGGTTCGGCCATCAACAACTTCGGCGTGCGGGAACTGCTGGCGGCCCTCATCGACTGGGCACCGCCGCCCCGGCCACGGGAAGCCAGCGGGCGGATGGTGGAGCCGGTGGAAAACGCATTCAGCGGTTTCGTATTCAAGATTCAGGCCAACATGGATCCGCAACACCGTGATAGGGTGGCCTTTTTACGGGTCTGCTCCGGGCATTTCACCCGCGGGATGCGTATCCGCCACCTGCGTCTGGGACGCGATATCCAGGTGCACAATCCCATTACCTTTCTTGCCCAGGAGCGCGAGCTGGTGGAAGAGGCCTATGCCGGCGACATCATCGGGTTGCACAACCATGGCAGCATCCAGATTGGCGACAGCTTCAGCCAGGGCGAGGCCCTGCAGTTCACCGGCATTCCCTACTTTGCGCCCGAACTCTTCCGCCGTGTGCGCCTGAAAAATCCCCTCAAAGCCAAGCAGTTGCAGAAAGGTCTTCAGCAACTGGCGGAAGAGGGTGCCACCCAGGTCTTTCGTCGGTTGCAGGGGGGGGATCCGATTCTCGGCGCCGTGGGCAGCCTGCAGTTTGATGTGGTGGCCGAACGCCTGCGCGGCGAATATGCCGTGGAGGCCGTCTTCGAGCCGGTGACGGTGCAGACCGCGCGCTGGATCGAGGCGGAAGACGACAAGACCTTGGCCGACTTTACCCGCAAGCACGAGGAGCAGTTGGCCGAGGACGCCGGCGGGCGGCTGGCCTATCTGGCCCCTTCGCGGGTGAATCTGGACCTGACCATGGAGCGCTGGCCGAAGGTGCGCTTCCATGCTACCAGGGAGCATGCGACGAGGGGGTAAGGGTATTATGCGCACGCGCTGGTTGCTGCTTGTGCCGCTGCTCGCGTTGCCCGGATGGGCGGGAGCGACGGGCCTGGAAGCCCTGCGCAATGCCGCGGAGCAAAGCCCCCAGGCCCTGGCGCGTCTGCGCAACCTGGCGGAGCAGGGCAACGCCCGTGCCGAACTCTACCTGGGCACCCTCTATGCTCCGCCCATCGTCAAAAAGGAGCGAACGGTGGGCAAGGATGCCGCCATCGCCCTGGCCTGGTACCGCCGCGCCGCCCAAGGCGGCTGCGCGCGCGCCGACTTTGACCTGGGTCTGGCCTATGAGGAGGGGATGGGCGTTCCCAGGAGCCCCGCCATGGCCCGGCATTACTTTGGGCGCATGGCCGCCCTCGCCCGCCGGGAGGCCGTGGCGGGGTCTTCCGGGGTTAGGGGAGGGGGGTTTCCGTATACGCGATATTGGCCGCATCCGAACTGAAGGCCGGCATTTCCTTGCCGGCCCGCAGATCCGCTACCCAGTGCGGGTTGAGGAGCAGCGACTTACCGGACAGCACGATATCCGCATCCGCCAGGGCGGCCTCGGCACTGGCACGATCATGAATCTGTCCGCAGATCAGCAAGGGCTTGCGCGTCCTCTCGCGGGTGAGCTGCGCCATGTTGCGGCCGCTGCCGAAGGCCTCGTCGGAGAATCGATAGGTCGATACGGAAATGGCGTCGATGGGCAGGGCATCCAGATAGCCGATGACTTCCTGCCATTCCCGGGCATCGGCAAAGAGGGAGACCTGCATATCCACCACGCCCCAGTTGGAGATGCGGAAGAACAGCAACTTGTCGGCGGGAATCTGCGGCCGCACGGCCTCGATCACCTCCCGGGCAAAGCGAAAGCGATTTTCGCTTGAACCACCGTAAGCATCCGTGCGCCGGTTGGAATAGGCGGAAAGGAAGGCGTTGATCAGATAGCCGTGGGCGCCGTGGATCTCGATGCCGTCGAAGCCCGCCGCCATGCCGCCCTTGACCGTCTCCACAAAGCCGTTGATCACGTGGGCGATGTCGAATTCGCTCATGGCATCGGGCAGCGGGTAGGGCCGGCCGGTGAGGGGGTTGGGCTGCGCCGGGTTGATGGCACTGGGGGCGATGCAGCGACCAGCCGGGTTGACCTCATTCCAGGCCACCCGCCCGCAATGAAAAATCTGCAGGATGGAAATGGCCCCGGCGGCGCGGATGCGGTCGGTAACGCCGCGCCAGGCATCGATCTGCCGCTGGGTGGTCACTCGCGCCTGGCCCGGATAGCCCTGGGCGCTCTCATAATCGCTGACGACGGCCTCGGTGGTGATCAGCGCCACGTCATTTTCGGCCCGCCGGACCAGGAATTCCAGCACATCCTCGCGGGGAATGCTGTCCTTTTTCGAGGACATGCGCGTCATGGGCGCCAGGCCGATACGATTGCGCAGGGTGAAGGCGCCGATGGGAAAGGGGGAAAAAAGGTCTGCAGATTTGGATGCTCGGGTCATGATGGTCCCCTGGAAAGGCCTCTTTTAAGATACCGCGTGGTCGGTATCCTAGGAAAAGGATAGCAGGCTTCTTTTCGGACTGTCAAAGGGCATGCGCCTTAAGCCTGAAACACCGCATTTGGCGGATCCGGGACGATGGTCATGTCGGCTGGGCAAAGCCCCGCGCCGTTTTCGCGCCGGACCGCATGACGCGCTACTCAGGCGGAAAGGTTTTGCGCCAGGCGGCGGTACTGGATGGCTTCGCCGATATGGACGGCCTGGAGATCGGCGCTGTTTTCCAGATCGGCAATGCTGCGGGCCACGCGCAGGATGCGGTGGTAACCCCGTGCGGACAGGCGCAGGCGCTCCATGGCGCGGTTGAGCAATTGCCGGCCGGCATCATCCGGGACGCAGACGCGGTCCAGGGCGTCGCCCTGCAACTGGGCGTTGCGGCACTGCTGGCGTTGCCACTGGCGCTCCGTGGCGGCCACCACGCGCAGGCGCAGGACCTCCGAACCTTCACCCTGGGGCGCGGCCTGCAGGTCCTGAATGGGGAGGGCAGGCACTTCCATCTGGATATCGATGCGGTCCAGCAGCGGCCCCGAGAGCCGCCCGCGGTATTGGGCGACCTGCGCCGGCGTGCAGCGGCAGGCCTGCAAGGGGTTGCCCAGGTGGCCGCAGGGACAAGGATTCATGGCGGCGACGAGCTGGAAGCGGGCGGGAAAGGTGGCGCGCCGCGTGGCTCGGGCAATATGGATCTCGCCGCTCTCCAGGGGCTCGCGCAGGACCTCCAGCACCGGCCGGGGGAATTCCGTCAGCTCATCGAGAAAGAGCACGCCGCCATGGGCCAGGCTGATCTCGCCGGGTCGCGGGTTGGAGCCGCCGCCCACGAGGGCCGCGGCCGAGGCGCTATGGTGGGGGGAGCGGAAGGGGCGCTGTCCCCAGCGCCGCACGTCAAAGCCGGCGCCGTGCAGGCTATGGATGGCGGCCACTTCCAGGGCCTCCTCGCGGCGCAAGGGCGGCAAAAGCCCGGGCAGGCGCGCGGCGAGCATGCTCTTGCCCGTGCCCGGCGGGCCGGAAAGGAGCAGGTGATGGCCGCCCACGGCTGCTATCAGCAAGGCCCGCTTCGCGCCTTCCTGGCCGCGCACATCGCGCAAATCGGGATACGCGGAACGGGTGGCCGGATCGGCATTCGCCAGGGTTGGAGGCAGTGGGCATTGGCCGCGCAAATGGGCCGTAGCCATGGTCAGGGAGCTTACCGAAAAAACCGCCGCGCAATCCGCCAATGCGGCTTCCTGGGCATTGTCCGCAGGCACGAGGATACTGCGCCCCGCCTTGCCCGCCGCCAGGGTGCTGGCCAGCACCCCTGTCACTGGCCGCAGCGCGCCGTCCAGGGCGAGCTCGCCCAGCACTTCGACATCCGCCAAGGCGCTTGCCGGAATCTGCCCGCTGGCGGCGAGGATCCCCAGGGCGATGGGCAGATCAAAGCAACCCCCAGCCTTGGGCAGATCGGCGGGGGCGAGATTGATCACCACGCGCCGGGCGGGGAATTCAAAGCCGCTATTCTGAATGGCCGAACGCACCCGATCGCGAGACTCCTTGACCGCTGTCTCCGCCAGCCCGACTACGGCAAAGGTCGGCAGGCCCGGTCCCAGATCGCATTCCACCGTCACCTCGGCCGCCTGTACGCCGGTCACCGCCCGGCTATGCACTACGGCGAGGGTCAAGCGTCAATCCTCGCCGGGCTCGTCCGTAACGCCCCTCTCGACTTCCAGGGTGGTCAGGCGGCTTTCCAGCGCGGCGACGCGGGCGGCCAGGCGGCTCACCAGATCCTGTTGCACGTCAAATTCGTCGCGGGTGACGATATCCAGGCGATCCAGGGTATTGGCCACGATGGCGCGCACCTGCTTGTCCACGTCTTCCTTGACGGTACCCAGACGGGCAATGGTGTCACCAATGGCGGCGGCAATGTCATCGGCTATCTTGTGTTGCATCGCTTGACTCCTTTAAAGGCCCATGGCCTGGCGGATGAGAAAACGTTTGAGGGGAAAGAGGAGGCCCGTAGCGAACATGCCGGCGTCACGGAGGGTGGCAAGGCCGCGATGATTATTGGAAAAGAGATGGCTCAAGCCACCGCAGGCCAGGACGGTGGCGAGATTGTCCGGCCGCCGTTGCGCCTGGAAAGAGCGCAACGGCGCCGCCTCTCCCCAGTCCTCATGGCGGGTGATGGCGGTACCGATGAGCATTGCCAGGGCCTCCGCATCCCGTAGCCCGAGGTTGACGCCCAATCCGGCGAGGGGGTGGACGCCATGGGCGCTATCGCCCAGCAGCACCGCGCGCCGGCCGATGTAACGGCTGCTGTGCAAACCCGACAAGGGAAAGGCGGCCCGCGGCCCGATCTGGTAAAAACGGCCCAGTTGCGGCCCGAAGGCCTCATTCAATGCCGCCAGAAAAGCGCCGTCATCCATGGCCATGAGGCGCCTCGCCAAAGGGCGCTTGGCGCTCCATACCAGGGAGGCCCGCGGCCGACCATCCTGGTCATTGTGGAAGGGCAGGACAGCCAAGGGGCCGCTGTCCAAGAAACGCTGGTAGGCGATGTGACGATGGGGCTTCTCCATCCATACCGTGGCGGTGATCCCGTCCTGGCCATAGTCTTCGCGGAAAAGGGGAGCGTTGGCCACCTGTTTGCGCAGGGGCGACTGCCGGCCCTCGGCAACGGCCAGCAAGGTGGCGGAAAAGCTGCCCCCGTGATTGCTCCGCAGGGCGATCTTCCCCTGGCATGGCACTGTTTCCACCAGTTCTTCGGCATAGTGCAGCACGGTTTCGCCGAGCGCGCCGAGCGCCCCATGGAGCGCCTGTTCCAGGCGCCGGTTTTCGCAAATGTGCCCCAGCAAGGTTTCCCCGCCATCCTCGGCATCGAGATGAATGCTGCCAAATCCCTGCCCATCCCAGACGCGCATCCGCGCCACCGGCGTACCCAGGGCGCCCACATCGATGCCGATGCCGGCGAGGAAGCGGCCCGAGCCCAAGGAAACGAGGCTGGCCCGTTCGCAGGGATCGGCGGCGCGGCACGCTTCCCGCGAGCGCCGTTCAAAAAGCCGTACCCGCAAGCCCATCCGGCCCACGGCCAAGGCCAGGCTCGCCCCCACCATGCCGCCCCCGGATACCACCAGATCGTTGCGCAAGGGGTCAGACATGGCGAGGCTCCGTGATGAGGTCAGGGATGGTGCTGGCCGCCGGCAGCTCAATGCCTGCCAGGCGCGCCGCCAGGTCCCGTTTGATGGCCGGCAGGCGTTCCAGCGCCGCCAGGGCCGCCGCCCGGACGAGGCGCAGGGGCAGGAGGCGGGTGCCAAAAAGGCGATTCATGGTCTCGGTAAAGGCAATGGTCTCCAGACGGTCGCGGCGACGGATGCGGGCATAGTCGGTGAGCAGGCCGGCATTGCCCATATCCTCGGCGCCGGCGGCGGCCCGCCGCAGCAATGCGGCGAGGGTGACGACGTCGCGTAAGCCCAGATTATAGCCCTGTCCCGCCAGGGGATGGATGGTCTGCGCCGCATTGCCCACCAAGGCCATGCGCTGTTGGGGCTGGGCCCAGAGGCGCTGGAAAAAGAGCGGGTAGACGCTGCGCGGACCGCTGCCGACGAGGGGCGGGAGGCCGCTGGGGCGTTGCCGGTTCAGGGCCTCGAGAAATGGGCCTTCCGGGAGGGCCAGGATGCGGCTGGCATCCTCGGGGCGCAGGCTCCAGACGATGGAAAACTGGCCGTCGCCAATGGGCAGGAAGGCCAGGGGACCGCTGTCGAGAAAGTGTTCATAGGCGATGCCGCAGATCTTTTCCCGGGGGGTGACAGTGCTGACGATGGCGTGACGATTGTGGTCCCAGCCCAAGCGCTGCAAATGGGCCAGATTCTGCAGATGGCCATGCCCACCGTCGGCCACCACCACCAGTTCGGCCTCCACCCGCAGTTCCGGCCATTTCAGGGTCACCCGGTCAGGGTGCCATTGGAGGTCCTGCACCGGTCCGGCCGGCATCTGCACCAAATTGGGGCAACAGCCCAGGGCCGTCTCCAGCGCCCCTTCCAGATGGTCCAGACCCGCCACCTCCCCCAGGATGCCTTCGGGGCTACCGAGCAATTGGGCCTCCAGCCTGACCCGGCTCGAAGCCCCTTGCTGGGTGATCTGTACGGTGCGGATGGCCGCCGAACCCTGCAACGGCAGGGGTACCTGCAGATCCTGCAGCAGGCGGCGGGTGCCCAAGGCCAGGGCGACGGTGCGATCCGGTTGGGGAGGGCGCGCCTGTTGCCGGGGAAAAGTATCCAGCATCATCATGTCGATGGGGGTGTCCGCCAAGGCGAGGGCAAGGCTCCTGGCGATGGGGCCATTGCCCAGAATGGCGATTTGTACCGCGTGGGTTCGCATCTCCCGCACCTCCGCAAAACAGGTATCAGCTCATTAGAACGAAAGCCAATGGTATGGGCAAGAGGTGCAAGCCCGTCCGCTACGCACCATCTTGGTGCATAAGATCGCCTCAACATCGGAATATTTGTTTTAATCGATGGTAAAACAATGAGATAAATGATAGGCATGAGCTTTGCTTATGTTCACTGGCCATTTTTACCGATTATTCGAGGATCCAATCATGCACGGGAGGGAGCAATGAAAATATCTCATTGGACGGGGCTGCTGGGGGCGATGGTCTGCTTGGCCAGCCCTTTGGCGCAGGCGGATACCGCACCGGCGTTCAACTCGGGAGATACGGCCTGGATGCTGACATCCACGGCGCTGGTGCTGCTGATGACCATTCCCGGACTGGCGCTGTTTTATGCCGGTATGGTACGCAAGAAGAACGTCCTGGCAACGGCCGCCCAGAGTTTCGCCGTTACCTGCGTGATTTCGGTGGTGTGGATGTTCGCCGGCTATTCGTTGGCGTTCACCTCCGGCAGCGGTTTTATTGGCGGGCTGAGCCGCTTCTTTTTGCAGGGCATGGGGCTGGATGCCGTCAACGGCCTCGCTCCGACCATCCCCGAGTCGGTCTATATGACCTTTCAAATGACCTTTGCCATCATCACGCCCGCCCTCATCGTCGGCGCCTTTGCCGAACGGATGAAATTTTCCGCCCTGCTGTGGTTCACCGCCCTGTGGTCGTTGCTGGTCTATGCGCCCATCGCCCACATGGTCTGGGGCCCTGGCGGCTGGCTGGGCGGTGACGGCGTGCTGGACTACGCCGGAGGCACCGTGGTGCATATCAATGCGGGCGTGGCCGGTCTGGTGGCAGCCCTGGTCATGGGCAAGCGCATCGGCTTTCGCCATGATGCCATGCATCCCAACAACCTCATCTACACCCTCATTGGCGCGGCGCTCCTCTGGGTGGGCTGGTTCGGCTTCAATGCGGGTTCGGCGGTGGCGGCCAGCGATCGCGCCGGAATGGCCATGGCCGTTACCCAGATCGCTACGGCGGTGGCGGCCCTGGGCTGGATGTTTGCCGAATGGATCGTGCGCGGCAAACCCACCCTGCTGGGCATGACCTCCGGTGCGGTGGCCGGCCTCGTCGCCATCACCCCCGCCTCGGGCTTCGTGGACCCCATGGGTGCCCTGTGGATTGGTCTGGCGGCCGGAGTAATCTGCTTCTGGTCGGCGGTCTATCTGAAAAACTGGCTGGGTTACGATGATTCCCTCGATGCCTTTGGAGTCCATGCCATTGGGGGCATCGTGGGGGCGCTGTTGACCGGCATCTTTGCGGTCAAGGCCATTGGTGGCACGGCTGGCGTTCTGGAAGGCAACCTGGGACAATTGTTGATTCAGGCCAAGGGGGTTGGGGTGACCATCCTGTATGATGGCATCGTGAGCTTCGTCATCCTCAAGGTAATCGACTGGACGCTGGGCTTGCGGGTCAGCGAAGAGCAGGAGCGCGAAGGTCTGGACGTCACCCAGCATGGCGAACAGGTTTACGAGTAGCCGCTTCGACGCAACTCTAAGGGCGCAGCGGGGTGGCAATGCCACCCCGCTTCTTTTTATGATGGACGAATGGAAGCGCCCTTGCTGAAGCTCTTCGATAGCCATTGCCACCTCGATGACGCGGCCTTCGCCGCGGATCGCAGCGAGGTATTGCAACGGGCGCATCAGGCAGGCGTTCTGCAGATGGTCATACCCGCCTATAGCGCCCCTTACTGGGCACGACTGCAATCCCTTTGCGCCAGCGGCCCCAATCTCCATCCCGCCTATGGCATTCATCCGGGCTTTGTCACGGAAGATGCGGACCGGGATTTGCGGCGGCTGGAGGCCTACCTCCCCGAAGCCGTCGCCATCGGCGAGATCGGTCTGGATCACTGGCCAGGGGCACCGGACCTTGCCCTTCAGCAGCGCTTTTTAACGCAGCAACTCGCCATGGCGCAGGCGGCGGGCCTGCCGGTGATTCTCCATGCCCGCCATGCCGTCGAGGACGTCCTGCTTACCCTGCGGCGTTTCCCCGGCGTGCGCGGGGTGGTGCATAGTTTTGCCGGGAGCGACGTCCAGGCCCGGCAGCTCATCGGCCTGGGCTTCCTCCTGGGTTTTGGCGGTGCCGTCACCTACCCGCGGGCGCGGCGCCTGCGCGCCTTGGTGAGCGGCTTGCCGGCAACGGCCATCCTCCTGGAGACGGATGCCCCCTATCAGCCCTTGTGGGGCCATCCAGGCGAGCGGAACGAACCTGCCTTGCTGGCCGAAATACTCAACACCGTGGCCGGGTTGCGCGGGGAAAGCGCCCGGGACCTCGCCGCCATCACCACCGCCAATGCCCGTACCCTCTTTTCCATTTCCGCACAGGAGCAGCCAGCATGACCCATCCCTTTGCCCGCACCGAGATCCTTCTCGGTGCCCAGGGCGTACGAAGCCTCGCCGATCGCCATGTGCTCATCGCCGGTGTTGGCGGGGTGGGGGGCTACGTCGCCGAAAACCTCGCCCGGGCGGGTATCGGCCGTTTGACCCTGGTGGACCACGATGTGGTGGGCATCTCCAACATCAACCGCCAGTTGGTCGCCCTGCACTCCACCCTCGGCCGCCCCAAAGTGGAGGTCATGGCCGAACGCATCCGCGATATCCATCCCCAATGCCGGGTGGTTACCCGCCAGGCCTTCATCGATGCCGATGGTGCGGGGGCATTGCTGCAGGATCTCGGTGCCGAACTGGTGGCCGACTGCATAGACGCCATCGCCTGCAAGGCCGCCCTGATCGCCGCTGCCCAGCGGCTCGGCATCCCGGTGCTCTCCAGTATGGGCGCGGGCAACCGTCTGGATCCGCGCCGGGTGCGGGTGGCCCGCCTCAACCAGACGGAGATTTGCCCCCTGGCCCGGGAGTTGCGCGCCCTGCTGCGGAAAATGGGGGCGTCCCTCAGTTTCCTGACGGTTTTTTCCGACGAGGCGCCCGCGCCCGCCTTGCCCCCGCCGGCGGCCGATGGCCGTCCCGGCCGCGCCAAAACCATCAACGGCACCATCTCCTTCATGCCCGCCCTCTTCGGCGTCCTCCTGGCTGGCCTGGTGATCCGTCAATTGCTGGAAAATGGCGAAAATCCGAGTATCGTCTAAAATGATAAAAATCAATTTCCAGACCCGCCAAAGGGCGAAGAGGGGCAGGGCATGACCGTTAAATTCATGAGCACGGAATGGATTCGTCTGGTGGGCAAGCAATGGGACACCCATCCCGAGATCCAGAAAGACCTCCGCAACTTCAATGCCACCTGGGAATATTACATCGAGGATCGTCCCGACATTCCCCATGTGATGCTTTTTTGCAAGGCCGGCAAGGTGATCTTTGCCGGCCCCTCCGATGGCCGGCGGCGCGATTTCATCATGTGGACGAGCATGGAGAACTGGAAAAAAATCCTTTCCGGCGAGATCTCCGGCAAGGCGGCCCTGATGACCCGCCGTCTCAAGTTCAAGGGTTCCATGATGACGGCCATGAAATACATGACTCCTTTCAATATCCACCTCAACATCCTCGGGGAGATTCCCGTCGATTTCGACATCTGAAGGCGGCCGCGGCGATGCTTCCCAGGGACATGCTCCAGTTCACGGTAGACCCCAACTATTCCGGCAAGAACCTTCCGGGGTGGTTCCTCATGAACACCTATCTGCAACGGCATCTGGGGGAGATCATGCACTTCCAGCCCTGCGAGGGTTTTGACAGTTGCCGGCAGGCAGTCCTTTCCGGGGCCTTCGATCTGGTCTACGCCAACCCTTTCGACTGGGTCCAGTATGTGCAAAAACTGGGTTTTCAGCCCGTGGCCAAGCCCAGCGACCATTTTGATGAGGTCTACCTCTGCACCCTGGCCGGAGGAGACATCCACGGCTATGCCGATCTCCCCCCGCGCATCCGCATCGCTTCGGCCCATGAGGGCACCCTGATCCACATGATTGGGCTTTTTCTCATGGACAAGGCGGAGATTGACCGCGCCCGTCTGGATTTTGTCTATACCGGCAGCTATCAGGGCGTCCTGAAGGCCCTCCTGCAAGGCAATGCCGATGTGGGCTTTCTCTTCGACGAGGTGTACACCGGGGCCAGCGGCCTCATCCGCGGGCGCCTGCGGATTCTCGACCAGTCCGACGACGCCTTCGCCTTCCACGCCTTTTGCATAGGCCCCCGCCTGGCGCCCAAGATGGAACTGCTGCAGGGCGTTCTATTGGGCATGAATGGCGAGCCGCGCGGACAAGTCCTGTTGCAGGACCTGGGCTTTCCCGGTTTTGCGGCCGTCACCCCCGAAGAGGTGGAGTGCCTGACTACTTTGGCCGAGGAATACATCAGCGGCCACGAAGCCATTGACCTGCGCTCCACCTCCAGCCTGAGCATCGACGACAGCGCCTTTGTCGTGGCCCGCGAGGACCCCACTGCGACAAGCTGAAGGCTTTGGGTTAGAATCTTTCCATGAGCTATCGTGACCTGCGCACCTTTATCGCCGACCTGGAACAACGGCAACTGCTTCGCCGCCTGGCAGAGCCGGTTTCTCCCCATCTGGAGATGACGGAGATCTGTGATCGCAGCCTGCGTGCCGGTGGGCCTGCCATCCTTTTCGAACAGCCCGTCGGTTATGACGTTCCGGTACTCGGCAATCTCTTCGGCAGCACGGAGCGGGTCGCCCTGGGTATGGGCCGGGAATCCTTGGCGGACTTGCGCGAGGTGGGGCGCCTCCTGGCCTATCTGAAGGAGCCGGAGCCGCCGCGGGGGTTGCGCGACCTCTGGGAGAAGCTGCCCACCCTGCGCAAGGTCCTCTACATGGCCCCCACCATCCTGCGCCGCCCCCCCTGTCAGGAGGTGGTTCTGCGCGGTGACGAGGTGGATCTTGCCTGGCTTCCGGTGCAGACCTGCTGGCCTGAAGATGCCGGCCCGCTCATGACCTGGGGGCTGACCATCACCAAGGGGCCGCATAAGAAGCGTGCCAACATGGGCATTTATCGCCAACAGGTGATCGGTTCCCGGCGCGTCATCATGCGCTGGCTGGCCCACCGCGGCGGTGCCCAGGATCTGCGCGAGTTCCAGAAGGCGCATCCCGGCGAGCC
Organism: Acidithiobacillus sp.; assembly: GCF_049965315.1. GTDB lineage: Bacteria > Pseudomonadota > Gammaproteobacteria > Acidithiobacillales > Acidithiobacillaceae > Acidithiobacillus_B. Next base: position 8,531 of record NZ_JBMFWL010000028.1, on the reverse strand, counting down.
CTTTCCCGTGGCTGTGGCCTATGGCGCCGATCCCGCCACCATTCTTGCCGCCGTCATTCCCATCCCCGACACCCTTTCGGAGCATCAGTTTGCCGGACTCCTGCGCGGTGGACGCACCGAGCTGGCCGACGCCCTGACGGTTCCGTTGCAGGTCCCGGCCCAGGCGGAAATCGTCCTGGAGGGACATATCTACCCCGACGACATGGCCGCCGAAGGGCCTTTTGGCGACCATACCGGATATTACAACGAAGTGGAGCGTTTCCCCGTCTTCACCATCGAGTGCATCACCCATCGCGAACACCCCATCTATCACAGCACCTATACGGGCCGCCCCCCCGATGAGCCGGCCATCCTCGGCGCCGCCCTCAACGAGGTCTTCGTGCCCTTGCTGCAGAAGCAGTTTCCCGAGATCGTGGATTTTTACCTGCCTCCCGAAGGTTGTTCCTATCGGATGGCCATCGTCAGCATCCGTAAAGGGTATCCCGGCCACGCCAAGCGGGTCATGTTCGGGATCTGGGGTTTTTTGCGGCAATTCATGTACACCAAGTTCATCATCGTGGTGGATGATGACATCGACATCCGCCGCTGGGAGGACGTGGTCTGGGCCATGACCACGCGCATGGACCCGGTGCGGGACATCACCCCCATCGAGGGCACCCCCATCGATTACCTGGATTTCGCCTCGCCCGTATCCGGTTTGGGGGGTAAGCTGGGCATGGACGCCACGAACAAGCTCCCCGGCGAGACCAGCCGCGCATGGGGACACCCGATCCGCATGGACGCGGCGGTGCGAAAGCGCATGGACGCACTCTTGGCAGATCTGGATAAGCCGTTGTTTTGATGGAAGTAATCGGGAAATAATGGAGCGGGTGATGGGAATCGAACCCACGCCATGAGCTTGGGAAGCTCAGGTTCTACCATTGAACTACACCCGCATAAGTAAAATACTATCGGCAGAGACCGAAAAAAGCAAGGCGCATAAAGGCTGGCAAAGGCGTAGTCTTTATGTAACATGTCGTTTCATAAATCAAATACCACTCAGAGGCACTTCCATGGATCAATTACCCAGCCGCGAAGAGGACATCGAGCAGGCATCCCGTTCCCTCAAGGCCATGGCCCACCCGCTGCGGCTCAAAGTGCTCTGCGTCTTGGGTTCCGATGAGCTGAGCGTGCAAGACATCGTAGCAGCGGTGGGCACCACCCAGAGCAACATTTCCCAGCATCTGGCCATCTTGCGGGAGAAGGACATCCTCCGCGCGCGCAAGGATGCCAACAAGGTCTACTACCGTGTGGGCGATCCCCGCACCTTGCGGCTCATCTCCATGATGAGCGATGTCTTCTGCTCGGTCCGCTGAAAGGATGTCTGCACCGGGCGACCGGCGGGTGCCAAGGTCTGGGGGTGGCGCGGAGCGCTCGGGCGGGGGGCTTGACTGCGCAGCGGTTCATGGCTTGAAAGCTATAATTTGGTATATTACCATATACTAATAGCTTATGGCCCGACTGATCATGCCTCCGGGGGAGCAGTGGGGGTGCTTGTTTGTCGAATCGTTGAGATAAGAAAGGAACAGTCATGTCCGCTCGGTCCTGGAAGCAGATTCAGCTCGTCGTCGCTGCCACGCTCTCTTTCTCCGGCCTTGGGGCGATGGTGCCGGCGCGGGCCGTGGATTTTACCCAATGCGTTGATCTTGCCCTCAAGCAGAATCCGCAAATCCTTGGTGCGCGGGCACAAGTGGCCGAGGCCCGGGGTGGCATCCGCGAGGCGCGCGGCCATCTTCTACCCAAACTTTCGGCATCCTTTACCGCCAGCGAGTCCAACAACGCCCTGACGGTATTCGGGATGAAGCTGTCGCAACGGCAGGCCACCTTCAATGATTTTGGAGCTGGACAGTTTACTGGCCCCGGCACCCTGGGAGTGGCGCCCAACAATCTCAATCATCCCGGCACTTATAACAACTACGGGACGCAGTTCAAGCTGGATGTCCCCATCTGGAATGGGGGGGCCATCTGGGGTCGGCTCGATCAGGCTCGGGCGATGCTCAAGGCCGCTCAGAGCGGTGACGAAATGGCCAAACAGCAGCTTATTTTTGCCTTGCTGCAGGCCTATGAAGGGGTGCGCGCCGCTGACGCGGCCATCATGGTGGGAGAAAAGGCGAAAGCGGCGGCGGAGTCCACCGTCAAAACCACCCGATCCCTCCTGCAGCGCGGCGTGGTGGTGAAAAGCGACCTGCTCTCGGCGCAGGTCCACCTGGAAGAGACGGAACTGGCCCTGCAACATGCCCGGGACGCCAAGGCCAACGCCTTGGAGGGCCTTGCCATTCTCATCGGTTGGCCCGCCGATAAGCCATTGACGGTGGATGCCCCGGTGCGGCCGGCGGCACCAGGCGCCGATCTGCCCACCTTGCAGGCCCAGGCCCTTGCCAATAACGCCGGCATTCAGGCCTTGCAGCATCAGGTCAAGGCCGCTCAGGCGGGGATCACGGTGGCGCGGGCGGCCTATCTCCCCCATGTCAATGCCATGGCCATCCAGGAATGGAACGGCAGCACCCTGGGCAACGCCGTGCCCTCCTATACCCTTGCCGGGGTGGTTTCCTGGGATGTCCTGGATTTCGCCCGCGGCGGCGGCATGGACCAGGCGGACGCGAAACGCCAGCAGGCCCTCGCCGCCTTGCAGGAGGCCCAGGACCATTTGCGCCTGGAGGTGGCCCAGGACTGGCGTAGCGCCCGGGAAGCGGCGCGGCGGGTGCAGGTGCGCAAACTCGCTGCGCAGCAGATGGAGGAGGCGCAGCGCCTGATTCGCCTGCGCTACGAAAACGGCGTGGAAACCATCACCGGCCTGCTGCGCGGGCAGGCGCAACTGGACCAGGTGCGTGCCGAGTTGGTGGAGGCGCATTATCAGGAGGCCGTGGCGCGCGGCGCCCTCCTGTTGGCGCTGGGCAAGCTGAACACACAACATATCGTCGCAGCGGGGCAGTCTCCCGTAGTCAAAGGAGTGGCAGAATGAGGCTACGCAAACACTGGTTCCTGGGGCTTGCCTTGGGGTTTTCCACCCTCGCCCTCAGCGCCTGCGGGAAAAATCCGCCGCAGGCACCGGCTACCCAGGTGAGCGTATCCGCTCCCGTGGTAAAGGTGACAGCGCAAGCGCTGCAGGCCTACGCCGAAGTCCCGGCGAGCGTCGTAGCCGATCAGCAGGTGCAGTTGTCATCGCGCCTGATGGGCTACATCCGCAACCTCACGGTGCGTGAAGGCCAGGCTGTCCAGGCCGGGCAGGTGCTTTTCGAAGTGGATCCCACGGACGTGGTGGGACAGGTGCAGCAGGCGCAAGCGGGTCTGGCCGAAGCAGAGTCCGCCCTGGCCGATGCCCGCTCCAACTACGAACGCTTCAAAGCCCTCTATGCCCAGCAAGCCATCCCCGAAAAGCAGTGGGATGCGGTAAAATCCCAATACGCCATGGCCCAGGCGCGGGCCGCTGCCGCGCGGGCGGGCATCACCTCTGCCCAAGCCCAACTGCGCTACGCCCGGGTCACCGCTCCCTTTGCCGGGATCATCGCCCAAAAATTCCTGCAGAACGGAGACTTGGCCACGCCCGGGCATCCCATTCTCAGCATCGAGAATCCGGCGCATCTGCAGGTGCAATGCAGTGTCAGCGACGATCTCTTTACCCGCCTGCACGTTGGACAAAGCCTGGCCGTCCAAGGGGACGGCCAAGTGGTCCAGGCACGGGTGCTCGATCTCGTTGCCACGAGCGATCCCATGACCCACACCCACCTCGTCAAGCTGAGCCTGCCCGACAACAGCGGTCTGCAAAGCGGGTCTTTTGTCACCGTGGCCATTCCTACGGAGCGGCGTACCGGGATCGTCGTGCCCGCGTCCGCCCTCCAGGACCGGGCGGGCATCCCCGGCGTTTTTGTGGTGGATGCCCAGGGCCTTGCCCATTACCGGATGGTGCGGCCGGGGAAGCCGGTGGCCGGTGGGGTGGAGATCCTGTCCGGCCTGAGTTCCGGCGAGGCGGTGGTTGCCGGGAATCTGGCGGAGATCGACAATGGTTCCCGCATCAAGGCCGCCGGAGCGACCCATGGTTGAAACGGATCGCCGGCCGCCGCAGAACCTCGCCGGGCGCTTGGCGGCGGCCTTTTATCGTTCCAAGATTACCGTCCTGATCATGATCGCCATCGCGCTCTTCGGGGCCATGGCGGTGGCCGTGACGCCGCGCCTCTACAATCCGGAAATCGTGGTGCCCGCCGCCGAGATTTTTGTCATGCGGCCCGGTTCCAATAGCGAGGAAATCCACCACCTGGTGGTGCGTCCCCTGGAGGCCCTCATGGCCTCCCTGCCCGGTGTCCATCACACCTATGGCTATGCGGTGGATGACATGGGCATCGTCACGGTGCAGTTCCAGGTGGGGGCCAACGAGGAAAAGAGCCTGCTGGAGCTCTACAACCAGTTGAGCCGCAATCTGGACAAGATGCCGCCGGGCACGGAACAGCCCCTGGTCAAGTCCATCGGCATCAATGACGTACCCATCATGACCATCACCCTGAGCGCGGCGGACATGACGCCGCTGGCCTTGCGCCAGGTGGGCCTGCGCCTTATGGAGCAGCTCCAGAGCGTGCCCGATGTGGCCAACGCCGAAGTGATCGGCGGCAGCCCCCTGGCGGTGAATATCTGGCTGGATCCGGCCCGCCTTGCCAGTGTCGGACTCAGCCTGACCCAGGTAAAACAGGCCTTGCAGGCGGCCAATGTGGTCCTGCCCGGCGGCAATCTGGTCAACAACAACCAGCAGATCCCCCTGCGTATCGATGGGGCCTTTGCTTCCGCCCGCGGCGTCGGGGATTTGATCATCGGCAGTCACGACGGCCGCCCGATCTTCCTCAAGGATGTCGCGCAGGTGGAGGAGGGCCCGGCGGAAACGGACATGGCGACCACGACCACCGCCGGCCCTGCCAATGGCCTGGGCCTAAGCGCCGGCACCACCCTGCCTGCGGTGACGATTTCCCTGGCCAAGCGCTCGGGCGCCAACGCCGTGACCGTAGCCGATGCCATCAGCGCGAAGTTGCAGCGGCTGGAGTCCGAAGCCCTCCCCCAAGGGGTCCATGTCACCGTCACCCGCGATTACGGTCAGCGGGCCGATGATGCCGTCAACACCCTGATCGAGCACCTGGGCATCGCCATTGGGGTGGTGGCGGTCATCCTGCTCCTTTTCCTCGGTTGGCGGGAGGCCGGGATCGTCATCCTGACGGTGCCGCTGACCCTGGCCGTAGTGTTGGGTACCGGCTGGCTCACGGGTCAGACCATCAACCGCATCACCCTTTTTGCCCTCATCCTGTCCTTGGGCTTGCTGGTGGACGGGGCCATCGTGGTCATCGAGAACATCCACCGGCACATGGGGGAGTGCGAAGGGGGCAAGTTTGCCCAGTGCGTGATCACGGCCACCAACGAAATCGGCAATCCCACCAATATCGCGACCCTGGCCGTGATTCTTGCCTTCATTCCCATGGCCTTTGTGACGGGGATGATGGGTCCCTTCATGCTTCCCATTCCCATCTTCGTGCCCATTGCCATGATTGCCTCGGTGCTCCTGGCCTACACGGTAGTGCCATGGGGAGCCAATCGCTTCCTGCAGAAAAAGGCCGCCCGCCAGGCAGGGAACTCCGCAGCCCATGGCCATGGCCCCGATCCTTTGCAAAAAGGGTATCTCGCCATTTTCCGGCCGCTCTTGGAGTCGCCGGGCAGGCGCAACCTGTTTTTTGTGGTGGTGATATTGCTGCTGATCCTGGCGATGGCGATGCCTGCCTGGCAATTCTTCCGCCCCCAGGGCAGCAACGGGCCCTTGAGCGCCCTGGGCGTCAACGTCAAGATGTTGCCCGAAGGCAATGTCAGCGATTTTCTCATTCAGGTGGACACTCCTGCCGGAACGGCCCTGGATGAAACCGGGGAAGTGAGCGAGGCGGTGGGCAACGTCTTGAGCAAAAATCCTTACGTGAAAAACTTCCAGACCTACTTGGGGCGTTCGGCGCCGGTGGATTTTGCCGGCCTGGTGCGCGGCGACATGATGCGCCAGGGGAGCAATTATGCCCAGATCCAGGTCAACCTGGTGCCGCGGGATGAGCGTCCCATGTCCCATGCGGTGGCTGTCGCGGTGTATCAGGCCCTTGCCCCGGTGCGCCGGAGCTTCCCCCGGTCGGTCATCAAGATCTTCGAAGTACCGCCGGGGCCGCCGGTGCGGGCCCAGGTGGTGGCCGAACTCTATGGCCCAGATTATCAAAAACTGCGGGAACTGGCCGGCCCGGTCGAGGCGGATTTTCGCAAGGTCTACCGGATGACCAACGTCGATGACTCGGTCACGGCGACGGTGCCCGAATATGTCATCCATGTGGATCGGCAGAAGGCGCAACTGGCGGGCGTTGCCCCGGCCCAGGTGGCGGAGCTGGTCCATGATTATGTGGCTGGCGTCAAGCTCGGCGACCTGCGTTCCGTTTCGGCGCGGGAGCCCCTGGACATCATCCTGCGCATCCCGCGGGCCGATCGGGCCTGGCGGCAACAGATCCTTGACCTGCGGGTGCGCAGCCAAAGCGGCCAGGAAGTGCCGCTGGCGAGCATCGTGCAGATCCGCCATGCCACCCTGGACAAGCCCATTTATGATCGCGACCAGCATCCCGTGGTCTATGTGACCGGTGATTTGCTGGGTTCGAGCCCGGTTTATGCCGTCCTGACCCTCAACCATTGGCTCGACGGCAAGGCCCTGGACGGCGTTCATCTGAGCACGGCCAACCTCGGCTTCACCCCCGCCCAACCCGATGACATCACCCATTACCAGATCCTCTGGGGCGGCGACATGCGCCTGACCCTGGATGTCTTCCGCGATCTCGGGGCGGCCTTCATCGTCGCGCTGGTCTTCATTTACCTGATGCTGGTGGCCTATTACCAGTCGTTCATGATGCCCATCATCGTCATGGGCGCCATTCCCCTGACCCTGGTGGGTGTGTTTCCGGGACACTGGCTGCTCAACACCCCCTTCAACGCCACCTCCATGATCGGCGTCATCGCCCTGGCCGGCGTGGTGGTGCGCAACTCCCTGCTGCTGATCGATTTTATCATCGACTACCGGCGCCGGGGGTACCCTTTGGAGGAGGCCGTCCTGCAAGGCGGGGCGGTGCGTTTCCGACCGATCCTGCTGACGGCCCTGGCCATCATGTTCGGCTCCGCCATCATGGTCACCGATCCCGTATTCGGCGGCCTGGCCGTCTCCTTGATTTTCGGGACTTTCGCCTCCACTATGTTGACATTGATCGTGATCCCGTTGCTTTACTTCCTGTGGGAGCGACGTCTGGAACAGCAGCGGCAAGGAGTTTGAATCTTTATGAATAGCGAACGTTGGGTACGGGTGATTGCCGGCATTTTTGTCCTTTTGAGCGTGGTCCTGGGGGCGCCGGCCAGCCCGGTCTTTGTCAGTCAGTGGTTTCTGGCCGTCACGCTCTTTGTGGGTCTGAATCTCTTGCAGAGCGGCTTCACCTGTCTCTGTCCCCTGGAGCGCATCCTGATCGCCGCCGGCGTTCGCGATGCGCGGGTTTGCGGGCGGTGAGCGGCGTCATGGGCGAATTGCTGCAATTCCTGCAAGCGCAATGGATGCTGGTGCTTTCCGCCATCGTCGTGCTGGTGCTGCTCCTGCGCGGACCCTTGAGCCGCCGTATCGCCGGTATCGAGGAGGTGGATCCCAGCGCCGCCGTCCATCTCATCAATCACGAAGATGCGGTGATCATCGATGTGCGTGAACAGGAGGAATGGTCGCGCGGCCACCTGCCCAATGCCCGGCACATTCCTTTGGGGGATCTGTCCAAGTATGTGAAGGATCTGGAAAGGCACCGCGGTCATCACGTGATTTGCCAGTGCGCCAGCGGGATGCGCTCGGCGCGTGCCGCGGCCCTGTTGAAAAAGGCCGGATTCGACAAGATCTACAGCCTCAAGGGCGGTATCCACGCATGGCGGGGCGCCGGTTTGCCCGTGGAGAAATAGCATGTCCTCCGTGCCCGTGCTCATGTACTCTACGCCTAGCTGTCCCTATTGCCGCATGGCCGAGTCCCTGTTGCGCAGCAAGGGCGTGACGCCGGAACAGGTTCGGGTGGACCGCGATCCGCAGCAGCGCCAGGTCATGATGGCGCGCAGCCGCGGGCGGCATACGGTGCCGCAAATATTTATCGGGGAGCAGCATGTGGGTGGTTATGACGATCTCGCGGCCCTCGATAAAAAAGGCCTGCTGGACGGCCTGCTGCGGGGGGAAGGCTGAAGGGTCCAGAGAAAGGGCCTGAATTGGCGGCTTGGGAGGTGAGATGTCTACGATCATGGTAGTTTGTCCGGCCTGTGGGGCGGTGAACCGGTTGCCGGCGGCGCGCCTGAGTGAAAATCCCAAATGCGGCAAATGCCATGCGCCGCTGCTCCCCGATCATCCCGTCAACCTGAGCAGCGACCGCTTTGCGTCTTATATTGCCAGGAATGATCTGCCGGTGGTGGTGGATTTCTGGGCGCCCTGGTGCGGG
>NZ_JBMFWL010000027.1:0-27716 GCF_049965315.1 Acidithiobacillus sp. | reverse complement strand
AAGGACTTTTACTAGGCTCCGTTGGCATTCTTATATCCCCCCAAAAAAACGAATGAGGATATAATAGATCTTGGTGTCTGAAGGTACAATAGCTTTGTGATTGCCGCGGGAGAAGGGCCATGTCCCGCAACAGCGGGCTTGGGAGAGTTCCGCGGCCGGGCCGCGCATCGCCCTGCCTCTCTCCGGGACCCTATCCGCCAGGGCGTGCGGAAGCCTTCTCTCCCGGGCGGATCGGTGGTGGATGGCCGCTTTCGGCCCGCCCACCTGCACCGGGGTATTTGGCTGGAAGAAATTTAGTGGTACCATCTCATCGCGTTTTAGGCTATACATTCATCAGTGCAAACCGTTTAACCCTAGAAAGGAGTGTTAAAGACATGCTGGAAATCGCCAAAATCAAGCCCCTTGCCCGGATCGTTCTCGTTGCCGGCGTCATCGCCCTGGCAGCCGCTTGCGCCAAGAAGGAAGAGAGCACGACGGCCCCCGCCGAGAGCAGCGCCACCACCGAGTCTTCTGCTCCGGCCACCACCACGACGGAAAGCTCCGCCGGCATGGCAGCGCCCATGGAATCCGCGCCTGCCACCAGTGCCAGCGAGAGTTCCGCTGCCAGCACCGGCTCCGCTGCTTCCACCGGCGATTCTTCCGCCGAGTAAATTGCCTGCTGCTTGATGAAGCCGATATAGAATCGGTCCATGGAAGGGGGTGTACTATGCTAGATGTAAAAAGTTTGAAGCCCGTTGTTCGTTTTCTGCTTCTTGCCGGCGTGGTCACCCTCGCCGCAGCATGTGCAAAGAAGGAAGAGTCCACCACGGCGCCGAGCGAGAGTTCGGCGGCCAGCGCGGGCGCCACGTCGGACGGCAGCACCGGCGCCACGGCATCGCCATCCAGTTTTGATGGGCAGGATGCGGGCGGTCACTTTGTCAAGGTGGCAGCCACCAGCGCCATGAGTCCGGACCAGATGGCCAAGGCCAAGTCCCTTGCCGAATCCAAGGGTTGCTTCGCTTGCCATCAGGTGGGACAGAAGATCGTAGGCCCGGCCTTTGCCTGGGTGGCTTACAAGTACAAGGGTGATCCCAAGGCTGTGGCCACGCTCAGCAATGCCATTGAACATGGCGTCACCGGGGTGTGGGGTCCCATGCCCATGCCGGCGCAGAATGTCACCCCCGCCGAAGCCAAGGAATTGGCTTCCTGGGTCCTGGCGCAAAAGCCCATCGCACCGCCCAAAGCCTCCTAAGGTTCGCATTTCCGCTTCAGACCCCCGCTCACGCGGGGGTTTTTTATCTCAGGGTAGCCTTTGGTAAAAAGATTCCGCACCGCGGCTTGGACGGCCAGTACCTACTTTGCCGAGGGACTGCCATTTTCCCTGGTACAACAGGTGTCGGTGCAATTTTTTACGGCCGCCGGCGCCAGTCTGCAGGTCATTGGGCTCCTCTCCCTGTTCGGCTTGCCGTGGAATCTCAAGTTTGCATGGAGTCCGCTGCTCGATCTTTTTGCCAATAAAAAACGCTGGTTGCTCATCATGGAACTGCTCCTGGGCGGGGCCGCCGCGGCCTTGATCTGGCCCGCCCAGGAGATGAACCTGGATCTTGCGGCCAAGATCTTTGTCCTCATGGCCATCCTCTCGGCCACCCATGACATGTCCGTGGATGGGTATTATATCCAGATCCTGGCAGAGGATGCCCAGGCGGCCTTCTCGGGTGTGCGGGTGGCGGCGTACCGGGTCGCCATGCTGGTGGGCAACGGCGGCCTGGTCATCCTGGCGGGCTGGGTGTCCTGGACGGCCTGCTTTCTCGCCGCCGCCGTCATGCTCTGGGGCCTGGCCCTGCTGCATCGGCGGCTTCTGCCCTCGGCTCCCGACGCCGCCCCCAGCAACGGTCAACGTTGGCATGAGGTAAGGCAGGCCTTTCATTCTTATTTGCAACAACCGGCCATTGGTCTCGCCCTGGCCTTTATCCTGCTCTTTCGTGCCGGCGACGCCATGATGTTTGCCATGGTGACGCCCTTTCTCAACCATTTGGGGTACGGGCTGGCGGCGCGCGGCATCCTCACCGGTACGGTGGGGACCGTGACGGGGGTGGGGGGTGCCCTGCTGGGCGGGGTCATCATCTCCCGTTGGGGGCTGCGGCGGGCGATCTTCCCGCTGACCCTCATCCAGGCCCTGGCCATTCCTGCTTATGCCTGGCTGGCCTGGGCCCTACCGTCCCTGTTCTGGGTAGGGGCGGTGGTGGCCTTTGAACAGGCGGCGGCGGGCTTGGGTACGGCGGTCCTGATGGTCTTTCTCATGCAGCGTTGTCGGGGCAGCTATCAGGCGACCCACTTTGCCATCGGTTCCGCCCTGATGTCGGTGGCGGCGACGGTGGTGGGCAGTTTTAGTGGCTATATCGCTGCCGAGGTGGGCTTTACCAGATTCTTTTTGCTCGCCTTTCTGGCGGCGCTGCCGAGTCTGGTCCTGGCGGCGCGGATGCCGGGGGCCTTGTTTCGGTCCCATTCCGGTTAGGCGCCCTTGCATTGGGCGGCACTGGGGGTAGATTAGGTCCAAGGGGCAATATGCGGGAGGGTCCGGCGGTGGGGAAAAGGCAGGGAGTGCAGGGGTCGTTACAGCGGGGATGGCGCCATGGCCTGTGCGGATTTCTGCTGCTGATGGGCATGGGGAGCAGCGGTCTTGGCCAAGCCGCGTTAGCTGGACAGCCAGGTCGCCCGGCGCCGGCCGATCCCGAATTCCCGCCGGAGGGGCGCTGGAGTGTGCTGGTGCAGGATGTGCGGGGCGGCGCACCGGTGCTCAGCCGGAACGCTACGGCGCCGCAGTTGCCCGCCTCCACCGCCAAACTCCTCACCACGGCTTATGTCCTGCATACCCTGGGTGCGCAGGGGCATCTGCTTACCCAGGTGCTGGCCCAAGGCCTGGTCGCCGGCCGCGTCGTGGGTCCGCTGGTTTTCCTTGGTGGTGGGGACCCCAACCTTTCCAGTCGGATATTTCCCTTCAATGGCAAGACGCAACGGGGGCCGGCCCTCTCCCCCCTGCGCGATCTGGCCGAACAGCTATGGCGGGCAGGGGTGCGCGAGGTGCCCGATGGCATTCTGGCCGATAGCCGCCTCTTCCCCACGGAATATGCGCCCATGGGCTGGACGCCCGAGGATCAGCGCTACTGGTACGGCGCGCCCATTAGCGCCCTGACTTTCAACGATGCCATGGTGGAGGTGCTGGTGCGGCCCGGGGCACGCGCCGGTCAGCCCGCCAGCGCGGAGATCGTTCCCAATCCGCTGGGTGTCATCCGTAATGGAGTGACGACCGTGGGGGTGGGGGATGAGGTGACTCCGCTCCGTCTGGAAATCGTGGCTGGGCACTGGGCGTTGAGCGGCAGCATCCGCGTCCGCGCCGCGCCGGTTGGCGCCATGCTGGCGCAGCCGGATCCGGCCCGCTTTGCCGGCCTTGCCCTGCAGCAGGCCTTGCTGGATCAGGGTATCCGGGTGACGGGCGAGGTCCGGGTGCGGGCGCGCGGGCAGGGAAGCGCGGCGCCCCAGCGCCCCTTTTATCCGGGTTACGCCGTCCTCGCCCAGCGCCAGTCGCCGGCGGTCATCGATGCGGTGACGGTCGTCAACAAGGTCAGCGAGAATACCCACGCCGAGATCCTGCTGCGGGATGCGGATCTGGCCCGTGGGGGCAACGGGGATACCCATTCTAGCCTGGCCAGGCTGCAGGACTGGCTCTTGCGGGAGGGAATCATCGACGGGCAGGCGGAGGTGGCCGATGCCTGCGGCTTGTCGCGGGATGCGCGTCTGAGCGCCGCCGATCTGGTCCGCGCCCTGGCGCAATCCTATCAGCAACCCTGGGGCGCATTGTGGCGGGCGTCGCTGCCGGTGGGAGCGGAAGACGGCACCCTGCGCCATCGCCTGGAGGACCTGCCTCTGGGCACAGTGCGCGCCAAAACCGGCACCTTGCGGGATGCGCTGGCGCTGGCGGGGCTCATTCGGGGGAATCATGGTCAGGAATATGCCTTCGCGATTTTGGTCAGTCATTTCAAGACCCCGCGCGCAGCCATCCGCAGCCGCATGGACGATCTTGTGCGGCGCATCGCCCTGGGGAAAAGTACGCTGTGAGCCATGGCCAGGCGTTGCGGGCGATGCCCTTGGCGGCGCCTATCTGGCTAGTGTCTATGGCTGGCGGCAGCGGAGCGGCCGCTGCCCTCGGCGGCAGGTGGGAGAAGCGGCCCAAGGCCGGCGACTGGCCATCATTACGGCCTGGAACCCGGGTTCCGCGCCTAACAGGGCGTGGCAGAACCGGCGCCGCCAAGGTGTCCTGCGCGCCGCTTTGCGCCAACATAAAAAAAGCTGCTGGCCTGCCTGGGGCGGGCTGGGTACCTGGTGGGAGGAAGCCTTGGCCCTGCCGGATATCTCCTGCGCAGAGGCCTGTGACTGGGCTGCCCGTTTTCACCAAAACGCCTTCCTGTGGCTGGATGGGCGGCGCACCTGGCTGGTGTTCGTCGGGCAATCCGGCGCCGGCCGGCGGCATCGTGCGCCGCGGCGCCCGCGATCATGGCGAAGCTAGGGGGCAGCACCCCGCCATCTGGAAGCGTCCTCACATCTGGTAGGAGCGGACCATGGCCGCGACCTTCCCGGGCGCGAATGTGGGCGATCGCTGGCATGGCCCGCTCCTCCACGGATGCGCACACAGATGCAGTCAACTCCCTCTTTACATCCTAGAGAATGTCAGCCCTTGACCTTGTAGTGGACATCATAGTGTAGAGTTATTCCCAAGGGATTAATGGGTGGGTGGAATATGGCCGGTCAGACGCTGGAACACGTGGATATTGGCATCGAAGGGATGACCTGCGCTTCCTGCAGCGCCCGGCTGGAACGGGCGCTCGGCCAGCTCTCCGGGGTGTGGGAGGCGAGCGTCAATCTCAGCACCGAGCAGGCTTCCCTGGACTACGACCCGGAGCAGGCGACGCCCCAGCAGTTTGTAGAGGCGATTGCCGCGACGGGCTATACGCCCGTGTTGGCCGAGACCGAACTGGCCATCGAGGGGATGACCTGCGCCTCCTGCGTGCATCATGTGGAGCAGGCACTCCGGGGGGTAGCGGGGGTAATCGATGCGTCGGTCAATCTGGCCACCGAGCGCGCTACCGTGCGTTACCTCCCCGCCACAACGGGCATCGGGGCATTCACCGCGGCCGTTGCCGAAGCCGGCTATAACGCCCGGCCGCTGGCAGGGGGCGCGGAAGACGAAGCAGCACGGAAACGCCGGAGTCTGGCGGCCATGCGCCGGGATGTCGTCCTGGCCCTGCTACTGGCCCTGCTCGTCCTGGTGCTTTCCATGGGCGGCGCGTTCGTCCCGGTCTTTCATGGGGCGCTCCTTGCCAGCAGCCCCTTTCCCCATTTCTGGGAATGGGTGCAGGCGCTGCTCGCTTCGGTGGTGCTCTTCGGCCCCGGCCGGCGCTTTTTCCGCCCTGGTTTCATCGCCTATCGCCAGCTTTCGCCGGATATGAACTCCCTGGTCGCGACCGGTACCGGCGCGGCCTGGCTGTTCAGCATGGTGGTATTGCTCGCGCCCGGGATTTTCCCTCCCGCCGCCCGCCATGTCTATTTCGATTCGGCGGCGGTGGTGATCGCGGCGGTATTATTCGGGAAATACCTGGAAGAACTGGCCAAGGGCAGGACCTCGGCGGCCATCAGGAAACTCCTGGGACTGCAGGCCAAGGAGGCCCACCTCTTGCGCGATGGAAAAGAGGAAACCGTCGCCATCGGCGCGGTGGCGCTGGGCGATCAGGTCCTCGTGCGGCCCGGAGAGCGGCTGCCGGTGGACGGCGTGGTCCGGGAAGGGGCTTCCCATGTGGATGAAGCCATGCTGACGGGAGAACCCCTGCCCGCGGCCAAGCGCCCGGGCGACAAGGTGGTTGGCGGAACCGTCAACGCGGAAGGCCGGCTGGTGATCGAGGCGACCTCGGTGGGCCAGCATACGGTGCTGGCGCAAATCATCCGCCTGGTGGAACAGGCCCAGACCGGCAAGCTGCCCATCCAGGGCCTCGCCGATCAGGTGGTGCGGGTGTTCACGCCCATCGTCCTCGCCATCGCGCTGTTGAGCTTTGGCGTCTGGCTCGCCATCGGTCCCGCTCCCGCCATCACCATGGCATTGCTCTCGGCAGTCGCGGTATTGGTAGTGGCCTGTCCCTGCGCCATGGGCCTGGCAACGCCGGCGGCCATCATGGTCGGCACCGGGCGAGGGGCGGAGCTCGGGGTCCTGTTCCGCAAGGGGGAAGCGTTGGAGACCCTGTCCAAAGTGGATACGGTCCTCCTGGACAAGACCGGCACCCTCACCGCGGGGCGGCCGTCGCTCACGGACTGCCTGGCCGAGGATCCGTCCGCGCTGCTGCGTCTGGCGGCGGCGGTGGAGGCTGCGTCCGAACACCCCCTCGCCCGCGCGGTGCTGGAGGCGGCCCGTGGACAAGATATTCTGTTGCCGGCCGTCAGCGACTTCGCCGCCGTTCCCGGCTTTGGCGTACAGGCCACGGTCGAAGGCCGCCAGGTGCGTATCGGTGCCCGCCGCTTTCTGGAACGGGAAGGCATCAGCCCCGGGGCCTGGGCGGAGAGGGCCGCGCAACTGGAGGGCGATGGCAAGACCACGGTTTTTGTTGCGGCGGACGAATTGACCGTCGGGGTGCTGGCTATCGCCGATCCCGTGAAACCCGATGCGGTGGCGCTGGTGGCAATGCTCCGCGCCATGGGTTTGCAGATCGCCATGGTCACCGGGGACGCGGGGCCGACGGCCCATGCGGTAGGGCGGCAGTTGGGTATCCAGGAGGTCCATGCGGAGGTGCTGCCTCAAGACAAGGCGGAAGTGGTCCAAGGACTGCAAAAACAGGGCCGCAAGGTCGCCTTCGTGGGCGATGGCATCAACGATGCACCCGCACTGGCCCAGGCGGATGTGGGCATTGCCCTCGCTTCGGGTACCGACATCGCCATCGAGGCAGCGGATGTGACCCTGACCCGGGGTGAGTTGGCGGGGGTGGTCACTGCCATTCAGGCCGCGCGCAAGACCATGAGCACCATCCGGGGGAATCTGTTCTGGGCCTTTTTCTATAACATCCTGCTCATTCCCATCGCCGCCGGGGTGGCCGTACCCCTGGGCATCCAGCTCAACCCCATGCTGGCCGGAGTGGCCATGGGACTTTCCTCGGTCTTTGTCCTGACCAATAGCTTGCGACTCCGCCGCCTTGCACCCTGGATCCCCGGGACGGATGCCCATCACCCCCATCCTGCGCCGCTCCCTATGGCAACCGGAATGATCCCGTGATGGCCCATGCACGGATAACACTGCCGCACATAGGGCTGCCGGCGCCCAAGGCCTGATCGCAGCAGGAGAGAAGGAGTATGGCGTTTGGCCGATGTGCCATCCGTCAAAGTGGCGGCCGGGTCGGATGCCACCGGCGGAGACAAGTCCATAAGGATGGAAGAAGGAGCGACCATGTGGTTCGAAATAGACAAGTTCATTTCTTTGTTGCTGCTTTCCCTTTTACTTACCGGCTGTGCGGCCATTACGCCGCCGCCCCTGGCGAACAACGACCCGGCTAACCCCATGGCGCCGGAAGCCCCCCTGCCGCAAGCGCCGAACGCACTGCGAAGTTATCAATCGGGCTCCAGCGCCGCCGGGGCCAGCCCGCAACAACATGATCACCATGGGGAGCCAGGGGCCATGGAAAACATGCCGGGCATGGGAGGAGATGGCAATGGTCCCCAATAGGAAAGGATCATCCACCAGCGGGGGCGCGGGGCGAATCCATGCCCGCCCCTTGGCCGGCATGCTCATCGCCAGCGGCATCCTGGTATTGTCGGGCTGCGCCACGGTGCCCCAGGACGCGGGTTTCCCGCAAGTGCAGAAAAGCGCGTCCAAGCGACTGAACAAGCAAGTGCATTGGGCGCAAGGCGCTCCGGAGGACCGCGCCGTCCAAGCAGTCGTACAGCGTCTCCTGCTTGGCCCCCTGACGGCGGACAAGGCGATTCAGATTGCGCTTCTGAACAATCCCGGACTGCAGGCGGAGTTTGAGAATATCGGCATCTCCCAGGCCAACCTGATCCAGGCTGGGCTGCTCGCCAACCCCGTATTCTCGGCTGCATATCTCTACTCGCCCATTGGCAGCAACACGAGCCTCGGGGTGGCGCAGGACTTCCTCAATGTCTTCACCCTCGCGGCGCGCAAGCGCATCGCCGCCGCCGAGTTTGACGCTACCCGCCTCAAGGTCACCCAGCGCGTCATGGATCTGACGGCCCAGGTCCGGATCGCCTATTACTCGGCCGTCGCCAACGCCCAGACCCTCGGCCTCGATCGGCAGATCGTCAGCTCCACCCAGGCGGCGGCGGAACTGGCGGAGCGGCAGGCGCGGGCGGGCACCCTGAGCCGGCGCGATCAGTATCTGCACCAGACTTTCTATGCCCAGCAACTCGTGGAGCTGCAGAACGCCGAAACACAACTGGTGAGCGCGCGGGAGCGGCTCAACCGTCTGCTCGGGCTATGGGGCGCAGACACGCAGTGGCAACTCCCCGACCGCTTGCCGGATGTGCCGACGGTCAAAGTGCCCCTTGACCATATCGAGTCTTACGCCATCGCCCATCGCCTGGATCTGGCCGCCGCGCAAAAACAAGTGGATGCACTGGCCTATGGGCTCGGCTACACCCGTCGCTATCGCTATCTCGGTCTGCTTGGCATCGGGGTGAATGTCACCCTCGATGGCATTGACCGGACCATCCAGCGCGGGCCGGAGTTGGTGCTGGGCGTGCCCCTTTTCGACCGCGGACAGGGGCGGATCCGGGGGCTGGAGGCGTCTCTGCGGCAGAGCGAGCAGAGCCGGCGCCAACTCGCCATCGACATCCGCGCGCAGGTGCGCGACACCGCCAACCGCCTCCAGTCTGCCCAGCAGACGGCCGACTATTTCCGTCGTGTGCTCTTGCCTCTACAGCAACAAACCCTTGCGGAAAACCAGCGTTTCTACAACGGCATGCTGATCGGCGTCTACGATCTGCTCTTGAGCAAGCAGAACGAGATCAACACCGCGCGCCAATATGTCCTGGCCACCCGCGATTACTGGATCACCCGGGCGGAACTGGAGCGGGTAGGGGGCGGTCCGCTGGCGTCCGCGGCAAATGCCCCGTCTGCCCAAGAGACCGTCCAGACCTCATCCGCCCCGGTTCCAGATCCGGCGCCCCCGCACCGACATGGAGTGCAATGACATGATTTCCCGACGCGACATGCTGAAATCCGGCGCCGTCCTGCTTTTGGGTGGCGCGGCCCCGGACGCTTTATCCGCAGCCCTGGCGGCACGTACCCAGGGTCCCCTGCCCGGTCCCAAGGGCTCCCGCTACAACCCCGTGGTAACCTTGAACGGCAGCACGTTGCCCTGGCGGATGGAACGCGGCGTGAAGGTCTTTCACCTCGTCGCCGAGCCCGTCCAGCGCGAGTTCGCGCCCGGCATGGTGGTCAACTGCTGGGGCTACAACGGGCAGACGCCCGGACCGACCATCGAGGCGGTGGAAGGCGACCGGGTACGCATTCTCGTCACCAACAAATTGCCCGAGCACACTACCGTGCACTGGCACGGCATCCATCTTCCCAATGGCATGGATGGCGTGGGCGGGCTGACCCAGCCCCCCATCCCCCCCGGCGAAACCTTCTTTTACGAGTTTACGCTGCCCCGCAGCGGGAGCTTCATGTACCACCCCCACGCCGACGAGATGGTGCAGATGGCCTTGGGCATGATGGGCAGCTTCGTCGTTCATCCCAAGCGCCCGGAGGGGCCAGCCATCGACCGCGACTACTGTATCATGCTCGCGGAATGGGCGGTCGAGCCGGGCACCATGGTCCCCAACCCGATGGTGATGACCGCCTTCAATACCTTCAGCTTCAACAGTCGCGTCTTCCCCGGCATCGATTCCATGGTCGCGCGCACCGGCGAGCGCGTGCGCATCCGCCTGGGCAACCTCAGCATGGATTCCCATCCCATCCATCTTCACGGCCACACCTTTTATCTGGTGGGCACCGACGGGGGCTGGATCCCGCCCTCGGCCCAGTGGCCCATGACCACCGTCAATGTCCCGCCCGGTACCGTGCAGGTCATTGATTTTGTCGCCGAGCGCCCCGGCGACTGGGCCTTTCACTGCCACAAGTCGCACCACACCATGGGCCCCATGGGCCACAGCGTGCCCAACATGATCGGTGTCCGGCAGGGGGAGGCCCTCGTGCAAAAGATCAACAAACTCCTGCCTGATTACATGGTCATGGGGGAAAAGGGCATGGCGGATATGCAGCAGATGAGCGAGATGGGGATGGCCCTCCCCGAGAACACCTTGCCCATGATGACGGGTCAAGGCCCCTTTGGGCCCATGGAGATGGGCGGCATGTTCACCGTCGTCAAGATCCGCGACGACATGGCGCCCGGCAACTACCGCGATCCGGGCTGGTACCAGCATCCCAAGGGCACCGTGTCCGGGCCTGTCCAGGAGGAAAAAACATGACAGACAATGGACGCGCCCTCGCCGTCATCCGTTCAGGCGCTGGTGAGATGGCGCAAGAGCGGCACCTTGATCTGATCCAGCAGGAGGGTATAGAGGAGGGTGGCTGCCAGTAGGCCCAGGATGAAGGCCAGGGGCAGGGGGGCCATGAGCCAGCCTTGGGTCGCCAGGCCACTCACCACCACCACGTCGGCGAGGCTGGCCCAGAGCAGGAATTGGCCGGGGCGGGAGGCCCAGAGATGGCCACGCTCCCGCACCAGGAAGACATTGGCCAGACCCGAAAAGACCAAACCCAGAAAATCGAGGGTCTGGATGCCCGCCAGGGGCAAATGCAGAGACTTGCCCGCGAGATAGATGGCGAAAATATAGATCAGCCAGGCGATGGCCACCACCAGGGACGAAAAGACCAGGGTGCGTACCTGCCAGCGATCGGGTTTGGGCGATGGGCGTACCCGGTCGCCGGCCAAAGACATGGTGACAAAGTCATTGGCAAAGAGTAACAGGAGGACCAGCAGGGGGGTAACCACGAAATCGCGAAAAATCAGCAGGCCGAGGCTCAGGAAGAGGGCGACCTGGAAGGTCTTGACAATCTTGTTGAGGGTGTAGGTGAGCATCCGCTGGTAGACCCGTCGGCCCGTTTCCACGGCATCGGCCACCCCGCTTAGGCCCGGCGTGGTGAGGACCAGGCTGGCGGCGGCCTTGGCCACATCCGTGGCGCTTTCTACGGCTATCCCGACCTCCGCCTGCTTGAGGGCCGGGGCGTCATTGACCCCGTCGCCCGTCATGCCCACGATTTTTCCCTGTTTTTGCAGGCCTTGCACCAGATGAAACTTGTCTTCGGGGAAGACGCCGGCATAAACGGCGCAATCTTCGCCAATATCCGCGCGATCGCAAACCTGCCCTCTCAGGCCCAGTTCGCCAGCGACGGTTTTGGCCGTCGCCGTGCTGTCGCCGGTGACCATGCGCACCATGACGCCGAGCTGGTGCAGGCTCTGCAATACCTGCACCGCGTCGGGGCGGATGGGGTCGGCCAGGGCCAGCAGGCCGAGGAAGCGCGGTGCGCCTTCCGGCCCCGCCGCGACGGCGAGGACCCGCGCCCCCTGATTGGCGAGGGTCTCCGTGGGGCCTTCCCAGTCCGTGACCTGGGCCAAGGGGGCAATGATCTGGGGCGCTCCCTTCATGGCGCGCCAGGTGCTGCCGTCCTTCTGAAAGGTGCCTTCGGAACGCTTGGTGCTGGGGTCGAAGGGCACAAAACCGTCGCGACCGGGGCTGGTCACCCCTTTATCCCGCGCCGCCTGGAGAATCGCCAAATCAATGGGGTCCTGGGTGGCGGCGTCGCTGGCCAGGGCGGCCATGGCCAGCAGCTCTGCCGTACTGCTGTCTGCCCAGACCTTCAAGTCCAGCAGGCTGAGGCAATTCTGAGTGAGGGTGCCGGTCTTGTCGCTGCACAGGTCCGTCATGGCCGCCGCCTCCTCGATGGCCGCCAGGCGCGTCACCAGAACGCCGCGCCGGGCCAGATTCAGGGAGGACATGGCGGTGGCCAGGGTAAAGGTGGCGGGGAGGGCCACCGGCACCGAGGCGACGAGAAGGATCAAAGCGAAGGGAAGGATCTCCGCCAGCGGCATGCCGGTCAGGGTGGCGTAGACGAGGATGGCGGCCACCAACAGGCCGTCCATCAGGACCAGATAGCGGACAATGGCCAGGACCAGCGTTTCCAGATGGCTCTTGGCACCGGCGCCGCGCACCAGTTCGGCGGTTTTGCCAAAATAGCTTTGTGCCCCGGTGGCCTTCACCGTAGCGCTGGCTTCCCCCCGGCGGACCATGGAAGCGGAGTACAGGTCCGTCCCCGCGCTGCGCTCCACGGGTACCGATTCACCCGTCAGTGCCGACTGGTCCACGAGGACATCCCCTTCGCTGATGGTAAGATCGGCCGGAACGATATCCCCCACGCGCACATGGACCAGATCACCAGGCACCAGCTCTGCGGCGGGGATGCTCTGCCATTCCCCATCGCGGCGCACCCGCGCCGTGATGCGCAGGCGCTGTTTTAATAGTTCCAGGGCCCCCTGGGCCTTGCGCTCCTGGCTAAAGCCCAGCACTGCATTGAAAATGAGCAGCAGGGCGACGATCACCGCCTCCGGCCACTTGCCGAGGATCCCTTCCAGGATCAGGGTCAACTCCAGCATCCACGGCACCGGGGCCCAGAATTTATGGAGAAAGAGCAGCCAGGTCCGAGGCTTTTTTTCGACCACGGCATTGGGGCCGAAGCGGGCGAGCCGCTGTCGCGCCTCGGCAGTGGTCAATCCGGCACTGGTTTCCATGCGGCTTCTCCATTTTTGTGGTTCGTGAGCATATTATGACGCATGATCGGGATAAAGGTTGCGCCGCTTGCCGGCAAAACCTCTACAGGGGATGAGGTTTTTATGGATTTGCGCGGCCTTCGCGCTTTTCGCGACGCTCCAGGAGATAGGGAGATGCAGGAGAAAATAGCACCTCCGCAAGGGGCGATGGTCCCTTGCGGCAGCAGGCCTTGTGCCATGACCTCCATTCCTCTCCGGCAACGGATACCCGCGCAAGCATATGCCTAGCCGGGGCGTGATCGCGGGTGTCCTCCTGGCGGCGGGCGCGAGCCGCCGCTTCGGCACTCCGAAGCAGCTCCAGCCCCTTGCCGACGGGACGCCCATGGCCCTTGCCTCCGCCCGCGCGCTGCTGGGGGGTGCGGATCGGCTGATTGCGGTTGTCCATCCCGCAGACAAGGCATTGGCTCGACTCTTCGCGGATCATGGCGTCCCCGTGCTGCCCTGTCCGGAAGCGCCGCAAGGCATGGGGCGCAGCATCGCCTGCGGGGTGCGGGAGAGCGCGGAGGCGGACGCCTGGATCATCGCGCTGGCGGATATGCCCTTTGTTCGGAAGGGCACCATCCACGGGGTGGCGGAGTTGCTACGGGACGGGGCGATGTTGGCCGCACCCCTCTACGCTGGCCGGCGAGGGCATCCCGTCGGTTTTTCCCGGCCCCTGGGGAGCGCCCTCTGCGGGCTGGAGGGAGACGAAGGGGCGCGGAGCATCGTGGCGCGGCATCTCGACGAGCTGCGCCTATACCCGTGCGCGGACCCCGGCGTACATTGGGATATCGATACCCCGGAAGACCTGGCCTTCTGCGAATCTGCGGGCGTGGGCTGAGGCGGGCGGAAGCGGTTCTCGCGTAAGGAAGATTTGACCGTTGCGGGGTCACTCTCTTCGAGGCTACGGCCACCACATCGCGTCGATTTCAGAATCATGGCGCCCGCTGATCCTGCGGCAAGGCAGCACCCAATACGGCGCGGCGCACCAAGGTTGCCAGCAAGGGTAGTTTGTAGGCATTCTGTGCCAAGGGCGTTGCTCCCGCCAGCGCCGCTTCTCCCGCCGCCTCCGCCGTTTCTCCGTTGATGGCCGCCCCCCTCAGCAGGGCTTCGGCCTGTCGCGCCCGCCAGGGAACCGGCGCCGCTGCCCCGAGCACGATACTCGCCTCCCGGCAAAGGCCCGCCGCGTCGAGATCCAGGACTACCGCCACGGCCGCGAGGGGCCAGTCGAAGGCCGTCTTTTCGGCAACCTGGAGATAAAGGGAACGATTGGCCGGCATCTGCGGCGGCAGCCATACCGCCGTCAGGATTTCCCCGGGCCCGAGGATGTTTTCCCGGTGCATATCCGCTTCGGGCAAAACGAAAAAATCCTCCAGAGGAAGGCGGTAGCGCTGGCCCCGCGGATGGAGAATCTCAACTTGGGCATGGAAAGCCAGGAGCGCGGTGGCCGGGGTGGAGGAATGGACGATGGCGCAACCGTGGTTGGCAAAAACGGCGTGGTAGCGATTGTCGCCCGCAAAGGCGAAGCAGTGTCCACCACCCTTGCGCAAACAGTGGTGCGCGGCGGAGCGCAGGTACCAGCAGCGCGGCCGCTGCAGCAGGTTCCCGCCCAGGGTGGCGCGGTTGCGGATTTGCGGGCTGGCCGCCATGGCGGCCGCCTGTGCCAACGCGGCATGGCTCTGCCGGAGACCAGGGTGTACGGCGATCTGGGCCAGGGTGGTCAGGGCGCCGATGCGCAGGCTGCCGTCATCACCGGTGGAGATGCCTTGCAGTTCCCGCAATTGGCTGATGTCCACCAGGCGGCGGGGGATTGCCAGGCCTTCCTTCATGAGATCCAGCAGGTCCACCCCGCCGGCCTTCACGAGTATGGCTTGCCGTTCGCTTGGCCGGGCCTGCAGCGTGAGCATCGCCTCGGCGGTGGTGTGGGTGACGAGGGCGGCGGCGTCTGCCGGCGACTGGGCCTGTTGCCACTCGAAGGCCTCCATCAACTCGCCCTTCCGCCTGCGGCGCCGAGGGCGTGGAGCACCACCGCCGGCGTCATGGGCAAGGAGCGCATGCGGACGCCGACGGCGTTGTAGACGGCATTGGCGATGGCGGCGGCCGTGGGAATATTGGCGGGTTCGGCGATCCCATAGGCATCCGTGGCGCTGAGACCCTGATAGTTCTCCAGCAGGACGACCTCTATCCGGGGGATGTCCCCCGCCCCGAGCAACTTATAATCGACGAGATTGGGATTGAGCATCCAGCCGGTGTGGCTATCCAATATCCGTTCCTCCAGCAGGGCATAGGAAACGCCCATGAGCACCCCTCCCTGTACCTGGCTTTCGATTTGCAGGGGGTTGATGGGACGCCCGCAATCCTGAACGGCCACCACCCGCTCCACGCGGATGATGCCGGTTTCCGTGTCCACTTCCACTGCGGCGAACTGGACTCCGCCCAGGTCGTTCAGCGCCATGGCCGCGTCGCCCGAGCGGCTGCGGAAACCGGCATAGTCATCGCTCCGCCCGGCAAAGGCGCTGATGCGGTCGGTGCGCAGGGCGGCGGCCGCCTCCCGCCAGGAGATGCGCCGTTGCGGGTCATCGCGCAATTGAATCCAGCCGTCCTGCACGGTCAATCGTTGCGGATCCACCTGCCAGCCCGAGGCGATGGAGCGGAACAGGGCCTCTTTGATTTGCCACGCGGCGGTGCGGGCTGGGGGGGTGATGGAGGCGGTGGTGCGGCTGCCGTAGGAGGGTGGTCCGGAGGGAAACTCCGTGTCTCCGATGCGTACCCGGATGTCTTCCGGCCGCAGACCCAGTTCCTCGGCGACCACCTGGGCCAGGACCGTACCGATGCCGGTGCCGATGTCCTGGACGCTGGACAGGACTTCAACGGTGCCGTCACGCCACAGCCGCAGTTCGCAGGCGGCGTTGATCTGCACATTGGCCGGCCACAGGGATTGGGCCATGCCCATGCCGCGCTTGACGGGCCCCTGGTCGGCTCCCGGCGGCCGGCGCTGCGCCCAGCCGATGCGCGCGGCGCCCAGACGGCGTTCCTCCCGGCGAACGGGGCTGGGGTCGATGGCGTCGCGCAGGGCAAGAGGGTCCATGGCGAGCTTTTCCGCCAGTTCGTCAATGGCCTGTTCCAGGGCGAAGGCACCCTGGGTATTGCCGGGACCGCGCATGGGGCAACTGGGGCCGGCATGGGTGAAGACATCGTACTGCCGGGATTCCACATGGGGGCAGCGGTACAAAGCGCTGGCCATATTGCCAACGCCGGCGCCGAAGGCGATGCCGGCGCTGCCGCAGGAATGCAGGGAAAGCGCCGTCAGAGTGCCATCGCGGCGGGCGCCGATGCGCAGATGCTGCTCACTGGATGGGCGGTTGCCGCTATCCATCTGTTCCTCGTCGCGGCGATGGACCAGGCGCACCGGCGCCTTGGCCAGCCGGGAAAGGGCTACCGCCGTGCGCCCGTAGAGGCCGATCTGGGACTTGGAACCGAAACCGCCGCCAACGGCCTCCACCCGTACCCGCACCTGGGAAAGGGGCAACTGGAAGTAACGGGCCAACTGGGCGCGTATGCCCGCCGTGAACTGGGTGGACATCCAGACATTGAGGCCGTCCTCCTGCCACGCAGCAACGATGGCGTGGGGTTCCAGGCAGCAATGGGTCTGCACCCGGGTATGATAGGTTCCGTCTACCACGATCTCGGCGGCGGCGAAGCCGGCATCGATGTCGCCGCGGCTGCCCCGGCTCTCGGGCCCCCGGATGTTGCCCACGATGGGGAGATCAGCGGCAGCGGCGGGCAGGCCGGCCGAGGGGATATCGTCCAGTTCGAAATCCCGGTAAACGATGGGGGCATCCGCCTGCCTGGCCTCATCGAGGTCCACAACGAAGGGCAAGGGCTCGTACTCCACTCGGATCAGGCGCAGTGCCGCTTCCGCCAGGGCCGGCGTCTCTGCCGCCAGGGCGGCGACGGGTTGGCCGACATAGCGCAGCACCATGGGGCCGCCATCGGCCGGGGGCTCCACTACGGTCAGGACCGCATGGACGCCGGGCAGAGCGGCGGCCGGGGAGAGATCCAGGGAGCGAATGCGGGCATGGGGCAAAGGCGAGCGCAGGATCGCTGCATGAAGCATTCCCGGCAGATGCACATCCACCGTATAAAGGGCTGCGCCGGTAACCTTGGCTCGGGCATCCCAGCGGCGTATGTCTTTGCCGATCTGCGTCAGCTCGGCATTGGGCGCCAATGGCGGCGGCTCGTCGGCGGGGATCTCCCGTTCCACCTCGTCAAGCCCCAGATGGGCCAGGCCGTAAGGGAATCTCTCCCGGCGCCGCGGGACTTCGTCATCCATGCTCAATCTCCTTCCGCTTCGGCCAGGGCCAAGACAGCTCGGACGACATGGGGATAGGTTCCGCAGCGGCAGAGATGACCGCTGATGGCGGTCCGGATCTCTGCCTCGCCCGGGTGGGGGTTCCCCGCCAGCAGGGCGGCGCAACTCATCACCAGGCCGGGGGTGCAAAAGCCGCACTGCACGGCGTCGTGGGCGATGAAGGCCTCCTGGACGGGATGCAGCCGATCCTCCCCGGCCAAGCCTTCAATGGTGGTGATCTGCCGTTCCCCCACCTCGATGGCCAGGATGCCGCAGGAGGCCACCACGAGACCGTCGAGCCAGACGGTGCAGGCCGAGCAGGCGCCCTGGTTACAGGCGATCTTGGTGCCCGTGAGGCCCAGGGGCCCGCGCAGGGCTTCGGCCAGGGTGGTGCGCGGTTCGATCAGCAAGGGATGGGCTTCGCCATTGACCCGGAGGACCACCGGCACGGCACCGGGGCCAAGGACGGAAGCGGCGGTCGATTTTTCGTTCTCCTGCGGATCTTCTTTCATCGGGGTCGGCTCTCACTCTGGAAATGCCCACGCCCCCTGGAACAGGGTGCGGCGAAGATGCCTTCAGTGTAGACGCCCATGGGGGCGGCTTCAAACTTTGGTCGCCGACCAAGGCCGGGGATGATCGTCACCCAAGAACCTTGCGCATCTCACGGCGCACTCCTATCCTTCACACGAGAAGAGCGCGCACCATTACATGATGACCGCAATCTCTATCTGGCAGACCGGCAGGATTGAGGATTGTCTGGAATCAGGCGGAGATCGGAGAAATATGGGCAAGGTCATTGCTAATCGGGCGTTCTGCAGGGCGTTGGCTGTCGCGCTGGCCGCAGGCGCAGGCCTCTCCGCATGCAGCTTCGAGCCTCCCTTGCATCTGCCCCAGGTGCCCGCCAATCCGGGCTACACGGCTGGACCGCCCCCGCAAAAAACGGCCGGATCAGCGGACGGCGGCGGCACCATACAACATTTCAGCTATGGTCAGAATCTCGACGCCGACTGGTGGACCTTCTTCCATTCCCCGCGCCTGGACGCCCTGGTGGCGCAGGCGCTGCGCAACAGCCCCAGCATCGCCGCGGCCCAGGCCCAACTCCGCCAGGCCCAGGCCAACATGGCGGTCAACGCCAGCATCTTCTATCCGCAGGTCACCGGCAATCTAGGGGCCTCGCGCAGCAAGAATTCCGGAGCCGCCTTCGGCGGACGCATTTCCGGTTTCACCTATTCCCTCTTCACCGGGAGCGTAGGGGTGACCTATTATCCCGATATCTTCGGCGTCAACCGCCTCATCTACCGGGGCAGCGAAGCCCAGATGACCTATCAGCGCTATGAGCTGGAGGCGGCGCGCCTCACCCTCGCCGGCAACGTGGTCAACACGGCCATCGGCCAGGCATCTACCCAGGCCCAGATCGCCGCCACCGAGGCCATCATCGCCCAGGAACGGGCCCTGCTCAAGCTGACCGAAGCCCAATACCGGGGCGGTGGCGTACCCTATCTCAATGTCCTGACCCAGCGGAGCCAAGTGCTCGCCAGTGAAGCCACGCTCCCACCCCTGCAGCAGCAACTGGCGGTATACCAGCATCAGATGGCCATCCTGGCGGGAGAATTCCCCAGCCAGTGGCAGGAAAAGCCCTTCACACTGGAAGAGATCACCCTGCCCCGGCAAATCCCCGTCGCCTTGCCCTCGACCCTGGTAGAGCATCGCCCGGATATCCAGGCCGCCGAGCAGCAGATGCGCTATGCCCTCGCCCAAATCGGGGTGGCCAAGGCGCAGTTCTTTCCCATCGTGACCCTCTCCGCTTCCTTCGGCGCCAGCAGTCTCACGCCGGACCTCTTCTTCAACCCCTTGAGCAGTGTCTGGGGCGTTGCCGGGGCCTTGGCCCAGCCCCTCTTCGAGGGCGGCAAACTGCGCGCCCAGGAGCGGGCCGCCTATGCTGCCTACGACGCCACCTTTGCCGGCTACCGGTCCACCGTCCTTGGCGCCTTCGGACAAGTGGCCGACGCCCTGCGCGCCCTCGAGCATGATGGGGCCAGCGTCCGCACCCAATCCCGTTCCCTGCAAACGGCCCGGCAGGCGTTGGCCCTTGCCGAAGCCGGCTACCGTTCCGGCTCCACCGACTACCTTTCCCTGCTCAACGCCGAAGTCACCTACCAGAGCGCCCGCATCGCCTTCCTTCGCGCCGAGGCGCAGCGGTACCAGGACACCACCGCCCTCTTCGTGGCCTTGGGCGGCGATTACTGGGGGAAAGCCGCGGCTACCGGCCAACAGGATGGTCAGGCAAAAGGCCAGCAGCCATGAACGGTCTGCTCCGCATCGCCCTGAAACTGCTGCTCAATGACAAGGGCAAATTTGCCACGCTGGTCATCGGCATCACCTTCTCCGTCTTTCTGATGATGCAGATGACCTCCATGTTTTCCGGGATCCTCTATCAATCCGCGGCCAACATCGTGAACGTCGGCGCCAAGATGTGGGTAATGGACCCCGCCGTCGAAACCCCGCAAAACAGCATCCCCATCCCGGACTATGTGCTCGACGCGGTCCGCAGCATCCCCGGCGTGAAGTTTGCGGTTCCCCTGTATGTGGGTGCGGGCCTCGTCAAGCTCAATGACGGCACCTATCAGTCCGCCACCATCATCGGTCTGGACGACGCCAGCCTCTTCGGCCGGCCGGCGATCATCTCCGGCAATATTCTGGATATTTACAAGAACAATGCCTTTATCATGGTCAAGGATGCCAACTATGCCAAGCTGGATAGTCCAAAGATAGGAACCAGCTTTGAAATCAACGACCACCGCGCGGTGGTCGTGGCCCTGGCCCACACCTCGGTGCCGGGCCTGTTCGGCTTGCCGACCCTGTATACCACCTACAACCGCGCCACCCAGGATCTGCCCTCCACCCGCTACCTGATCTCCTATATCCTGGTGCAGCCGAAAAGCACCCAGGATATCGCCGCCATCGAGCGGCAGGTATGGAATTTGGGTTACCTGGCCTTGACCGATCAGCAATTCATCGCCCGCAATGATAAATTCTACGAATACAAAACCGGGATGGGCACCAACATCCTGATCATGACCCTGATCAGTTTTTTGGTCGGACTATCCATTGCCGGAGAGACCTTTTACATGTTCGTCCTGGACAACCTGGAGCATTTCGGCGCGCTCAAGGCCATCGGCGCGAAAAGCGGCGAGCTGATCCAGATGATCGTTTTCCAGTCGCTGGTCGTGGGCTTTCTGGGTTTTGGCTTCGGCGTGCTCTTGTCCTCCACCATGATCGGTATTGCGAAACTGAAGGTAGCCAACTACGCCGCCATGGTCACCTATGAAAATCTGTTTCTGGCCCTCATCATGGTCTTGGTCATATCCGTCTTTTCCAGCTATATCGGCATTCGAAAAGTCATCCGCATCGACCCCTTTGACGTCTTCCGGGGCTAGCATGATCCTGACCGCTTCGAATATCTCGAAGTCCTTTGGCGAAGCGCCCAACCAGACCTATGCGCTGCGCGAGGTCAGCTTCGCGGTGGACTTCGGCGAGATGCTCTATATCGTCGGCCCCTCCGGCTCCGGTAAGACCACGCTGTTGAGCATCATCTCCGGCATCTTGCGCCCTGATGACGGCGACGTGGTGGTGAAGGAGACGGATATCTGGAAACTGGGCAGCGATGCCCTGGCCGGTTTCCGTCTCCAGACCATCGGTTTCGTCTTTCAGGATTACCATCTCTTTCCGCGGCTGACCACCCTGGAAAATGTGGCCATTCCGCTGATTCTCCGGCGCGAGCCCTGGGAGAAAAGTCTGGCGGAGGCGCGCCAAACATTGCAGATCGTTGGCCTGGCGGAAAAAGAAGGCCTGCCTCCCTACAAGCTGAGCGGGGGCGAGCAACAACGGGTGGCCATCGCCCGCGCCATCGTTGCCCAGCCGGACTTGCTGATTTTCGATGAGCCCACCGCCTCTCTGGATGGAGAGACCGGCAGGAAAATTGTCGCCTTCGTCAAGGAACATATTTTGAACGAGCGGCGGGCGATCATCATCGTCACCCACGACAGCAGAATTTACGAATACGCGACGCGGATCATTCGCATGGAAGATGGCAGAATCGTCCCCGGGACCGGAGCGAACCATGAGAAATAAGATACTTTTCGGGCTGGCCATCGTCGGGATCCTCATCGGCCTGGTCAGCGCCTATATATACAGCCGGCAAACGCCGCCCCTGCCCCCGATAGCCACCAACTACAATCCCTACGTCAACGGGATCTATGCCAACGGCATCATCGAGAGTTATGCGGCCAATGGGGAAAACATCAACATCTATCCCCAGGTGTCCGGAAGGGTAACCCGCATCTTTGTCCATGAAGGACAACTGGTGGCGAAGGGGACGCCGCTCTTCGCCATTGATGATTCCGTGCAAAAGGAGGTGGTCGCCCAGAACAAGGCCCAGGCCCAGGCGGCCTTGGCCTTGCTGCAGGAACTGCGCGCCGAACCCCGGAAAGAAACCCTTACCATTGCGAAAAAGCAAGTCGAATATGCCCGAGCCAGCCTTCAATACCAACAGGCGCAACTGGCAATCACCAAAAAGGAAATGGCCATCAATCCGCAGGCGGTGAGCACGCTTGCCCTGGAGAACGTGCGAAACTCCGTCCTGATTGCCGAGAACAATCTCAAGGTGGCACAGGCGCAGTATGCCCTGACCAAGGTCGGCGCCTGGAGTTACGATATCCGGAATCAGGCCGCCATTTATCAGGCCGCCCAAAAGACCTACGCGTCCAATAACGCTCTATTGCGGGAATATGTCGTGCGCGCGCCGGTCACCGGCGATGTCCTGCGCATCAGCACCGCCATCGGCAGTTACGCATCTCCGCAAGGCGTCTACGGCACCTATACGCAGGGGATGGATCCGGTCGTGGTGATGGGCAGGAAGAGCGGCTATCTGCAGGTCCGCGCCTATCTGGATGAGATCCTGGTTCCGCGGCTCCCCGCTCCCGCGGACATCACCGCGAAGATGTTCATCCGGGGCCTCGACAACGTCAGCGTGCCCTTGCAGTTCGTCCGGATCCAGCCCTACGTGACGCCGAAGATCGAACTGTCGGACCAGCGGACGGAAAAGGTGGACGTCAGGGTGCTGCCGATCCTCTTCAAGTTCAAACCCCCCGAGCACATGAACCTCTTCCCCGGCGAACTGGTGGATGTGTATATAGGAAAGAAGCCATAACCCTAAAAACGATCCCCCTGGACTGCCGCCACATGGTCTTTCAGGTCCGCAAAAAGCGCCTGGTCGTTGATCACCCGGGGCACCTTGTTCTGACCGCCCAGCCTGCCGCGGGCGCGCAGCCAGTGGGCAAAGGTGCCGGGGTCGACGAGGATGACCCGTGGGGCATCCAGTTGCACATCGTTTCGCCGATGCTCCCGGTAGTCGGCATTCCGTTCCATGAGGGTGGCGTCAATATGCGCTGCGAAACGTCCAGCCAAGGCCGGCCGGGCCGCCGCAGGCGGCAAAGGCCTGCCGCATTCGATGATATAGGTATGGCGCCCCCTGGTGTCGGGGCCCGAGGGAAATTCGGCCCCCATGCTGAAATCGGTGATCTGCATATCCATGCGTCGCGCTGCCTCCAGGACCGCCTGCTCGATCTCCTCGCCGGTCAGATGCTCGCCAAAGGCGGACATCATGTAGGAGAGGCGCCCGGTGACCAGGAGGCGGGGCGGTTGGCGATCGACAAAGCGCACCGTGTCGCCGATCACGTCGGACCATAGGCCGGCGTTGCTGCTCAGGACGACGGCATAAGGGATCCCGGTTTCCAGATTGCCCAGCCAGTGACGCGTGGGGCGCGGCGCGCTCAACTCTTCTACAGGGACGAATTCGAAGAATATCCCGTTGTCGGGCAGCAGCCGCAAACCCTCGCCGGGGCCGCGGTCGGCGACGGCGATGAATCCTTCGCTGGCCGCATAGACCTCCCGCGTCGCGGCGCCCGTGGCGCGGAGGTAATCCGCGAAACGGTCCGCGTAGGGGGCGAAGGCGACCCCGCCGTGGATGAGCAGTTCCAGTTCGGGGAGCGCCGGCCCCTTGCCCCCGCGGAGGGCCAATATCCGTTCGAAGAGGAGGATGAGCCAACTGGGCGTGCCGCTGAGCACCCGGATGGGCTCGTGGATGGCGGCCCCGGCGATGCGTTCGAGCTTTTCATCCCAATCGGCGAGGAGGGCGAGTTTGCTTCCCGGCAGGGTATAGGGCTTGGCCCAAAAGGGGATGGTCTTGGCCGCGATGCCGCTCAGATCGCCGCTGTACACCCCGGTCGTTAGGCGGGTGAGGGCGGTGCTGCCACCCAGGATGAGGGTCTTGCCGGCCAGAGGCTGCCCGCGGGGGCGGCTGGCCAGGTGCCAGACAAGGACATCCAGGGCGGCGCGGCGGTTGGCGCGCACCATTGCATGGCTGACGGGGATGGCCTTGCTCGCTCCCGACGACGTGCCGGAACTGAGGGCGAAAAAGGGGATGCGGCCGGGCCAGGTGACGTCCGTCAGCACCGGAAAAAAGGGGCGCCAGTACTCCGCCAGGAAATCTTCATAGCGGCGCAGTGGCACATGCCTTTGATAGTCAATGACATTGTTGATTTTTTCAAAGTGGTGATCGCGGCCAAAGCGGGTCTGGCGGGCCTGGGCGACGAGTTGCCGGAGCTCTTGCGCTTGCGCGGCGGCCGGATCGAGCTGTTCCAGGTGGTGCCGTCGCCTTTCCGCATAGAGGCGGAAGAGGGGCGTTCCATTCACGGGCCTCATGGGGCTGGCTCCAGGTCCATGAGCAGGGGAAACTCCGCCGCGATCGTTTCCTCACGGAGGGGCATGCGAATATAATCCCCCTGGCGCCATAGGCCGATCTGGTCAGCGAAATTGGCGCTGCCGAGCCAGCCGTCCTGGCCTCCGAAAAGGACGAAGTAGTTTTCGTCTGGGTCGGACAGGTCCGAGATATGCCGTGCCTGGGAGCCGTAAACGGCGCCATGGGGTGCGGCAACCAGGCCGTGGGCGGTTTTCATGGGAGTTTCCCGGGAACCGCCCACGGGGAATCGGTCCAGGCGGAAGGCCTTGCCCAGGACGGGAAGTCTCCCCAGCCAATGGGCCGCCTCCAGGCGGTGCATGTCACCCCAGACCGCATGACGCCTCGCCCGTCTTGCCGTTTTGCGCAACGCCTGACCGAGAAGCCTTGCCCGCCGCGCGGGCGACAACGCCTCCAGGTCGGGGATCAGGTATTTCGTGAGGAAGCCCCACTGGCCGAGCAAGGCGCTCGCCTGCCGCTGTCCGTCGGCGTAGAGGGCGGGGACGAGATAATACAGCAGGATCTCGAAGGTCGCCGCGGCAGCGGAATTCGGGCGGTAGTCGCCGTCCCAGGTGCCGAGGCGCGCGGCGATCCGCTCCCCTTGTCCTGCTGCCCGGATGAGGCGGGCGAGTTCCCCTGCCAGACGCTGGGCGGCGGGGGAGCGGGTATCCCTTTGCAGCCGTGCCAAGTCCTGCCGGGAGAACTTCTCTTGCCCGCTGAGGACCTCCCGCAAGCGGGTGATCCGATCGCTGTCGGTGAAAAACAGCCCGATCAGGATATCGCTTTCCACCGGCCGGTTGTTGGCCGAGGCCAGATAACCCTCCCTTGGGTTGAGGGCATAGGGGAGTTGGGGCGTCCGGATGATCCCCGTCCAGTGGGTGTGCGGGTCGGCGGGATCGCGCAGCAGATCGGGATAGCTTGTCTCCGCCCGGTCCGGGATGGCGGCGGCGAGAAGCTGGAGGATGTTGCCCCGGCTGTCGGCGCAGAGCAGATTTTGCCCCGGCACGCCGAAATCGGCGAAACTCGCGCGAAAGTCCCCGCAGTGGCGAGCGCGGGCCGCCGCCAAAAGGGCGGTGACCTCGTCGCTGGGCTGGTGCCCCACCCAGGAGAGGGCCAGCTCCTTCTCACCCCGTGGCAGCACGCGGGCGTCGCTGAGGATGGGGCCGAAGGGGGTGTAACGGCGGATGCGCCGGGCGGGAAAGCAAAAACGACGGCGGATGAGGAAGGGTTCGCTGCGGATGCTGTCGGGATCGATCCCGCCGACGTCGAAGAGGTCGCTCGCCAGGGCGCGCAGGTTGGTCCCGCCCCAGGCGATGGAGGGGTTGCGACCCAGGGCGAAGACCGGGACCCCGACGGGCATGAGCCCCACCACATGATAGGAGGGGGATTGGGCGCCCAATAAAAGCCAGGTATTGGGCAGGGACAGGGCCAAGTGCGGGTCGCTGGCGATGAGGGCCCCGCCGCTGGCGCTTTTCTCCGGAGACAGGGCCACGGAATTGCTCCCGGAACGGCCAAGGCCCGAGAAAAGGGCCGACAGGACGCGCTCGTCGCCTGACCGGCGAAAGCTGGTCGCGGAATCCACGCCCGCCGCCCGCGCCCGCGCCCATATACGCGGCCAGTCCGGCCGTCCCTCCTCGCGCAGGAGCGTGAAATAGACGAGCCAATTCACATCGGCGCCCATGAGCCGGCTGATGCTGAGCACCTCCGCCACCGTCCAGGGCTCACGCCGGAGCCCCAATAAGGCGAATTCCGGAGGAGGGGGCCCGGCTTTCTCCTGGTAATGATTCAGCCCCGCGACGAAGGCGCCGAGCCAGACATGGGTGTCCGCCGGCATCCGCTCCATGATCCCACCCACCGCACGGCCGAAATCGAGGATTCGCAGCAGTTCGTCGATCCCTGCCGCCGGCGGGCCGAAGATCTACGCCAGGCGCCCTTGGGCCGCG
Organism: Acidithiobacillus sp.; assembly: GCF_049965315.1. Classification (GTDB taxonomy): domain Bacteria; phylum Pseudomonadota; class Gammaproteobacteria; order Acidithiobacillales; family Acidithiobacillaceae; genus Acidithiobacillus_B. The sequence continues at coordinate 1,790 of NZ_JBMFWL010000027.1, read as the reverse complement.
CGCTTGAGCAAGGCAAGCTGGCCCTCGCGCAGATGGGTGTGGACAAGCCCCAGTACCAAGGCCAGATCGCGGTCGCTCCGGGCCTGGATGTAGGGCACCTGGTAGGGATTCCAGCGGATCCGCACCGGGGCTTCGCAGGGGAGGTCCCTGCGGGGAAAGGTTGCCAGTCGTGTCTCCAGAGGCGCGGGCGGTGGAAAAAGGGCAGCGCACCCCGGCAACTGGCTGATTATCCGCAGGAGGAGGGCTGCGGGACTGCGGCTGCCGCTTCCATCTCCTTCGGGCCCGCTATCGACCATATCATCATCCTTGGCGTTCATGGGTAAGGGGTGGGTCGCTTGGCGGATCTTACGGCGCTATGGTTACCGGTGTCCCAATATGGATCAATGCGAAAGCCATTTTTGCGGCGCTCAAAGGGAGTTCCACGCAGCCATTGCTTTGCGGGAAACCATAGCCGGCCCTGGGGAAAAAATGCACCGCCCGCCCATCCCAGAAATAATTCACATAGCGAACGTCGGCATCGTTATAACACTCCCCGTGGGGAAAGCACCCAGTCATCCGCGTCGAAGCATAACGGGCATATACCGGCCAGGTACCGTTGGGCGTCGCCGCCCCGGGGATGCCGGTATTGGCGAGGCTCTGCAACACCCAATGGCCCGCGTCGTCATGGGGGAGATATTCCCAGATGCGCAGCGTTTCCGGTTCGGATTTGCGCACATCGACCCAGACGAAGGGTTTGGGCGCCTGTTCCCCGCAACGCCGGGCGGAAAGTACGGCGGCATAGAGGCGATGGCGGTTCCGCCGGTCATCCCATTGAAGGCTGCTATTGGACCAGGGCAAGCCGTGGACGCGGGCGAAATAATCCAGGGCTCCCAACAGCAGGGGCGAGGAGGGCGCGCCGGGAGTCAGGTTTTTCAGGGCCGCCGGGGTCCCCTTGGGCCAGAGCCACAGCAGATAGGAATGCCGGGTCTGCAGGCCGATCCAGCCGACCCGCCCCGGCAGGTAGTGCATGGCCGCGAGCGCGCTGCTGACCTGAAGCCATAAGGGAGCCTGAGGCAAATCGGCGGCGCGCGCCTGTAGGGCACCGGCGGCAAAAACCACAACCGCCATAATCAGTTGCCTTGTTTTTGCCATTGGCCTCCATTCCATGGGCAGGGTATCCTGGGGGTTGCGCGGGTCAACGGGCCTTTCCTCCCGGTCATGGGCCGGTCGATCCCGACAAATAGCGCATCATGATGCGCAAATAGGTCTCCACCGTGCGATCCGGCAAGGTATCCACCTCCTCGATCCGGGAGGAGAGCCAACAATCGGCTTTATGGCTGTTCCCCAGGCGCAGACAGAGATGGTCGTAGGTCTTTTTCGACATGCGGACCAGGAAGCATCGTTGCTGGTTACAGTCGATCTTCTTGACGATCTGATCCAGGTCCGTTTCCTCGGGGGACAATACGGTCATGCGCTGGGAAAAGTCGCTGATCACATCCTTGGCCATTGCCGTTCCTCCTGCCGGGAATCCAGAGAGGGTAGGGCAGGTGCGCTGGTCAACACGGCAACATCTCCACCATCTGGATCAGGTGTGGGGGATGGGCGATATCTTCCAGCGCCAGGGCGCCGATGATGCCCCGCACTCTCGATGCAAATTTCATTATAGGACAATTTGATGGTGGCGGATGGCGAAGGACCGGCTACAACGCGGGAGCGTTTTGCAACGCTCGGGCGCCGTCTCAGGAGCGCGGAGGACTGCTCATCCTGGAATCGTCCCGGTACGGTAATGTATCCTGTGGCTTTTTCCCTAA
>NZ_JBMFWL010000026.1:0-28359 GCF_049965315.1 Acidithiobacillus sp. | reverse complement strand
AGGTGGAACAGGGCAACATCGAATACCTCTACAACCCTGAACTGGCCATCAACCAGAACATCAACATGAAAACGGGCGCTTAAGGAGATAGCAAGTGAGTGCAAAAGACACAGTCTTGGTAGTGGGTGCGGGCCCGGCGGGCCTGTCGGCGGCGGCCACGGTTGCGGCCATGGGCAAGAAGGCCGTGCTGGTCGAGAAGGAGGACGTCCTGGGCGGCGCCCCCATCATTTCCGGCTACGCCAAGCTCGTTCCCTCCGGCGAGTGGGCCAAGGACGCCATCGGCCGCATGGTGTCGCGGGTGGAAGGCGACGGCAATGTCACCGTCCACAAGCAGACCAAGGTCAGCAAACTGGATGGGGAGGCCGGCAATTTCACCGCCACCCTGAGCGACGGCAGCTCCGTGAAGGCCGGCTCCGTGGTTCTGGCCACCGGCTTTACCCACTTCGACTCCATCAACAAGCCCGAATGGGGTTTCGGCACGTACGAAGACGTGCTGACCACCACCCAGATGGAACAGATGGTCAGCAGCGGCCAGATTCGTTGCCCTTCCGATGGGCGCGTGCCCGAGCGGGTGGCAATCCTGCTTTGCGTCGGCTCCCGCGATCGGCAGATCGGCCGCGAGTGGTGTTCCAAGATCTGCTGCACGGTATCCACCAATCTCGCCATGGAGATCAAGGAGATCAGCCCGCAGACGGACGTCTTCATCTATTACATGGACATCCGCACCTTTGGCCTCTACGAAGACAAGTTCTACTGGAAGAGCCAGGAAGAGTTCAAGACCAAGTTCGTCAAGGCGCGTATTGCCGAGGTCACCAAGTCCCCCGACGGCCGGCTGCTGGTCAAGGGGGAAGACACCCTGGTCAAGCGCCCCATCGTGATCCCCATGGATATCGTGGTGCATGCCATCGGCATGGACCCCAGCCTGGAAAACCCCGAGATTGCCAAGACCTTCGGCGTCGGCCTGGAAAAGCACGGCTTCATCGACAAGGCCGAGCAGTACACCAACAGCCAGGGCACGACCCGCAAGGGTATTTACGTTTGCGGCGCGGCGACCGGTCCCGATGATATCGATAGCTCCATTGCCCAGGGCCAGTCGGCCGGGGCGCGGGCGGTGGCCGATCTCCATGGACAGCAAAAAGTTGCCGTCTGAACACGCCGGCGGGGACGAGCAGATCGTCCCCGCAGTGCTGCCCATCAACCTGGACAAGGGGTTGTTGAACCGCTCCTTTTATGATCTGGAGCAGGCCTTTGAAGGGCAGGCGGGGCTGGATGAACTGGTGTCCAACCTTGCCGAGAAGACGGAATGCTTCCGGCAAATACTGCTGGGCAGCGATCGGCCCCTCGGCGAAGCGGATCTGGGCACATTGATCGAACGGATGTTTACGGTCAGGAGGAAGATCTGGCCCGTCGTTCAGGAGGTTGGTCCCGCCCCCCTTGGCGAAGCCATGCGCACCCTGCTCAGCGGCCATGGGTCGCTGGTGCAACGGATGGCCCGCTTTGAAGAATCCTTGCCGGCGCAGGGGAAGGCGCAGCGTTGTTTGCGGGATATGGGTGCAGAGGTCCTGCATTTCGTCCACCCCGAGCGTTACCCGCTCATGACCCGCTGGGTCTGGGATCAGCAGACCACGTCGGGCGCCGTTCGCGAGTTCATCAAGGGCGGCGATTATCTCACCGATTTTCCCTTTGGTGAAAGTCCGGAGATGTTCGAGGGCTTGCGCCAGTGGATGCGCGAGGGATTGGCCGAGTTGGGCGTGTATCGGGATTTGGCCTATATGATCGATATCATTCTCGCCTATCAGTATTCGCAGTATGTTCGGGCCATGGCGGAAGGGTTTCTGCGTTCGGATTTCGGTGGGCAGACCGACTTTATGGAGCAAATGCGGAAGATTTTGGGCGCGGAGGTTCAGCGTCGGATGGGTGGATCGCGGTTCAGGAAAGAACCCGTTCATTGAGGACTGGATACAGGAGCGGATATGGCTATTCATGAGAAAACTCTGATCGACCCGGATCGGATATTGCAGCATGATCATTTGGTGATAGATGGTGTTGACGTTTCCGGGTCGTGGAACACCATGATTTCTCCGCGCACGCTGACGGACTATGATGATGGCTTCGAGAAGGTCATCCAGAGCTACGCGGGCGCCGAAAATGTGCATCGTTGCTGGCAGTGCGGCTCTTGTACCAATTCATGCACGGTGTATGCACAGAATGTGGATTTCAACCCGCGCTACTGGATCTATCTCATCCGCCTGGGTTTGAAGGCGGAGTTGCTCAAGGACAAGGACATTATTTGGCAGTGCGTGTCGTGCAACAAGTGCACCAACATCTGTCCCAAGGACGTGCGTCCGGAAGGGGTGATGAAGGCGACGGCGCACTGGCTGGAGGAGAACGGCCTTACCCCGAAGACGCGCTCCACGATGTTTGACGAAGAGTTCACCGAACAGTGCATCGAATATGGACGCATTGAGGATACCGAGGTCATGGTGGGTTTCTTCAAAAGGTCCGGTCAGCCCCTCGTCCAGGCCTGGATCGTTGAGTTCGGCAAGCGCCTGACCAAGCACCTCCCCCTCAGCCAGTTGACGAAGATGGGCATGAACGTCGTATTCCGGCCCAAGACCAAGTCCTGGGGCAAGACCGGAGAAGTGTTGGCGGAATATGTGAAGGCACAGAAGGAGGCCGCTCATCATGGCTAAGGTAGCGTATTACCCGGGCTGCGCCCTGGAAGGTTCCGGCGGTCCTTACGACAAGTCCACCCGCGTCCTGGTCAAGGAACTCGGCCTGGAGATGGAAAACCTGGAGGATTACAACTGCTGCGGCGCCATGGAGGTGAAGAACATTCACCCGATGCTGCAGACTTATATGTCCGCACGCAATCTGGCCATTGCCAGCAAGCTGCAGGGTTGCGACACCGTCATGGCGCCGTGCAACGGCTGCTATCGCAATCTGAAGCAGACCGAATACGAATGCGCGACTTCTGAGGAAACGATGAAGACCGTGCAGGATTTGGCCGCCAAGTCCGGTGATCCCGTCTATGATGGGGATGTGCGCACCTTGCACACCCTTGAGTGGTTCATGGAAGAGTTGGGCACGGACGGGATCAAGAACCGCGTCAAGAAGAGCCTGAACGGACTGAAAATCGCCAACTATTACGGGTGCATGTATACCCGGCCGCGGCAGATCTTCCCCGAAAAGGATCAGGGACCGGGTTCCGAGTCTTCCTATGCGCCGCATTTCATGGATGACCTGCTGTTGGCTGCCGGTGCGGTCAATGTCGATTTTCCCCTGAAAACGGCCTGTTGTGGTGGCGCCCATACCCTGTCGGACTCCGATACCTCGACGCAATTGGTCCTGAACATCCTGCAGGCCGCCGAGGATGCCGGTGCCGAGGTCATCGCCACGGAGTGTCCCACCTGCCATTCCGGCCTGGAAATGCATCAGATCCGGGCGGAAACGGAATTCGGCATCAAGACCAACGTGAAGGTGATTTACTTCACCCAGCTCCTGGGTCTGGCCATGGGCCTCTCGGCCAGGAAGGTCGGCATTCCCGACAACGTCAGCGACTCGATGGATCTTTTGGCAGCTAAAGGGATTCTTTAGAGGTAAAAAGCGCCCATTACGGGCGCTTTTTATTGCCTGCCGTTGACGACAGGAGTAATCCTATGGAATTTCACGGTTGCGAGTTTCGCGCCGAGTTGTACTACGACCGGGAATGTCAGATCTGGGTCAGAAAAGAGGATGATGGCACGCTCACCGTCGGCATGACCGATATTTCCCAGTCCATCGCCGGGAAGATTCTGCATGTGCGGGTGCGCCGGCCGGGTACCCGGCGACCCAAAGGCAAGCCGGTGGCCACCATCGAGAGCGGCAAGTGGGCGGGTCCGGTGCCGAACATTTTCGACTGCGTCATTGTGCATGCCAACGAAGATGTCCTGGAAGACCCCAATTTATTGAACATCGAGCCCTATGAAGCCTGGATTGCGCGCGTTCAGCCGGTGGCGCCGGTGGACGTCGCCCTCCGGGAGATGGTGACGGGAGATGCGGCCTTTGCCTTGTACGGGGAACGCTGCGTGCGGGATGACATTCACTGTGAGCGGGGCATGCGATGAGCAGTAAATATCTCGAAGACCAGGAAGAAAAAACGGTGGTTATCGTCATGACCAGCGGTCCGAGCACGCCGCATCGCTGCGCCACGCCTTTTTACCTGGGGGCGCTGTTGTCATCCATGGACGCGGAGGTTAAGATTTTCTGCACCATGGAGGCCGTCAAGTTGATGGAGCAGGGTACGCCGGAAAACCTGTCGGCCATGGCCGGTGGCAAGCGGATCATCGATTTTATTCGTGATGCGAAAAATGCCGGTGTCGAATTGCATGTCTGCAGACCCGCCCTGCCAGGGTACGAACTCGTGCCGCAGCAGTTGATCCCCGAGGTGGATTCGGTGGCCTCGGCGGGAGATCTTGCAGATCTGATTTTGTCCGCGGATCGGCTTCTCTTCTTCTGAGAAGCGACGCGCGGGAAGGGCAACATAATGGCTCATTTCATTCGTAAACCCTAGGAGGGAAACATGGGAACAGTACGTGGTTGTGAAATCCCCGAAGACCTGATGTACAACGTGGAAAACAATGTGTGGCTGCGCAAGGAAGACGACGGCAGCGTGACCATCGGCATGACGTCCTATGCCTGCGCCCTCGCCGGCCAGATCGTTTCTTACACCCCCAAGGGCGCCGGCAAGGACATCAAGAAGGACAAGTCCGCCGCGACGGTGGAGTCCGGCAAATGGGTGGGGCCGCTCAAGAGCCCGGTCAGCGGCACGGTGGTGGCCAGCAATGACGAAGTGGCCAAGAACCCCGGACTGATCAACAAGGATCCCTATGGCAGCGGCTGGATTGCCAAGCTCACCCCGGCGGATTTTGCGGCGGACGCGGCGGATCTGAAGACGGGCGCAGACGCCCTCGCCGCCTTTGAGGAAAAGATGGCAGCCGATGGTTTCGGCGGCTGCTAAGCAGGGTTGCTGATGTGACGACGGCCGCATTTCGCGGCCGTCTTATTCTCTCGGAGTAAGGATGGTCCCTATGAACCCATGGCTCGAAGCGGTCTCTCGCGTGGAAGCGCTGGAGGATCTGGTCCTGAACGCAGGGCTGGTCGGCGAAATGCAGAAGCGCTGGTCGGGCCTGGCCGGCAGCCAGGTGGGTCGCATCAATTTTTACACGCCTTCCTTCAAGCATCATGAGACTTCGGAGGTCTCTGCGTGTGGCAAAAACGCCTTTCCGGCGATTTCCATCACCGGGGGTGATTGCAAGCTGCAATGCGATCATTGCAAGGCCAAGATTCTGGAACCGATGATCCCGGCCCGGACGCCAGGGGAGCTCGACCGCCTGGCCGACCGGATCGTCGCCGACGGCGGGCGGGGCATGCTCCTCTCCGGCGGCTCGGATCATCAGAATGTCGTGCATTACGAGCCCTACTTTCCCACCGTGCGCAAGATCAAGGACCGCTATCCGGATCTGCAGATCGCCATGCATACGGGCATCGCCACGCCGGAGTTCGCCCGGGGGATGGAGGATGCCGGGGTGGATGTGGCCATGATGGATGTCATCGGCGCCCAGGACACCATCAATCAGGTCTATCATTTGCGGCGCAGCGTGGATGATTTTGAAAGCGCCCTGGAGGCCCTGGTGGCCACCCGGATGAAGGTGGTCCCGCATATCGTCATCGGCCTCCATTACGGGCAGTTGCTCGGCGAGTGGAACGCCCTGGAGATCGTCCAGCGCCATCTGCCCAGCGCCCTGGTGCTGGTGGTCATCATGCCCCAATACGCCCCTTCCAGCCGGCCCTTTGCGACTCCGGCCACGGATGAGATCGGCAAGTTCTTCATCGACGCCCGCGCGGCGCTCCCGGAGACCCCGGTGCTCCTGGGCTGCGCCCGGCCGTCGGGGGTGCATCGTTCCATCACCGATACCTACGCCGTGATGGCGGGCCTCAATGGGGTGGCCTTCCCCTCCGACGGAATGCTGGCCCTGGCCAAGCATCTGGACCGCGATGTCCTGGTGACGCCGTCCTGCTGCTCCATGATCGTGGGGGAGGAAGTGCTCGCGCTGGGGGATGAGAGTACCAGCATCACCCTGGATTTCATCCCCGCGGCCCCCAAGCGGCGGGCGCAGTTGCGGGACATTCCCATCGTGGTTACGGCATAGGCGGCCTTTGCCTTGGGCGTGCGGCGGGCAGGATGTTGATGGCGAGGGCGTGCTGAGGTGTCCGCTGCCGACTGGATGGTGGTGGATACGGGCCTGCGCCCGGCCCCGGAGCACATGGCCCTGGACATGGCCTTTATGGCTGCCTGTGACGCCGCGGAGATCGGCAGTTGCTTCCGCTTCCTGCGTTTCGAGCCGTCGGCCCTGCTGGGCTTTCACCAGTCGCCCGAGCAGGAGCTGGATCTCGCCTATTGCCGGGAGCATGGCATCGCCGTGCAACGGCGGCTGACCGGCGGCGGGGCGATCGTTTTCGATCCGCAGCAACTGGGCTGGGAGCTGGTGTGCCGGCGTTCGGCGTTGCCGGCCGGGGATATGAGCGCCATGGCGCGGATCATCTGCGAGGCGGCGGCGCGGGGCCTGGGTCATCTGGGCATTGATGCGCGGTTTCGGCCGCGCAACGATATCGAGGTGGAGGGCCGCAAGATCTCTGGTACCGGCGGCATCATGGATGGGGAGGTGGTCCTCTTCCAGGGGACGGTGCTCCTGGATCTGGACATCGCCACCATGCTGCGCATCCTGCGCGTGCCCGTGGAAAAGCTGGACGCCCATGCCATCGCCTCGGTGAGCGAACGGGTGACGAGCCTGCGCCACCTGCTGGGAGAGACGCCGGCCCTGGCGGCCGTGGAGGGCGCCTTGCTGCAGGGGTTTACGGAGCATCTGGGGATGCGCTTCGCCCCGGCGCCCTTGCCCCGGGCCGTTGCGGAGCGCCTGCCCGCCGCCCTGGACGAGGTGACGGCGCCGGAATGGCTGGGGATGCAGGGCCGGGGCCGGGAGTGGATGCCGCAGAAGTCGGCGGTCCTGCGGGTCCCCGGCGGCACGCTGCGGGCGGAAATCCTCCTGGACCAGTTCGGCAACCGTTTGCGGCAGGTGCATTTCAGCGGCGATTATTTTGTCCAGCCGCGGCGGGCGGTGGTGGATCTGGAAGCGGCCCTGCGCAACATCCACATGGATGATCTGCGCGCCGTGGTGCAGTCCTTCTTTGCCGAGCGGGAATGGGATGGTTTCGGCCTGCTCCCGGAGAATTTTGCGGATGTCGTCCAGCGGGCCGCAGAGGCGCAGACATGACCACTCGGGATGTCGATGTGTTGGTGGTGGGCAGCGGGCCGGGCGGCGCGGCGGCGGCGCGGGAGGCGGCGCGGCGGGGGCTCGGGGTGCTGCTGGTGGAGCGGCGCGAGGCCATCGGGGTGCCGGTGCAGTGCGCCGAGTTCGTGCCCATGCCCCTCTTGCGCACGGTGCGGGAGACCGCTTCGCGGGTGCAGGAGGTGGAGGGCATGCTGACGGTGCTGCCCTCGGGCGCCGGCCACCACAGCGTCTTTCCCGGCATCATGATCGATCGGGCGCGCTTTGATCAGGGGCTGGCGGATCTCGCCGTCGCCGCCGGGGCGGAGCTGTGGACGCGCTGCCAATTCCTGGGCTGGGATGGGGAAACGGCCATCTTGCGACGGGGGGCGGAGGAGCGGATCGCCGTGCGTCCGCGCCTGCTCATCGGCGCGGACGGCCCCCATAGCATGGTGGCCGCTGCCGTTGGGCTGGATCACCAGGCCGTGGTCTACACCCGCCAGTATACGGTGCCTTTGCTGCACCCTTATTCGGATACGGACATTTTTCTTGCGGATGACTTCCCCGGTGGCTACGGCTGGCTCTTTCCCAAGGGACCGGTGGCCAATGTCGGCCTGGGGGCGGACCGGCGCTTTGCGGACAATCTGAAAACGCCCCTGGACCATCTGCACCGGCAGATGGTGGCGCGGGGCCTGGTGGGCCCGGAAATTCTGGGCCGTACCGGCGGGGCCATCCCGGTGGGAGGGATGCGGACGATGGTGCACGGCCCGGTCATCCTCGTCGGCGATGCCGCGGGCTTGACCCACCCCATTACCGGCGCCGGGATCCCCGCGGCGGTGATCAGCGGTGCGCGGGCGGGACAGGCGGCGGCCGAGTGGCTGGGCGGGGATGACGATGCCCTGGAGAGCTTTGCCGAGGATATGCGGGATCAGTTCGGGCCGGCCATCGGGCGGGCCGTGGCGCGGAGAAAGGCGCTGGAGGCGGTGTGGCGGCAGCCGGCGGCGCAGGATGACAGGGTGATGCGGTCCGGGTGGATCGCCTTTGAGGAATATTTTGCCGCCTGAGGGCGGAATGACAGGAGGAGCTTCCCATGAGTGCGGTCGTGCAAGAATCCAATGCGCAGTCCTTGACGTTTTATCGTCCGGATTACTTTGTCAAAACTCCGGAAATGCGGTCCCCCGAGTATGTCCAGCTCAGTACCGCGGCGGCCATCACCCTGGGTCTGGTGCCGGGCGTCATGCATCGGACGGCCTGCACCCATTGCCTGAATCTGCTCATGACCTACCCCGAGGGTTGTCGCGCCAACTGCACCTATTGCGGCCTGGCGCGGCATCGGGAAGAAAGCCGGGATTATGCCGACCGCAACTTCATCCGGGTGGACTGGCCGACGGTGCGCGTGGACGAGATGCTGGAGCGGATCGCCCGGGGCGGCGACAAGGGGCAGTTCCAGCGCATGTGCATCAGCATGATCACCCATCCGGATTCGGATCATGATACCCAGGTGATGCTCAAGCGCTGGATGGAAGTGGCGCCGCACATCCCCGTTTCCATCCTCTCCAACCCGACGACCATGGACAAGCAGGACCTCATCGACCTCAAGGCCATGGGCGCGGATATCTTCACGGTGGCCCTGGATGCGGTGACGCCGGAAATCTTCGAGCGCACCCGCGGCAAGACGGTGCAGAGTCCCCACTCCTGGGACAAATACTGGCAGACCATCGAATGGGCCGCCGAGATCTACGGCCCGGAGAAGTTCGGTGCGCACCTCATCTGCGGCATGGGCGAGACGGAGCAGGAGATATTGGAAGTCTGCCAGAAGATGAAGGACATGGGCGGACACAACCACATGTTCGCCTTCTTCCCGGAGAAGGGCTCCATGATGGAGGACTGGGACCCGGTGCCCCAGGATCACTGGCGGCGGGTGCAGTTGGGCCGCTTCCTCATCGACTACGCGGGGGGCCGCTATGAGGACATGCGCTTTGACGCCCATGGCCGGGTGGAGGACTTCGGCTATCCCCGCGACGAGCTGGAGGCGATCATCAGCTCGGGCAAGCCCTTCCAGACCTCCGGCTGCCCCGGCAAGGACGATGAGGAAGTCAGCGCCTGCAACCGTCCCTATGGGGATTCCTCGCCTTCGGATATCCGCTCCTTCCCCTTTGCCCTGAACAAGGAAGACGTGGAGATCGTGCGCCGCCAGATGCGTCTGCAGGATTTGCAGTTTACGGATTAGAATATAAGCATTTTACTCGGGAATGTTGGGTTAATGACAACGGGGCCTCTTGGCCCCGTTGTGCATTATGAAGGCCTAATACAGTTTTTGCTCAGATGCTTGCATTGCGCTGCTTAATCATTCAATAAAAAAATTGAGAGAGCAAAAGGCCTTGCATCGCTGTGATAGATCTACCACAATCATTGACGTCATTCGCAACAAGACAGAGGGTGGAGGAGATTATGAAAAAATCGCGCATCTTAAGCGTGGCAGTCGGGGCAGCCGTGGCGCTGGGTTTTTCCGCTGGCGCGCTGGCCACGGACGGCTATCAGTTGATTGGTATTGGTCAGTATGCGGTGGGCATGGCCGGCGCCGTTGTCGCGGCTCCCGATGATCCTCTTTCCGCGGCCATGAGCAATCCCGCCGGCCTGGCCTTCTTGACGCCGCAGGCGGCCTTCTCGGCGGAGATCTTCAACCCGACCCGGCGCACAAATTTCGGTTTCGGTGAAACGGGTAGTAGCAGCAATGTATATGGTGTGCCAGCCATTGGTTGGGTAGCTCCGGCCTTTGCCAAGAATTGGGTATTTGGTGGCGGTGTTTACGGTACCTCCGGTCTTGGTGTTAATTATCTACAACCCAATACGCCATTCGGCACGATACAAGCCTATAGCAGCATTACCTTCATGCAGATGGCGCCTTCAGTAGCATGGAAGGTGAACGATCGTCTGGCCGTAGGTGCGTCATTGAATCTGGCGGCAGAACAAGGGTCTTTTCAGCAGACGGCAAGTGGTTTCCAAAATTTTTATCCGGGCACTCCAGGCGGTCTGAATCTTGCCAGCCCGTCATGGGCCTATGGCGTTGGGGCGACCTTGGGCGTTCTGTACAAGGTGAATGACATGGTCACCTTGGGCGCTACCTATAAGTCACCAATAGCCTTCACTTCCATGACGTGGCAGGAAACGAGTGAACTTGGGCAAAATCCCAATGGAACTCCTGTTACAGGCCAACCGGGCCAGTATAGTGGCCATCTCAATTATCCGCAGCAGGTTGCTTTGGGTATTGCCATCCGTCCTATCCCGCAGTGGTTGATCAGTGTCGAGGGGCAGTGGATCAACTGGCGTGCCACCATGAACACTTTCAACATATACGGTCCGTGGGTCGGGCAATCATCCGTTGGTCTCCCCATGCACTGGAGCAACCAATGGGTAGCCAATATCGGTACCCAATATGACGTGAACAACTGGTTGCAGGTGCGGGCTGGTTATACCTATGGATCCAACCCCATCAGCAATAAGGATACGGGCTCTAACCTGATTTTCCCTGCCGTAGTGCAAAATGCGGTTACTGTTGGTTCGACTCAGAAGCTAGGCATGGGCTGGAAGTTGACGGAGGCCTATATGCATGAGTTCTCCAATACGATTTCTGGTACTTCCCCATACGCTGGGGCTGCGCAGCAGTTCGGTATTCCTATTCAGCCCGCCAGTGCGACTCTTACCGAAAACTCTTTCGGTATCCAGGTCGGTTACGACTTCTAAGCAATATCCCTCCTCAGGGTATCCGGGAGACGGGCGACCGTCTCCCTTTTTTATATCCAACGCCCGCCCGGCTTGCCGTCGGGGGGCGTTCTGGGTCAGAATATACCTGACCTGAATGCTAGGGAAAGCCATGAAGTCCATACCGATCACCGATGTGAGCAGCCTGAAGAACGAACTGAACAAGTACAAGAAGGGGAAGAAGCTGGAGATTCCCCGCTTCAATCAACTGGCGCGGATGGCCTACCTGGGGCGGCTGGTGATGACGCCCCTGGATCCGGAGGATGCGTCGTGCCAATCCTTCCTGGTGCATGTCCAGCAGCCCGAGGGGCTGGCCGCCCACTTCATCGAACTGGACGAGGACTTGCAGGATACGATCCTGATCCTCGACAGCGAGCAGTCCATGGCCATGGCCGGGATCATGCAGGCGGGGGTAGAGGAGCGGGCCCGCTGGCTGGAGGCGTTGAACCAGCGCGACTTTTACTTCTCGGCCTTTTACCGGCCCCGCGAGGGACGCGAGGCGGCCGGCGCCGCCGCGGACTGAGATCCGCTGGCCCTGGCCATGGAAGGGCGGCGGCTGGATCTGGGGCTGCTCGACCCCCTGGGCCTCCATGCGGGCTACGCGGGCATGGCGGAGGCGCAGGGGGCGGGTGCCCCGCCCGTGGTCCTGCTGGCGCGCAGCGGCGGACATCTGAGCCTGGGGGCGGCCCAAGGGGCGGCGGCGGAACTGGATCGGGCGGCGTGTCGGCGCTACGGGGTGCCCGTCCTGCGCCGTCCTTTGGGGGGCGGTACGGTCTGGGTGGATGCCCGGCAGCTCAATTATTTCTTCCTCTTTCCTGCGGGCAGCGGCCCGGCGCGGCCGGCGGCGGCCTTTTCCCTGGCGGCTCCGGTGGTGGAGGCGGTGCATCAGGCCTTCGGCTTGCCGGTGGCGGGGACCGGCGGCCAGGATTTCTGGTGCCGCGGCCGGAAGATCGGCGGTACGGGGGCGGCCACCCTGGGTCATACCCTGATCCTGGGCGGGAGCTTCCTCCTGGATTTCGCTCAAACGGCCTTCGCGCGCTGCGTGGCGGCGCCGTCGCCGGGCTACCGGGAGTGGCTGGGGGAGGCCCTGGGCGGGAGTCTGACGTCCTGGGCGGGGGAGGGCGTGGGCGGCGTTGCCCCGGCGGCCGTGGCGGAGGCCTTCTGGGCGGCCCTGGCGGCCCAGGGCTGGCGTCTGCGGCCGTCCGCGCCCAGCGCGGCGGAGCGGTCGGCCATGGCGGTGGCCCGGGAGGAGCTGGATGACCTGGACTGGGAGGAGGATGCCCGGCGGCGGGTGCCCAACGGGATCAAGCTGAAGGCCGGCGCCTTTCTTACGGAACGGCACTGGGACGGGGGGCAATGGCTGCGGGTGTGGACCGATGCCGGCCGCTTCCGGCGCGTGGCGGGGAGCGCCTTTCCTGCCGGCCTCGGCGAGAGTTTGGGCGGCCTGGGGCCGGAGGATGGAAGTGTCGCGCAGATGCTGGAGCGGGCCCTGGGGGCGGCCGCGCCCTTGTGGCGGGAGCGCCTGCTGGCGACGGCGGTGTGGGCTGACTGATTCAAGACTCGGCAGTGGGCGGAGGGATTTTTTTGCTCCGGCGGTCCTTGCCTGTTGTTCTACGGCTCATCCCGCTGGCAGGCGAAAACTCGCCCTGCGGGCTCAAACAGTTCGCCTGCCGGGCGCGGGATTTCGCCTAGAACAACGACGGCGCGGGCCGAAGTCGCGGCGAAATCCCTCCGCCAACAGCCGAGTCTTGAATGAAACAAAGGGAGGGGAGGGAGAATGCCGAGCATAACGGATCGGATGCGCAAGCGTTTCATCGTGGTGAGCAGTGATGTCGATCTGAATGCGGCCATTGCCGCGGCGGCGCCTGCGGGTTGGGAGATGGTGGCGGTGACGGATCTGGAGGATCTGGGGGCGTGGCAGGAGATCCTGCTGCATCGCTTTTTGCTGCTGAATCTGGACGACACGGTGGTGGAGGATCCGGTGGGCCTGGTGGATACCATTCGCCGGGAATATCAGTTGAACATCGCCATCTTCTGCGTGGGCGGGGACCAGGGACAACGGGATGCCGCGCGCATGGCGCGGGCCGACCGTTTTTTCGGGCGGGAGGAAACCCTGGCGCGTCTGCCGGAGTTTTTTGCCCAGTTTGGCTGGTAGGGGCGCGGCAGGCCGCAATTGCGCGCGGCCCGCCCCGTTGGCTGTCCTAGCCGACCTTGGCGTGGGCCTCGGTGTCCAGGCGCAGCTCCTGACTCTCGCTCCGGCCGTCGGCGCTCACGCTGAGGGTGGCGATGCGGGTGCCGGGGTCCTTGAAGGTGAGTTCATAGGAGAAGGTGCCGGGCATGTCGATGGTGGCTTCCTTCAGGACCTTGCCTTCGCAGGTGACGGCGACCTTGGCCGGGCCCTTGCCTTCGAGCATGGCCTGGATGCGGTAGGGGTGTCCCACCACGCGGCGGTAGACCTGGGGGTCCCGGTTGGCGTTGTATTGCAGATTGTTGAGTTTGACCATCTTGATCAGGTGCGCGCTCATAAAAGCCCCTTCTTATCGCGATATAAAATGAATTGTGAACGACTTCAGGCAAAACTTCTTTATCCTAGACGAAAAACGGACGCAGTGGTAGGCACCATAGAGGAGCAATATGACGAATAAGCCCGATGTGCTGGCAGATCTGGAGAAAGTGAGCGCGCAGGTGGAGGCGTTGGCGCAGCGGCAGGCGGCGTCGCCAATGCCCTTGGTGGAGTTGGTGGAGGCGGGGATCGCCGAGGCCGAGGCGCTGTTGCGGGTCATGCTGAAGGCGGAGCGCAAGCCTTGGGCCAGCGATGCGGAACTGCTGGACTTGTGGAAAACCCTGGTGAAAGGGGCACCCCACTGGAACACCATCCGCGATAACTGCCGGGAACTGATTTACTACCGCAATTGCCTGGCGGCGGGGCGGGAGGATGCCTTACCGGCCCAGCCCGAGCGCATGGTGATGCATACCTTGCGCCAT
Organism: Acidithiobacillus sp.; assembly: GCF_049965315.1. Classification (GTDB taxonomy): domain Bacteria; phylum Pseudomonadota; class Gammaproteobacteria; order Acidithiobacillales; family Acidithiobacillaceae; genus Acidithiobacillus_B. The sequence continues at coordinate 14,305 of NZ_JBMFWL010000026.1, read as the reverse complement.
ATCGTGCTGTACTTGCGCAGTCACGCGGAACAACAGGATGCACAAGGGGATCATGCATGAGTGAGGGAAAATCGGGGCAACCCAGCGGCTTGCGCTTGTTGCTGGAAGAGCCTTTTTATCAGCCCGTGGGCAATGAACTGAGGGTGTTCATGGCGGCCTGGAGCAAGCGCCTGCCGGTGATGCTCAAGGGGCCGACGGGCTGCGGCAAGACCCGCTTCCTGGAGCACATGGCGTGGCGGCTCAAGCGGCCGCTGGTGACGGTGGCCTGCCATGAGGACCTGACCAGTTCGGATCTGGTGGGGCGCTACCTCATCGAGGGCGATGAGACGGTTTGGCAGGATGGTCCCCTGACCAAGGCGGTGCGGGAGGGGGCCATCTGCTATCTGGATGAGGTGGTGGAGGCGCGCACGGATACGACGGTGGTGATCCATCCGCTGACGGACCATCGCCGCCATTTGCCCATCGAGAAGCTGGGCATCGAACTCACGGCGCACCCGGATTTCATGCTGGTGATCTCCTATAACCCGGGTTATCAGACGGTGCTCAAGGATCTCAAACCCTCCACCAAGCAACGCTTTGTGGGACTGAACTTCACTTATCCGCCGGCCGAGCTGGAGACGCGCATCATCATGCGGGAGACGGGGCTGGACGAGGCGCGGGCCCAGGCGCTGGTGGCGGCGGCGGGGAAGGCGCGGAACCTGAAGGATCAGGGCTTGCAGGAGGTGACTTCGACGCGGGCGCTGGTCTATGCCGGCGACTTGATGGGCTCGGGGCTGGATGCCCTGGAGTCCTGCCAAGTGGCCATCATCAACCCGCAGACCGATGATCCGGAGCTGGCGGAGGCCCTCTTGGAGATCTTCCGCGCCTTTTTCCCGGACAAGGGATAAGGCGCCGTTGCGCTCGGGAATTACGGAACGCACCGGCATGTTCCGTTGACCGCCGTTTCCTTGTTTTCGGTGGAAAACGGGTGCTGCCGGATCCGGGTTGGGTGGAAGGGTGCAGGGTGCAGGGTGCAGATGGGGGGAGCATGGCGGCGGTGACTGAGGAGATTCTGGAGCATCTGGCGGCGGTGAGCTTCGTGGCCGGCCGGGATGCCCGGGCGGCCCTGCCGGCGGTGGCGCCCTTGGGCGCGGCGGCGGAGTTGCGCTATCTGGAAACGGGACGGGACCTCTTTTTCTACGACCGCGAGGCGGGAAAGGGATTTTTCCATGGGACGGCGGAGCTGGTGGCGGCCTTTGGCGGCCTGGACCCCTGGCTGGAGCAGTCGCGCGTCTTCCTGACCCAGCGCGGTACCTTTCGGGCGGCGGTGGGCTTTTTTGCCCAGGCGGCGGCCTTGCGCCGGACCTTGGGGGCCGAGGCGGAGTTGGTCTGGTTCGATGTGGGGACGCGCTGGCTGGCCCAGCATGTGGACAGTGCGGCGGCTTATTTCCGTCTGCCGGTATTGACGCTTTTCGGTAGCGAGGGGGTGGCGGGTCTGCAGGCGCTCATGGCGCCGGCGGAGGCCTTGCTGCAGGGTCGCCTGGGGCTGGGGACCTATCTGCCGGGGGCCCTCCGGGTGCGCGCCCTCTGTGGTCTGGAAGGGGTGGCGGAATGGGCACGGCGGGGCGCCGATGTGCTGGCGGCGGGTCGGGTGCGCGGCGAGGCCTGGTTTCGCCTGGAGAGCGAGGAGGCGCGCAGCTTCCTGCTGGAGATTCTGCCGGGCTTTCGCCTGGGGGTCCACAAGCGTTTGTTCCTCTTGCTGCTGCAGGCCTGGACGGGGCTACAACCGCCCCTGGAGGATGGCGACTGGAGCGCCGAGGGGGGGCGGGCCTTTGTGGAGACGGACGGCCGCAGCCTCTTCGTGCCGGCGGTGATGCCGGATCGGGAGGAGGCCCTGCTGGCCTTTTATCATACGGGTGCCCATCTGGCCTTCGGCAGCTATGAGGAGGAGGCCATTCACGCCCTCTTTCGGGAGTTGGGCATGGCCCATCCGCCCCTGGACGCCGAGCAGCGGGTGACCTGGCGGCCCCTTTTCGCGCAATTCGGCCAGGATCTGCTGCGCTTCCAGATGATCTTCGATCTCTGCGAGGATCTGCGCGTGGATGCCTGTCTGGACCGGGAAATGCCCGGCTATGCGGCGCGTCTGCTGCGCCTGGCGCAGCGGCGGGGGAGGCCGACAGGGGTGGCGGGGGCCTATTATGATGCCGCCCTCGGGATGCTGGCGCAGCTTGGGGCGGGGACCTTGCCCGAGGATCTGACGGCCTTGGCGCAGCCCCGCAGCGGTATCGTGGACAGCTTCCGCGTGGCCCTGGAACGCTATGGAGACACGGATCTGCCGCCCCTGGGCCTGGCGGATCGGTCCCAGGCCTATCTGCCGGGGCGCTCGCCCAATGCGGCGCGGCCGGTGTACCCGACGCGCCGGCATCCGGCGCGGGAGGAGATGGAGCTGGATGGGGATGGGGGGCTGGGGGCGGCGGGGCACGAGGAGGAGCCCCGGGAGATGCCCCAGGAGGCGGCGGGCAATGATCCGGACCTGGAGATTCCGCCCGAGGACATTCAGGGGACGGGGGGGCGCGTGGGGGTGGGCATTCCCATGCCCGCCAAGGTCACCGGTGCCGGGCGTGGCGCCAAGGCTCCCAAAGGGGGCTTTGCCTACCGGGAATGGGATTATCGCCATCAGAGTTACAAGGAGGGCTGGGCGCGGGTCCATGAACGCGCCCTGCGCGAAGAGGACGGCGCCGAGGCGGCGGCCCTGGCCAAGGAGTATGCGGGGGTTTTGCGCCGTATGAAGCGCGCCCTGCAGGCGCAGAAGCCGACGCGCATGGCCCCCTTGCGCCGCCAGTTCGAGGGCGAGGAGCCGGATCTGGAGGCGGCGGTGCAGTATGTGGTGGAGCGTCGCGCCGGCCATGCGCCCAAGGCCAACATCTATCTGCAACGGCGTCCCCGGCAACGGGATACGGCGGTGCTGCTGCTGGCGGATCTTTCCACTTCCATCATGGCGGCGGCGGGGGATGGCGGGGTGCGCATTGTCGATCGCCTGCGGGCGGCCATGCTGCTGTTTGGCGAGGCGCTGGTGGAGGTGGGGGATCCCTTCGCCCTCTATGGCTTTGCCAGCAAGTATCGGGATGAGGTCCTGCTCTATCCCATCAAGCGCTTCGGCGACCCCTTCGATGCCCGGCGCCGGGCCGTGCTCGGGGGCCTGAGCGGCCGGCTGGCGACGCGCATGGGGGCGGCCGTTCGCCACAGCACGGCGCTCTTGCAAAAACATCCGGCGCAGCGGCGGCTGCTGCTCATCCTCTCCGACGGCCGGCCGGCGGACTATGACGACGGCGGCGATTCCCGCTATTTGCAGGAGGATACGCGCATGGCGGTGAAGGAGGCGCAGGACCGTGGGGTGCATGCCTTCTGCATCAGCCTCGACCCCCGCGGCGGCGAATATCTGCCCCTGGTCTTCGGCCCCGGGCATTATCTGGTGTTGCCCCACATCGACAGTCTGCCGCAGCGGCTGCCCGAGATTTATCTGCGCTTGCGCGGGCACCAGTCATGAGCGAGCGGGAACGCTTGGGAAAACACAGCGAGGCGGGGCGGGCGGCCACCTTCATCGGCGCCGCACGCTACCGGCGGGCCAGTTACGGCAGCAATCATCCCCTGGCCATTCCCCGCGTTTCCCTGACCCTGGATCTCATCAACAGCTATGGCGCCATGGGCGCCGACGAATACCTGGACGGCCGGCCCGCCAGCCATCGCGAACTCTTCGGCTTTCATACCCGCGACTATATCCAGGCCTATGAGCGGGCCCAATTCCGCGGCGGGGTGCGCGATGCCGATCGCCGGGTCTATCAACTGGGCACCATGGAAAATCCGTATTATCCGGGTTTTTTCGCTACGCCATGCCTGGCCGCCGGATCCAGCATCCAGGGGGCGGAGATGGTTCTGACCGGGCGCAACGCCTTCAGCCCGGCGGGCGGCATGCACCATGCCGCCCCCCATCAGGCGCGGGGCTTTTGTTATCTCAACGATCCGGTATTGGCCATTCAACGCTTGCGGGGGGCGGGGTTGCGCGTACTCTACTGGGACATGGATGCCCATCATGGCGACGGCGTGGAGGCGGCTTTCGTCCATGACCCCGATACCCTGACGGTGTCCATCCACATGGATACCGCCTATGCCTATCCCTTCCGGGGCGGGGGGCTGGATGAGCACCCGGGGTCTGCGGTGAATCTGCCCTTGCCGCCGGAGGTGAACGACAGCGAATACCGGCTGGTTTTTGCGCAACTCTGGCCGCGGGTGCTGGAGACCTTCGCTCCCGACGTGGTGGTGCTGCAGGCGGGTACGGACATCCTGGCCGCGGACCCCCTGAGCAAGTTCCGGGTCTCCAACCTGCTCTTCTGGGAGGTGGCCCGGCGCATATTGCGGGATAGTCCGCGCTTGCTGGTCCTGGGGGGCGGGGGGTATCATCCCATCGCCCTGGCGCGCTGCTGGACCGGTTTGTGGGCCCTGCTGAGCGGGCGTCAGCTCGACGCGGTCCTGCCGGCGGCAGGCCGGCGGTTGCTGGAGGCCGTGGAGTGGGACCTCGATGACGAGGATGCGGCGGGCTATGTGGAGCAGTTCCTGCGCTTGCACGATGCGCCTCTGGAGGGGATCATCCGCCCGGACTGCCGCGATCGCGTCCATCACCTCCTTACCCATCACCCCCTTTTTGTCCATAGGAGCCCGTCTGCGTGAATGCGGAAAAGTCCCTCATCCCCGGTGCCGCCAACAGCGAGGGCAGCAAGGCCTATGTGGCCCGCTTCCAGGATCGGCTGGCCGAGGCGCATTTCAGTGATTTCCTCAATACCCGGATCAAGCTCTCGTCTCTGGGGGTGGGCACTTTCCCGGGCGCTGCCGATGACGTGACGGATGTGGCCGTTGCCGCCATTGTCGCCCAGGCCCTGCAGACGGGCATCAACGTCATCGACACCGGGGCCCATTATCGCTACGGGCGGGCGCCGCGGGCGGCAGGGGCCGGGATTGCCAGGGCCATGGCGGCGGGCATCCGGCGCGAGGAGTTTTTTGTCCTCGGCAAGGGCGGCTTTCTCACCTTTCCCGAGGGCCGGCCGGAAGACCCCGCCGCATTTTTCCGGGACGAAATCGCGGCCAAGGGGCTGGGCAAGGAGGAGGATCTGGCCCGGGGCGTGCATTGCCTGAGTCCGGAATACCTGCTCTGGCAACTGGACCAGGTTCGCCGGCAAACGGGTCTGGAGACCCTGGATGCCTTCCTGGTGGATCAGCCGGAAGTGCACATTCCCCTCATTGGCAAGGAACGGATGCACCAGAAGTTGTTGGCGGTGTTTGCCGCCCTGGAGGATGCGGTGCGTGCCGGCAAGCTCCGCTATTATGGAATCTCCACCTTTCACGCCTGCCGGGTGGAGACGGACCATCTGCTTTTCCAGTCCCTGACCAGCCTCATCGGCCTGGCGGAGAAGGCGGCCGGGCAGGGCAACCGCCATCACCTGCGGGTGGTCCAGATGCCCTTCAACGCCCTGATGCCGGAGGCCTATACGCGCTTCAGCCAGGTGACGGGGCAGGGCAATATCGCCTCCACCATCCAGGCCGCCTACCAGCTCAAGCTGACCGTCATGGCCAGCCATCCCTTGGGCAAGGGCTTGCTCGCCCGGGAGGAGGTGCCGGCCTTGCAGACGGCCATGCCCGAACTGGCCAACGCCGCCCAGCGCGCCATGCAGTTCGTGCGCTCTACGCCGGGAGTGGGGACCGCCCTGGTGGGGCTCAGCGATCCCGCCCACCTGGCGGACCTGCTGGCGGTGGCGCAGAACCTGCCCCTGCCCAAGGAGCGATATCTCGCCATGTACGAAAAGGAGCAGCAGTAGGGCGGCGGGTGCTAGCGGCCCGCCTCGTCGGCGCGGGGCTCATGGATTTCCTGGGCCGTTCCCCCCGGCTTGCGGGCCTTGGCCATTTCCATCAGCAATCTTTCCTGTTCGGCAAAGGACATGGCGCGTTTTCCGCTGGCAAATCCTTTGCTTGCGGGGCCCTTGCTTTCCGTGTCCCGGCTCTCGGGCGCCCCGGCGGCGGGATGGCCGGCGCGCTCGGCCTCCTTGCCGCGGGTGTATTGCCGGAATTCCGCTTGCCACTCCTGATCCGCCCCGGGGCCGTCGTTTTCCCTCCCGGCATAATGGGCCGGTGCGGCGGGGGCCTGCTTGGAGAACCACGCGGCCTTGCGCAGTTCCTTGTTGTAGGCCGACTGCCAGTCGCGGATGCGGCTGAGGTCAACGCCCGCAGCGAGGACGAGAAGCGCGCCGGGAAGCAGGGCGGCCCAGGGAATGCCGCTCAGCGCCAGGGCAATGGTGAGGGCGGTACCCGCCGGATAGGCCCAGGCCCGGGGCCGTTCCAGGTAAAAGCGGTGGGCGCCAAAGGGGAAGAGCAGCCAGAGCAAATAGGCCCATAGGGTTTTTTTCTGGAGTTTTCGCAGGCGAATTTGTAGACTCTGCACTCCGGCGCCCTGCAGATCGAGCTTTTCCCAGGCCTTGGGCATTGGGGACCCTCCGTGAATACTGTATTGAAGCGCTCAGATAATACCCCTAAACTGACGTAAAGTCGCAAGCGACAGAGAGTTCCATGGCAGACAGGCGATTACAGGTATTCCATACGGTGGCGCGCTTACTGAGCTTCACCAAGGCTGCGGAAACGCTGCACATGACGCAGCCGGCGGTGACCTTTCAGGTCAAGCAGCTTGAAGAGCAGTTCAACACGCGGCTTTTTGACCGCACGCACAACCGCATCAGCCTCACCGAGGCGGGGGTGGTGGTCTACGACTACGCGGAACGGATCATCGCCCTCTACACGGAGATGGCCAATCGCGTGGGGGAAATGACGGGTGATCTGCGCGGCCACCTGCTGCTGGGCGCCAGCACCACCATCGCCGAATACATGCTGCCCCGCGTCCTCGGCGATTTCAAGATCAAATATCCCGATGTTCAGGTGCGTTTGCATGTGGGTAACACCGACAAGATCGTGCACATGATCGAGGACAACAGCATCGACCTGGGACTGGTGGAGGGGGCGGTGACCAACAAGAGCCTGGCCACCCTCAAGTGCTGCATGGATTCCATGGTGATGATCGCGCCGCCGGAGCACCCCCTGGCGGACCATGACAGCGTCACTCCCCAGGAGCTCCTGGATTATCCCTTCGTATCCCGGGAAGAGGGGTCCGGCACCCGGGAGGTGACCATGGAGTTTCTGCACCATGCCGGTCTGGATTCCGACGATCTGCATATCACCATGGAACTGGGCAGCCCGGAGGCGGTGAAGGGGGCGGTGGAGGGTGGCCTGGGCATTGCCGTGGTTTCCGAGGCGACCGTGCTCAAGGAACTGGCGCTGGGCTCCCTGGTGGCGAAGCCCCTCAATCCCCCCCTGGCCCGGCCCTATTCCTTTGTCTACCAGAAGCAGAAATTCCGCAGTCTGGTCATGGACGAGTTTCTGGAGTTTGCCAAGGAGCGTTGCGCGGTCAGCATGCTGGTCATACCCAAGCGCCGGGAGGATCGGCAATGAAGCATTTCGCCGTCGTGCAGCACAGCTACTCGGAATTCCTGGGCCTCATCGAGAGCCAACTGGAAAAGCGGGATATCGGCTTCAGCTATTTCCGCGCGTTCCTGAACCAGGATCTGCCCGGCAGCGCCCTGACCTTTGATGCCCTTTTCCTGCTGGGCGGCCCCATGTCACCGCTGGAAAGCGATGCCTACCCCTGGCTCATCCAGGAGCGCAATGTCATCGGCGCCTTTCGCAAGGCGGGCCGGCCGGTCGTGGGCCTGGGCCTCGGGGCCTTGCTGCTGGCCCAGTACGAGGGCGCCGAGCTTCGCCGGGAGCCCTATCACAATGCCTATTTCACCACGGCCCATGCGACGGAAGCGGGCAGGGACGATCCCCTTGCCCAGGCGGTGGATGGGGCCCAGGTGCTGGTCTGGTCGCCGGGGGTGGCCCGTCTGCCCGAGGGGATCGCGCCCCTGGTGGTGGATGACGCCGGCAACTGGATTGCCTTCCGGCCCGAGCCGGGGGCCGTGGGCCTGCTGTTCCATCCGGAAATGAAGCCGGGCATGATTGAAGACATCATCATGGAAGAGGATCGCGAGGCGCCCGAGAACGTGGGCGAACTGATGGAGACGGCGCGCCGCCTATGGCCGCAGATGCAGGAAACCACCGATCGCGTGGTGGTGGCCCTGGTGCGCGAGCTGAATCTGATGCAGGAGCGCCGCAAGCCGCGGGTATTCTCCCTTCAGGTGGATAGCGAGGGTGGCCAATGAATAGCCGGGAGCGGCGGATCCTGCGGTTGTTGCGCGATCTGGATGCCCCGGCGCAGGAACAGCTTCTGGCCTTCGCGGAGTTCCTGCAGGCGCGCGGCAAGGCGCAAAAGCCCGCAGCAACGCTGGTGGAACCGTCCATCGTGGCCCCCGTTGCCGGGGAGTCGGTGGTGGGGGCCATCAAGCGCCTGCGCCAGAGTTATGCCATGCTGGAAGCCAAGCAACTGCTGGGAGATACGGCCAACCTCATGTCCCGCCATGCAGTGGGCGGGGCATCGGCGGAAGAGGTCATCGCCGAACTGGAGGCATTGTTCGCCCTGCATTATGCCCGTTATCGAGAGTCGTGCGGCGAATGATCATTGCTGCGGCCGTCGCCAAGCCCTTGTGGCGATTGCCGGCCGCTGCCGCCCAACTGGCTGCGGGCGACGAGGAAGTAGGCGATGCCGGTAGCCAGCAGGGCCCCGGTGATCAGGGCGTAGAAGGCGATATCCTCCGGCTGGATGTTGGTCCCTCCGCCTTCCACGGGAATCAGGATCAACTGCCGCAACAAGGTGATCATGGCCACCTCAAAAAAGACCTCCACATGGAAAATCCCGTTGCGCATGTAGGTGATCTCGGCGGAAATCAGGGCTGACAGGACCCAAACGATAAAAAGCGTGCCTAGGGCATGGAGAAAGCCGGCCGTCAGGACATGCTCGCGAAAGGCCTCCAGCACATCCCGGCCGAACTGGATCATGATCAGTACGCTGGCTGCCGCCAGGGCGAAGGCGATGAACAGATGAAGGGCGGAATTGAGCAATTGCAGGGCATTGCCGAAACGGTCATTGAACATCAGTCAGGTGCTCCTTTGGTTGGGCTGAGCATGCTTGGCGAAGCAGGGGGCGCCCAAGAACCCCTTCCGGCGGTTTCGCGCAGCGCCCAAAGGATAGCATGGATGCTTGCGCCAACGGCCGCATCCAGGATGAGGGCTTGAGGGTTATGGATACACTGGGGCAAATCTTTACCGTGATCATGCATCTCGACCGTTATCTCGCAGCGCTGCTGCAGGCTTATGGATACTGGGTGTATGCATTGCTTTTCCTCATCATCTTTGCCGAGACCGGCTTCGTCGTGACCCCGGTCCTGCCCGGTGATTCCCTGCTCTTCGTCTGCGGCACCCTGGCCGGTTCGGGGATCATGGAGGGATGGGTGCTTGCCCTCTTGCTCATCAGCGCCGCGGTCCTTGGCGATGCCGCCAATTATTTCATCGGCCGCCGCTGGGGTCTGCGGCTCTTCGCCGGGAAGCGCTGGCGCCTGCTCAATGCCCGCCATCTCCGGTTGACCCAGGATTTTTATGGGCGGCATGGGGGAAAGACGGTGATCATTGCCCGTTTCCTGCCGATCATCCGCACCTTTGCGCCCTTTGTGGCCGGCCTGGCCGCCATGGCCTATGGCCGCTTTGCCGCCTTCAATGCGGTGGGCGCCGTGCTATGGGTAGGAGGGCTGCTCGGCGCCGGTTATTTTCTGGGGCACCTGCGCTGGTTCCAGGAGAATCTGACCATGGCCCTCCTCGGCATCATCCTGATTTCCCTTCTACCCGCCTTCCTCGCCTGGCTGCGCCACCGGACCCGCTTGGCCTGAGCTTGTCGGCGGGGCGTCGCGCCCGTCCCGTCCTCGCCGGGCGCGCTCCACGAGCCAGTGAAAGAGGGCCTGCTGGGCGGGATCGTCGGCGCAGGTATGTTCCGGATGCCACTGCACCGCCAGGACATCGGGGTTCTCCGGCATTTCCACGGCTTCGATGACGCCGTCGGCGGCCTGGGCGCTGACGCGCAAGCCCGGGGCCAGGACGGCAACGGCCTGATGGTGCCAGGAAGAGATGCACACCTGATTTTTCCCGAGTATGCGGGCCAGGGTGCTCCCCGCCAGGATTTCCACGCTATGCGCTACGGGGGTGTGGCTGGTGCTGCGATGGGGGACATGGGTACCCACGGTCTTGGGCAGATCCAGATGGAGCGTTCCGCCCAAGGCCACATTCAGGATCTGCATGCCCCGGCAAATGCCCAGGAGGGGCAAACCTTGGGCGATGGCGGCGCGCGCCAGCCCAATCTCCGCCGCATCCCGGTCCGGGTGGACGGCATGAATGCTCTCGTCGGCCGCAGCCCCATAAAAATCCGGGGAAATATCGCCGCCGCCGGTCAACACCAGGGCGTCGCAGCGCCGGATGAAATCCAGCCCGCCCGGGCATTGGGGCGGAAAGAGGACGGGCAGGCCGCCGGCGCGGCAGACGGCTGCCGCATACTCGGGGGCCAGGGAAAAAGGCTCGCCGTTACGCTCATAGGCGCTGAGGGCGACGATGGGAAGGGGCGGGGTGGGTGGCTGCATCGGCCGTCTACCAATGCGTTTCATCGTCCCTGTCTCCCCCGTCCAGGGAATGGATGGCGCCGTAGAGATCCGGACGGCGATCCCGAAACAGGCCCCATTCGATGCGCTGCGCCGCAATGGCATGGAGGTCGAGATCGGCGCTGATCCAGCCCTCCTCCCTGTCCGCCTGGGCAAGGAGGGCGCCGGTGGGGTCGGTGATGAAGGAGCCGCCATAAAAGGTGATCTCGGCATCTCTGCCGATCTCCCGGCCGATGCGGTTGGCGGCGATGACGGGGACCAGGTTGGCGGCGGCATGACCCTGCATGACCCGGGTCCAGTGGCCGCGGCTGTCCAGTTCCGGCGCTTGCGGTTCCGAGCCGATGGCCGTCGGATAGAGAAGCATCTCGGCACCGCGCAGGGCCATGATCCGGGCCGCCTCGGGAAACCATTGATCCCAGCAGATGGCGACGCCCAGCCGGCCATAGCGGGTAGGAAAGACGCGAAAGCCGGTGTCGCCGGGGCTGAAGTAGAATTTTTCCTGGTATCCGGGTCCGTCGGGGATGTGCGCCTTGCGGTACAGGCCCAGGTCCCTGCCATCGGCGTCAAAGACGACCAGGCTGTTGAAAAAGGCATTGCCTGCCCGTTCAAAAAAACTGACCGGCAACACCACCTGGCGCCGCCGGGCCAGTTCCTGCATGGCGCGCAGCGCCGGGTGCTCGTCCCGACCGCGGGCCAGGGCAAGGAAGCGGGGATCCTGATCCTTGCAAAAATAGGGGGTGCTGAAAAGCTCCTGCAAGAGGATGATCCGTGCCCCCGCATCGGCCGCCAGACCTGCCCAGTGCATGGCCTTGGCGATGTTCTCCTCTTCGTCGGGACCCACCGACATCTGCACCGCGGCTACCTTGACCATCATGATCCGCTCCTCCCTCCAGCCCTGCGCTCTTGCCATTCTACTTGAGGTGGAATCCGGGGTCAGTAGCCGTGAGCGGTCAGCGCGGTCCCAACGGCGGCGGCGATGCCCAGAAAGGAGATTGCGGCGCGCCAGGCCCCGCCGGGGGCGGTGGCTTGGCCCAAATTGGTGCCTGGGGTCGCGGGCCTGGAGGCCCTGGCGGCGGCGCTGGCGGCATCGGCCGTTGGGCGAAGCCCGGCCCGCCCCCGTAGGGCCAGAGAAAAGCGGGGGCGTAGACGCTGTGGGGAGGATGGGTACGGGGAACCAGGCTGTTTTCATAGTTCTGGATGGCCGTCAGCAGATTGAGGCGGCTGATGATCGCCTCCTGCGTCAGGGAAGGGGATGGCCCGGAAGGAGGGCTTTCCGGCGCTGCCGGCCCGCTCGCGGGCGGGGATGGCGGCGGGGATGGCGGCGAGGGCGTCTCCTCGCCGACCACGGTGATATGGCGTGCATCGGCAGGCGGGGTATCTCCATAGCTGGGCACTCCGGCAGGGGAAAGCCAGCGATAGATGGGTGCGGCGGATGCCCATGGCGCACAGGGCAGGACCGTCATGGCGAAAAGCAGGGCCAGGGACGCTCGCCGGGACGGATGCGGCGGACTCCCGGCTCGAGCTGATGGGCCTTGGTACTGGTGCATGGCTGGGGAACCTGTTTAGCGATCATACAGAACTTATTATAGGAAAGAGTTGGAATTAATCCATTTGAAATGGCAAACGATTATATTATAATTAAAATCGATGCCGCTGGAGCAGAACCCGCGTCGGGAAAGTTGCAGGATGCTGCAGGGGCTGGGAACCGCCATGCGCGTAGTCATGAATGCCAGGCGGCGCCAGTGTTGTTTCGATCGCTTCAGGCCAGGAGGAACAGAATGAACACCATGGATACCCATACGGATGCTTCGAAAAACCCCAAGCCCGCTGCGGCGACGAGGAGTCCCCGCAGACGTTTGGCCTTGGGCCTCGGCGCCGCGCTGGTCGGTCTCGGCGGCGTCTCCTTGGCCCATGCCTTCGGTGAATTTCCGGCCAAGGTGCCGGTGCCGGCGGACAACCCCATGACCCCCGAGAAGATCGCCTTGGGCAAGCAGCTCTACTTCGATCCACGGATCTCCTTGTCGGGGGCGGAGTCCTGCGACACCTGCCATCAGGTGGCGAGCAACGGCACCGACAATCTGCCCCTGTCCTTTGGCGTCTTCGGCCGCGTGGACGCCCCCCGGAACACGCCGAGCGTCTATAACGCCGCCTTCAACACCGTGCAGTTTTGGGATGGGCGCGCCAACAGTCTGGAGGAGCAGGCCATGGGGCCCATCCAGAACCCGGTGGAAATGGACATGCATCCCAAGCTGGTGGTGGAACGCCTGGAGCAGATCCCCGGTTATCGCGAGGAGTTTGCCCAGGTCTTCGGGGGCAAGGATCCCATCACCATGGGCAACGTGGTCAAGGCCATTGCCAGCTATGAGCGCACCCTCATCACCCCCGATAGCCCTTATGACCAGTATGTCAAAGGCGACAAGAAGGCCCTCGATGCCTCCGCCACGGCGGGGATGGGCCTGTTCAAGTCCATGGGCTGCGCCACCTGCCACGCCGGACCCATGTTCGACAACCCCGGTACGCCCATGGGTACGGGATTCTTTCAGAAGTTCCCCCTCCAGCCCGCCAATCCGCAATGCGCCAAGTATGAGCAGAAGTACCAGTTCATGAAGGATCCGGGCCGTTTCGACGTCACCCACAACCCCGCCGACAAGTATTACTACAAGGTGCCCGGCCTGCGCAACGTGGCCCTGACGGCCCCGTATTTCCACAACGGCTCGGTCCAGACCTTGCCGCAGGCGGTGCGGGTCATGGCCGCCTGCCAGTTGGGCAAGGACCTCAATGACGAGCAGGTGAAGGATGTGGTGGCCTTCCTGGACAGCCTCACCGGCAAGTTCCCCAAGGAAACCCTGCCGCGCCTGCCCCAGACCCCCAATACCACCATCCTCATGGGCGTACCGCAGTTGGAAAAGGCGGCAGCCCAGAAGAAGTAAGGCTGTTATCGCTTCTCCCGCCCCGGACGATCAACCCGGGGCTGCCGGGGGCGAGTCTTGGGGAAATCCTTGCAGCGGCGCGCCCCTTCCCACCAGGGAGGGCGCGCCGCTGCCCTTAGGGGGCGATATCGCGCAGCACCGAGCGCATGTCGCGCTTGCCCAACCCTCCGCGGATGATTACGGTCTTGCCCTGGCGGCTCCGGTAGATCAGGGTCGGCACGATGCTTTGCCCGGTGGCGCGGAGAATGGCGAGGTTCTTTTCCAGGGCCTTTTCCGTGGCGGGGCTGGGCAGGATCTCCTGCAGGCCGCCGAAGTGTTCCATGTTGAATTCCCGTTCGTTTTTCGTGATGGCGGCAAGAGGATCCTTGGCCTCCAGCATGGCCGCCGCCTTGCCCAGGCTGGACGGCGTAAGATAGCCCACGGGCACATAGCGCACCGTCGCGCCCAAGGGTTTGATCAGCGGCTGCAGTTCGTCGAAGACCACATGACAATAGGGGCAATTGGGATCGAAGATCATGTAGAGAACGTGGGGGCCCTTGCCCTGCGGCACCCAGTGGGCATGGCTCAGGCGCTGCAGCAGGGCGCTGTTTTCTGCTCCTGGGCTGTTTTGGGCAGGAAGCGTGGCGGCCAGTGCCGGCTGGGACAACGGCAACCCGGCGCAGAGGATCAAGCTGGTGGCCCAAGTAGCCAGATAACGCATGCGCATTGCTGTTCCCCTTTTCTGGT
>NZ_JBMFWL010000025.1:0-28746 GCF_049965315.1 Acidithiobacillus sp. | reverse complement strand
TCCCTCTCTCGAGGGCTGAATTGTGTCCATACCGAATCGACGGGCATCAGGCTTCTGGCGAGTTTGCCGACCCCCTGTGGGATCCTCCGTTTCTTGTGTGATCATTTATATAGACAATTTTGATCCATTTGTCTTATGGGTCTATACCCGTGTACGTGTAACGCATTAGATTACAAGTATGTCGAGCCAGTGGTCTGGCATGCCAATATCAGACAAAAAGGTGAGGCTACTCATCCCTGTATTTGCCTGTTGTTCCGTCTGTCGTGCCGTTGCCATGGCGATCTCTCTTGCTGGCATGCCGTGATATGGAAATCATTGTGCAATTCAGGGGGCCATGCCATTCATAACATGATCGGTTCCAGAACGCCTGGTGGACAGGCATCTCAGCAACCCAATGCTCGCTTCCAATCTGTTACCGCCCACCACTTCTTCGCAATCTACCGCCTTCCATCGCCCATCGGCAAGCACGTTCATCGCTCCTCGACCCCTTGCCCAAATACATACCCCGGGCATCGTCTCCTCCCCGGGCCGGTTCCTGATAGAATCTGAGTAGCCGAGGAGACTGTCCATTGCCGGATCCACATTCAAAACACGGTGTCGAACTCCGCAAGATCATCCATGTGGACATGGATGCCTTTTTCGCCGCCGTGGAGCAACGGGACCATCCCGAGCTGCGGGGTCAGCCCGTCATCGTCGGCGGCGATCCCGCCGGCCGGGGCGTCGTGGCGACCTGCAGCTATGAGGCCCGCCGCTTTGGTATCCATTCCGCCATGACGGCAGCCCGTGCCCGGTCGCTCTGCCCCCAGGCGGTTTTTCTCCGCCCGCGCATGGAGGCCTACCGGGAGGCCTCCCGTCAGGTCATGGGAATCCTGCGGAGCTATACCCCTCTCGTGGAACCCCTGTCGCTGGACGAGGCGTTTCTGGACGTGACCGCGTCCACCGCCGATGGGGTCCTGGCCGTCCGGATCGCCCGGGAGATCCGGGCGCGTATTGAGCGGGAAACGGGATTGACCGCTTCGGCGGGGGTGTCCTACAACAAGTTGCTGGCCAAGCTCGCCTCCGACTGGCGCAAGCCCAACGGGCTCTTTGTGGTTCCACCGGCACGCGGGTTGACCTTCCTGGCGCCTCTTCCCGCCAGCAAGCTCCACGGCGTGGGCCCGGCCACCGTGAAAAAGCTCTCCTCGATGGGGATCCATACGGTCCTGGATCTCCGGAATGCGTCACGGCAGACATTGATCGCGCAGTTCGGCAAGGCCGGCCTCTGGTTTTATGAGATCGCCAGAGGGATCGACAGGCGTCCCGTGCAACCGAGCCGCCAGCGGAAATCCGTCGGCACCGAACGCACCTTCCCGGAGAATCTGGCAGACCCGAAGGTCATGCTGGCCACCCTGCGGCAGATGGCGGGGCAGGTTGCCGCTCGTCTCCAGGCACTGGGCTTGGCGGGGCGTACCTTGAGCATCAAGGCACGCTTCCCGGATTTCGCGACGGTCACCCGGGCGCATACCGACGCGCAGGCGATCTGGCGCACGGAAGCCATCGCTGCCTGCTTGCCCGGGTTATTGGCCAAGGCCATCCCTGCCGGCTTGCCTGCGCATGCATCCGTCCGGTTGCTGGGAGTGACCGTGAGCGGCCTGGCCAATGTCGATGTTAACCCAGCGGATGCTGGCCAGATGAACCTGCTGGAGGAGGCCGTCGACCTTCGGTGAAATGACGTTTCAGGAATGGGTGGTAAGGCAGCCCAATCGGGCACACGAAGGCATCCATTGACGGGTCGATGGCCTGTGGCCTAAGCTGAAGCCCGCTCCCTACGCTGTTTTTTTCGGAAAATGCTGGAACGTGGGAGGCCGTCTGATGACTGGGCATCCCCACTCAAGGCAAGCCAGCAAGATTGGCCATGAGCGGTGGGGGTTGCTTAGCAACATGACATACCAGAACAGGAGCGCTCTGATCCCGACTCTCTAGGTCAGCGCAGCGTCGTGCTCATGAGATCGCCTTTGGGGATGTTCGGTTGCAACCATGACGACACGCATCGTTGAACTTCTCGCCGGGATCGTTGCGTTGCTGGCATCGTTCGACGCTCTCGCGCCATGGTTCCTCCGCCGCGCCTTTCGGGCGCCGCGAATGGTGGAAAAAGGCACGCCAGCCCGTTTCAATCTGCCTTACCGGGAATTATCCATTGCCACCGAAGGGGGCAAACGGCTTTTCGCCTGGTACATTCCTGCGCCACAGTTCATCTCCGCACCCCTGCCGGTCCCGGCCATCGCGGTTATCCACGGATGGGGAGGAAACGCAGAGTTGATGTTGCCTTTTGCGCCGGTTCTACATCGTGCGGGTTACTCGCTGCTGTTTTTTGACGCAAGGAATCATGGCAAGAGCGATGCGGATGGTTTCTCCTCCATGCCCAAATTCGCCGAGGATCTGGAGCATGCCATCGATTGGCTCGAAGCCAGGCCCGATGTTGCGCCGGGTCAGGTCGCTATCCTGGGTCATTCGCTGGGGGCGGCGGCGGCCTTGCTGGTGGCTTCCCGCCGCCCCGTGGCGGGGGTGGTCAGCATTGGCGCCTTTGCCCATCCTGCCGTGGTGATGCGCAGGCTCATGGCAGCTCATCATGTCCCTTACTGGCCGGTGGGGCGCTGGGTGCTCAAGACGGTAGAGAGGCAAATTGGTGTGCGTTTTGCCGATATCGCTCCAATTGCCACCATCAAGCGGATAAAGTGTCCCGTGTTGCTCGTTCATGGCGAGGATGATGCCCAGGTACCGGTGGCGGACGCCCGGGCGATTTATGCGCAGCGCAAAAACGAGCGGGTGCAGCTATGGGTTTTGCCCAAGGCGGGCCACAATTCCATTCATAAAATTGAAGAATATGGAGTGCCATTGATAGCCTTTTTGCAGGGTGTATTGGGGTGATCATGATTGCATGCCGTCCGCGCAGGATCTGGTCCAGCGCTCCCTTTAGGGCTGGTCGCTGCCCCCTGGCGTTTCAACCCGGCGGCGGTTATCGTAGCGCTCGCTTCCATGATCAGGAGACCCAGCCGTGCAGGTAGATGCCAAAAGCAAAGAGGCCATCGAAGATATCATCAACCGTCGCATGGGGATCGCTTCCCTGCAGGCGCAAATCAAGGAGGACATCCAGGCGGTGGCGGAATCCCTCGGGGTGAAGGCGGCTTACCTGAACAGGATCATCACCTTGGTAGAGAAGGAGCGAGCCAAGGGGGATATCCTCAGCGGCGAGCGGGATATCATCGAGGCCGCCGAAATCATGCTGGCGCAGGACGGTGATTAAGCAGAGCCCCCAGTCGGGGCCTGAACGATCAGGGAGTAACGCTGCCAACAAGTCCCTTGCGGGAAGGCGCTGATTCACCCGGCAGGCGGACTGGTATGTCCCGCTGACGGTCATCTTATCCTTTTTTGACGAAAATCTGCTGCAGCAGGCGGTACCAGAGGGGCGGGCGGCGGGGTGGGGCGGGCGGCGGCACCTCTGATTTGGGGGGCTTTTGGGCCGGGATTCGGCCCGGTGGATAGAGGTCTACAAGGGTGGCTCCCCAGCCGCTGCGGTCGTTGGCGAGGCGGAAGGCGGCCACGGCGGGTTCCTGGCGGAGGATGGCGTGGACGATTTCGCGCTGGACGCCCTTGCCTTTGCCGTGAATGATGCGGATTTGCGTGATCCCCTGGCGGCGGCAACTGCGCAGGTACTCGCGCACGAGGTCGGGGACTTCGCGGGGACGGAAGGCATGCAGGTCCAGTATTCCATCCAGGGGCAGCGTGCTGGGTCGTGTTTCGTTCATCCCGAGATCCGGCGATGCCCGCGGGCCCCAGGGCGGGTGCGGCGCTTTCCTGATGGCGGGTGCCACTTCGTTCGCTTCACAGCAGGACCCGCTCGATGCCCCCCTGACGCACCTGGGCGATGAAGCGTTGCTGCCAGTCGGCGCCGAGGATGTGCCGGGCCAGTTCGACCACGATGTAGTCGGTAGCGAGGCCGGTATCCTCCCGGTAGCGTTCCAGGCCTTGCTGGCAGGCGGGGCAACTGGTGAGGAGCCGGACCTCGCCGTTGTCGGCGCGCTCTCCACCGGTGAGGGCGCGGATGCCGTCGTGGAGTATTTCTTCCTTGCGGAAACGCAGTTGCGTGGCGATGTCCGGCCGGCTGCTGGCCAGGGTGCCGGCCTCGCCGCAGCAACGTCCCGAGTCCCGCACCGCCTGTCCCAGCAGTTCCTGGGTAACCTGCAAGGGTTTGTAGGTCTTCATGGGGCTGTGGCAGGGATCGTGGTAGAGGTATTGCACGCCTTCCACCCCGTCGAGCTTGACCCCTTTTTCCATGAGGTATTCATGGATGTCGAGGAGACGGCAGCCGGGGAAGATCTGCTGGAACTGGTACTGCATGAGTTGGTCCATGCAGGTGCCGCAGGACAGGATCACGGTCTTGATATCCAGGTAATTCAGGGTGTTGGCGATGCGATGGAAGAGCACTTGGTTGCGCACCGAGATTTCCTGGCCCTTGTCGTCCTGGCCGGCGGCGGTCTGGGGGTAGCCGCAGCAGAGATAGCCGGGGGGCAGGACCGTTTGCGTGCCTTGGGCGTGCAGCATGGCGAGGGTGGCGAGGCCGATCTTGCTGAAGAGGCGCTCGCTGCCGCAGCCGGGGAAGTAGAAGACGGCGTCGCTGTCCTCCGTGACCTTTTGCGGATCGCGGAGGATGGGCACCGTTTCACTGCCTTCCAGGCCGAGAAGCTGGCGCATGGTCTGGGCGCTCATGTCGGTCGGCAGGGGTTTGCGCAGGAGGTGAATGACCTCGGCGCGGAGCGTGGGCTTTTCCGTGGTGGCGGGTGGCGGGGTCTTGGGTAGCCAGGGCTTGGCGATCTCGTGGGCGAGGGCCTGGGCGCGATAGGCGGTCTGCAGCACGCCACGGCGCAGGAAGTGCACGGTGCGCGGCTCCGTGGCGTTGAGGTAGCTCATGGCCAGCCGGGTGCCGAGGTTGAAGGATTTCTCGCCTCGGGCACGCAGGATGTTGCGCATGTGGACGGAGACCTTGCCGAAATCGATGTCCACCGGACAGGGGGTTTCGCATTTGTGGCAGGTGGTGCAGTGGTCGGCCACGTCGTTCATGGCGGTGAAATGCTGGCGCGAGACGCCGCGGCGGGTCTGTTCCTCATAGAGGAAGGCCTCGATGAGGAGCCCGGTGGCGAGGATCTTGTTGCGCGGCGAATAGAGGAGGTTGGCGCGGGGGATGTGGGTCATGCACACCGGCTTACACTTGCCGCAGCGCAGGCAGTCCTTGATCTCGGCGTTGAGGGCCCCCAGTTCGCTGGCTTCCAGCAGCAGCGCCTCCTGCTCGACGAGTTGCAGGGACGGGGTATAGGCGCCGTCGAGGCCGGAGCCCGGCAGGAGTTTGCCGGGGTTGAAGAGCCCTTGGGGGTCCACCTGGGCCTTGTAGGCGGCAAATGCCTGGACCTTTTCCGGCTCCAGCCAGCGCATCTTGGTGATGCCGATGCCGTGTTCGCCGGAAATGACGCCGCCCAGGGACTGGGCCAGGGCCATGATGCGGTCGACGATGCGGTCGGCCTCCCGGAGCATGGTGTAGTCGCTGGAAAGGACGGGGATGTTGGTGTGGACGTTGCCATCGCCGGCATGCATGTGCAGGGCGACGAAGAGCCGGCTGCGACGCAACTCCTGATGGATGCGGTGCATCTCCTGGCGCACGCCGACAAAGGCCTCGCCGCCGAAGATTTCGTCCAGGGCCTTGCCCACCTCCCGGCGGTAACTGATGCGCAGACTGCGGCGCAGGAGGAGATCGATGAGGCGGTCGCCGGGGCGCAGGTTCCGGCGGGCGGCCTCATCCAACAGCTCTTCGTGCTCTGCGGCCGCGTCGTTCAGGCCGTCGGCAATGGCCTGCCAGCGTTTGGCCACCCCATCCAGGAGGGCCCCGGCCTCCTGTTGTTTGGCGGCGATGATGGCGCGGTTTTCGGCGCTGTCCTCATAGTCCTTGGCCTGGCGCATCTGCGGCAGGCCACCCTGGAGATAATCGCCCAGGGCGGCGATGATGGCGCGCTTGTTGCTCAGGGATTGCTCGATGTTGATGCGCTCGATGCTGTTGCTGTAGTCGGCAAGGCGTTCCAGGGGGATGACCACATCTTCGTTGATCTTGAAGGCGTTGGTATGGGCGGCGATGGCCGCCGTACGGGCGCGGTCGGCCCAGAAGCGGCGCCGGGATTCGGGACTGGTGGCGATGAAGCCCTCCGCCCCGCGGGCATTGGCCAGCCGCACCACGGCGGCCGCTGTGGCCCCCAGGGCCTGCTCGTCATCGCTGGCGAGATCGGCAAGCAGGATCATCTTGGGCAGACCGCGGCCGGAGGCCTTGCTGCTGTATTTCACCGCCTTGACATAGCGTTCGTCCAGGTGCTCCAGACCGCTGAGGAGGATCTGCGGCTGTTTCTCGACATAGGCCTTGATCTCGACGATGGCGGGAACGGCCTGCTGCAGGTCGTTGCCATAGAACTCCAGGCAGAGGGTGCGCTGATGGCTGGGGAAGCGGTGCAGGAGGAAGCGGCCGGAGGTGATGATGCCGTCACAGCCCTCTTTCTGGATACCGGGCAGCCCGCCGAGGAATTTGTCGGTGACATCCTTGCCCAGACCTGCCTTGCGCAGACTCCGGCCGGCCAGGGTGAGGATCTCCGGCGTGCCGATGGGGGTGTGGCCATCGGCGGCAAAACGGCTGAGACGAAAGCGTACACTTTCCTGATCATGGATCCTGCCCAGATTGTGATCGAGCCGCTCCACCTCCAGCCATTGGGCGTCGGCAGTGATCATGCGCCAGGAGAGGAGATTGTCGAGGGCCGTGCCCCAGAGGACCGCCTTTTTGCCGCCGGCATTCATGGCGATGTTGCCGCCGATGGTGGAGGCGTCCATGGAGGTGGGATCCACGGCGAAGACCAGCCCGGCGGCCTCGGCGGCCTCGGCTACGGTTTTGGTGACGACCCCGGCCCCTGCGGCGATGCTGGGAATGGCCTGATCCAGGCCGGGGGGGGTGACAAACTCGACGGGACCGAGGCTTTCCAGCTTTTCGGTGTTGATGACCGCGCAATGGGTGCTCAGCGGAATGGCGCCGCCGGTATAGCCGGTGCCGCCGCCGCGGGGGATGATCTGCAGGCCGAGTTCGCTGCAGGCCACGACCATGCGCTGCACCTCGGCCTCGTTCTCCGGATAGAGCACCACGAAGGGATACTCCACCCGCCAGTCCGAGGCATCCGTGACGTGGGCGACGCGGGCGTAGGCGCTGAAGTCGGCATTATCCTTGCGGGTGATGCGCGCAAAGCGCTTCGCCGCCCGCTGGCGCAGGGTCCGCTGGGCATCAAAGGCGGCGATGAAGCTGCCCACGGCGGCATCGGCCAGTTGCAGGAGGCGTTGTACCAGGGCATTGCCGTCGGCGCGGCTGCCGATGTCCTGCAGACGGTGCCGGATGGCCGCCCACAAGGCCTCGCGGCGCTGGCGATCGGCGGCGAGATCGTCCTGGATATAAGGGTTGCGCTGGACTACCCAGAGATCACCCAGGACCTCGAAGAGCATCCGCGCCGAGCGCCCCGTCACGCGCTGGGCGCGCAGGTCTTCGAGGATGCGCCAGGCCTCGACGCCGATGAGGCGCTGGACGATTTCGGCATCGGAAAAGGAGGTGTAGTTATAGGGGATTTCCCGCAGGCATTGGGTCATAGGTCGATGGCCAGATTGTCAATGAGGCGAGTCCGGCCCAGCCGCGCCGCCGCAAACCAGCGTGCCCCCGGGCGAGGGCGCGGGAGGGACTGCAGGCTGGTGCCGTCCCGCAGTTCCAGATATTCGACGACGAAACCGGCCAGCTCGAGGCTTTCCCGCGTTGCCTGGGCGAGGAGGGCGGGGTCGGCATCGGATTCCTTGCTGCGCCGGGCGAGTTCTTGCAGGTGTTGAAAGAGCAGCGGCGCGATGCGGCGTTCCGCGGTGCCGAGATACTGATTCCGGGAGCTGTAGGCGAGGCCGTCGGCTTCCCGCTGGGTAGGCGCGGGGAGCAATTGCACGGCGAAGTTGCAGTCCTCCAGGAGCCGTTGCACGACACGCAACTGCTGATAGTCCTTCTCGCCCAGGACCAGGACCTCGGGGGCGACCATGTGCAGGAGTTTGCTGAGTACCGTGCTGACCCCGGCGAAGTGGCCGGGCCGGGAGCGGCCGCAGAGCACGCTGCTCAGGCTGCGCGGCGGCAGGACGATGGCGAGGTCCTGACGGCCATGGGGATACATGACGTTGTCATCGGGGGCAAAGACATTCTGGCAGCCCGCCTCTCCCAGGAGTTGTAGATCGTTGCCGAGGCTGCGCGGATAGCGGTCGAAATCCTCCCCCGGGCCAAACTGCAGGGGATTGACGTAAATGCTGACGAGGACATGATCGGCGCGGGTGGCTGCCAGGCGTACCAGGGCCAGGTGCCCGGCGTGGAGATTGCCCATGGTGGGGACCAGCGCCAGGGTGCCCTTGAGGGCTTGCCGCCAGTGGCGCAAGCCGGCGATTTCCTTGAAGATGGCCATGCCTCAACGCTCCTGGCGCGGGGGAAAGCGCCCGCTGCGCACTTCCTCGGCATAGCGGGTGAGGGCGCCTTCCACCAGCCCGGCGCCGCCGAGGTATTGGTGGGCAAAGCTGGGGCTGCCGCCGGGGGCCAGGCCCAGGACGTCATGCAGGACCAGGACCTGGGCATCGGTGTCGGGCCCGGCGCCAATGCCGATGGTGGGGATGGCCAGGTTGCGGGTGATCTCGGCGCCCAATTCCGCCGGCACGGCCTCGATCACCAGCAGGCGCGCCCCGGCGGCGGCCAGGGCGGCGGCGTCTTCGCGCAGGTGCTGGGCGCCTGGCGCATCGGTCCCCTGCCGGCGAAAGCCGCCCCATTGACGCACCCGCTGGGGGGTGAGGCCGATATGGCCGCAGACGGCAACGCCGCGCTGGGCGAGGAAGGCGACGGTTTCGGCCATTTCCCGGCCGCCTTCCAGCTTGACCATGTCGGCACCGGCGCGCAGCAGGGCCGCGGCGCTGGACCAGGCTTGCTCGGGGCTCCCTTCGTAACTGCCGAAGGGCAGGTCGGCGATGAGCAGACAGCTACCGGCACCGCGCGCCGCCATGCGGGTGTGATAACAGACCTGCTCCAGGCTGACGCCCAAGGTATCGGCCTCGCCCGCCACCACCATGCCCAGGGAGTCGCCCACGAGAATGCCGTCCAAGCCAGCCTGGGCGGCGAAGTGGGCAAAAGGGTAGTCGTAGGCGGTGATCAGGGCGCGCTTGCGGCCTGCAGCTTTGTCGCCCTGCCAGTCCTGCAGTTTTTTGCTCATGGCGATGGGGTCTCGTTTCGCGTGGGTAGGGCGTCGCTGACGCGCGTTAGAATTTGCTTATAGTGACCGGGATCCGCCACAAAATCCACCTGATCGGTGGCAAAATCCAGGCAGAGGCCCGGATATTGGGCGCGCCATTGTGCATAGGCGGCACTCACCCGGCGCAGATAATCATAGCGTAACCGGGCCTCGTAGGGGGCATGACGCCGTTGTACCCGCGCCCAGAGCGTATCCAGCGGGGCGTGGAGGAAAATCAGCAAATCCGGCGCGGGGGGGCGGCTGTCGATGGCCTGCGCCACTTGTCGATACAGGCCGAGTTCGGCAGGGGAGAGGGTCAGGGGGGCAAAGATCTCGCCCTTGGCACCGCAAAAGTCGCTCACCATGCTCTGGGTAACCGATATCTTCCGCCATTGCGCATGCCGTTGCAGTAGAAAACAGATCTCGGTGGCGAGGGCCGGGTGCGATGATCTGGTGTAAAAATCCGCCAGGAAGGGGTTTTCCGCCGGTTGTTCCAGCAGGAGGCGGGTGCCGAGGCTGGCACTCAGACGCTGGGCGAGACTGGTCTTGCCCGCTCCCATGGGACCTTCCACGGCAATATGGACGTCCGCCATCATACCGAGGCCGCCGTCCGCATAGGTTGCGCCTGCTGATCCAAATCGTCGGACAGGGCCTTGATCCCTTGCCCATGCAGGGTGGCCGGGAGGTGGTCATTGACGCAGCCGGCACCGGGAATGCGCAATTGCGGGTCGTATTCCGCCAAGGGTAGCAAGACGAAGGCGCGCTCGTGGAGACGGGGATGGGGAAGGGTCAGGGCAGGGCTACGGACGATGGCGTCGCCGTAGATCAGCAGGTCCAGATCAAGCATGCGCGGCCCCCAGTAGACTTCCCGGCTGCGTTGCCGGCCGGCCCGCGTTTCTAGCTTGTGCAGGGCGCAGAGCAGGCCGAGGGGGGCGAGGGTGGTCACCATCCGCACGACCGCGTTGATGAAATCCGGCTGCTGCGGGCCGCCCACGGGCTGGGTCCGGTAGAGGCGGGAGCGCCATGTCACCTGGCAACCGGCGAGATCCCGCAGCGCCGCCATGGCGTCCCGCAACTGCTGCTCGGGATGACCCATATTGCTGCCCAGGCCGATCCAGCAGGTTACGGCTTGCCGGGGGGCTGTTTCAAGTTGTTCAGGAGCCATTGTCGAGCCGATTCCTTATCGCTGATTTCTCCATCCAGCCGGGCGTCGCGCAGCCGCTTCAGCCAGTGGCCCACCGCAGGCCCGGGCGCAAGCCCCAAGGCCATGATTTCTTTGGCGCTCAGGGGGGAAGCGAGGTGCCGATCCGTCTGCAGATAGGCCAATCCCGCCGCCTGTGTCGGCCCCTGCGGATGCCCTGCCAGCAGGGCCAGAACCCCCTCCACGCGCAGTTGCGAGAGCAGGGCCCGGCGCTGGCTGGGGCGTACCCCGCGAGCGAGTTGGGCGGCGATCTCGGGCAGGCGCTGCAGATCGTTCTGAATGTCATCAGCCCCGCCAACCTGGAAATAGTTTAAGCGTTCTTGCCGTTCTGCCCAAGGGATATCGTGCCAGAGGATGCGCAGAAAAAGGGTGTCCTGCAGCAGGGGCTCCTGGGGAAAGGAAAGCTGAAACCAGTCGCGCAGGGTAAGGGCCCTTTGTACCGTGGCGAAGAGCGCGGCAGGGTCCGCGGGCGCCGGGCGCAGGAGCGGCCAGAGCCGCCATTCCTGCAGGAGGCGCAGGGCGGGCAGCAGATCGGGGAGCTGCAGAAGATAACGGATCTCCCGCCACAGGCGCGGCCCGCTGAGATGGCGGAAGATGTCGATGGCCATGGCGTTTTTCATCAGCCCCAGGGTGTGCGCCTCCATCTCGAACCGGAAGCGGGCGGAAAAGCGCAGGGCGCGCAGGATGCGGGTCGGGTCTTCAATGAAGGAGAGGGTATGCAGGACGCGCAGGCGTCCCTCCTGAAGATCGGACAAGCCGCGATAGGGGTCCAGAAGCTGCCCGAAGGAAGGGGGGTTGAGGGCGATGGCCATGGCATTGATGGTGAAATCCCGCCGCCAGAGATCGGCCTGGATGCCCCCGGCCTGGACGATGGGCAGGGCGCCCGGCTGGGGATAGTGCTCGACCCTGCTGCTGGCCAGATCCAGACGGAACCGGTCGGCAAAGCGCACGGTGGCGGTGCCGAAGCGCGGATGGCTGTGCAGGTGGCTGCCGGGCACGGCCGCGGCCAGATCCGCGGCCAGGCGCAAGGCGTCCCCCTCGATGACGGCGTCGATATCCGTGACGGCACGTTGCAGGAGGAGATCGCGCACGCAACCGCCCACCAGGTAGGCGCTGCTGCCCAAGGCCGCCGCCCGCCGGCCCAGTTCCTGCAGGCGCGAGATGGCCGCTGCGCCCCACTGCCGGTGGATTTCGCCGCGCAGGTGGCGCCGACCGGCGCGGCGCTCCGGAGCGAAGGACAGGGGGGTTTCGGCGCGTTGCAGGTCCGTGGCGGTAATGATGCCCTGCAATGGCCCGGTTTTTCCCTGCACGGCGAGCATCGGATGGCGTGCCTCCAGGAGCAGGGTGCGCAGGGTGCTGATGGGGGTTTCCGGCGCGACCTCCGGCAGGGTTTCGGCATAGGCCCGCACCGCTTGTCCGGCCAGCCCATGGCGTATCCCGTTCTCCAGGAGTTGGCGGTGGACATAGCCCCGCGCGCGCCCGTTTTCCACCACGGGCATGCCCCGGTGGGGGGTCTGGCCCAGGGCTGCGGCGGCTTCCCCCAGCAGGGTATCGGCGGGGCAGGAGAAAATGGCGCGATTCATGATCGCCGCCGCTTGCTGCGTCATGGGCCCATAATAGTTTTGCAGGATGCGCAGCAGGCGTTGTTCCGCCTCCGCCAGGGTGCTGTCATGGAGCACTGCGGCGGCGGCCTCCCGTTGTCCCCCGCCACCCAGATCATGGAAGATGTGTTCCAGGGGGACGCTGCCGCGGCTGCGGCCGATGGCCGTAACATGTTTGCCTTGGGTGATCAGGGCAATGGCGGCATCGGCGCGGGCGCTGGCCAGGGCGTGGTGGACGATGCGGCCTCCATCATGGATGGGGCCGTCCCAGCTTACGGCACTGATCCACAGCGCCGGATCTTGTTCCTGCACCCAGCGCCCTTCCTGCAAGAGATGGTCCAGCAGCGCGATCTGTTCGGCCGTGAGGGCGCTACGCAATATCTCTCCGGCCCAAGGCAGGTCCGCCCCTTGCTCCAGCAGCCAGGCGCAGGCGCGCAGGTCCCTGGGGGTCACATTGGGGGTGCGCAGGTGATCCGTATCTTCCAGAATGCCCAGCAGCATCAGGGACGCTTCCGGGGGCGCAGGGTGGAGATGCAGCCCTTGCAGGGCCTCGACGAGCAGAGTGGTGCAGGCACCGGTGGCGGCGCGATGCACTTCGGCCCCGGTGATATCCCCTTGCAGGGGCGGGTGATGGTCGTAAACGATCCATTCCCGTACTTCCCCAAGCAAGGCGGCAGGCGGGCCGATGCGCTCGGCCTGACTGCAATCCACCAAAATGACCCGGGTGGCAGGGTGCCGCTGGAGGAGGTCCGGTGCACCCAGACGGGCGCCCATTTCCGGACGTTCCCGGAGCAGGCGGTGCAACTCCGGGCTGGTGCCGTGGGGCAGGAGCGGGGTGTAGTCGGGGTAGAGGAGAGAGGCGCCAATGAGAGCGCCAAAGGCATCCAGATCGGCTTGCTGGTGGGGAAGGATATATGCCCCTGCCACCGCCGTCAGTCCGTTGCTCCATCCATGAGGGATGCGTCGCCCGGCTCCTGCGCTCCCTCGCTGCGCGCTCCCCGGCGCCGGTCGCGGCGTCGCGGCCGACGGCGCGTGGCCGGGAGCGGACCGAGTTCCTGTTCCTGACCGCGGTCCTCTTCCCGCGCCTGGGCCACCAGCGCCTCGCGCGCGCTGTGGTCGGCCTCCTGAAAGGCCAGCCACCATTGGGGCAGGGCCGCGCTTATTTCGCCGGCGCGGCTGCGCAATTCCAGGAAGTCAAAGGCGGCGCGAAAGCGCGGGTGGGCGAGCAAGGCATAGGGACGGCGGCCGCCGCGGCGCTGAAAACGGGCCTGCAGATCCCAGATCTCACGCATGGGCAGGGAAAAACGGCGCGGCACCGTCACCCGTCCGGAGGCCTCCTGGAGCAGTTCGGCAGCCGCCCTTTGCAGGGCGAGGGCCGGGGACTTCCCGGCGTTTTCCTGGGCGGCACACTGAGTCTGCAGTGCCGGCCAGAGCAGGGCGGCAAAAAGAAAGGCGGGGGTTACCGACTTGCCTGCGGCGACGCGCTCATCGGTGCCCTCCAGGGCCAGTTGCAAGAGGCGTCGTGACGGTTCCAGGGCATCCTCGGCGAGCGCCGCCTCCACCGTCGGAAAGAGTATCGCAAAGAGACCATGCTGGCGCAGGAGTTCAAAGCTGGCCAGACCGTGTCCCGTCAGGAAGAGCTTGAGGGTTTCATCGAAAAGCCGGGCGGGAGGTACTTCGGCCAGGAGCGATCGGCACTCGGCCATGGGTTCCTGAGCGCCTTCGTCGAGGCGGAAACCGAGCTTGGCGGCAAAGCGCACCGCCCGCAGCATGCGCACCGGATCCTCGCTGTAGCGGGTGCGCGGGTCACCGATCATGCGCAGACGGCCGGCGCGGAGGTCTTCGAGACCGGTGGAGAAATCCAGGATGCTGCGATCGGCGATATTGTAATAAAGGGCGTTGGCGGTGAGGTCGCGACGCTGGGCGTCTTCTTCCAGAGAGCCGTAACTATTGTCGGCCAGGATGCGCCCGCTGGCGCTACGCTCGCCGGCGTCCGGCTGCTCCGCCGATCCGCCGCGAAAGGTGGCGACCTCGATGATCTCTTCGCCAAACTGGACATGGGCCAGGATGAAGCGACGACCAATGAGGCGGGCATTGCGCCGGAAGAGCTTGCGCACCTGCTCGGGGCGGGCATCCGTGGCTACGTCGAAATCCTTGGGCTCCCGCCCCAGCAGGAGATCGCGAACACTGCCGCCCACCAGATAGGCCTGGAAGCCCGCCCGGTGCAGCCCGTTGAGGACCTGCAGGGCGCCATAGCTCAACTGGCGACGGGAGATTTCGTGCTCCGTCCGGGGGATGACCCGCGCCGAGAGCGGCGCCCCGGAAACGACCGGGCCGGCCGGCTCTGCCAACGCCCCCATGGTTTTTGGGGCAAGCTGTTCTGCGAGAAAGGCTTTCAGCGATACCAAGGGCGATCTCTATATGGGCTAGTCATCATAAAACTCAGTGTAACCGAAACAAGGCATAAAAAGCAGGGGGTCTCGGCCAGGACTTCGCTTTGCCCCGGAACGGCATCCATGGGCCAATGCCGGGATGCGGGGATCCATCTGCGGCTGGAAAGTCGTCGCATCGCCCGGTATCATAGGGAATGCCTTAACCATGGGGCTGGGAACGCGATACCCGGCCCTTTTCTCGTTTTGGGGGAAATTACATGCAACTCATCGGCGAAGCCCTGACCTTCGATGATGTGCTCCTGGTCCCCGCCCATTCGGCGGTGCTCCCGCGCCACGTGCGCATCGACACGCAATTCAGCCGCCGCATCCGCATCAATATCCCTTTGCTCTCCGCCGCCATGGATACGGTGACGGAGGCGGCCATGGCCATTGCCATGGGCCAGGAGGGCGGCATCGGCATCATTCATAAAAACATGGCGCCCGAGCAGCAGGCAGCCTTGGTGCGGCGGGTGAAAAAATTCGAGGCGGGCGTGATCAAGGACCCCATCACCACCCGCGCCGATGTCAGCATCCGGGAAGTGTTGCAGTTGATGGCCGAACACGGCATCTCCGGGGTGCCGGTGGTGGATGGCGAACGGCTGGAGGGGATCGTCACCCACCGCGATCTGCGTTTTGAAACCCGCTTGGAAGCCCCCGTCAGCAGCGTCATGACTCCCCGGGAGCGGCTGGTGACCGTGCCCGAAGGCACGAGCCTGGAGGTCACCAAGGCGCTGCTGCATCAGCATCGCATTGAAAAAATACTGGTAGTGAATGGCCAATTTGCCCTGCGGGGACTGATCACGGTCAAGGACATCCGCAAGGCCACGGAGCATCCCCTGGCCTGCCGCGACAGCCAGGGCCGCCTCCTGGTGGGCGCGGCGGTGGGTGTGGGGGAGGGCACCGCCGAGCGGGTCACGGCCCTGGCGGAAGCGGGGGTGGACGTCATCATTGTCGATACCGCCCACGGGCACAGTCAGGGCGTGCTGGATCGGGTCACCTGGATCAAGACCCATTTCCCCGAAATCGATGTGATTGGCGGCAATATCGCTACGGCCGAGGCCGCCCTGGCCCTGGCGGATGCCGGTGCCGATGGGGTGAAGGTGGGCATTGGCCCCGGCTCCATCTGCACCACGCGCATCGTCGCCGGCGTCGGTGTGCCGCAGATCACTGCCATCAGCAACGTGGCGGAGGCCCTGGCCTCGCGGGGCATCCCCCTGATTGCCGACGGCGGGATACGCTTCTCCGGGGATTTTGCCAAGGCCCTGGCCGCCGGCGCCCATTCGGTCATGGTCGGCGGTTTGCTGGCCGGTACCGACGAAGCTCCGGGGGAGATCGAACTGTATCAGGGCCGCTCCTACAAAGCCTACCGGGGCATGGGCTCCCTGGGGGCCATGCAGCAGGGCTCCGCCGACCGCTATTTCCAGGACGCCAGCCCCGAGGCCCCCAAGCTCGTTCCCGAGGGGGTGGAAGGGCGGGTGCCGTACAAGGGCCCCGCCGGGCAGGTGATCCATCAGCTCCTGGGCGGCTTGCGCTCCAGCATGGGTTATCTGGGAGCGGAGCATCTGGAGGCCCTGCGCAGCCGCGCCCGCTTCATCAAGATCACCCAGGCCGGGGTGCGCGAAAGCCATGTCCACGACGTCACCATCACCAAGGAAGCACCCAACTATCGGGTGGAGTAAACCGCATGCACGAGCGCATTCTCATCCTCGATTTCGGTTCCCAGTATACCCAGCTCATCGCCCGGCGGGTCCGGGAAGCCCATGTCTACTGCGAGATCCACCCCTGCACCATGGCCCTGGCGGACATGGCCGCCTGGCAACCCCGGGGCATCATTCTTTCGGGCGGCCCGTCCTCGGTTCGGGATCCGGACGCGCCGACGGTGGACAAGGGGCTCTTTGACCTGGGCATACCCGTGCTGGGCATCTGTTATGGGCTGCAACTCATGACCCACCTGCTGGGCGGGCGGGTGGCGGCGGCGGAACACCGCGAATATGGCCGTGCCCTGCTGCATATTCGTGAGGCGGTGGGCCCCTTTCTGCCCTTTGCCGGCGAGCAGGGGGTACAGGAAGTGTGGATGAGCCATGGCGACCGTATCGAGGCCCTGCCGCCGGGCTTTCGCGTCCTTGCCGCCAGTGACAACTCGCCTCTGGCGGCCATCGGCGATCCGGCCCGTCATCTCTACGGCGTGCAGTTCCATCTGGAAGTCGTCCACACCCCGGCCGGCAGCGAGATGCTGACCTCCTTCGTGCGCGGGGTCTGCGGCTGTCATGGGCAATGGACCATGAGTTCCTATCGGGAAACGGCGGTGGCCGCGGTGCGCCGGCAGGTGGGGGAGCGCAAGGTCATCGCTGCCCTCTCCGGCGGCGTGGATTCGGCGGTGACCGCGGTGCTCATCCACCGCGCCATTGGTGATCAACTCACCTGTATTTTTGTGAATAATGGCCTGCTGCGGGCCGGTGAGGCCGAGAAGGTGGCGGCGGTCTTCGCCAACTATCTGAAGATCCCCCTGCGGGTGGTGGATGCCCGCAGCCGCTTCCTCGCAGCCCTCGCCGGAGTGACGGATCCGGAACAGAAGCGCAAGCGCATCGGCGGCCTGTTCATCGAGATCTTCGAGGAAGAGGCCCAGGCCATCGGCGATGCCGATTTTCTGGCCCAGGGCACCCTCTACCCCGATGTCATCGAATCCATCTCCTTCAAGGGGCCCAGCGCCACCATCAAGTCCCATCACAATGTCGGCGGGCTGCCCGAAAGGATGCGTCTGCAACTGGTGGAACCCCTGCGCGAACTGTTCAAGGATGAGGTGCGCGAACTGGGGCGGGAACTGGGCATGCCCGAGGACATCATCCGTCGCCAGCCCTTCCCGGGGCCGGGTTTGGCCATCCGCTGTCTGGGCGAGGTAAGCAGCCCCCGTCTGGAGATCCTGCGCCGGGCCGATCGCATCGTCATGGACGAAATCCGCGAGGCCGGTCTCTATGATCGTATCTGGCAGGCCTTTGCCGTCCTCTTGCCGGTGCGCAGCGTGGGCGTGATGGGCGATTCCCGCACCTATGACGAAACCATTGCGCTGCGCGCCGTGGAGTCCGCGGATGGCATGACGGCCGACTGGGCGCATTTGCCCTATGAGCTTCTGGAGCGGATTTCCAGCCGGATCACCAACGAGGTGCAGGGCGTGAACCGCGTGGTCTATGACATCAGCTCCAAGCCTCCGGCTACCATTGAGTGGGAGTGAAAATACCTTTATCTCAATTACCTATGACGTATTCTGCCAAAAATGAATGAAGATTCTCTCCCTTCGTCTCCGGCGGGGGGGCAGGATGCCGTCGACCGCCACTGGATGGCGCAGGCCCTGGCGTTGGCGCGGCAGGCCGCTGATCTTGGCGAGGTGCCCGTGGGCGCCCTCCTGCTTGGTGCCGATGGCGTGATTTTGGGGGCTGCCCACAACCAGCCCATCGGCCGCCACGACCCCACGGCCCATGCCGAAATCCTTGCCCTCCGCCAAGGGGCCGAGCGCGTAGGCAATTATCGTTTGGGTGGCAGTACCCTCTATGTCACCCTGGAGCCCTGCGCCATGTGTGCCGGCGCCATCCTGCACGCCCGCGTGCGGCGTCTGGTCTACGCCGCCGCCGATCCCAAGGGTGGCGCCGTCGCCAGCCTCTATTCCCTGTTGGCCGACCCGCGCATGAACCATCAGGTATCGTGGCGTGGCGGCGTTTGCGCGGAGGAGGCGGGCCTCCTCTTGCGTGCGTTCTTTCGCGCCCGGCGTGGCTAGGGGGGCGGTGTCAAACGGCCCGTGGCGGTTTTCCTCCGCCAACGCCGGGATCCGCTTCGATGGCCTTGTTGCCATGGCTTGCGCCCTTGACGTCTGCGCCCGGGAGATGCACATTTTCTCCAGGATGGCTTGGCGCAGCCGCTTCGCGCACGGCCCTGTTCACTCATTCCCGGCAGCAGCGGAAGGAAAGCCATGGTAAGACAACAAGATCGGGAATGGCTCTTCCCGAACAATGGTCGCGGCTTGTATGAGGTTACCGACGAGATTGCCCTGTGGCTGCGGGAGGCGGGTCTTGCCCATGGCCTCTTGACCCTGTTTCTGCCCCACACCTCGGCCAGCCTGCTCATCCAGGAAAACGCCGATCCCGATGTGCGGGCCGATATCCTCGCCTACCTGGAGCGGCTGGTGAGCGACGGTGACCCCCGCTACCGCCACCGCAACGAGGGTTCCGACGACATGGCGGCCCATCTGCGCGCGGCATTGACCCAGCCGAGTCTCAGCATCCCCGTCCGAAACGGGGCACTGGCGCTGGGGACCTGGCAGGGAATCTTTATTTTCGAGCATCGCCGCAAGGCTCAGCAACGGCGCCTCATGGCGCATTTCATGGGGACCATGGGAGATCTTTGATGGGTGATTTTCTGGAGCGCTACAATGGCCTGCTGCGCGGCATCCGCGAGTGGTCGCGCTGGGACAGCTTTTGCGCGCAGGTTTCCGCGGCCGCGGATGATGGCTGGTTTGTCTATTATGTGGGCCAGGAGGCCCCCACCGCGCCGGTGCAGCGGGATACCTTCCGCCGGGTGCTTGCGGAGATCGATGCCCTTCTGCATAAGGACCACCGCGAATCCTACCTCGGCATCGTCTATGTGGACGACTTCGACGTCCCCCAACTCATCAAGATCTACGATCCCAACAATCTCGGATCTTCCTGCGGCAGCAGCGGGCACCAGGTCCCGCCGGGTTGGGTGCTGTCACGGATGGCGCCGGTGTCTTTGGGCGACGTGCTCATTCCCGAGGGCCGCAAGCGCTGGTGGCGGCAGCTTTTTGCCCACTGAACCGCGCCGTGGCGCGACTCCCCCATCTCCCTGATGAAACGCGGAAGAGAATCCCATGCAAGCCGATCTGAAGCCCCTGGAGTTTGACGGCATTCGCCGTCTTCTGGAAAAGCTTTGCGCAACGCCCTTCGGCGCCGAATCCGCGCGCAACATCGAGCCGGCGCCCAATATTCATGTGGCGCGGCGCCTGCAGGAAGCGGTTACGGCCGCCCGCTTCGGGCTGGATTCCGGGGAAGGGCCGATCCTGCCGGACCTGCCCGACATCCGCCCCGCCCTGCGCCAGGTGGCGGCCGCCGGTTCCGCTCTGGCGGGTACGGCCTTCCGCAATCTCGCCCGGGTCATTCGCGTCGGCGAGCAGTTGCGGCCCTATGTGGAAAAACGCCCGGCCCTGCTCCCCACGGGGCCTGAGCGCCTGGATGCGGCGGCGGATCTGTTGCCGGCCATCGAGGCGGCCCTCCTGCCCAATGGCCAGGTGCGGGAAGATGGCAATGACACCTTGCGGGGCCTGCATCAGGAGCTCAAGGCGGCGCGCCAAGCCGTGCAAGGGGGGCTGCAGCCCTGGCTGCGCGAACCCGGCGTCAAGGTGCATTGGGCCGGGCAGCGGGCCTGCCTGCATTTCCCCCAGGGGGGCGGGGAGCAGGTTCGCGGAGTGCGGCGGGGCAGCGGCCCCGGGGGGCATGGCATTCTCATCGAACCCATGGAGCTGGTGGCCGCCAATAATCGCCTGGAGAACCTGGGCGGACGCATCGATGGCGAGAATCAGGCCCTCCTGCGCGCCCTCAGCGATGAGGCGCGCCTGCGCCTGCCGGGGCTGCATCAATTGGTGGAGGCATTGACCTGGATGGACCTGGCCATCGCCGCCGCCCAGCTCTCCCAGCACCTCAGGGCCAAGGCCCCGGAGATGGTGGAAGAGGCCATCCTGGTGCTGGAAGAGGCCTACCATCCGCAACTCCTGCTCGCCCATGCCGACGGCCATGGGCCGCGACCCCGGCCCTTGTCGGTGCGCATCGACGACGACTGCCCCATCCTGGTGGTGACGGGCCCCAATACCGGCGGCAAGAGCGTCTCCCTCAAGACCGTAGGCCTGATCACCGTCATGGCCCACTGCGGTCTGCACGTACCGGTGGAGGGGCGCGCCATCGTGGGCGGATTTACCCGCCTCTTTGTGGACATGGGCGACCCGCAGAACGTGGCCTTTCAGCTTTCCACCTATTCCGGCCATGTGGAGGTCCTCAAGCGGCTCATTGCCGAGGCCGACGACAAGACCCTCATGCTCCTGGATGAACTGGGCACCGGGACGGACCCCGAGGAGGGGGCGGCCCTGGCCATGGCGGTGCTCGATCAGCTCGCCGGCCGCGGCGTGCATGGCATGGTCACCACCCACCTGACGCCCCTGAAAGGCTTTGCCGAGACTCATGCCTGTCTGCGCAATGCCTCCATGCGTTTCGACGACCAGCATCTGGAGCCTACCTATGAATTGCAGATCGGCGTTTCCGGCCGGTCGCTGGGGTTGGTGATCGCCGAAAAACGCGGGTTGCCCGGCGATCTGGTTGCCAGGGCTCGGGAATATTTGCGGGAACTGCAGGGGCGCTAACCCACGATTCTGCAGTCGCCGGTAGTTTTTTGCTCCAACGGCCCTTTTCCCGCCTTCTCCAAATAGAAAGCGCCTAGGGTGGCGCAATGCTTTTTTATTTGACCTTGCGCGAAAAAATCTCTAGCGTTCCGGGGGTGTATTTATGCTTGTAAGGAGCTCGACCATGACGTCCCCGACTACGACAGAACAACGGCCCACTGCCCAGCATCAAGAAGAAGAGCTGACGGGTGCGGAGATCGTGGTACGCGCCCTGCGCGATGAGGGCGTTGAGTACCTCTACGGTTATCCCGGCGGTGCGGTGCTTTATATCTATGACGAACTCTTCAAACAGGATGCCGTCAAGCACATCCTGGTTCGTCACGAACAGGCGGCGGTGCATGCCGCCGATGCCTATGCCCGAATCACCGGCAAGGTGGGCGTGGCCCTGGTGACCAGCGGGCCGGGGGCGACCAATGCCGTTACCGGCATCGCCACCGCGTATATGGATTCCATTCCCTTGGTGGTGATCACCGGACAGGTGCCGGTGGCGCTCATCGGCAATGATGCCTTCCAGGAAGTGGACACCGTCGGGATCACCCGGCCCTGCACCAAGCATAATTTCCTGGTCAAGGATGTCCGCGACCTGGCGAGCACCTTGAAAACGGCCTTTCATCTGGCCGCCACCGGCCGTCCGGGGCCGGTCCTGGTGGATATTCCCAAAGATATCACCGGCCATAAAACCCTGTATCACTATCCGGAAAAGGTCAGCCTGCGCTCCTACAAGCCGACGGTGAAGGGGCATCCGGGTCAGGTGCGCAAGGCGATGCAGATGATCGCCGGCGCGCAGCGGCCGATGTTCTACACCGGCGGCGGGGTGATCCTCGCCAATGGGGCGGAAGAGATGGCCAAGCTGGTGCGCCGTCTGGGCGCGCCCATCACCAATACCTTCATGGGGCTGGGCGGCTATCCGGCCTCGGATCGCCAGTTCCTCGGCATGCTCGGCATGCACGGCACCTACGAGGCCAACATGGCGGTGCAGAACTGCGATGTCCTGGTGGCCATCGGTGCCCGCTTCGACGACCGGGTAACGGGGAATATCGCCAAGTTTGCCCCCCACGCCAAGATCGTCCACATCGATATCGATCCCTCTTCCATTTCCAAGAACGTGCGGGTGGATATCCCCATTGTCGGCGATTTGCGGCAGGTCCTGGCGGAGATGAACCAGATCCTCACGGAAATGGATCATCCCGCGGATGCCCGGGCGCTGGCGGCCTGGTGGGCGCAGATCGAAGACTGGCGCAAACGCGATTGTCTGCACTACACCCAGAATGACGAGGTCATCAAGCCCCAGTTCGTGATCCAGAAGTTGTATGAATTGACGGGCGGGGATGCCATTGTCACGACGGACGTGGGCCAGCATCAGATGTGGGCGGCCCAGTTCTACGGCTTTGACCGGCCCCGGCGTTGGGCCAGCAGCGGCGGCCTGGGGACCATGGGCTACGGTTTGCCGGCGGCCATGGGCGCGCAATTGGCCGAGCCCGATTCCACCGTTCTCTGCATCACCGGGGAAGGCAGCATTCAGATGAACATCCAGGAATTGTCCACCTGTCTGCAGTATCGGCTGCCCATCAAGGTCGCCTGCCTCAACAACCATTACCTGGGCATGGTGCGGCAATGGCAGGAGTTCTTTTACGGCAGCCGCTACGCCATGAGTTATGTGGACGCCCTGCCGGACTTCGTCAAGCTCGCCGAGGCCTTCGGCCACGTGGGCTTGCGCGCGGATAAGCCCGCCGATGTGGAGCCGGTGATCCGCGAGGCCCTGCGCCTGAAGGATCGGCTGGTGTTCATGGACTTCCAGGTGGACCCGGAGGAAAACGTCTATCCCATGGTCCCGGCCGGGGCGGCCCTTTCCGAAATGATCCTGGTCTAAGCGCATGCGCCATATCATCTCCATTCTGCTGGAAAACGAGGCCGGTGCGCTGTCGCGGGTGGCCGGACTCTTCTCGGCGCGCGGTTACAACATCGAGGCCATGACCGTAGCGCCGACCCATGATGCCAGCATTTCGCGCATGACGGTGGCGACGCGGGGCTCCGAAGAGGTCATGGAGCAGGTCCTCAAGCAGCTCAACAAGCTGGTGGAGGTCATTCGCGTCCAGGATCTCAGCGATGGTCCCCACATCGAGCGCGAACTGATGCTCATCAAGGTCCATGCCGTGGGGCCGGACCGCGAGGAGGTCAAGCGTCTGGCGGATATTTTTCGCGGGCGCATCATCGACGTCACCGATCGTTCCTATACCATGGAACTCACCGGTACCGGCGAAAAGCTGGATGCCTTTATCCATGCCCTTGACCCCGGTATGGTCATCGAAGTCGTGCGCAGCGGCGCCAGCGCCATCAGCCGCGGTGCCAAGGGCATCTGAACATCCATTTTTCGTTCATTGATAGCAATGAGGTTTTCATGAAAGTTTTTTACGATAACGACGCCGATCTCTCCCTTATCCAGAGCAAGCGGGTGGCCATCATCGGTTACGGCTCCCAAGGTCATGCCCACGCCCTCAATCTCAAGGAATCGGGGGTGGACGTGGTGGTGGGCCTGCGCCAGGGCTCGGAATCCTGGGAGAAGGCGGTAAGCGCCGGGCTCCAGGTAAAGGAAACGGCCGCCGCGGTGGCGGGGGCCGACCTGGTGATGATCCTGACTCCCGATGAGGGCCAGGCGGCGCTCTATCGCGAGGACATCGCCCCGCGGATCAAGGAAGGGGCGGCGCTCATCTTCGCCCATGGCTTCAATGTGCATTTCGGCCAGATCCATCCCCGCGCCGACCTGGACTGCTTCCTGGTGGCCCCCAAGGGCCCCGGTCACCTGGTGCGTTCCACCTATACCCAGGGCGGCGGCGTGCCGGCCCTCATCGCCATCCATCAGGATGCGAGCGGGAATGCCCAGAATCTCGCCCTCTCCTACGCCAAGGCCATTGGCGGCACCCGTGCGGGCGTGATCGAGACCAGCTTCCGGGAAGAAACCGAAACGGATCTCTTCGGTGAGCAGGCCGTGCTTTGCGGCGGCGCCAGCGCGCTGGTGCAGGCGGGTTTCGAGACCCTGGTAGAGGCGGGATATGCTCCGGAAATGGCGTATTTCGAGTGTCTCCACGAGCTCAAGCTCATCGTCGACCTGATGTACGAGGGCGGTATCGCCAATATGCGCTACTCCATTTCCAATACCGCCGAGTATGGGGATCTGACCCGCGGCCCGCGGGTGGTGAACGCCCAGACCAAGGCGGAGATGAAGAAGATCCTCACCGAGATCCAGAACGGCGAGTTTGCCCGCGAGTTCATTCTGGAGAATCAGGCCGGCAAGCCCAAGATGCAGGCCATGCGCCGCCTGGGGGCGGAGCATCCCATCGAGGTGGTGGGCAACAAGCTGCGTTCCATGATGACCTGGATCGGCAAGAACCGGATTGTGGACCGCTCCCGCAACTAGGGCATCCAGCCCCCTCGGCCATGCCGGGCGGGGCTTTTCCGCGGAGCGGCGTCCTGCTACTCTGCCGCGATGAAAACGCCCTATCCCTATCCCCTGATCGCCCGCGAGGGCTGGCCCTTCCTCGCCGCCTTTCTGGCTTTGGCGGTGTTGTTCCAGATCTTGCTGTCTCTGTATTGGGCCCTTCCGGCCTATGCCCTCTTCCTTTTTGCCCTCCAGTTTTTCCGCGATCCTCGCCGTCAGGTCCCCCCAGGCAAGGATCTGGTGATCTGTCCGGCCGATGGCCGAGTGATTGCGGTGGAAACGGTGGAGGATCCCTATCTGGGCCGTTCCGCCCTCAAGATCAGCGTTTTTATGAACGTCTTCGACGTGCATGTGAATCGCATGCCGGTGGCCGGCCGCGTGCAGAAGATCTGGTATTTTCCGGGGAAATTTTTCAACGCCGCGCTGGACAAGGCCTCTGCGGAGAACGAACGCAATGCCCTCTGGGTCCAGACTGCCGCCGGCCAGGACGTGACCGTGGTGCAGGTGGCCGGCCTGGTGGCTCGCCGCATCCTTTGCTATGTGGGAGGAGATGAGGTGGTGACGGCGGGTCAGCGCTTTGGCTTCATCCGCTTCGGCTCGCGGGTGGACACCTATTTGCCGCTTTCCGCCCGGGCCCTGGTGGCCGTGGGGGAGCGGGTGCGCTCCGGCGCCGACGCCATCGCCACTCTGGGAGAGCCATCGTGAAGGCCCAATATCCCCGCCGGGGCGTGTACATCCTGCCCAACCTTTTTACCACGGCCAGTCTCTTTGCCGGTTTTTTTTCCATGCTCCAGTCCATTGGCGGTCACTACCGCCTGGCGGCGGTGGTGATCTTCATCGCCATGATCCTGGATGGGCTGGATGGGCGGGTGGCCAGAATGACGGGTACGGAGAGCGCCTTTGGCGCCGAGTACGATTCGCTGGCCGATGTCATTGCCTTTGGTCTGGCCCCGGCGCTCCTGGTATTTTTATGGGGCTTGCGGGATTTCGGCAATCTCGGCTGGCTGGGGGCCTTTGTCTTTACCGCCTGTGGGGCGCTACGCCTGGCGCGTTTCAACGCCCAGGTACAGAACCAGTCCAAGCGCTACTTTCAAGGCCTGCCCATCCCCATGGCGGCGGCCGTACTCGCCGGTCTGGTCTGGGTGGCGGTGGGCGAAGGCTACCCTTGGCTGACCCAGGTGGCCGAATATATCGCCCTGTTTCTGGTTTATGTCCTGGGGTTGATGATGGTGAGCAACATTCGCTATCGCAGCTTCAAGGACTTCGACCTGCATGGCCGCGTCCCCTTCGCGCTGGCCATCGTGGTCGTGCTGGCCCTTGCCCTCGTGGCCCTGCATCCGCCCTTGGTGCTCTTTGCCACGACCCTCCTTTATGCCTTGCTCGGACCGGTGCTGACGGTATGGCAATTGCAGCGTCGGCGGCAGCAACGACGCCGCAACCTCGATCGCTGAGCGGGTTTCAGCTCGATTCCTGGTGCAGCAGGGAGCGCAACCGATAAAGCAGGTCCAAGGCCTTCCTGGGGCTGAGCTGGTCGGGATCGGTGGCGGCGAGGAGGCTCAGGGCCGGGTGCTGGGGCTGAAAGAGCGCCAGTTGCGCAGGCTGCTCTGCGGGTCGGGGCTTTTCCCGGGCCGGGTCTTCCAGTTCCAGGAGCCGTTCCCGGGCGCGTCCGATGACCGCCTCGGGGATCCCCGCCAGGCGCGCTACGGCGAGCCCGTAGCTCTGGCTGGCGGGGCCGTCTTCGACGCGATGCAGGAAGATCACCCCCTCTCCCTGGGTCAGGGCATCGAGGTGCACATTGCTGAGGCCGGGCTGGGAGATCTCCGTCAGTTCAAAGTAATGGGTGGCGAAAAGGGTATAGGCGCCTCGCGCGACGAGGGCCTCGGCGCTGGCCCAGGCCATGGCCAGCCCATCATAGGTGGATGTTCCCCGCCCGATCTCGTCGAGAAGGACCAGGCTTTCGGGGGTGGCGAGGTGGAGGATGCGCGCCGTTTCGCTCATTTCCACCATGAAGGTGGAGCGCCCGCCGGCCAGGTCATCGGCGGCGCCGATGCGGGTGAAGATCTGGTCGACGGGGCCGATGATCGCCTCCCGGGCGGGTACCCGGCTGCCGATGTGGGCCATCAGCACGATGAGGGCGTTCTGCCGCATGTAGGTGGACTTGCCCCCCATGTTGGGGCCGGTGATGAGGAGCATGCGTCGGCTTTCGTCGCAATGGAGATCATTGGGGACGAAGGCGCTGCCCAGTTGCGCCTCCACCACGGGATGACGGCCGTCCTGAATGTGCAGGATGCGCTCGCTGCGGAAGACCGGGGCGCAATAATCCAGGGTCACGGCGCGCTCGGCCAGGGTGCTGAGGCAGTCCAGCCAGGCCACCGTCTCCATGGCGTCCTGCAAGGCCGGGAGATCGGCGCCGAGCTCGTCCAAGAGCTGGGCGAAGAGCAGCCGCTCCCGGGCCAGGGCCAGGCTTTGGGCGGAGAGGGCCTGGTCTTCGATGAGCTTGAGCTCATCGTTGATATAGCGTTCGGCATTCTTGAGGGTTTGCCGCCGCCGGTAATCGGCGGGCAGGGGACCCTGATGGCTGCGCCCCACCTCGATGTAAAAGCCATGGACCCGGTTGAACTGGATCTTGAGCTGGGTAATGCCCGTCCGTGCCCGTTCCCGTTGTTCCAGGTCCCGCAACACCCCTTGCAGGTCATGGCTGAGGCTGTTGAGATGATCCAGTTCGGCATCGAAGCCGGCGCGCAGGACGCCGCCGTCCCGGAGGGTGACGGGGGGGTTGTCTACCAGGGCGCTGCGGAGGCGTTCGTATAGGTGGGTAAAGCTCGGAATCCTTGCCAGGGCATCGCGCAGGGCAGGATGGGGGAGGGCCTCCAGGGCCTCGCGCAGCGCCGACAGGTGCTGGAGTGCCTGCCGCAGCAGCGCCAGATCCCGGGGGTTGGCGCTTTTCAGGGCGATGCGGGTGAGCAGGCGTTCGCCATCGGGCAGGCCTTTCAATGCCTTGCGCAGGGCAGTGAAACCATGGTCGATCAAGGTGTTGACGATGTCATGGCGTCTGGAGAGTTCCGCGCCCTGGCGCAGCGGGCGCAACAGCCAGCGGCGCAGGAGCCGCGCGCCCATGGGGCTTTGGGTGTGCTGGAGCACGCCGTAGAGGCTGGGACCGTTGCCCTGCAGGTTGTCCAGGACCTCCAAGGCGCGCAGGGCCGTGGCATCGACGTGCAGTTCTTCTTCCGGCCGCTGGGGATGGATGCGGCGCACCTGGGTCAGGGGCTGATGTAGCTGGGTTTCGGCGTAGGCGAGGATGGCCCCGGCTGCGCGCAGGGCCAAGGGCAGGTCGGCGCAGCCAAAGCCGGGTAGTTGCGCACCGAAATGGCGGAGGAGGGTGGCCTGGGTCCGGGCTTCCTGGAAGGCGCTTTTGGGCAGGATTCGCGCCCGGTTGCCTGGGGCGGCCTCGCCTTCCGGCCAGAGGATCTCGGCCGGCTGCAGTCGCTCGATTTCGTCCGCCAGCGCCGCCCCGCCTACTTCGCGGACGGACAGGCGGCCGCCGGCGGCATCCAGCCAAGCCAGGCCCCAGCGCTGTCCTTCGCCATAGACGGCGAGGAGGAGAGGCTCGCTGCGGGCGTCCAGGAGTTCGCCGTCGGTAATGGTGCCGGGGGTGATCACCCGGACGATGGCGCGCTCCACCGGGCCCTTGCTGGTGGCCGGATCCCCCACCTGCTCGCAGATAGCCACGCTCTGCCCGAGCTTTACCAGCCGCGCGAGATAAGCGTCCAGGCTTTGTACGGGTACGCCGGCCATGGGTATGGGTTGGCCGGCGCTGGTCCCGCGGCTGGTAAGCGTGATATCGAGGAGTTGGGCCGCCTTTTCGGCGTCGGCAAAAAAGAGCTCGTAGAAGTCTCCCATGCGGTATAGGAGCAGGGCCTCCGGGCACTCGGCCTTGAGCCGCAGGTACTGCTGCATCATGGGTGTATGAAGTTTTATTCTATCTGTTTCAACCATTTGCTTCCTATTGTCTAAAATATGTCTAATTCGTGCCCATGCTTGTCTAAAACTCGGCCAGCTTGGGAGGGACCGCTACCACGGTGTCATGCTGGCGGATATAACGGGCCGTCATCCTGGCGTCAGAGTGACCGGCCAAAGCGACGGGATCAAGCCCTTGACGCTTGGCATCCGTTAGACTCTTTGCGCGAAGATCATGCAGATGGGCATCGGCAACCCCGGCGCGGGCGACCGCAG
The DNA here is from genome assembly GCF_049965315.1 of Acidithiobacillus sp. Taxonomy (GTDB): domain Bacteria; phylum Pseudomonadota; class Gammaproteobacteria; order Acidithiobacillales; family Acidithiobacillaceae; genus Acidithiobacillus_B. Next base: position 45 of record NZ_JBMFWL010000025.1, on the reverse strand, counting down.
TTTCCCACATATCCCGGACGGTTCGGTAGCTGTAGGGGCGCCCAC
>NZ_JBMFWL010000024.1:0-28832 GCF_049965315.1 Acidithiobacillus sp. | reverse complement strand
ATGTAGGCATCGGAAGCACCGATCTGCGCCACGCCGGAAATGGCCTCGGCAATGCCGGTACCGCTACCCGTGCCTTGAGTGGTGATCTGCACACTGGGATTCATCTTGGTATAGACCGGCACCCACAGGTTGAAGAGCGGATAGAGCAGGGTGGATCCCGTCTCCAGCAGGGAGATGGGCGCCGCAGAAGCGGGCATGGCGGCGAAGGCGGACAGGCCCAGGGCGGAAAGCAGGGCGATGCCATTGATATTGCGGGATAAGTTTTTCTTCATGCGAAACAGCATAAAACCTCCAGGGTAGTGGGTACAACGCTTGGTGAGACAACGGTTCGGTAAACACGCGCAACTGATCAATCGGTAAGGAGTTTTCTTACTTAATTTCATGCGGATACATCTTCATGGGCGGTACCGGAAATGCTGGTCGTTTCCTTTCCCCGATGGGTCTTCGGCAAAGTCAGCCGGTAACCGAAACCATGCACGGTTTCAATCCAGTGCGCGGCTGACGCCGTTGCCAGCGCCATTCGCAGCCGGTGTACCTGGGCCGTGATGGAATTGGGCTGGAGCAGGCCCTTGCCGCCGCTGAGCAGGGTGGACATGTCCGCGCTGGAAAAGGTGTGATCGGGATGCAGCGCCAGATAGTGCAGGATGCGGAAGAGGCGGCGGGTGAGGGAGATCTCTTGCCCATTGACCCATACCCGGCGGGCGATGGGATCCACGCAAAGGGTGGCCTTATGCCCAACCACCCGGTGCTCCCAAGGCTCGGCGCGATGAAGCAGCGACTGCACCTGCGCCACCAGCAGCGTAATACCGACCGGCCGGGCCAGATAAGCATCGGCGCCGGCGTCCAGGGCGGCACGGGCCTCCTCTTCGTTGCCGCCATTCCCCAGAGCAAGCATGGGGATTGCCGCATTCTCGGCGCGCTGGCGCAACCCGGCCAGCCAGGCGATCCGTGCGCTGGAGTCGAGGGATAGGACCAGGACCTGCGGCCGCCATACCCGCAGCAGATGCTCCGCCTCCGCGCCGCAGCTTTCCATCCGCACGGCCGCTCCCAGATGCCGAAGCAACCCATCGGCCAGGACCGTATCGCTCCGCTCCGGCGATATCATCAGCACCCGAGGGCGCTCCATCGGGTTCAGGACGCCCTTGCGCCAGGGTTCCGCCGTCGCCGAGGCGAGCAGCATCGCTTCGGACCAATGCGCGGCGTGGGCGAGAACACCGCCGAGGAGGACGTATAGCATCCGTGTTGGGGCCCCGACGCGCTGGCTCAGGCCGATGCGCGCAGATCCCGGATAGGATCTGCAACGGATGCCCGGCCGATCGCCAAGATGCCGCCTTGTTGCGGCGCCGACTGCTGTAGTGGCTTCATGCACCCTCTCAAGAGATGAACCGTATTGATTGATATGGCATTATTCTGAAACATGGCGGCTGCCGGGGGTAGCCCCCGGCAACCTCAGAAACTGCTCGCAGATGCATCTTAGCAAAGCAGTGTGACGTTTTTATGAACATTTTATGACATTTTTATGACAATACGATATAACACGATCTTATTGTATTATAATGCTGCCGGGGAGTGCGGCGAAGCGGCAAGCCTCGCGGCGCTTCGCCGGAAAAGGACGCCCCCCCCAGATCAGCGCCGTATGCCGAGTTTCCTCGGCTATCATGGGCGTACCCATCTTGTTACCGCCAAATGCGTAGTTTAGAGTGCAAAAGGCCGGTGGGGACAGGAACGGCCTGGGCCAAGGATTCTGGAGGATGCCGTCATCGGAGCGCTCAATGAAGTTTTGACATGGCTGCACCTCCAACCCATTACCCTGGATCTCATCATCGCCTTCCTCAAGAGCTATGGCTATCTGATCCTGTTTATTGGCACCTTGCTGGAGGGGGAAGCCATTGTCATCATTGCCGGTGCGCTGGCCCACGCCGGCGTCCTCGACCTGCCGACGGTGATCCTGGTTTCCTGGCTGGGGAGCACCATCAACGATCAGGTCCTCTACCAGGTGGGCTACCACTACGGAGAACGGCTGGTGCTTTACCTGCCGCGCTTTCTCCGCCGCCATGTGAACCAGGCCGAAGGCCTGATCCGCCGCTTCGGCGACTGGGTCACCCTGCTATTCCGCTTTGTCTACGGTACCCGCACCATCACGCCCATCCTCCTGGGGGTGCACCGCTACCCGCCACGCCGCTATCTGTGGATGAACCCGGCGGCGGCGGGTGTCTGGGCTGCCGCCATTGCCAGCATCGGCTACCTCCTGGGCGCTTCCCTGCGGCCCCTGCTGCACCACGTCCAAGCGGCGCAAATGCTGCTTCTGGCCGTCGTCGCGCTGGCCATCCTTGTCCTGTGGTGGCGCAAAGCCCACAAGGGGCAGTAGTAACCGGCCGCCTTTTGCAGTCATTGCCAGGGGCGCCGTTTTTTGCTATAAACCGCTGGGCTTTAACGCTCAAATCCACACACTTGTCGGCACATGGGGCCGGGTGTCCGCAAGGATGGCTCGCATGGGACAAGTGGCGGTCGACAACCCAACACGGAGAATCCAAATCATGAGTCACGATGTTACCATGCGTTCCTTGCTGGAGGCTGGCGTTCATTTCGGCCACCAGTCGCGTTACTGGCACCCCAAAATGGCGCCCTACCTCTTTGGCGAACGCAACCGCATTCATATCATCAATCTCGAACATACCCTCCCCATGTTCCGGGAAGCCCTCAATTTTGTGGAGCAGCTCTCGCGCCGCCATGGCCGCGTGCTCTTTGTGGGCACCAAACGCCAGGCGCGCGAAGCGGTGGAGCAGGAAGCCCGCCGCTGTGGCGGCTATTTCGTCAATCAGCGCTGGCTGGGCGGCACCCTGACCAACTTCAAGACCATCCGCCAATCCATCCGTCGTCTCGAAGAGCTGGAACAGATGTCCACGGACGGCACCCTGGAAAAACTCACCAAAAAAGAAGCCCTCACCCTCGGCCGCGAGCGCGACAAGCTGGAACGGAGCCTGGGCGGCATCAAGGAGATGAACGGTCTGCCCGACGCCATTTTCGTCATCGACGTAGGCCATGAAAAAATTGCCGTGGCAGAGGCCAAGAAACTGGGCATCCCGGTCATCGGGGTGGTGGACAGCAACTGCGATCCCATGCTCATCGACTATGTCATTCCCGGGAATGACGACGCGACGCGGGCCATCCGGCTCTATGCTTCGCTGGTGGCCGATGCCGTCCTCGATGGTCGCCAGGGCGGCGAGAACGCGCTGCTGGGCGAGTTCGTCGAAGTTGACGAGGAAGTCATCGAGATCGATGCCGACTAAGCATTCCCGAAGGCAATAAGGAGCAGTAATGGCTACTATTAGCGCACAGCAAGTAAAAGAACTGCGGGAGCGTACCGGCGCCGGCATGATGGAGTGCAAAACGGTGCTCACCGAGTCCAATGGAGATATGGAAGCGGCCATCGACCTTCTGCGGAAGAGGGGGCTGGCCAAGGCGGACAAGAAGGCGGGGCGCATTGCCGCAGAGGGCCTGGTGGTCAGCGCCGCCAGCCCGGACCAGAAGCGGGCCGTGCTGCTGGAGATCAACTGCGAAACCGATTTCGTCGCGAAGAACGAAGACTTCGTGCGGCTGGCCCACGATTGCGCGCGGCTCGCCGCCGAACAGGGAGTTCACGACCTGGAAACCCTGTTGGCAAGCCCCGCCGCCGAAGGGAGCATGGAGGAACGGCGCAAGGTCCTGGTCAGCAAACTGGGGGAGAATATCGGCCTGCGCCGCTTGCGCCATCTGCAGGTGAGCGAGGGCGTGGTAGGCGCCTATGTGCATGGCGGACGGATCGGCGTCCTCGTCGCCCTCACGGGAGCCGCGGCCACGCCGGAGCTGGGCCGGGACGTGGCCATGCATGTGGCGGCGGCCCGTCCGGAAGTCGTCAGGCCCGCGGACGTTTCTCCCGAGCGCTTGGCCAAGGAAAAGGAAATCCTCATGGCGCAGGCCGCGAACAGCGGCAAGCCCGTAGAGATCATCGAGAAAATGATCTCCGGACGGCTCAATAAACTGCTCAACGAGATTGCGCTGCTGGGACAGCCCTTCGTCAAGGATCCCGACCGCAGCATCGGCCAGCTCATCCAGGACTTCCCCGGGGTTGATGTCGCAGAGTTCGTACGTTTTGAAGTGGGAGAAGGCATCGAGAAGGCGCCTGCCGCCGACTTCGCTACCGAGGTCATGGCCCAAGTCCGGGGGGCGTAAATGACGGCACCCGGCTATACGCGCATCCTTCTCAAGCTCAGCGGAGAAGCCCTCATGGGTGAGGGGACGTATGGTGTGGATCGCGACGTCGTTCATCGCATCGCCTGCGAGGTCAAGGAGGTCAACGACGCCGGCGTGCAGGTGTCGGTGGTCATCGGCGGCGGCAACATCTTCCGGGGCATGGCCAAGGCCGCGGAGGGCATGGACCGGGCCACGGCGGACTACATGGGCATGCTGGCCACGGTGATGAACGCCTTGGCCCTGCAGGACGCCCTGGAGCACCTGGGTCTGCCCACCCGGGTGCTGTCGGCCCTGCATATCGAGCAGGTGGCGGAGCCCTACATTCGTCGCCGCGCCATCCGCCATCTGGAGCGCGGCCGCGTGGTGATTTTCGGGGCGGGCACCGGCAATCCGTTTTTTACCACGGATACCGCCGCCAGCCTCCGCGCCATGGAAATCAACGCCCAGATCGTACTCAAGGGCACCAAGGTGGACGGCGTCTACACGGATGATCCGGTGACGCATCCGGAGGCCATGCGCTATCGGGAGCTTTCCTACCAGCAGGTTCTGGAGCAGGGGCTGCAGGTGATGGACGCCACCGCCATCACTCTGTGCCGCGATAACGACATGCCCATCATCGTATTCTCCATCAACAAGCCGGGTGCCCTCATGCGGGTGGTCCTGGGCGAAGAAGAGGGCACTTCGGTGCGCAAAGAGATCAGCTCATGAGCATTCAGGCAGTAAAAAAAGAAGCCGAAACGCGGATGAAGAAAAGCATCGAGTCCCTCAAGGGGGAGCTCACGCGGCTGCGCACCGGGCGTGCCAGTACCGGCCTGCTCGATCACGTCATGGTGGATTACTACAATACCCCAACGCCCCTGGCGCAGGTGGCGAGCGTCTCGGTTGCCGATGCGCGGGCCCTGCTGGTCACGCCTTGGGAAAAGAACATGATCCCCAAGATCGACAAGGCCATTCGTGATGCCGGTCTGGGTCTGAACCCGGTGGCCGGCTCCGATGGCGTGCGCATTCCCCTGCCGCCCTTGTCGGAAGAGCGCCGCAAGGAGATGGTGAAAGTCGTGCGTCAGGAAGGCGAGGGCGCCCGCGTGGCCATCCGCAACATTCGCCGCGACAGCATTACCCAGGTGAAGGAGTTGCAGAAGCAAAAGAGCATTTCCGAAGACGAGGAGCGGCGCGCCGAGGAAGAGGTTCAGCGCCTCACCGATCGCTATATCGATGAAGTCGATGCCGTGGTGGAGGCCAAGGAAGCGGACCTCATGGAGGTCTGAAGCCATGGGCCCCGCCGTGGAAGGATCAGCACCGCTCCCCCAGCATGTGGCCGTCATCATGGATGGCAATGGCCGCTGGGCGTACCGCCGCCATCTGCCGCGCGTCGCCGGTCACCGGCGGGGCGCCGAAGTGGTGAGGGAAATGGTGCAGTCCTGTGCCGAACTGGGGATACCCCACCTCACCCTCTTTGCCTTCAGCACCGAGAACTGGCGGCGCCCCTCCCTGGAAGTCCGCCTCCTGATGAGCCTGTTCCGGCTCCTGTTGCGCAGGGAGATTCGCAAGCTCCACGACAACGGCGTGCGGTTGCGCGTCATTGGCGAGCGCGGCAGGCTGGAGGCGGATATCCGCCGCCTCATCGACGAAGCCGAGGCCCTGACCCGGGGCAATACCGCGCTGACCTTGACCCTCGCCGTCAACTATGGCGGCCGCTGGGACATCGCCCAGGCCACGCGGCGCGTCGCCGCGGCGGTGCAGGCGGGACAAGTGCGGGTCGAGGATATTGACGAGGGGACCCTCGCGCCCTATCTGGCCCTGGCGGACATCCCCGAGCCCGACCTGCTCATCCGCACCGGCGGCGAGGAACGCATCAGCAATTTTCTCATCTGGCAGTTGGCCTATACCGAGCTCTATTTCACCGACACCTTGTGGCCCGATTTCAACCGGCCGGCATTGGAACGGGCGTTGCATTCCTTTGCCCAGCGGCAAAGGCGCTTTGGGCGAACCGGTGATCAAGTGGCGGAAGACGCTTGCTCGGCCAACGAATAATCACCGGGCTGATCCTTTTTCTGGCGGTTGCGGCGCTGATTTTTGCAGCGTCCGGCACCGTTTTCGCGATCTTTCTCCTGCTCCTGCTCATCCTCGCCGGGGCGGAATGGAGTCGCTTGGCCGGCTGGCATCAGTCTTATCCGGCCGTGCTGCTCTTCGTGTTGGTGGCCGTCGGCGCCTATTCCTTGCCCCTGCCTCCCCCTTTCTGGGCTGCGCTGGGCATCTTGTGGTGGCTCGCCTTTGCCCTGGCCCTGCCGGTCATGCCCATTGCTCCCAATCCCGCCCCCGCCTTCCGGCAGCGCGCCGGGCTCACCCTGGCGGGCATCCCCAGCCTGCTGCCGGCCCTCTGTCTGGCGCTGCTGCTGCAGGCCCGGCATCCCGCCTTTCTCCTGTGGATCATCATGATCGTTAGCGCCGGCGATGTCGGCGCCTACCTCATCGGCAAAGGCTATGGCCGGCATCGCCTGGCGCCGCGCATCAGTCCGGGAAAAACCTGGGAGGGCCTGGCGGGTGGCTTGCTTGGCAGCGCCGTTATGGGCACACTGGGCACATTTATGGTGCCCGGCGGCGGCTTGGCGAGGCTTGCCGGCGGCGCCTCCCTCGGCCTTTTGGCAGGTTTGTTCGGCGTGGCGGGGGATCTCGGGGAGAGTTTCATGAAGCGGCGCGCCGGGGTCAAGGATAGCGGCCATTTGCTCCCCGGTCATGGTGGCTTGCTGGATCGTCTGGACAGCCTGAGTGCGGGCATTCCCGCTTTCGTCGGTGGACTCTACTTTCTGGGTTGGATGAAATGACACGTGGCGTCTGTATTCTTGGGGCAACGGGCTCCATTGGCAAAAGCACCCTCGACGTCCTGGGACGGCACCCGGATGAGTTTGCGGTTGTTGCCCTCACCGGCAACCAGCGCGTGGAAGAAATGCTGGAACTCTGCCGTAGCCATCATCCCCAGCGCGTGGTGATGGCCGAGCCCGAGTCCGCGGAGCGCCTGGCCCGGCTGCTGAGGCAGGAAGGCATGGGCGAAATCCAGGTGGAGGCGGGTGCGGCGGCGTTGGCCGAAGCCGCGCGCCTGCCTCAGGTGGACGAGGTCATGGCCGCCATCGTTGGCGCCGCCGGGCTATTGCCCACGCTGGCGGCCGTCGAGGCCGGCAAGCGGGTCTACCTGGCCAACAAGGAATGCCTGGTCATGGCCGGCGGCCTGTTCATGGACGCGGTACGCCGTCACAACGTGACCCTGCTGCCCATCGATAGCGAACATAACGCCGTTTTCCAGTGTTTTGCCGATGGTCGAGGGGTACGCCGCATCCTGCTGACCGCTTCCGGCGGGCCTTTTCGGACCTGGCCCGCGGAGCAACTGGCGACGGTCACCCCCGATCAGGCCTGCGCCCACCCCAACTGGGTGATGGGCCGGAAGATTTCCGTCGATTCGGCGACCATGATGAACAAGGGACTGGAAGTGATCGAGGCGCACTGGCTTTTCGGCTTGCCGGCGGAGCAAATCGAAGTCCTGATCCATCCCCAAAGCATCATCCACTCCATGGTCGAGTATGTGGACGGATCGGTGCTGGCGCAGTTGGGCAACCCCGATATGCGCACCCCCATTGCCCATGCCCTGGCCTGGCCCGAGCGCATGACCAGCGGCGTTGCCTCCCTGGATCTGGCGCGCAGCGCCGCGCTTCAATTCGAGCACCCCGATGCCCAGCGTTTTCCCTGCCTGGGTCTGGCTTTCGCGGCCCTGCGGGCCGGAGGCGGGGCGCCGACGGTGCTCAATGCCGCCAACGAGATTGCCGTGCAGGCCTTCCTCGATGGATCGCTGCGCTTTGCGGACATTGCGCCGCTGGTGGACGATGTGCTTGCGGAGTTGAGCCCCGCAGCACCCGATAGCATCGACGCGGTGCTGAGCACGGATCACGAGGCGCGGGAGCTTGCCCGGGCGTGGCTGGCCTCCGGCAAGGCGGCGCCGCAAGTGCGCGCCTCCTGACTCTCCATGCAGATCCTGGGCACCGTGCTGGCCTTTGTGGTGGCCATCGGCATCCTCGTCCTGGTCCACGAATCCGGGCACTTCGGGATGGCCAAGTGGATGGGAGTGAAGGTGCTCCGCTTCAGCATCGGTTTTGGACCCGCCCTCATCACCCGCCGTTTTGGCAAGGATCAGACGGAATACGTCATTGCCGCCCTACCGCTGGGAGGCTATGTCAAGATGCTGGGGGAAGAGGGGGGCGAAGCCATGGCGGCGGAAGATCGCCCGCGTGCCTTCGACGCCCTTCCTCCCGGCAAGCGTTTTCTCATCGCTCTGGCCGGACCCGCAGCCAACCTCCTTTTTGCAGTGGTGGCTTATGCCGGCGTAGCGTGGCTGGGCATACCCGGCCTCGCGCCCATCATCGGCGACGTGCGTCCGGATTCCCTGGCTGCGCAGGCGGGACTGGTACCGGGCGAGCGGGTGGCGGCGGTGGCCGGCCAGCGTGTTCATAGTTGGGAAGACCTGCGTCTCGATCTCATTGGCGCGGCCATGGGACGCTCCGCTACCCGCATCGACATCATCAGCGCGGCCGGCGTCCGGCAAAGTCATTGGCTGCCTTTCGGGAAGCTCCCCGCCGACGCCATCGGCCCGGCGTTCCTCAGCCATGGGGTCGGCATCGAACCCTATCTGCCGGTTAGGGTGGGGGCAGTTCAGCCCGGCAGTCCGGCCCAACGAGCGGGTTTGCAGGTGGGCGACCGGATTCTGGCCGCCAACGGGCAGCGGATCGGCACCTGGGAAGCTTTTCTGCGCCTGGTGGAAGCCCACCCCGGTCAGGTCTTGCTGCTCCAGGTGGCAACGGTTTCCGGGCAGACACGAGCGCTGACCGTCATCCCGGAGGGCGTGCGCAATGCCCAAGGCAAGACCGTTGGCCGTATCGGTATCGCGTTGGCGCCGGTGCCCAAGGATCTGATCGTCATCGAGCACCGGGGCTTTTTCAGCGGCCTGCTCTACGGGACGGAGCGGACGTGGCGGATGTCGGTGATGACCGTGGAGATGATGCTGCGCATGGTGCAGGGCTTCATTTCCCCCGACAATATCAGTGGTCCCATCACCATTGCCGAATTTGCCGGCCAATCCGCCCAGGCGGGCCTGGCCCCCTTTCTCGCTTTCCTGGGGCTGGTCAGCATCAGCCTCGGGATTTTGAATCTGCTGCCCATTCCCATCCTGGACGGCGGGCATCTGTTTTTCTATACCCTGGAGATGATCCGCGGCGTTCCCTTGTCCACGTCGGTGATGCAAAAATCCCAGCAGATCGGTATAGTCTTGCTCATGATGCTCATGTCCCTCGCTTTCTACAATGATATTATGAGACTGTTGACACCGTGAAAAAAATCAGCCTCATCTCGGCACCTTCCATCCTCGTTGCCAGCGCCGTTGTGGCGCTGGGCACATGGGCCACTCCGGCATGGGCCTTTGCGCCCTTTACGGTCAAAAACATTGAAATCCGCGGCCTGGAGCACATCGCCCCAGGCACGGTGTACAATTACCTACCGATTCACATCGGTGAAGAGATTGATGACCAGAAGGCGCAGGAGGCCATCAAGGGCCTCTACGCCACGGGCTTTTTCAAGGATGTGTCCATTGCCCGCTCGGGCGATACCCTGCTGGTCATCGTCCAGGAGCGGCCCATCATCTCCAGCATCAAGCTGGAAGGGGTCAAGGCCTTCTCCAAGGACGAGGTCAACAGCACCCTCAAGGGCCTGGGCCTGGTGGACCGGCGCATCTTCAACCGGGCGGTGCTGGATCAGGTGGTGCAAGGCCTGCAGGAACAGTACAATGGCATGGGGTATTATGCGGCCAAGATCCATACCCATGTCGAAACCTTGCCGCGCAACCGCGTGGCGATTCGCATCGACGTCAAGGAAGGCGAGCAGGCCACCATCAAGCAGCTCAACATTGTGGGCAACAAGGCTTTTTCCGAGAGCAAATTGCGCGGCCTGTTCAGCCTCGGGGCACCCACGGCCTTGTCCTTTTACACCAAAAACGACCGCTATTCCCGGGAAAAACTCATGGATGGCCTGGAGAAGCTGCGCAGCTTCTATATGGACCGCGGCTACCTGGATTTCGATGTCGAGTCTTCTCAGGTCCAGGTTACCCCGGACCGGCGCTATGTGTTCATTACAGTCAACATCCACGAAGGGCCCGTTTACCACATCCAGTCGGTGCAACTCACCGGAAATCTGATTGTGCCCAAGGCGGAACTGGAGAAGCTGGTCGAGGTCAAGGCCGGCGATCTCTTCTCGCGCAGCAAGATCACGGATACCAACAGCGCCATCGCCGACAAGCTGGGGGATCTGGGTTATGCCTTTGCCAATGTCACGCCGGTGCCCAAGGTGGATGAAAAGACCCGGGAAGTGGCCATGGACTTCCAGGTGGATCCGGGCCGCCAGGTCTACATTCGCCGCATTGAAATCACCGGCAACGACAAGAGCCGCGATTACGTGGTTCGCCGCCAGTTTCGGCAACTGGAGGGCGCCCTCTATGACGGCGCCCTGGTACGGCGGTCCAAGGAACGTCTGCAGCAGACGGGCTTTTACGACAAGATAGACACCAAGACCGTCCCCGTACCGGGCCATCCCGACCAGCTCGATCTGGACGTGAGCGTCCATGAGCGGCCAACGGGGAGCTTCAGCATCGGCGTCGGTTACTCCAATGCCCAGGGCATTCTCTTCAACGGCTCCATCAGCCAGAACAACTTCATGGGGACGGGAAACGCCCTGTCCTTCTCGGCTAATGTCGGCGGCCTCGGCACTTCGTATAACCTGTCCTTTACGGATCCCTATTTCACGCCCGACGGCATCAGTCTGGGCTTCAACCTCTATCGGAACGATACCAATCTGGCTAATCTGGCGGTGGCGCCGTATCGCGAGATCGAATACGGCGGCACGGCGACCCTGGGCATTCCCGTTCTGGAATATGTCTATGATTACATGAGCCTGGGGTACAGCAGCACCACCATTGATCTGACCTCGTTAAGTCCGCTTATTTATACCAATTACGTAAATACCTTCGGTCCGACCAACAACGCCATCACCATTGGCAACGACTTGGTGTATGACAGCCGCAATTCGCCCATTTTCCCCACCAAGGGTGTCTACGGGAGCCTGTCCCTCAAGGCATCGGTACCGCCGGCCAGTTTGCGCTGGTACAAGGCCGAGCTCCGGGGCGATTACTATCACCCCTTCACTTCCTGGCTGAGCGGCAAGATCGGTGCGCGCTACGGTTTCATCAACGGCTACGGCGGCAAAAATGTACCGTTCTTCAACAACTTCTATCTCGGTGGACCGACGACCTTGCCCGGCTATCAGACCTACGCACTGGGGCCCCAGGTTGCCGGCTACCCGGTGGGCGGCACGCGGGAGGCGCTCGTCGACGCCAATCTCTATTTTCCGCTGCCGGGCCTGGCGGACAACAAGAACTTCCGCATGTCGCTCTTCGTGGCCAGCGGTTGGGTCTATGGTGTTGATCCCAATGGCAATAATGGCGCAGGCAGCTACTCCAACAGCTATTTTCCGTCTTTGGGGCAGATGCGGACCACGGCAGGCATCGGGTTCCTGTGGATCAGCCCCTTGGGTCCCTTGCGTCTGTCCATCGCCGCGCCGCTGAACAAACAGCCGGGTGACCTGACCCAGCCCTTGCAGTTCACCGTCGGCAACAATTTCTGAGGAAACGTTGACGCATGCGGGTAAAAAGCTTTTTCGGCGCCCTGGGGTTACTGGCCTTGTTGCATGCTGCCGGGGTCGGGGCCGATCCGCTGAAAATCGGTTTTGTGGACCTGGACCAGGCCTTGCGGGAATTGCCGGAGGCGCAGGCCGGGGCAGCGACGCTCAATAAACAGATTGAGGCCAAACAAAAGGAGATCGAGGCCAAGCGGCAGCAGATCGATGCCTTTCAAAAAGAGCTGGAAAAGGACTTTCCCAAGCTCAGCAACGCGCAGCGTCAGGAACGGGAAGCGCAGTTGCAGAGCATGATCATCAGCCTGCAGCAGTTTCAACGGCAAGCCCAGGATGGGCTCAATTACCAGCGCAACCAGATCCTGAAGAACCTGCAGGACCGGTTGGTCAAGGTCGTGAGCAACATTGGCCGCGCCGGACATTATACCGTTATTCTCAACGACAAATCAGTGCTGTATGTCAACGGTGCCATAGACATTACGCCGCAAGTGGTCGCGGCCATGACGGACAAACCCAATGGCAAGGGCGCTGCCAAATAACTATTACCTGCTAGAAGGGGGTTGCGTGTTATGCCCACGCTGGGGGATCTGGCGGCGCTGGTAGGCGCCGAGGTGCAGGGAGACCCGTGCTATGCCATTACGGCCGTGGCGCCACTGGCGAGTGCCGGTCCGGGGGATATTGCCTTTCTGAGCGATGGGCGCCTGCGTCATCTCCTGGCGGAGAGCAAGGCGGGGGCCGTCATCCTCAGTCCCGGGGATGCCCAGCATTTCTCCGGGCGGGCCCTGCGCACCGCCAACCCTTATGCCGCCTACGCGCGCATCATGCAGCATTTTTATCCGGCGGCGCGGGCGCCGGGAGGGGTTCATCATAGCGCCCAGATTGCCCGTGACGCGCAGTTGGACCCCGCCGCCTGCATCGATGCCTATGTGGTCGTGGGCGCTGGCGCGATGATCGAGGCGGACGTCTGGCTGGAGGCGGGAGTCTTTGTTGGTGAGCAGGTGCATATCGGCCGCGGGACGCACCTCTATCCCGGGGTGAAGGTCTACGCCCGCTGCGAGATCGGTCCCCGCTGCGTCATCCATGCAGGAGCCGTCATCGGCGGCGATGGCTTTGGTTTTGCGGAGGAAAATGGCGTTTATCTGAAGATTCCGCACATTGGCCGGGTCCGCATCGGTGCGGACGTGGAGATCGGCGCCAATAGCTGCATCGATCGCGGCGCCCTGGAAGATACGTATATCGGCGACGGCGTCAAAATCGATAATTTGGTGCAGATCGGTCACAATGTGGTGGTGGGCGCCCATACCGTCATTGCCGGGCAGACGGGGATCGCTGGTAGCGCCCGGCTCGGCCGGCATTGTCGTGTGGGGGGGCAGGTGGGCATCAACGGGCATATCGATATTGCCGATCACACGGCCATCGCCGGGCGCAGTTCGGTGGTCCATCACGTGCGCCAGGCGGGCGTTTACTCGTCGGTTCTGCCCGCCCAGGAGAACCGGCGCTGGCGGCGTACCGTGGCGCGTATTGACGATCTGGATGGCCTCTTCCGGCGGGTGAAGCGACTGGAGCAGGCCGCGGGTCCAAGCAATGAGGCATCTAGGGAGCATACGGACAGTGACTGAACTGAATATCCAGGAGATACTGAAGCGCCTACCCCATCGTTATCCGTTCTTGCTGGTGGATCGGGTGACGGAGTACGAACGCGGCGTCAGTTTGCGGGCCATCAAGAACGTCACCATGAATGAACCCCACTTCCAGGGGCATTTTCCGGGCTTTCCGGTGATGCCGGGGGTATTGATCATCGAGGCCCTGGCCCAGGCCGCCGCCATTCTGGCCTTTGTTTCGGAGGACAAATACGGCGAGAACGCGGCGGTATACTTTGCCGGCATCGACAAGGCACGCTTTCGCAAACCCGTCACCCCGGGGGATCAACTGGAACTTTCCGCCACCGTCAGCCGCCGGCGCGCGGGTATGTGGCAGATGGAAACCACGGCGCGGGTGGCCGGCGTCGAAGTGGCGTCAGCCCTGCTGATGGCCACCTTGCGCGAGCATGCCCAATGACGGCCCCGGCAGTGCATCCGCTGGCGCTCATCGACCCTGCAGCGCAGCTTGGTCCGGGCTGTGAGGTGGGGGCCTTCGCCATCATTGGCGCCAGGGTGGAACTGGGCCCGGACTGCCGGGTGGGACCCCATGCGGTGATCGAAGGCCCTTGCCGGATCGGGAGGGGCAACCAGATTTTTCAGTTTGCGTCCATCGGCACCGCACCACAGGACCTGGGTTATGCCGGGGAAGCGACGGAACTGCTGATGGGCGAGCACAATGTCGTGCGCGAATTTGTCACCATCAATCGTGGTACCGTCAAGGGTGGCGGGATCACCCGCGTGGGCAGTCACAATCTTTTTATGGCCTATTGTCATGTCGCCCATGACTGCCGTATCGGCGATCACGTGGTGATGGCCAATGCGGCAACCCTGGCCGGGCATGTGAGCGTAGACGACCATGCGATTCTCGGCGGATTGTCGGCGGTCCACCAGTTTGCCCGGGTGGGAGCCCACGCCATCCTCGGGGGGGGCACCATGGCACCGCTGGACGTCCCGCCCTACATGATGGCCGCAGGCAATCATGCCAGCCTGCATGGCATCAATGTACGCGGTCTGGCGCGGCGCGGCATTTCCCGGGATACCATCCTGCAGATCAAGCGTGCCTACCGCATCCTTTTTCGCTCCGGACAACGCCTGGAGGACGCCATGGACGAAGTCCGGCGGCGGGGGCTGGATGCGCCGGAGGTCACCCATCTGCTGGAGTTCATCCGCTCGACCCACCGCGGGATCACGCGGCCATGACCTTGCGCACGGGGGTATTGGGGGTGGGCCATCTGGGACGTTTCCACGCCCAGAAATACGCTGCCCAGCCGGGATCAAGGCTGGTGGGCGTGTTTGATCAAGATGCGCGGCGCGCTGCCGAAGTGGCCGCGGAGCTGGGCTGCCGGGCCTTCGCCACGCCGGAGGAGCTGCTCGTCCAGGTGGATGCGGTGTCCATCGCCACGCCCACGTCCAGCCATTTCGCCGTTGCCCGGCAGGCGCTAACGGCGGGCGTCCATTGTCTGGTGGAAAAACCCTTCACCATGGTCCCCGAGGAGGCCGATGCGCTCATCGCCGAGGCTGCGCGCCGGGGGTTGATCCTGGCCGTGGGGCATATCAAGCGCGTTCATCCTGCCATTCGCCACCTCCTGGCCCAAGGCTTTGGGACGCCGCGTTATCTGGAGGCGGAACGCCTGGCGCCCTTCAAGCCGCGTTCCCTGGATATCGATGTGATCATGGACCTGATGATCCATGACCTGGACCTGACCCTGCTTTTTACGGGAGCGGCGGTGGCGGAGGTGCGGGCGGTGGGCGTGGCGGCGGTTACCGACAAGGTGGACATGGCCAACGCCTGGGTGACCATGTCCAATGGCGCGGTGGCCAATCTCGCCGCGTCGCGGGTGGTGCGCGAGCCGGTACGGCGCATGCGGATTTTTTGGCAGGACCGTTATGCCTCGGTGGACTTCCTGGGCAACACCCTGCATATCTATCATCGCGGTGGCGGGGATATCCCCGGGATTCCCGGGGTGCGCGATGAAACCGTCGAACTGGGAAAGGCAGATGCCCTGGCCCTGGAGGTGGGGGATTTTCTCGCGGCCATCCGGGAACAGAGGCCGGCGTTTTGCGATGGTCCCGCCGGACGCGATGTCCTGGCCGCGGCTTTGGCCGTGCGCGAGGCCGTGGAGGCCTTCGTCGGGCAGTAAAAAAAGGTTACGCAACAGCAGCCCGGATCTTGCCAGGCGCCGAAGAGATTACTGTCAAACTGAGGATAAGTCATGGTGAATCAAAGCCCCATCCCAATGGTGGATCTTCGCGCCCATTTCGCGCCCCTGCGCGAGGAAATCCTTGCCGGCATGGGGGACTTGCTGGACCAGGCGCACTTTATCCTCGGCGAGCAGGGGCGCACTCTGGAGGCGGAGATCGCGGCCTTCCTCGGGGTGGACCATGCCCTGGGCTGCGCCTCGGGAACCGACGCCCTCATGCTGGCCCTGCGGGCCCTGGATATCGGCCCCGGTGACGAGGTCATCGTCCCGACCTTCACCTTCATCGCCACCGCCGAGGCGGTGCGTTATGTGGGCGCGACGCCGGTCTTTGTGGATGTGGACGCCCATTTTTTTGCCCTGACCAGCGCCGGCGTGGAGGAGGCCATTACGTCGCGCACCCGCGCCATCATTCCCGTTCATCTCTATGGCCTGCCGGCGGATATGCACGCCCTCATGGCGCTGGCGGATCGCCACGGCCTGAAGGTGATCGAAGATTGCGCCCAGGCCATCGGTGCGGAGATCGAAGGCAGGCGGGTAGGGAGCTTTGGGCATATCGGCTGCTTTTCCTTCTTCCCCAGCAAAAATCTGGGTGGCGCCGGTGACGGCGGAATGGTGGTAACGTCTGATGACGATCTGGCCGAGCGTCTGCGCGGCCTGCGCAATCACGGATCCTGGCAGGTTTACCACCATGACGTGCTGGGCTATAACAGCCGCCTGGACGAAATCCAGGCCCTCATCCTGCGCGCCGAACTGCCGCAACTCGCGGACTACAATGGGGGCCGGCGTCAGGCTGCGGCCTGGTATGAACAGCATCTCAGCGGTCTGGATCTGATCCTGCCTGCCCGCCGGGAGGGTTTTCACCATGTCTATCATCAGTTCACCATCCAGGTGGCGGAACGTGACCGGGTCAAGGCCGCCCTGCAGGCGCGGGGGATTGCCAGCGCCGTGTATTACCCCATTCCCGGTCATCGCCAGAAGGCCTTTGCCGATCTGCCCCTGGCGGTCTGCCCCGTGGCCGATGCCCTGGCCACGCAGGTGCTTTCCCTGCCCATGTTCCCGGAACTGAAGGAGGCCCAGGTGGCGAGGGTGGCGGCAGCGATCCGGGAAGCCCTTGGCTAAGGCTTTTTTGCTGGCGGTGGAGCGCTCGGGGGAAAACCTGGGCCTGGAAATCATCGGCGCAGCGCGGGAGGCGGGGCTCTCTATGCAGTGGTCCGGGGTGGTCGGCTCGCGTCTGGCGGCGGCGGGGGTGCAGAATGTAGCCGATGGCGAGGTCCTCGCCGTCATCGGCCTGGTGGAGGTTCTGCGCCATTACCGGGCCCTGCGCCGCTTGCATCGGCAGGTGCTGGACCATCTGCGCCGGCAGCGGCCGAAGCTGGTGGTGCTCATCGACCACCCGGCCTTCAACCTGCGCATTGCCCAGGCGGCCAAGGCCATGGGTTTGCGCGTGCTCTATGTGGTGGGTCCGCAGATCTGGGCATGGCGGGCGCAGCGCATTCATCAGATCAAGGCGGTGGTGGACCAGATGTTGGTGCTGTTCCCCTTTGAAGTACCGTTGTATGAAGCCGCAGGGATACCGGTGGCCCTGCTTGCCCATCCCTTGCTGACACAAACGACCCAGGCTCCAACGCGGGAAGAGGCCCGGGCGCG
The DNA here is from genome assembly GCF_049965315.1 of Acidithiobacillus sp. Taxonomy (GTDB): domain Bacteria; phylum Pseudomonadota; class Gammaproteobacteria; order Acidithiobacillales; family Acidithiobacillaceae; genus Acidithiobacillus_B. The sequence continues at coordinate 11,392 of NZ_JBMFWL010000024.1, read as the reverse complement.
CCTGGATCTGCCCGCCGAGTCTACGGTTCTGGCCCTGCTGCCGGGGAGCCGGCGTGGGGAACTGGAGCGCCTGACACCCCGCTTTGGGCAGACGGTGGTCGAGTTGCTCCGGAGGATGCCCGACGTTCTGCCGGTGGTGGCCCTGGCCCGGGAGGAACTGCTTCCCCTCTGGGAGCGGCGCTGGCGGGAAGGCGCCGGCGATATCCCGGCGCAAGTCCGCGTGGGCCGAACCCAGGAAGTGCTCGCCGCCGCCGACGCGGTACTCGTCGCCTCGGGCACGGCCACGCTGGAGACGGCGCTGATGGCGCGTCCCGCCGTGGTGGTCTATGCCCTTAACCCCCTGAGTTACCGCTTGGCGCGCCGCCTGGTCAAGACGCCCTTTATTGCCATGCCCAACATCCTCCTGCAAAAAGCCGTCTATCCGGAATTCATCCAGCAGGATTTCCGGCCCGCCGCAGTGGCGGAAACCCTGGCGGATCTGCTGCGCTCGGGCGGGGTGGAGCAGCGTCAGGCGTTGGCTCCCCTGCGGGCCTTGCTCCAGGGGGAGGGGCGCGCGGTGCTGGGCGGAATCCTGACGCGGATGCTGGCATGAGCCAGACGGTCCTCCTGCAGCACTTTGGCAGGGATACGGCGGGGGTGGATGAGGCCGGGCGCGGACCCCTGGCGGGTCCGGTGATTGCCGCTGCGGTGATCCTGGCGCGGCCCATTCCGGGTCTGGACGATTCCAAGCGCTTGAGCGCCCAGCGCCGCGCGGGGCTGGCGCGGCAGATCCGCCGGGAGGCGCTAGCCTGGTCCATTGCCTGGGCGCCGGTGTGGGAGATCGAGCGCGACAACATCCTGCAGGCCAGCTTGGAGGCCATGGCGCGCGCCATTGCCGCCCTGCCGCATCGCCCCCTCCGGATCCTGGTGGATGGCAATCAGTCGCCACCGGGCATGGTGGTGGAGACGATCGTGAGGGGCGATGGCCAAGTGGATGCCATCGCTGCCGCCGGCATTCTCGCCAAGGTGGCACGCGACGGGGAAATGCAGGACCTGGATGCCTGCTATCCCGGCTATGGTTTCGCCCGCCACATGGGTTATGGGACGGATCTCCACCTGCAGGCATTGCGCCGCCTGGGGCCCTGCCCCTTGCACCGGCGCGGCTTTGCGCCCGTGGACCGCGCCGGGGAGGAGTGCTGATGCAGCCGGAGTTCATTCATTTGCATGTCCATTCCGAATATTCCCTGGAAGATGGCATCATCCCGGTGAAGTCGCTGGTCAAGCGCTGCGCGGCCAGAGGCATGCCCGCCGTCGCCATCACCGACCACGGCAATCTCTTTGCCCTGGTGAAGTTTTACACCGCAGCGCGCTCCGCCGGGGTCAAGCCCATCATCGGCAGCGAGGTCTGGATAGCGAACCCCCAGGATCCAGGGCGGCCCCACAGTCTCGTGCTTCTGTGCATGAATGACCTGGGCTATCGGCACTTGAGCCGCTTGCTGAGCCGGGCCTATCTGCAGGGACTGCGCGATGGCCGTGCGCAGATCGAGCGGGACTGGTTGGCCGGCGCCAGTGATGGGCTCATCGCCCTATCGGCGGCGGGGCAGGGGGAGGTGGGGCGCCTCCTGCTGCGCAATCCCGATGCGGCGGCGGAAACGGCGCGCTGGTATGCCGCGCGTTTTCCGGATCGTTTTTTCCTGGAAGTGCAGCGCAACGGCGAGGCCGAACAGGAGGCCCTGGTAACGGCCACCGTCGCCTTGGCCCAGCGCCTGGACCTGCCGCTGGTGGCCAGCAACAACGCGCATTTTCTGGATGCCGCCGATTTCGCCGCCTTTGATGCCCGCCAGTGCATTGCCGCCGGGCTGACCTTGAGCGACAGCCGGCGCCCCCGGCGCTTTACGCGGGAGCATCGGCTGCCCGACCCGGAAGAGATGCTGGAACGCTTTGCCGACCTGCGGGAGGCCTGTCAAAACACCGTGGAGATTGCCCGGCGCTGCAATCTGGAACTCGTCCTCGGGCATTACGCCCTGCCCGCTTACCCGACACCCCGTGGCGAGCCCATAGATCAATACTTTCATGACGCTGCGGCCGCCGGCCTGGACCAGCGGCTGGAGGAACTGGCCATCGTCGGCAGCGCCGCAATCCCTTACCGCGAGCGGCTGCTGCGCGAGGTGGGGGTGATCCAGCAAATGGGCTTTCCCGGCTATTTCCTCATCGTCGCCGACTTCATCCAGTGGGCCAAGAACAACGATGTGCCGGTGGGTCCCGGGCGCGGTTCCGGGGCAGGGTCCCTGGTGGCCTATGCCCTGCGCATCACCGATCTCGACCCCATCGCCCACGGCTTGCTTTTCGAGCGCTTCCTCAATCCCGAGCGCGTGTCCATGCCCGACTTCGACGTGGACTTCTGCATGGATCAGCGCGATCGCGTCATCGATTACGTAGCGGAGAAATATGGCCGCGACCGGGTGGGGCAGATCATCACCTTCGGCACCATGAAGGCCCGCGCCGTGGTGCGCGATGTCGGCCGGGTGCTGAACCTGCCCTATGGCTTTGTGGACCAATTGGCCAAACTGGTACCGGGCGATCTGGGCATGACCCTGGAAAAGGCTCTGGCCGAGTCCGAAGAACTGCGTCGCCGCCGGGAGGAAGAGGACGATGTCCGCGAGCTGCTGGACATCGCCCTGCGCCTGGAGGGCCTGCCGCGGCACGCCTCCACCCATGCCGGCGGCGTGGTGATCTCGCCCGAGCCCCTGGCCGATCGCCTGCCGCTCTTTACGGACGGTGCGGAGGGCAGCGGCAACGTCACCCAACTCGACAAGGATGACGTGGAAAAGATGGGCCTGGTGAAGTTCGACTTCCTGGGTCTGCGTACCCTGACCATCATCGACAAGGCCGTCAAGCTCGTCCACGCCCAACAGCGACAGAGCGGTGAAGCGCTGCTCAACCTCCAGCACCTGCCCATGGATGACGCCGCCAGTTTCGCCCTGCTCAAGTCCCATGAAACCGCTGCCGTCTTTCAACTGGAATCTTCGGGCATGCGCGACCTCATCCGCCGCCTGCAGCCCGATACCTTCGAGGACATCGTGGCCCTGGTGGCCCTCTTTCGTCCGGGACCGTTGCAGTCGGGCATGGTGGACGACTTCATCGCCCGCAAACACGGCAAGGCGGCCGTCAGCTATCCCCACCCGGACCTCGCCCCCATCCTTCAGGAAACCTACGGCGTCATTGTCTATCAGGAACAGGTGATGCAGTGCGCCCAGGTCCTGGCGGGTTATTCCCTGGGCGGCGCCGACCTGCTGCGCCGCGCCATGGGGAAGAAAAAACCGGAGGAGATGGCCAAACAGCGCGCTATTTTCCTGGAAGGCGCGGCGAAGAACGGCATCCCCCAGGGGCAGGCGTCGGCCATTTTCGACTTGATGGAAAAGTTTGCGGAATACGGCTTCAACAAATCCCATTCCGCCGCCTACGCCCTGGTATCGTACCAAACCGCCTATCTCAAGGCCCATTATCCCCGCATCTTTATGTCCGCGGTGCTCACCGCCGATATGGACCATACCGACAAGGTGGTGGCCATGGTCAGCGAATGCCTGCGCATGGGCATTGCCGTCCTACCGCCGGACATCAACACCAGCGCCCTGGAGTTCTTGCCGGAAGGAGGAGGCGTGCGTTTTGGTCTGGGTGCCGTCAAGGGTCTGGGCCGCGCCGCGGTGGCGAATATCCTGGCAGCCCGTGCAGAGGGCAATTTTACCAGCCTTTTTGATTTTCTCTGTCGGGTGGATGGACAAAAGCTCAATCGCCGGGGCGTCGAGGCGCTGATCCGGGCGGGGGCCATGGATGGCTGGGGAAGATCCCGGGCCGTATTGATGGCCTCCCTGGACGCGGCCATGGAGGGCGCGGCGCAATACCAGAAGGCCAAGGCCAGCCAACAGGAATCTCTCTTCGCCGGGCTCGAATCCCTCCCCGTGGCCCCCGCCCTTGCGGATGCGCAGCCCTGGACGATGACGGAAACCCTGCGTCAGGAGCGGGAGACCCTCGGCTTTTATTTGAGTGGTCATCCCCTGGAGAGCCTGCGGGAAATCTTGGCCGGCATGGGAGTCACCCCGCTGAACGCCATTGCCGCCGGCCAGAGCGCACTGTTGGCAGGGCTGGTGGTGGCGCGGCGCAGCACCCGTACCAAGCGCGGTGACCGGATGTATTTCCTCACGCTGGATGATGGTTTTGCGCGGGTCGAATGCATCGCCTTTGCCGAGGCATGGGCCGCGGCCGGCAAGATGGGGGAGGGCGAAGATCCGGTATTGGTCTATGGGGAAGTGAGCGAGGATAGCTACGCCGGCGGGTTGCGGGTCAGCGCCCAGCGTCTTTTGACCCTGGAGACGGCACGTGCGGAACTGGCCGCCATGCTCTGTCTGGACCTGTCCAGGAATGCGCCGGTCGAGGAGCTTGCCCATGCCGTGCAGCGTTTCCCGGGGACTACCCCGCTGCGTTTCCGGGTGCACCTGGATCCGCTGCTGGTAACCCTGCGCGCCGGGGAGGGGTTCGGCGTCACGGTCAGCAATGATCTGCTGGAGGCCCTTGAGCGCATGAATCTCGGCAACTGCGTGACCCTGAGCTTCCGCCCACCCAACACGCTGGTCCATAATGTCGTCTCTCTGGATCGTGCCCGCCAGAGCGCGCGGCGTCCGGCCTGATCTCTAGCCATGGGAAATCGATGAAAATGCATTATCTGGATTTTGAACAAGGGGTGGCCGAGCTCGAAGGCAAGGTGGAAGAACTCCGGGCGCTCAACCAGCCCGGCATCGAAGACGAGATCAAACGCCTGGAGGGCAAGGCGCGCAAGGAGTTGCAGCGGATTTACGGCAAACTGGGGGCGTGGCAAACGGTGCAGGTGGCGCGTCATCCCCAGCGTCCCTATACCCTGGACTATGTGGAGGCCCTCTTCACGGAAGTACAGGTCCTGGCCGGAGATCGAGTCTTTGCCGATGATCATGCCATCGTGGGTGGTCTGGCGCGCTTTGCCGACATCCCCATCCTGTGGATGGGCCACCAGAAAGGCCGCGACACCAAGGAAAAGATCCAGCGCAACTTCGGCATGCCCCGCCCCGAAGGCTACCGCAAGGCCCTGCGTCTTCTGCGCCTGGCGGAGCGCTTTCATTTGCCGGTCCTGACCTTCATCGATACGCCGGGGGCCTATCCGGGCATTGGCGCCGAGGAGCGGGGGCAGAGCGAAGCCATTGCCCGCAATCTGGCCGTGATGTCGGATCTCGACGTCCCCATCCTCTGCACGGTCATCGGCGAGGGCGGATCCGGCGGGGCGCTGGCCATTGGCGTCGGGGATCGCTTGCTGATGCTGGAGCATAGCGTCTATTCGGTGATTTCCCCGGAGGGTTGTGCCTCCATTCTCTGGAAGGATGCCGGCAAGGCCGCCGAGGCCGCCGAGACCCTGGGGATAACGGCGCGGCGCCTGCAATCCCTGGGCCTGGTGGATGAGGTGGTCCCCGAACCCCTTGGCGGGGCCCACCGGGACCCCCAAGCCGCCGCCCAGTCTCTGCGGGAACGCCTGTTGCCGCAGTTGGAAGGGCTATTGCGGGAGAACGCCGGCAAACGCCTGGCCGCCCGTTATGATCGATTGATGGGCTATGGCGTGGTCGGTGAAGCGTAATCGCGTAGCCGCCTTTGCCAGGGCCTTCGCTCCCGGGGCCGGAAGGGATGCGGCAGGATGCCCATCTTCCTTGCCACGGCAGCCATCAGCGCCAGACCAGGCCATGCCGCCCTCGTCCATTGCTTTTCGGAAAACCTGGCCTATAGTTTTATGTAGGTCGCTAAAAATAGGCCGCATCAGGAGAGGAAACCGTCATGGCAAGTTCCGGCAAATATGGCAATGTGCAAATCCCTGGAATCGGTGCAGATGAACCCGTATTCATCCTGCGCGCCCAGGATCGTCTGGCGGAAGCCGCCTTGGAAATGTACCGGGTGCTGGCGAGTTCCCATGGCGCCCCGGTAGCGCCCGGGGTGAGCAGGGAAATAGATCGCTTCCGGCAATGGAAGGGGCAGAAAAAGCTGCCGGACTGACCTGTCTGTCTCGTCGGGGTGGCGGCGCTGGGAAGGGACGAAATGAACGGCGGGCGCCCGGCGAGCAATTATCGGATCGGTTGCTCCGGCTGGTATTATCCCCACTGGCGCGGCCCATTTTATCCTGACGCCCTGCCAGCGCACGGGTGGCTGGGTTTTTATGCCCGCCATTTCGATACCGTGGAAATCAACAGCAGCTTTTATCGCCTCCCCGGCGAAAAGGCCCTAGGCACTTGGCAGGAACGGACTCCCCCGGGCTTTTGTTTTGCTCCCAAGGCCAGTCGATTGATTACCCATAGGAAAAAGCTCTCTGCCGCGGAAAACGCCGTGGCCGTTTTCCTCGGACGCATGGAAATCCTCGGCGGGAAACTCGGCCCCTTGCTCTTTCAGTTGCCACCCCGTTGGCGGCGCAACGCCCAACGTCTGGACCGTTTTCTGAACAATTTGCCTCCGGGGCACCGTTATGCCTTCGAGATGCGCGACCCGAGTTGGCACCATCCGGAGATCTACGCGCTTCTGCGTGCCCACAACGCCGCCTTCTGCATTTTCGATCTCGCCGGTTTCCAATCGCCCCTGGAACTGACCGCGGACTTTGCCTACCTGCGCCTGCATGGGCCAAGCGCCGTAGCCTATGCGGGCTGTTATGGGACGGACGCCCTGAGTGTGTGGGCGACGCGCATCCGTAGCTGGCGGAATCTGGGCGCCGTCCATGTTTATTTCAATAACGACCAGGCCGCCTACGCCACCCGCAATGCCCTGGAACTCAAAAATCTCCTTGCGTTGCCCACGGATGGAGACGGCCGTGGCGGTGGTTGATGGGGTGGCCGGCGCCCGGTCGGCCCCGGGCATGAGCGCTCCTACTTCTTGAAATGGCGCTGAAACCACGCCAAGGCCAGCCTTGCCGCTTCTTCCAAAGTGCCCGGCTCCTCAAAAAGGTGGGTGGCCCCGGGGACAATGACCATCTGCTTCTCTGCCCGCAGCTCGGCGTAGGCCGTCTCATTCATGCCGATGACCACATCATCGAGACCACCGACGATCAGGAGGGTGGGCGCCGTCACTCGGGAGATGGCCGGCCCGGTCAGATCGGGCCTCCCGCCACGGGAAACAACCGCCTTGATGCCGTCACCGAGTTGCGCGGCCGCCCGCAAGGCGGCCGCCGCCCCAGTGCTGGCTCCGAAATAGCCCAAGGGAAGCCCCGCCGCCTCCGCCTCCTGGCGCACCCAGCGGGTGGCCGCCACCAAGCGCTCAGCGAGCAATCCGATGGCGAAGCGGTTGGCATAATCCCGGTCTTCCTCTGCGCTCAAAAGATCAAAGAGGAGCGTCCCAACGCCACCGCTGCGCAAGACCTGCGCTACGTAATTATTCCTGGGACTCAGACGGCTGCTGCCGCTGCCATGGGCGAAAAGCACCAAGCCGCGAGCATTCGGGGGTATGGCCAGCGTGCCTTCCAGAGATTCGCCGTCGGCGCGGATGGTGACGGTCCGTTGCGTGCTGTCTGTAGACATGAGTGGGTGCTCCCGATGGCTTGCGCAGTGTATATTAACGATTATAGAACACTTCGACAGGCTCCGATCTCCCAAGTGCAAGCCCGGCGAGAAGGGATCTGCCTTGATCGCGCTTTTGCCTGTCTTCATTTCCGCCCATTCGTTTATATTCCATCATAATCAATACCATCGCTGTTTTTTGAGGCGCCCGGCAGGTAGTCCGGCAGGCTCCATGAGCGTAAGGTGTCGCTGAGATCGACCAAAGATCTCCTATTGCATCCTGATCTCGATACGGCCTTATACTGTGACAAAGTTTGAGCAAAGGCTTTCGTTGCGATCCGGCCATGGTGCTGGGTGATGTGCAAAGGAGGTGGGTGATGGCCAGGCGTAGTGAATGGCAGTTGACAAAGGTTGCGGGGCTGGTGGGTAGCCGCAGTGGTGGCAGAGGCACCATTACTGGCGCTGGCAGGGGTGGTTCGGGCGGTGCAGGCTACGGGCATGGCATGGATACCGGCTATCGGGGTGGGCGTTGAGCGACGCTTTGCCTTTCGCCGCACAAGAGACAGCGTGGATCGAGGTGATCCACAAGATGGATGAGACCTATGCCGATCTCGTCCGCTATCAAGTGGAACTGGAGAAGAAGAACGTCGCCCTGGAAGAGGCACAACATTTCCTTGCCAGTATCCTCGCCTCCATGACGGATGTACTCATTGTCTGCGACCTTACGGGCGCCATCCAGCAGGTGAACCGGGCACTGGAAGACCTGTCCGGGTTGTCGGCAGATCAATTGCTGGGCCGCCCTTTCCAATCCCTTTTCACCAAGGACAGCCAACTGCTGGTAGACGGCTTCGCGCAGTGCATCCGCGACAAGGCCATACATGATTGCGCACTGCAGTTGCGCGGCCGCGATGAACCAATCCCGGTGGACATCAACTGCACATCCCGCTATGACCATCGGAAGCGCTTGGTGGGCATGGTACTCTTGGGCCGGCCGGTTGGCGAGTTGCACAAGGCGTATCGGGCCTTGAATCAGGCTCACACCGAGTTGAAGACTGCCCAGAAACAATTAGTGCAGTCGGAAAAAATGGCCTCCCTCGGTCGCCTGGTGGCTGGGGTGGCCCATGAACTGAACAATCCCATCAGCTTTATCTACGGCAACGTCCATGCGCTGGATCGCTACGCCCGGCGGCTAGCCCGCTACATTGCCTTCTTCCATGAGCAGGGGCCGGGGGCGGATCAGGATCGGCTGCGGGGAGAGCTGCGCATCGACCGCATTCTCGACGACCTGTCTCCGCTGATCACCGGCACCATGGAGGGGGCCGAACGGGTGCGGGATATTGTCCAGGGATTACGTCAGTTTTCATCCGGAAAGCAGGGGGAATACGCGCTTTTCGACGTGGAGCCGGTATTGCGGCGGGCGGTGCATTGGGTGAGCAAAGGCGGCCCGGAAGCCCTGGAGGTGGATTACGATCTGCCCGCGTCACTGCGGGTGTTCGGCCATGCCGGCCAGATCCAGCAGGTCCTGATGAACCTTGTGCAGAACGCATTGGATGCGATGGCCGATATGGAGCACCCTCACCTAGAGATCTGCGGTGGCGAGGAGGGTGGCAGGGTCTGGCTGCAAGTCCGCGACTTCGGCCCCGGCATTGCCGAGGCCGATCTGGTGCAGATCTTTGACCCCTTTTTTACCACCAAGCCCGTAGGTTCCGGCACAGGGCTGGGGTTGGCAATCAGTTACGGCATCGTCAACGAGCACGGCGGCCGCCTGGAGGCACACAATCACCCCCAGGGTGGCGCGGTGTTCCGCTTGGATCTGCCCTCTGTCCGCCCCGGGGATAACATTGGGAGTTGAATCCATGAGATTGGCGAACGCTGGAGAAAGCGGGCGGGAAATGAAGGTACTGTGGCTGCAATCCGGAGGTTGCGGCGGGTGCAGCATGTCTTTGCTCTGCGCCGAGGGACCGGATCTTATCAGCTCATTGGAACTGGCGGGCATTCGTCTGCTTTGGCATCCTTCCCTAAGCGAGGCCAGCACTCACGAGCTGGTCGATTTATTAGAAGCTATCGTTGCCGGCGATGAGCCCCTCGACATTTTGTGCATTGAAGGATCGCTCTTGCGCGGTCCGCACCAGACTGGACGCTTCCATGTACTGGCCGGCACGGATGTGCCCATGATCGATTGGGTACGGCGCTTGGCGGCTAGGGCGCGGTATTGCGTGGGAGTGGGCACATGCGCCGCCTTTGGCGGTGTGACAACGGCTGGCCCCAATCCCACCGATGCCTGCGGTTTGCAGTATGACGGCAGCCAGATGGGTGGTGCCCTTGGGGCCGGCTATCGCAGCCTGGAGAACCTGCCGGTGGTCAACATCGCCGGTTGCCCAGTGCATCCCAACTGGGTGATCGATACCTTTATGCTTCTGGCGGCGGGTGAAATGGACGCCGGTGCCTTGGACGAATTCGGACGACCACGCCTTTATGCCGACCATCTCGTCCACCATGGCTGTCCACGCAACGAATTTTATGAATATAAGGCCAGTGCACAGGAGCATTCCCAGTTGGGGTGCCTGATGGAACACCTGGGCTGTTTGGGCACCCAGGCCCATGCCGACTGCAACACCCGGTTATGGAATGGTGCGGGTTCCTGCATTCGCGGCGGCTATGCCTGCATCAACTGCACGGCCCCGGAATTCGAGGAGCCAGGCCATGCCTTCCAGTACACCCCCAAGATCGCAGGTATTCCCGTAGGGCTTCCCACGGACATGCCCAAGGCCTGGTTTGTTGCCCTATCCTCCCTGGCCAAGGCGGCTACCCCGGAACGCCTGAGGCGTAATGCGGTCGCTGATCACACCGTGGTGCCGCCGGGCGGCAAGGCCCCGCGGGGCGGCAAAAATTGATGGACTAGGCTAGGCGTGGCTATCAAGGAGGTGAAATCATGTCCAGGCTAGTCGTTGGTCCCTTCAACCGCGTTGAGGGAGACCTGGAGCTTCGTCTGGATATCGAGGCGGGGCAGGTGCGCGAGGCTTGGGCCAATGTTCCCCTGTATCGGGGCTTCGAGCAGATCCTGGCTGGAAAGGTCCCTATGGATGCCTTGGCGATCACCCCTCGTATCTGCGGGATCTGTTCCGTCGCGCAGTCCGCCGCAGCCGCCGGCGCATTGGCGGACGCCCAGGATATTGCTATGCCGCCCAATGGTGCCATTGCCGCCAACCTGATCCTGGCGGCCGAGAACTTGGCAGATCACTTCACGCATTTTTACTTGTTCTTTATGCCCGACTTCGCTCGCCCCATCTACGCGGATGCGCCTTGGTACCCCACGATCAATGATCGCTTCCAGGCCATGGCCGGCAGCGCAGCCCGGGAAGTGCTCGCGGCCCGCGCCGGTCTCCTCCATCTCACCGGGCTCCTGGCCGGCAAGTGGCCCCACACGCTGTCTATTCAACCTGGAGGGACGACGTGCGCCGTGGCAGCCCATGAACGTGCGCACCTGTCGGCCATCCTCGCCGGGTTCCGGCGTTTTTTGGAAACCAAGACCTTTGGCGATCGCCTGGAGGCGATCGCTGCCATCGACAGCATGGATGAACTGCGCGCATGGATGGGCGACCGCTCGCCTCATGCTAGTGACTTCACCATGTTCTTGCATGTTGCCGATTATTTGGGCCTGGAGAGGCTAGGTCGGGCGACCGATCGCTTTATGAGTTATGGCGCCTACCGGCAGGATGGCGGACACCTTTTCGCGGCGGGGGTCTGGGACGGCGGGGTAGGGGACTTGGCCGTGGAGGCCATCACCGAAGACATCAGCCACGCCTGGATGACCGGCACTGCCGAACCTGTCCATCCCCGCAATGGGGTCACCTTGCCCGATG
>NZ_JBMFWL010000023.1:0-29867 GCF_049965315.1 Acidithiobacillus sp. | reverse complement strand
TCGTGGAGCCGGGAACTGGCCAGCGTTGGGGAACGCTCGGCATGAAACTCCCGGGTCGGGAGAAAGTCCGCGCGCGGAGCTGCGCTTGACGCCGGAGCAGGTGCGCGTCGTCGGCGAAGCCGCCGGCCTCCTGTCGGATCGCGTGGTCGAACTTCCTCCGTATCATTGCGGCGCCCTTTTCCGGCTTCCCGGTTACGGGAAAAATGCGGTTTATGCGCAACCCGACAAACTCCACCAACTCGTCTGCGCCCCTCCTGGAGAAAAGGAATTGGATAGTATTGACAAGCAGGAGAAGTCCTACTATTTTCTAGTTTAGATATTTCTTAACTAACGATTAGTGGGGTGGTCCATGTTTTCAAGCAACGGAGCAGCGCCGACGGGGTCCTGTCCTATTTCTATGGTTGCGGCGGGCAGCGCCTGCGGCGCTGGCCCATCCCAAGCGCCTGGAGATGATCCACTATCTGGGCGAAAGGCAACGCAACGCCGGGGAACTGGCCGAACTCACCGGCCTGTCCAAGGCCAATGTCTCCCAGCATCTGAGCATTCTGAAGGCGCGCGGCCTGGTGCACTGCGACAAGTGCGGGACCTTCTGCCATTACCGGCTCACCAGCCCCAAGGTGCTGGAGACCTGTGAGATCGTGCGGCAATTGATCCTGGAGCAGATGGATCTCACCACCGCCTGCCGTCGGCAACTGGCGGAAGTCGTACCGCTGCGCAAGGAGTCGTCATGAGTGTCGCTCACCTACCGACCACGGCGCACCAGCACGGCATTGCCCGCAATCGCGGCCAGTTCCTGCTGCAGACCGTGCAGGTCTTCTTTGTCGGCTTGGTCATCGGCATGGAGCGCACGGTCTTGCCAGCCCTCGCCCAGGACTTTGGGGTGGCAAAGGGGGCTTTTCTATTCCTTGCGAGTTTTGTCATCGCTTTCGGTCTGGTAAAAGGGGCGCTCAATCTGGTGGCGGGTTCCCTTTCCGATCACATCGGCCGCAAGCGCGTCCTGCTGCTGGGCTGGATCGCCGGCATCCCCATTCCGCTGCTGATCTTTTTCGCTCCCAACTGGTGGTGGATCATTGCCGCCAACGTCTTTCTCGGCATCAACCAGGCCTTTACCTGGACCATGACCGTGACCAGTCAGATCGATCTCGCTGGCATCCGCCAGCGCGGGCTGGCGGTGGGGATCAACGAGGCGGCTGGTTACGTGGGCATGGGTCTGGCGGGTCTGGGCACGGGTTATCTGGCCGTACTCTACGGCCCGCGCTGGGCGCTGTTGCTCTTCGGCCTGGGGGTGATCCTGCTGGCCTTGGTGTTGTTGCTGCGCGTGCGCGATACCATCGCCTGGGTCCATGCCGAACATGCCGCCCACCCCGTATCCTCCCCCTCGCCAACGCGGAGCTGGATGCAGAGTTTTCTCGAGGTCTCCTTCCGGAATCCGCGCTACCGCGCCTTTTGCCAGGCAGGAGTGGCCAACAAGGTGGCCGACACCCTCGTCTGGGTCCTCTTTCCCCTCTATTTCCTGGAACACGCCATGGGGGTGGAGGCCATCGGCTGGATCACCGGCGTTTACGGCACCGTCTGGGGGCTTTCGCAACTCTGGACCGGCCATCTGGCCGATCGCATCGGGCGCAAGTTCCCCATCGTCAGTGGGTTTTTTCTGCTGGCTGCCGGGCTGGTTGCCACCGCCCTGCTGCAGGGTTTTGTCCTGTGGGCGTTGGCGGCTCTGGTCATGGGCCTGGGCATGGCCCTCCTCTATCCCAATCTGGTTGCCGCCATGTCCGACCTCGCTCCGCCCCTGGAGCGGGGTCGCATCCTCGGCGTCTATCGTTACTGGCGCGATACGGGTTATGCCATAGGAGGAGTGCTGCTGGGCCTGGTGGCGCAATGGAGCCATGAAATACGGTTTGCCATTTGGGTCACGGCGGGTATTGTGGCGCTGTCGGGCCTATGGGTGGCCCTGGCCGTGCGGGAAACCCACCACCCGCGTTCCCACGACAAAGGAAAAAGTGCATGACCATAGCGCTGATTGTTTTGCATGCCGATCCGGCTGAGGCGGACAATCTCCGCGCGGATACCGCGGTGCGCCTTGCCGGTGCCATGCTCGCCGAGGGCAGGGAGATGCGCCTATTCCTGGCCGGTCATGGAATCCGATTGCTGGCCGCGGCAAGGGAATCCACGAAGGCTACCCATGAACTCTTTCAGGAACTTCTGGAACTGGGTTTGACCGCGCAGTGTTGCGGCACTTCCCTCAAAAGTCAGGGATGGACAAGGTCATTACCGGATGGCGTCAGCAAAAATTCCCTGAAGGGCCTGTCCGACTGGATCGGTGCGGCGGATGAGGTCGTCTGCTTCCACAGCATCGCCTGCGCGCCACCGGCTCACCCGCTATCACGAAGGAGTGCAATCCGATGATCTTCCGTCAGTTCTTCGAACCGGAATCCGCTACCTACACCTATCTTTTCGGCTGCACGCAAACGGGGCAGGCGGTGCTCCTGGATCCGGTGCTGGAGACCGCGGAGCGGGATCTGCAGGTCCTGGGCGATCTCGGGCTGCGCCTCAGCTATACCCTGGAGACGCACATCCATGCCGACCACGTGAGCAGCGCCCGCAAGCTCAAGGCCAGTGTCGGCAGCCGGATTGCCGGGCCAGCCATGGATGGCCTGCCCTGCACCGATTTCGGAGTGGCCGAAGGGCAGCCCCTGAGCTTGGGTTCGCTCCATTTTCAACCACTTTTTACCCCTGGGCATACGGATACCCACCACGCTTATCTGGTGGTGGACGGCGACACCTGGCGGGTCTTCACCGGCGACGCCCTGCTCATCGACGGCTGCGGGCGCACCGATTTTCAGAATGGCGACGCCGCCACCCTGTACCACTCCGTTCAGGAAAAGCTGTTTTCCCTGCCCGACGCTACCCTGGTTTATCCTGCCCATGATTATCAGCACCGGCATGTATCGTCAATCGCCCAGGAAAAGGAGCGGAACCCCCGTCTGGCCGGCAGGAGCCTGGCGGAATTCCAGGCCATCATGGCTGATCTGAAACTGGCCCATCCGCAAAAGATGGCATACGCCGTCCCCGCCAATCTGGCCTGCGGGCAATGTCCGGCGGACATGCCAGACACGCTTCGCCGCCTTTGCGACCCCTCCTTCCAGGGAGGGTGAGCATCTTTCCCGCCCGCGAACCCCTCCCAGCGATTGCATGGATCAGAAGAGGAAACCCATCCCCGCCCCGACGTAGTGGGTAAATCCACCCAGGCTGCCGCTCAGGCGCACACCTTCCTCGAGGTCCACTTCACAGTAGGAGGTGAGCAGATATTGCACACCGCCGTCCGCATCAAAACCGGACCCCAGACCCGGCCCCGTGCGGCTCTGGCCGAAGACCTCGCCGTAGAATTGCAGATTCCACCAGGGTAGCCAGGTGAAGCTGATATCCGGATTGACGCTGGTGTAGCGACCACCTCCGGCGAGCACGGGGTTGGTCTGGGAGGTGACGCCCAATTGCAGGGAGATCCCCGTGTCGTCGCTGGGGGCATAGGCAACGATGCCGTTAAAGGCTACCCCCAGTCCCTGGCTGCCGAAGGCCGGGCTCCCGGAGGGCAAGGTAAACAAGCCTTCCACGGCCCCCAGCCAATGTTTGGTATAGCCCAATTCGTGCTTGATGCCGACCGTGGTGGCCGAGAATCCCTGGAGACGGGGGCTGCCCGGGATGCGCTGGAGATTGTCGTTGGGCGGCAGCAGGACGAATTCGTTGTTGCCCGGCAAGCCCAAGCGCAGTTCCGCCTCGGGAAAATTATCGGCAGTGCCGCTTCCGGCCCCCGTAAGGTCAGCGTGCTCATAACCCGCCTCCAGTACGGCCTGGCCGTATTGCACCACGCAGGCGCTGTCGGATACCGTCGGCCGATCCAGGATGGCGAGCAAGGCGGACGATCCGCTGCAGGGATCCTGAATGGCATCATCGGCACGGACGCCCTGGGTACCCATGACGAGGGCCGCCAGCAAGGCGGGGATGGGCCAAAGATTTGTTTTGTTCATGATTCCTCGCCGTGGTCGTCGGTTCAGGGAGAAGGTGAATCGGGTTCGCTGCGTATCCCCCCTGGGGGATACGATGAATACGGAAGGCAGCGTGTCGGGGTCCGGGCATCAGCGGCGCGTGCGCTGGCCGTGGCGCGCCAAAAGATGCCCGACTCCGGAAGATCCATGCCCGTCGGGAACCAGCATGGTAACGATTTCATGGCTATTTACCAGCCTGGAATGCTGGTGAGGCCCCCATAGACTCCGAGGCCTGCCGACAGCGTGGAAATCGCCACCACCACCCAAAAATACCAGCCGCGCAGGCGGTGCTCCGCGGGCAGTGCCTTTACCGCGAGGGCCACGAGGAAGCCCAGCACCATGGGCAACAGGCAGGAATTCATCACCTCCACCGCCACCGTCAGGCTCACCAGGTTGGGGATGGCCACCACCGCCAGGGCTCCGGACACCACCGCCAGGGTGTAGACGACGTAGAACCAGGGCGCCTCCTTGGGGTGGTATTCCAGGGAGTGCTTGTAGCCCGTCACCTCTCCGAAGCCCCAGGCGGCGGCCAGGGAGACGACGATGGCGGCCACCATGCCGGCGCCGAGGATGCCGATGCTGAAGACCACCACGCCCATCCGCTCACCCAGGAAAGGCACGAAGGCATGGGCGATCTGGCCGACGGTATTCAGGCTCGCATGGGGGTTTTTGAGGCCGATGGTGGCGGCGGTGGCCACCAGTACGGCAGCCATGATGAGCTGGGTGACCACCGCGCCGATGGCCGTATCCCAGCGCGCATCGCGATAGTGCTCGGCGTGGAGCTTTTTGTCGGCTACGGCTGATTGCTGGTAAAAGATCATCCAGGGCATGATGACGGCACCGATGTTGGCCGCCACGAGGTACATATAATCCGTATTGGTGACCGGGGCATGGATGAGTCCGCGCAACATCTCCTGCATATTCGGATGGGCCGCCCAGGCCACCCAGAAAAAGGCCAGCTCGAAAAGCCCCAGGGCGATGGCCACCCGCTCCACGCGGCGATAGGAACCAGTCCAGACCACCACCAGGAGAAAGGCGGCCGCCAGGCCCACGGCCACGGCCCGTGGTACGCCGAAGAGGGAGCCGACCCCGGCCACACCCGAAAACTCCGTCAGCAGTGCCCCCACCGAGGCGATGCCGAGGCCCGTCACCGAAACCCAGGCCCAGCCCTGGCCGAAGGTGTCGCGGATGAGCTCGCCGTGGCCCTTGCCGGTGAAAATGCCCAGCCGCACCGTCAACTCCTGCACGATGTAGAGAATGGGCATGAGGATGAACTGCAAAAGCAGGAGCTTGTACCCCCACTGGGCGCCGCTCTGGGCGGCCGTGACCACGCTCCCGACATCGGTGTCGGCAAGCATGACCACGATGCCGGGGCCCAGGACGGCGAGGAAGGTTTTCCAGCGCCAGCCCAACGTGGATGCAGGCGCGACGGATGTGATGCGGGTATTCATGGGAGCCCCCGGATAAAGACAACGCGATCGATACTAATTCGCATTACCATTCAAGTCAACAGAGGAGTGCCCTAACCCCGGAGGCTTAGTACCGCAGCGGCCGCAGGCTGATGAGATTCTCCAGCAGGACCAGGCTCATCCCGGTGGCGGCCGTCAGCCGCCGCATGCGTTCGGCCTCGTAGGCCGAATCGATCAGATATTGGCAGAGATCCAGCAGGCGCAGCACCACCCCGGTGCAGATGCCGATGGGGTCGCCCACCGCCCGGGCGGCGATTTCGATCTCTGCGGGGAAGGCGCCGCGCAGAAAACTCATGCTGGCCGCCACGAAGAGAGGCGGAATGCCGGCGGCCACGTGGACTTCGCCGATGCGCCGCTGGTGGGCCATGAACGCTTCGCCGTAATCGCCGGCGAAGAGTTCCGTGAGCCAGGCGATATGGGTCTTTTTCAACTGCTCCACGCGGCCCTCCACATGGGGGCGGGTGCGTTCATCGGCCAGCAGGCGCCCATAGAAGCGATCCGTGAGTTCGGGCAGGCGCGGCACCAGATGTTGGCCGAGATGGCGGAGATGCTCCTCATCCTCCGGGGAAAAACCGCTGATGTGGATGAGGGTCTGCACATCGCTGGGGTTTGCGTTCATGGTCTTTCCCGGTCCGGTCTAAGCCAGTTCCAGCACTTGCCCCATGCGCTCGGCGAGCATGCAGGAGGCGGCGACGACGCTGTTCCAATCGCCCTTCACGTCGAGAAAGAGGGCGAGAATGCCCTCCCCGCCGGCGGGCAGGAAAAGATGGCGATACCGGCAATCTCCGAGAAGGATGTATTCCGTGGCGCAGGCACTGCGGGACTCGGCCCAGCGATCGCTGAGGGAGATGAGGGCCGCTCCCAGGGTGCCGAGGAGGTCCTCGTCCACGCCCGGGGGCAACTGTGCGAGCATGACGATGCCGTCCCGGCTCATGAGGGCCCAGCCCTGCACGGTGGGGAAACGTTGCATCAACTCCCGGGCTTCCTGGCGACAAGCTGCCGATTTGTCCATCTCTTCCTCCTGGCCCGCAACGGGTCGCATCCCAAGGCCCCTGGTTTATCAGGAAAATGCCAATAACTCATTGATCAGATGTCAAATCAGTTAGACGATTTTTTGCGGATGCCAAGGTCCTGATAGCCGACCATCGGTATCCGGGGCGGGCATGGGGCCTTTCCTTCCGTCCTGGCCGGATCCATCCGGGCATCGCCGATCCGGACCAACTCCGCCGGGGCGCTGCAAGGTCCGGCTGTGCGGCAGGAGGTCCAGGCGCCAAATGGTTCATGTCCGGTCCTTCCGCGATCAGGCGCCAGCCCAGGGCTTCATTTCCCCTTCTTTCCTGGGCAGTCTGTCCATACGCGATCCTACCATTGCGTTCATTTTTTGGGTTTGAGCTGAAAGCGGGTGCTTCGCAGCGCCCACCACAGGATAATGGAAAGTGACTGAAACCGTTGCGGATACCGTTCAAATGCTGTTCCAGGGGGCGCTACCGGGCAGTTCGGCGCTGCGGGCCGAAGGCATCCTGCAGGAAATGGCCGACGCCCATATCCTCTGTACCCTCCTAAGCCTTGGGCCGGGGCCTGCCGGGGTCCGGCAAGCGCACCTCGCCTTCCCTCCGGGAACGATTCAAGCTGCTTGGAAAGTTGATCAGTGCCGGGCGTTCGCCTGCTTCCGTGTGGTGCAGGCGCTCTCGCGGCATTCCCGAGATAAATGCCACGCCTGCTGGACAGGGCCGCGGTTTTCGCCTAATAGGCAGCCTATACCACAAGGAAGGAGAGGTGCATCATGCAACAGCAAGCGATAGCCATCATCGGACTGGGGCGGGTGGGTTCGGCATTTCTGGACGCCCTGCGCAAAAAGCCGCGTCAGGGCATACAGATCATTGCCGTGGCCGAGCCGAACAATACCCCGGGACGCACGGCCGCCGCAAACGCGGGTATCCCCGTGTATGGCATTCAGGAACTGATCGCGCGGAGCCAGGATATCGATATCCTCTTTGATCTTACCGGATCCCATGCGGTGCGCCAGGAGTTGCGGGAAGGGCTGGCGGCCATTCATAATCAGCGTACGGTGATTGCACCGGAGAGCGTGGCGCGGATGATCTGGGCGCTTGCCGTGGAGGGCGGCGGACTGCCGGAAGTACACCAGGAGACGGGTTACTATTAGGGGGATCCGTCAGGAAGAACGCCGTTTTCCATGCTGATGGTGCCGGGGTTTGCCGGCGCCTTTTCTCCGGTGGCCCCGGTTGCGGGTATCCCTGCGCGCCGTGGCGACGCCTGTTTTCCCATGGCACGCCCTGCCAGTCTTCGCTTTTTCTTTATTCCATGAGAAATTTTATTGGTTATTGCAGCGGGCACTTGGAAATTGGGCTTTTTACTCACTCGGGAGGAACGGATATGGATTTTCTGGGCGTCGCGCAGCAGGATCCGCAATTGTCCAGTTTTTTGCCCATTTCCGGCTTTGGGGGCGATGACCTCCGGCTTTTGCAGGAGGTCGGGCCCAAGGTGGTGCCCCATATGGCGCTGGTGGCGCAGCATTTTATGCAGCGGCTGCGCTCCGACCCGCAAGTGGAGCAGCGACTTGAGGCCCATGCTGCGCTGGTGGAGGCGAATATCACCCAATGGCTGGAACAGCTATTTACCGGCCCCCATGATGCCGCTTTCCTCGATGCGCAGGATCGCGTCGGGGAGACCCATGTGCAAGCGCGGATTCCGCCGTTATTTACCGCCTTCGGGATGAGTTACCTGCGTGCCGCCCTGCCGCAAGTCTTGGGCAGCATCGGTGTGGCCCATCAATACCCGGAGGGGGCGGTGACGGCGGCGGTGTTGCGTTTACTGGACCTGTGCCAATATCTGATTGATCGGGCTTACTATGCGCGATTGCTGCAGGTGACGGGGATTTCCAAGAATCTATTGGACCGTTTGATGACGGTGTGAGGTTCCATGAGCAACACCATTGACCCGCAAATGCCGGACGCCGCCGCGGCGGCGCCTCAGGAGGAATTCATCGCCCGTCAGGCCATCCTGGGGCGGCAAGGGGAGATCATCGGCTATGAGCTGTTTGCCCGGGAGGAGCTGGGGGGGCCCATGGACGACCCTTTCCTGGCTTCCGCCCGCGTGCTGATCAAGGCCTTTAGCCAATTCAGCGTGGAGCAGCTTTTGGGCGGCAAGCTCGCCTTCGTGAATTTCACCAATAGCCTTTTTGACGAAAAAAGCCTGGAGCTGTTTCCGGCCCAGCGCATCATTCCCGAGTTCACCATCACCGAAGCGCCCAGCGCAGAATTCCTGGCTACCCTTGGGGCGCTGCGCCGGCAGGGCTACCGCCTCGCCCTGGATCGTTTTCAGGATACGCCGTGGCATGCGGAGCTGCTGTCTTTCATGGATTTTGTGAAGGTAGATCTCTACAGCGCAGAGTTATCCCAGGTGCAGGCGCAGATTCGCACCATCCGGCGGTCCGGGGACCAGGCGATCGTGGCGACGCGGGTGGAAACCCAGGGTATTGCGCGGCATTGCTATGAGGCGGGAGTGGACTTTACCCAGGGCTACTATTTCATGCGGCCGGAGATCATTGCCGGGAAGCGGATCGGGGCGAACCATCTGAGCATTTTCCGGCTCCTGAACCTGCTGGGGGAAAACGGTCCCGTTGCGGAGATCGAGCAGGCTTTCCAGAAGGATCCCGGCCTGTCTTATCAGTTGTTGCGTTACATGAACTCGGCCGGCCTGACGCGCGGCCAGGAGATCGACAGCATCCGCCGAGCGCTGATCCTCCTGGGCCGCCAGCCGCTCCAGCGTTGGCTGACCTTGCTCCTTTTCGCCGGCCAGGGTGGGCGCGGTTCGCCGCTGTTGACCATGGCCGCCACGCGCGGGCGGTTGGCCGAGCAGTTGCGCCAAAAGGCGCCCGCCTTAAGCGCTGACAATGCGCAAATGCATCAGTCTTTTTTGGTGGGGATGTTGTCGCTTCTGGATGCCATGCTGGGAGTACCCATGGCCGATATCCTGGGCGACCTGCATTTGCCGCCGGAAGTGGACGCGGCCATCCTGCGGCATGAAGGGGAGAACGGCATCCTTTTGCGCCTGATCGAGGCCATTGAACAGGGGGATGCCCCAGGTACGCTTGCCTTGGCGGGGTCGTTGGGTTTGGACATGGCCGATATCAATCAATGTTATCTGCATGCCATGGCTTGGGCAGCCGTCTTGGATTAACCCTTTTTCTCGCCGTCCGCACCCACGCCAAAAGGACTTTTTGCATGGGGGTAAGGACATGGCGGTTTGGCGCGAAGGCGATTATCTGGCAATAGGAAAATGTAGGCATCAGAATTGATGGAAATTTATTTGAGCTGCAATTGTTATGTTTTTCATGGGATTGTGCGATTATTTCTAGCAAATTTATAATTCAGGATACTTTTAATGGAAACCTCTCTATTGGTTCAGCGCTTACAAGAGTTCCATCAATGGCGTGTCCAGCTTGCGTCTGGTCTGCGGGAGTTGTCCGCTGTAACCGGAAAGTTAGAACTTCTCCCTGGGGCGACTATGCTGCGTCTGGAGAGCCTTGGCGACGAGATTGCGCAGGACTCCCTACGCATTGCTTTCTTTGGGGAATTTGCTCGGGGGAAGACCGAACTCGTCAATGCCCTTTTTTTTGCCGATCTGGGCGGGCGCGTACTGCCTTCCGGCCCCGGGCAAACCACCATGTGCCCCGTCGAAATATCCGGATGTAAGCAGGATCCAGGTCTGCGTCTGCTTCCCATCAACAGCCGATCTTTGGACACTTCCGTCGAAAAATTGAAAAGGGTCAAAGCCGTCTGGACACATCTGCCCTTGGATCTGGCAGATGTGGAAGCACGCGACAGCGCCTTGGCGCACATCACTGAAACGCTGTGCGTGCCGCTGGTGGAGGCGCGCCGGTATGGCCTTTGCCCGCCCTTGCGCAGCGCGGCTGGCAACCAGAATGCCAGTCATTGTCCCTCCTGCGATATGGGTCGGGTGCTGATTCCCCGTTGGCGTTACGCTCTTCTGAGTATGCCCCACCCGGTCCTGGCGGCAGGATTGAGCATCCTCGATACCCCTGGCTTGAATGCTATCGGTAGTGAGCCCGAACTTGCGCTGGAATCATCGACTTCCGCTGATGCCATCGTCTTCGTTTTGGGTGCGGATACCGGAGTTACCCAGAGTGATCTGGAAATCTGGGATCAATATCTTTGTCGCAATCTCTATCAAAAACAGCTGGTGGTGTTGAATAAAGTGGACATGCTCTGGGACGAGCTCCGCGACGATGCGCAGGTGTCTGCGTCCATTCAGTCGCAGGTAGAGGTCACGGCCAGACGTCTGCAGATCAGCCCTCTTCAGGTGCTGCCAGTATCGGGGCAAAAGGGCCTAGTGTCGCGTATCCGCGGGGATCAGATATTGCTTGCCCGTAGTGGTATAGCTCCTCTTGAAGCCGCTATTGCCGACATTTTGATTCCGGCCAAGCGGTTAGCAGTTCTTTCCCGTGTGCAAAATCTGGTGGATCGTGTGGTGGCGGAGCAGCGAACGATCTTGGATGAGCAGATCCATCACCTTGATGAAGACATAGACAGCATGCAACGGCTGGGGGCGCAAAGCGAGGGAAAGGTTCCGCGCCTAGTGGCTCGACAACAAAAAATTCTCCGCACCTTTGCCAGTGATCGTAGTGCCTTTCATCAAAAACAACGGGAATTTGTAGCTGCTACGGAAAACTGGTTGCTCAGTTCCCTGTCCATGGATCGCTTTGATAGTATTATTGGCGATGCCCGTAACGAGCTTCTGGCGGCATGGACCACCATTGGCATCTATGAGCGCTTTTCGCAGTTTTTTGCAGATACCATCAGCCATTTTGATACCGCTCTGGATAGAGCGAACCGACTTTCGGCATTGATGGTCGATTCTTACCGTCAGCTTGAGCAGCGTTATGGGCTACCCGCCCTCGATACCGTTCCTTATGCTATTTTGCCACGCCGTGCAGAGTTGCTTGGTATGGCAGAAAACTACCAGCGCTTTGGCAAGCGGCTGGAGATTGCGGCGAAGACGCAGGGGGCAGTGGTACGCACGGCATTTCTTACCGTTGCCACTAAGGTGCAGGATTTCGTTCGAGAAACGCGGCTGGAATTGCAGGCTTGGGTGAGTGAAAGCCTGGAGATGATGAATCGACAAATGGACCTATTTTATCTGCAGGCAAAAGATCAACTGCAGGCGTTGGAAGCGATCATGGAATCCATGATGAACATCCAACCGCGCATTGCCGAATTGGAGCGCCAGAAAAAAGCGAAAATACTCCTTTTGCTGGATCTGGATGCCGCCTACCAGTCATTGCAAGGCGTGCTTGGGCCGTATACATTGGCGGACACTACGAACAATTTAGCATAAAACATTACGTTCTGGCGGGCTAGATGGTTTTTCGTTGGCTATTCAAGGAAGGTCGGATACGCCAGAATATGTTGGCGCGGGAGCGCTTTTACTTGGCCCTGGGAGAGGCCAGCCGCTTGTTTGCAGATACCCTCGGGATGCCCGTGGAGCAAACCTTGGAGCAGTTGACAGAGCTGCTGGTACGACATCTGCGCCTACCCGTGGTCTGGATCGGGCTCCTCGCCGGGGACGCGAAGAGGGTGGATATCCTTGCCGCCAGCGGCCCTGCCCGTACTTTTGTCGATGGCCTCCAGCTTTCGCCCATCCCCGAGGTTGGCGGGGAGCAGGGAGGGGGATCCATCGCTGAAGCCCTACGCACTGGGGATGTGGTGCGTAGGACTAGTGCTACGGATGCCAGCTATGTCGCTTGGCGGGATAGGCTTGAGCAATTTTCCCTCCGCGGTAGTGTCGTGGTGCCTTTTCGTTCGCTAGATGGTTTGCTGGGCGTGGTGGTTTTGCACTATGGGGATGCCCCCGTCCTGACCGACTTGGGGACGGATTTGTTCATTCGTTTGGCCGAAGACCTTTCGGTTTTTCTGGAACGACGCAAGAACATGGTGGATCTGCTGCGGCTCTCTGACTATCAGCAGGCCATCAGTGAACTTTTGCGCGATTTCTTGGCAGCGCCGAGTATGGCGGTTGCTTACGCTCAGGTGCCGCGGCTTCTAGTAGAACGGACGCAGGCTTTTGCGGCATGGGTTCTGGAGAGGAATGCAGGGGGAACCTTGCAGTTGGTGACTGTCCATGGTCAAAGTACAGCGATTAGCGCCGCTATCGCCGATCTCCATGAGGGTCTAGATGGCATCGCCATCAGACCGGAAATGGGGCTGGCATTGCAGGCTTTGCAATCGGAACAGGCGATCATTGGGAACATCGAGCATGATGCGCAGTTACAGGCGTGTTGTAATAGCTCTGTTCTCTTGGCGCCCATACGGGTTTTCGGGGCATGGCCCATTTATTCGGATACAGAGCCGCTGGCGGTGCTGTTGGTCACGAGCAAGAACCCTCATTATTTCAGCGCCAGTTTACAGGTCTTGCTGCATCAGTTAAGCGATGCCCTGCACATTGCCGATCGCCAATTCAAAAGCCTTGCTGAAATCCAGCATCGTACTATTTTATATCAGGCGTTGTTGGACGAGGGCGACATCGTGCTCGCCGCACAGGATGAGATCCATCTGCTGGATAATGTCTGCCAGCGGCTGGTGGAAAGCGGTCTTTTCGCGACAGTCTGGATCGGCCGACCGGACGTAGGTCATGGTTTTACGCATTTGGCCAGCGCTGGTCTAGAAACACCATCATCCAGCCTCGAAGATGAGCAGGCATCCCTGGCCTGGCGTAGCGGGTTTAGCCAATATCCTCAGCCCTTGGGGGTTGGGCTCGGATTGCCAGCGCGGACAGATCAAACGACATCACAGTCTGCCGCAGCGATCCCGATACGCCGGGGGAGCCAAGTTTGGGGAGTGCTCACGGTTGTTGCTGTTCATCCCGATATTTTTTCCCGGGACCTCATGAAATTGCTTTCCCGCGTGGCCCTGCTGCTCGGCCATGGTCTAGATGAGCTCGACCTTAAGGGAGTTCTTGCGGCAGAACGCGAACACCAGTCCTGGCTGGCTACCCATGACCCCCTGACAGGTCTCGCCAACCGCCGTGGGCTGGATGACTATTTTGCACAGGCTCTCTTGCGCAGTGCCCGGCACGGGCGGATCCTGGCGGTCGTTATGCTGGATCTGGATGATTTCAAGCCAGTAAACGATAGTTATGGCCACGAAGCGGGAGACCTTCTTCTCAAGGACATTGCGCAGCGCCTCCTTGCTGTGGTTCGGCGAACGGATTTTCTCGTGCGTTTGGGGGGCGATGAATTTGTGCTATTGCTTGAGGATCTGGAAGATTTAACGGATTTGCAGGCACTCTTGTACAAGATTCAAAAGGCTGTCGAGACACCCTTTGTCTGGAGTGAGGGCTCATCCATCCAGGTGCGGGCGAGTATGGGCCTGACGGTATTCCCGATGGACAACGAATCGCCGGAATTGCTGTTGCGCCATGCGGACCAGGCGCTATACGCGATCAAAGAGCGCAAGCACCAGCGTAGCCAATGCTGGGCGAGTTTTATTGATCTGCGTTCCGCCCCGGTGGCGCTGTAGGGCGCTGCCATCTGTCATCCAGCCAGCGGGCGGCATCCAGGGCGTGGTAGGTGATGATGAAGTCGGCGCCGGCGCGCTTGATGCCGAGCAGGGCTTCGAGGACGCTCGCTCGTTCGTCGAGCCAGCCGTTGCGGGCGGCGGCCTTGAGCATGCTGTATTCGCCGGAGACGTTGTAGGCGGCGACGGGGAGGTCGCAACGTTCGCGCACGTCGCGGATCAGGTCGAGGTAGGGGAGGGCGGGTTTGACCATGACCATGTCGGCGCCTTCGCTGATGTCGAGGGCCAGTTCGCGAAAGGCCTCGCGGCGGTTGGCGGGGTCCATCTGATACCCCTTGCGGTCGCCGAACTGGGGGGCGCTGTCGGCGGCGTCGCGGAAGGGGCCGTAAAAGGCGCTGGCGTATTTGATGGCATAGGAGAGGATGGCGACCTTTTCGTGGCGGGCGGCATCCAGGGCCTCGCGAATGGCCATGACCATGCCGTCGACCATCCCCGAGGGGGCGATGATATCGACCCCGGCCTCGGCGTAGGAGATGGCCTGGCGCTGGAGATTTTCCAGGGTGGCGCTGTCGTCCCGATCCCCCTGGGCATCGAGGACGCCGCAGTGGCCATGTTCGGTGTATTCGCAAAAACAGGCATCGGCAATGACGAGGAGCTGCGGGTGGGCGGCGCGGATGGCGGCGATGCCGCGCTGGACGAGGCCGTCGGCGGCCCAGGATGCGGAGCCGTGGGCATCTTTGCAGGTGTTTGCCACCACCCCGAAGAGGAGCACCCCCGGAATGCCCAGCCGCACTGCCTCGCCGCAAAAGGCCACGGCCTGGTCGATGCTGTGCTGATGGACGCCGGGCATGGAGGCGATCTCCCGCCGCTGTCCTTCGCCGTCGATGAGGAAGAGGGGAAGGACAAAGTCGCCGGGATGGAGATGATGCTCCCGCAGCAGGGCGCGCAGGTTGGCGCGGCGGCGCAGGCGGCGCGGTTCGTGACGGGAGGGGAGGGCGATCATGCTCATGGGGCGGTCTCCTGCAGGCTTTGGGCCCAGCTCTCCAGAGCGGCGAGGATGCCGTCGTTGCTGGCCTCCGGGGCGATCCAGGGGGTGGGCAGGCCAACGGCGGTGACGGCCTGCGCCGTCAGCGGGCTGATGGCGATGATGGGGGTGCGTTTGAGCCAGCGCTGGCCCAGGCCGCCGACGAGCTGGAAGAAGTTGTTGAAGATCTCCGGGCTGGTGACGGTGACGGCGTCCAGCTCGCCACGGGCCCAGGCGTGGAGCAAGGGGGTGGGATTGCTGCCGGGGATGGTGCGCCGGTAGCAGAAGGCCTTTTCCACTGCCGCGCCGCGCTGGCTGAGGGTAAGCTCCAGCAGTTCGCGGCCTTGGTCGCCGGCGAAGAGGACGATGCGCCGGCCCTGCACCGCAGCGAGTTCAGCGCTTTCCAGCAGGCCTTCGGAGCTGAAATTGCGGGGAACCAGATCCACCCGGATGCCGAATTCGCCCAGGGCCTTGGCGGTTTCCCGGCCAACGGCGGCGACCCGGGGCCCCTGGGGCCACTCCAGGCCGAGGCTGTGGGCACGGCTCAGGGCATGGGCGACGGCGTTGCGGCTGGAAAAAATGGCCCAGTCCATCTGCGGGAGGGAGTGCAGGGCGTGGTCCACGGATTGCCAGTTTTCCGGCGCCTCGATCTGGATGGCAGGGAAGAGCAGGGGGCGGGCCCCGCGCTGTTCCAGCATGGCGACCAAGTCTTCCGCCTGGGCCCGCGGCCGGGTGATGACGATGCCTTTCTTGCTCAGCATCCCGATGCTCATGGGCGGGTGATTTCCGCAATGATGGCAGCGGCCCCTTGGGCCAGCAATTGGGCCGCAACGGTCTGACCCAGCTCGAAAGCATCCCGGCCTTCGGCCGCGGCGCGCAGGATCCGGCTGCCGTCCGCCGTCGCCACGAGGCCGCGCATGTGCAGGGATCCATCGGCCCGGTACTGCGCCAGGGCCGCTACCGGCAGACGGCAGTCGCCTCCCAGGGTCTGGTTCATGGCGCGTTCGGCGTGTACGCAAAGACTGGTTTCCGCATCGTTGAGGGCGGCGATGGTGGCGCGGGTAGCGGCGTCGCCCAGACGAATTTCGATGCCGATGGCCCCCTGCCCCACGGCGGGCAGAGAGTCCTCCACCGCGAGCAAGGCGCTGATCCGTCCCGCCAGACCCAGGCGCTTGAGGCCGGCGGCGGCGAGGATGACGGCCTCATAGCGACCGGCATCCAGCTTGCCCAGGCGGGTGGCGACATTGCCGCGCAGGTCGTCCACCTGCAGATGGGGAAAGCGCGCCAGCAACTGCGCCCGGCGGCGCAGGCTGGAACTGCCGACCCGCGCGCCCGCCGGGAGGGCGGCGGGGTCCGGATAGCGGGTGGAGACGAAGGCGTCACGCACGTCTTCCCGGACCAGGATGGCGGCGATCTCCAGCCCCGCCGGTTGATGGGCGGGGACGTCTTTCATGGAATGAACGGCCAGATCCACCCGGCCATCCAGGAGCGCGTCCTCGATTTCCTTGACAAAGAGGCCCTTGCCGCCGACGGCATGGAGGGGGACGTCCAGGAACTGGTCACCGCTGGTGGTGAGCGGAACGATCTCCACGGTGGACCCCGGGTGGAGGCGGAGGATGCCGTTGCGCACGTGTTCCGCTTGCCAGAGGGCCAGGGGGCTGGCGCGGGTGCCGATGCGAAGAGGAGCCTGCATGGGGATCGTTGGGGCCTTGCCGGAGTGGATGTCACTGCACATAGTAGCGCCAAAAGCGAGCGGAAGGGTAGCCGGGTCTGGCGAAGCTCGGGGGGTTTTCGTTATAGTCCAACGCGGTGGTCCATGGAGGATAGGGTGATGAGCGAGAAATTGTGGGGTGGGCGATTCAGTACCGGAACCGATAGCCTGGTGGAGGAGTTCAGCGCCTCCATCGCGGTGGACCGGCGCCTCTACGCCCAGGATATTCTCGGCTCCATGGCCCATGCCCGCATGCTCGGACGGGTTGGGGTGCTGACTCCGGAGGAGGCGGCGACCATTGTCTCCGGTCTTGGGGAGGTGCGCAGCGAAATCGAGGCCGGCCGGATGGCCTTTCGCCCCGCCCTGGAAGATATCCACATGCACATCGAAAGCCGGCTGACGGAGCTGGTGGGCGAGGTGGGCAAGAAACTGCATACGGCGCGCTCCCGCAACGATCAGGTGGCCACGGACCTGCGCCTCTACGCCCGGGAGGCCCTGGACGACCTGCGCGGCGCGCTGGCCCGCCTGCAGGAGGTTTTCATCAATCTGGCCGAGCGCGAGGCCGATACGGTCATGCCCGGCTTTACCCACATGCAGGTGGCGCAGCCGGTGAGTTTCGGTCACCACTGTCTGGCCTATGTCGAGATGCTCCATCGGGATAGCCAGCGCCTGGCCGACGCCCGGACCCGCGTCAATGTCCTGCCCCTGGGCGCCGCCGCCCTGGCGGGGACGACCTTCCCCATCGACCGCTGGGACGTGGCGCGGCAACTGGGATTCGCCGCCATCGCCGAAAACAGCCTGGATGCCGTTTCGGACCGGGATTTCGTCATGGAAATCCTGGCCGACCTCGCCATCCTTGCCGTGCACCTCTCGCGGCTGGCGGAAGAGCTCGTCCTGTGGATGTCGCCGCCCTTCGCCTTCATCGATTTGCCCGATAGTTTCTGCACCGGTTCCAGCATCATGCCGCAAAAGAAGAACCCCGATGTGGCGGAGCTGGTGCGGGGCAAGAGCGGGCGGGTCATCGGTGACCTGGTGGCCCTGCTGGTGCTCATGAAAGGGCAGCCGCTGGCCTACAATCGCGATAATCAGGAGGACAAGGAAGGCTTTTTCGACGCCCTGGACAGCGTGCGCGCCAGTGTCGAGATCCTTGCCCGCATGTTGCCGGGCCTCACGGTGCAGCGGGAGGCCATGCGCGCCCAGGCCGAGAAGGGTTTTGCCACGGCCACGGATCTGGCCGATTACTTGGTGCGCAAGGGCATGCCTTTCCGCGATGCCCATGCCGCAGTGGGCCGCGCCGTGCGTCTGGCTCAGGAGCGGGCCATGGCCCTGGAGGCCATGCCGCTGGCCGATCTCCAGGCCTTGTCTCCCCTCATTGGCGAGGATGTGTACGCGGTCCTGACCCTGGAGGGATCCCTCAACGCCCGCCGCCATCCGGGCGGCACGGCGCCGGAATCGGTACGGGCGGCGGCGATCCGCGCCCGTGACCGCTTGCGTCGGGAGCAGGCATGAGCGGCCATCGCGGGGGGCGGGTGGCCATGCTGCTGCTGGTGCTGGGCGTGAGCCTGGCCTTGGCCGCCTGCGGGCGCAAGACGCCCCTGACCCTGCCCAAGCCTCCCGCTCCCGCCGCCGCCCCGGCGTCCAGCCCGGCTCCAGCCACCAGCCCGTCCCGCTCGGTAATGCAGCCGTGACTGTCTTTGCCTACCGCGGCGGGCAGCTCTATGGCGAGGATGTTCCTCTGGAGGCCGTAGCCGCTGCCTTGGGGACCCCCGTTTACGTCTACTCGCGGGCGGCCATGGAGCATCAATACCAGGCCTTTGCCGCGGCCCTGGGGGCCGAAACCCAGGTCTGCTACGCCGTCAAGGCCAATCCCAACCTGGGTATCCTGCGGCTCTTCGCCGCGCTGGGGGCTGGTTTTGATATTGTCTCCGGCGGGGAACTGGAACGGGTGCGCCGCGCCGGCGGCGACCTGCGCAAGGTGGTCTTTTCCGGGGTGGGCAAGTCCCCTGCCGAGATCGCGGCCGCGCTGGAAGCCGAGGTCTTCTGTCTCAATGTCGAGTCGCCGGCGGAACTGCTGCGGGTGGCCGAGGTGGCCGGGCGCCTGGGCAGGCAGGCGCCCATTGCCCTGCGCGTGAACCCCGACGTGGATCCGGGCACCCATCGCTACATCGCCACCGGTCTGGCCGAGAGCAAGTTCGGCATCCCCATCGCCGCCGCGCCGGAACTCTATGCCCAGGCGGCGCGCCTGCCCCAGATCGCGGTGCGGGGAATCGCCTGTCACATCGGCTCGCAGCTTTTGGATCTCGCCCCCCTGGGGGCGGCGGCGGAGCGGGTGGCCGCGCTCTATCGGCGTTTGCGCGACATGGGCATCCCCATCCAGCATCTGGACCTGGGCGGCGGCGTGGGCATCCGTTATCGGGATGAATCGCCGCCCACCCCCGCCGCCTATGCCGAGGTCCTGCAACGGGCGCTGGCGGGGATCCCGGTGCGGCGCGTGGTGGAACTGGGCCGCGCCCTGGTGGGCAATGCCGGGGCCCTGCTGACCCGGGTGGAATACATCAAGGACAATGGCAGCAAGACCTTCTGCGTGGTCGATGCCGCCATGAACGACCTGCTGCGTCCGGCCCTCTACGGGGCCTGGCACGAGATCCTGCCGGTACGGGCAGGAAGGGAGTCGCCGGCGCTGACCATGGATGTGGTGGGCCCGGTTTGCGAAAGCGGCGATTTCCTGGCCAAGGATCGTCCCCTCGCCGCCGCCGCGGGGGATCTGCTGGCGGTGATGGGGGCCGGCGCCTACGGTTTCGCCATGAGCAGCAACTACAATACCCGCCCCCGCCCGGCGGAGGTCCTGCTGGATGGTGCCGGTTTCCGCCTCCTGCGCCGCCGCGAGACCCTGGATGATCTGCTATCCTTGGAGGAGCTGTAGTTCGCACGACGGAGGAGTTGGCCATGGCTGAGATGAAAGTTTTCAGTACCGGTATCGACCCCGAGGATTGGATTCCCCCTCGTTTCACGGCCTTGGGCGAGGGCAAGACGCCCTCCATCTTCTGGCAGCATTTGCCGGAGAAGACCCGAAGTCTGGTCCTGGTGATGGAATGGCGCGAGGCGGCCACGGGTCAGCGGGTGCATTGGCTGGTCTATGATCTGCCGCCCATGGCCGAAGGCATTCATGAGGGCGGGCCCTTGCCGGCGGGGGCCAAGCTCGGGCGCAATGATTTTGGTGAAAGTGCCTATCATGCGCCGGAGCCCGATCCTCAGCACCACCTGCGCCACTATGATTTTGTGCTCTTCGCCACCGACCTGCCGACGCTGGATCTTGCCCCGGGCGCCGATTTCGCTACCGTCAAGGCCAGACTGCACAAGGCCGTCCATGGCGATGACATCGTGCCGCCCCCGGCCGCAGACGCCCGCGCGCGGGAGCTTTACCCCTTGGGCCACATCATCGGCAACGCGGAGTTCTCCGGACATTTTGCCCGGGATACCGATCGCCATATATGATCTCCTTCCCGGCGAGGGCCGCGCGCCTTGACAACGGGTTCCGCCCTCGCTAATCTCTCGCCCCTCAAGTAAAAACCCGAAGCCGGAGTGTCGTGATGAAGACCTATTCCGCCAAGTCCCATGAAGTGCAGGGGGACTGGTACGTGGTGGATGCCACGGACAAAGTTCTTGGCCGCCTTTCTGTAGAGCTGGCGCGGCGCCTGCGGGGCAAGCACAAGCCCGAATTTACGCCGCACGTGGACACCGGTGATTACCTGGTGGTCATCAATGCGGACAAGATCGCTGTAACGGGTAACAAGGCCCGGGATAAGATGTACCATCACCACACCGGTTACGTGGGCAATCTCAAGAGCGCCTCTTTTGCCAAGATGATGGAAACGCACCCCGAGCGCGTGATCGAGATCGCCGTCAAGGGGATGCTGCCCAAGAATTCCCTGGGACGCAGCATGTTCAAGAAGCTCAAGGTCTATGCCGGTGCCAATCATCCGCATAGCGCCCAGCAGCCCCAGCCCCTGCAGATATAAGGCAAGATCCTATGGAACAATATTACGGAACCGGTCGCCGCAAGAGTGCCACAGCCCGCGTTTATCTGCGGCGGGGCGCCGGGCGGATTCAGATCAACAAGCGTTCGCTGGAAGAATACTTCGGTCGCGAGACTTCGCGCATGGTGGTGATGCAGCCCCTGGAGCTGACGGGTCATACCGGGCAGTTTGACGTGCTCGTCAACGTCAGCGGCGGCGGGGCCAGCGGTCAGGCGGGCGCCATCCGCCACGGCATCACCCGCGCCCTCATGGCCTATGACGAAGCCCTGCGCCGTCCTCTGCGGACCGCCGGCTTTGTCACCCGTGACGCCCGCGAAGTGGAACGCAAGAAGGTGGGCAAGCACAAGGCACGGCGTAGTCACCAGTTCTCCAAACGCTAAGCGTATCGGGCTACGAGCGAGAGAAGCCGCCTTCGGGCGGCTTTTTATTTTAAGATGAGGCCCACGCCTTGTTGTGTACGCCAACGGGAGGTCAGAGGACATGATACGGGTGGGGATTGTCGGCGGTACGGGTTATACGGGCATGGAGCTGCTGCGGCTGTTGACGGCCCATCCGGAGGTCGAGCCGGCCTTGATCACCTCGCGCGCCGAGGCGGGGACGCGCGTGGACGGTCTCTTCCCCAACTTGCGCGGCCATTGTGATCTGAGCTTCAGCGGGCCGGACGAGGATGCCTTGGCGGCCATGGACCTGGTCTTTTTCGCCACGCCCCATGGGGTGGCCATGGATATGGCCCCGCAACTATTGGCGCAAGGGGTGCGGGTGATCGATCTGGGCGCCGATTTCCGCCTGCGCGACAGCGCCGTATTCGCCCAGTGGTACGGCATGGCCCATCGCGCCGAAGCGGTCCTTGGGGATGCGGTCTACGGGTTGCCGGAAACGACGCGGGCCCATATTCCGGGGGCGCGCCTGGTGGCGAACCCGGGCTGCTATCCCACGGCCGTGATCCTGGGCTACGCCCCGCTGCTGGCGGCGGGGGTGCTGGATCCCGAGACGCTCATTGCCGACTGCAAGTCGGGGGTCAGCGGTGCCGGACGTGCGGCCAAGGTCAACTTGATCCTGGCGGAGGCGGCGGATAGCGTCCATGCCTATGGTGTCAGCGGTCACCGCCACCGTCCCGAAATCGAGCAGGAACTCTCCCTGCTGGCCGGGGCGCCGCTCACCTTGCAGTTTACCCCGCACCTCATGCCCATGATCCGGGGAATCCATGCCACCCTGTATGGGCGCTTGCGCCCGGCCCTGGGCGACGCCGATCTCCAGGCGATCTTTGCCGAGCATTATGCCCGGGAGCCCTTTGTGGATGTTCTGCCCTTCGCCAGCCACCCGGCCACTCGCTCCGTGCGCGGTGCGAACATCTGCCGCATCGCCGTCCATCAGCCGCGGCCGGGGCAGGTGGTGGTCCTCTCGGTCATCGATAATCTGGTGAAGGGGGCGGCAGGGCAGGCGGTGCAGAACATGAACCTGCTCTTCGGTTTCCCGGAAACCATGGGTCTGCAGCAGATCGCCCTGCTGCCTTGATTTGGCCGTTGGCAGAGGTGCTTCAGGTTCAGGAGATGGCATTCCAGTTTCTGGTCAGGGCGTTTTCCGTATCCCGGTAATAGACGTAAGTGGCGTAAGGGACCCGCTGCATGGCGATGCCCGCCTTCCGGGCCTTGGCGAAAAGCAGTGCGTCTTCGCCGAAACGTACCGGCGCCCAGCCGCCCAGCCGCGCATAGGCGCTCCGGCGCAGGAAGGTGGTCGCTCCCTGGGAGCTTGCGCTGACGGGGATGGGCGGTCCCCCATAAAAATCCGGGACATGGTCCGGGCCGTTGCGGACCAGCATGGTGCCATACAGGAAGTCCGCTTGGGGGTGCGCCTGCACATGGGCAAGGCGCAGGGCCAGGTGCTCCGGCAGGTATTCATCGTCGGAATCGAGGCGTGTCAGCCAGGTGCCCCGCGCCCGTTGTGCTCCGAGGGCCGCCGCCGGGCCGACGCCGCAATTTTCGTCCTGCCGCAGGAAATGGAAACGGGGATCGCCGCCGATGCATCGTTGCGCCCTGGCCCCCGTTTCGTCCGTGCTGCCGTCATCGACGATGATGCATTCGAAATCCGTCCAGGTCTGCCGGCAGAGAGAGCGGATGGCCCGGACAATGGTGGCGGCGCGGTTGTAGGCCGGCATTATGACGGTGACGGGCGGTACTTCGCGCTGATGGCTGTGCAGGCGCATGGCAGGGCTCCTTGCGCACCATGGGGACGGATGGATCCGCCAGGGAGCCGACGCCTCGCAACATTGCGCTTTGCCGCCCCTATGACTTTGGATTATAGGTCAGGAAGGCGGCATGAAAACGTGCGCTTTCGAGGGTGTCCACTCGCTCCATGCCCCATTCACTCTTCCAGCAGGTGGCGTTTTTGTTCGACCTGCGCCCAGCGTTCCGCCTCGGGAAGCGCGGGTTTTTTCTGGATGATCACCGGCCAGCGCGTGGTCAGCCGGGCGTTGATCTCCAGAAACAGTTCCTGTCCATCCGGAAGGTCCACATCGCGGTAGATGGCATGGACCGGGCATTCTTCCACGCATAGGGTGCAGTCGATGCATTCATCCGGGTCGATGGCCAGGAAGTTGGGCCCCTCGTGGAAGCAGTCCACCGGGCAGGGCACAACGCAATCGGTATATTTGCAATGGATGCAGGCTTCGGTGACGACGTGGGTCATGGCTCTGCTCCTGGACGGCGCGCCCGCATGGCGGCGCCGATCTCCGCCAAGGTGCCGGTTGTCAGCAAGCGGGCGGCCATCGGGAAGATCTCGCCGTTCTCGAGGGCGATGTGGGCGCGATGCATGGTGATGAAAAGTTCCGGGAAAAGGGCGGCCGGGCGGCCGGCGACGACGTCTTCCAAACCCCCGGCGAGCTCCTCCCAGGCCCTTTCCAGGACGCGGTGCTGGGCGCCCAGGTTCTGCAAGGGTGCGCGCAGGCTTTCGGGAAAGTCGGGATGGGCGGCGAGGAGGGGAAAGAGGTTTTCCTCTTCGTCGGCATGGTGCAGGGGCGCCGCGCTATGGAAATAGCGGAGGATGCGCCCGGCGGCCTGCCGGGCCTCGTCATTGGGGCCGTGGGCGGCGAGATGCCCGGGCAGGCGCTCCAGTGTTTCGCAATGGCCCAATATCCGGCCATGGCAAGCCAGCAGGAGCCCAATGGGGTCGTCAAAGCCGGGGGCGGTGGCAAACAATTGCATGGCGATATCGCTCCTTGGGGTCGCCCTTGCGACCCCCCTTCCAGGATCGGATCCTATCCCTTCTTGCTGAAGCGGATCCGCACCATCTGCGGCGCACGCTCCAGGTAGGCCCAGTCGAGGCGATCCCCATAGCGGCTGCGGAGCTGATCGAGGAGGGGCAGGGGGTCGTGATCGTTGATGAACTCCATGGCTTCTCCCCTTTGCAGGACATCCAGGGCGCCGATGATGGCGGCGTGGCGAAAGCGTTTGGCCACCCCACGGGCATCAAAGGGATAGGTAGCGTCGGCGCGCAGGGGTAAATGGGCTTGGGCTGGGGTAACGGTAGTCATGATATTCCTCCTCCGGCAAGGGGTCATGGTGAAACAGCCATGATCTATAGTTGATCAAATCGCTGCGGTATTCCTTGACGCGGATCAAGAAAAACGGAAACCTTAGCGCAGGGTACGCATCGTCCATTTTTCGCGCCGGCCAGCCGTGGTTTTCAGCATCTCCGTGCCGCTGCGCGTCGGCCCAGGGCGGCATGGAGGGCCAGGAGGAGATGGATGATCCAGAGCAGCGCCAGCAGTCCGGCCAGCGCGCGGTGGCCGGCCAGAAGGAGGGGAAAACGCGCGGGAAGGGCGGTGAATGCCAGGAGCAGACCCAGGAGCACCGCCAGGGTGGCAATGAGGAGGAAGGCCCCTTCGACGATGGTGTTGAGGGCGGGCGTCGGGCGATTCAGGAAGATATCCCGGCACTGCCGCCCCGCCGCGCGCCAGCGCTGCCCCACCGTCGGAAAAAGGTGGCCGAGGGCGCGCCGGCCCGGCCTGGTGCCTGCCAGCCAGAGCCATTCCAGCAGAATGAAGAGCGCGGCGGCCATGCCGTCTTCGATGTGGAAGGCCAGCAGGGACATCCAGCCCAGACCCATGGCGATGCCGCTGAAGATCTGCAGGGTGACGGTGACGACCACCCCCAGCAGGATGGCCAGGGACCAGGCACTGCGGCGTTCTCTCGGGATGGCGGACATGCTGCGCTGCCGGGCGCTGCTCAGTCGGAGCAGCGCATGCACTGCACATCGTAGCGCTTGATCCAGGCCTGGAGCGCCTCCAGGGCCGCGGGGCCGGTGTGCAGACGGAGCAGCGCCCGGTCCGGCTCGTCGGGCCGGAGGCGGGCGATCCAGGCGTCTCCGTAGGGGTCGACATTGATCAGGTGCGGGTCTTCCAGCAGGACATCGTTGCGGGCGACCACCTCTCCGGCAAAGGGCACCGGCACGCCGCCGGCCCATTTGCCGCTCTCCAGGGTGGCGACGTGGCGGCCGTCGTCCAGGTGGGTGCCCACTTTCTTGATGCGGGCCTTTTGCAGGCGACCCGACATGGTCTGGGCCGGATCGGTGACGCCGATGGTGAAGGTCCCGTCCTCCTCCGGCCGTAGCCAGACATAATCCAGATCATAGTAGAGGTCTTCGGGCAGTTCGCAACCACGGTATTCACTCATCCCGGCTCCTCCAGTTCCATCCGCGCGGCCTCCCCCGGGGATTCCAGGTTCGTCGCCCTGCTTGGGTCATGATAAATGCATCATGATGGAAAATCATCAAAACATCCTTGATCCTGATCAAGACCAGGCCGCCAAGCGCTTTCGCCCGGGATGGAGGGGGGTTCGCCGAGCATCCCTGAGGAAGGCCTTCCCAGCCCGGTGCCGGCACTCCGTAGGGCCCCGAACTAAAGGCACACCCACGCTGCCCTTGACGCGGATCAAGGAACAGGACGGTCATTTATGAAATACAATAATGAGATGTTGTAATATGATATATCGTGATGCAAGGTGTGCCTGCATTGCTCTTGGCGCACGAGGAAAATGGGGCTGACGGCCCCGAGGAGAATGGCATCATGGCCATCAAGCTGCCGGTACTGGAAATCAAGGGCAGGTCGCTGCTGCCCATCATTCAAGGCGGAATGGGCGTTGGGGTTTCCGCGCACCGGCTCGCGGGAACGGTGGCCGCCGAGGGTGCGGTGGGTACCATCGCCAGCGTGGAACTGCGCCGGCTGCACGAGGATCTGATGCGGCCCCTGCGCCGCTTGCGGGATCCGGACGCCACCGCCCGCGCCAACTTGCTTGCCCTGGACCGCGAGGTTCAGGAGGCCCGCCGGATCGCCGGGAAGGACGGTTTCATTGCCGTCAACGTCATGCGCGCCATCACCCACTACCGGGAGCATGTCCTCCAGGCCCTCAAAAGCGGCGCCGACGCCATCGTCATGGGGGCTGGATTGCCCCTGGACCTGCCGGAACTGGCGGCGGATTATCCCCGTGCGGCCTTGATCCCCATCCTCTCGGAACTGCGCGGGGTCCAGGCCGTGGTGCGGCGCTGGATGCGGCGTGGACGCCTGCCGGACGCCATCGTCATAGAACATCCGCGCTATGCGGGCGGTCATCTGGGGGCTACGCAGATGGCGGAAATCAATGATCCCCGCTTCGATTTCGCCACTGTCCTACCGGCCATCCGGGACTTCCTGTTCAGCCTCGGCGGGGCGGCGGCACGAATCCCGATCATTCCCGCCGGGGGCATCAACTCCTTCCAACGCATCAAGGACCTGCTGGCCTTGGGTGCGTCGGGGGTGCAGATCGGCACCCCCTTCGCCGTCACCCGGGAAGGGGATGCCCATGACAATTTCAAACGGGTTCTGGCAGAGGCCGAGCCTGCGGATATCGTGACCTTCATGAGCGCCGCCGGCCTGCCTGCGCGGGCCGTGATGAGCCCCTGGCTGCGGCGTTATCTGAGCCATGAGGCGGCGTTGATGGCCCGGGCCAATCCCCAATGCGCCCGTTGCCCCAGCCGCACGGAATGCCTGACCCACTGTGGATTCAAGGATGGCAATCCGGCGGCGGGGCAATTTTGCATCGAGACCCAGTTGGCGGCGGCGCAACGGGGAAATGTCCAGCAGGGCCTCTTCTTTCGGGGCGCCGCTGCGCTGCCCTTCGGCAAGCAGATCAGGTCCGTGCAGGACCTGCTGCGTTTCCTGCAGGGGGAAAATCCGGTCATGGATGCTCCGGTGTGAATCCGGGGCCCCTTTCATGATGCCTGGACGGCGGGGTCCATGTCCGGAAGATCAACGCATGCCATGCAGCTCTCCGCCGCCCTTGAAACCATGCTCCACCGCCCAGACAGCGATCTCCACCCGCGAACGGAGGCGCATCTTTTTCAGGAGCCGCTTGACATGCACCTTGACGGTGCCTTCGGCGATGCCCAGGTCGCGGGCCACCACCTTGTTGCTTTTGCCTTCGGCGATGCACTGAACGATTTGCCGCTCCCGTGCGGTCAGGGCGCTTTCGTCTTCCTCCTCACGCCCGGCCTGGTGGCGCAAGGCATGGCCGAGGACGCTGGTCAGGCGCGGGCTCAGCACCATCTCTCCGCAGGAAGCGCGGCGGATGGCGAGCAACAGGTCTTCCGCATCCATGTCCTTGAGCAGATAACCCACGCTGCCCCCCTGCAGGGCCGCCGCCAGGTCGCTTTCGGCATCGGACACCGTGAGCACCAGCACCCGGATGTGGGGCCATCGGGAATGGATCTCCCGGAGGGTATCCAGACCGCTCTTCCCTCCCAGGTTGAGGTCGAGCAATACCAAATCAGGCTGCAAGGCGGCGATGCGTTCCAGGCCATCGGCAGCCGTCGCCGCCTCGCCCACCAGCTTCAGGCCGGGATCCATGGCCAACAACTGGCCGACCCCTTTGCGGAAAAGGGGGTGATCGTCAATCACCACGATCCGGTGTTCTTCGTCCATGGGGTGCTCCCTATTACCATGAATTATCGCTCAAGATACTCCCTGCGCAGGGGTGGCGGCCGTTCCGCCGGCGGATTGCCCTTCGCCTGCGTAAGCAGCGGGTGTGAACTGTAATTCTACCCGCGTTCCACCCGCTTTGGTGCGCTCCACCTGCAAGGTCCCACCGAGGCTCCGGGCACGTTCGCGCATGATCGCCAATCCGTAGTGACCGGCCGGAGATCCCCTTGCATCCAGGCCTATGCCGTCGTCATTGACGCGGACCACCGCAGCGTGCCCATCTTCCAGCCACAATGCCACCTCGGCGTGATGGGCATGGGCATGGTGCTCGACATTGGCCAGCGCTTCCCGGACGATCTGCAGGATGTTGATTTCCTCGTTGGCATTCAGCAGAAAATGGGACAGACGATCGTTCAGGGCGATGGAGATCCCGCTCTTCGCCGCGAACTCGTCCACGGTCTGCAGCAAGGCCGACTCCAGGCCACCTTCCGGCAATTGCAGGCGAAAGGTGGTGAGCAACTCCCGCAACTGCCGATAAGCGCTGTCGAGACCTTCGCCAAGGTCCGCGATGATGCCCGCCAAGCGGGGATCGCCGCCGTCGGGATGGCAAGCGCGCAGGCGCGCCACCTGGATCTTGGAATAGGATAGCGACTGGGCGAGGGAATCATGGAGTTCGCGGGCGATGGCCGCGCGCTCCTCCAGGAGGGCGATGCGCCGTTCCTGGGCGGCCCGCTGCGCCACCCCCAGAGCGACGCCCAAATGGCGTCCGACGGTTTCGACGGTTTGCATCTGCCAGGACTGCACATGGACGCCGTCGGCGATCGTCAGGGACAAGCTGCCATAATGGAGCCCTTGCTCCAATAAGGGGACGGAAAGCACTTGCGTCTGCGGATTCTTCGGGCCGCTGATCGGCCAGATATGGGTATGGCCGTCGCCCAGGCAGTCGAGGCAGGTGGAGTGCGCGCAAAAATGCATGCGCGCATCCTCGGGGTCCGGCGAAGATGCCAGCATCAGGGCTGTTCCTCCCGGATGCCGTTTCGCCACGCACATGACCCCATGGCTGGATCCCATGAGCCGTTCCGTTTCCTGCAGCGCATAGCGATAAGAGGACACGGCCTGCGGCGCCTCGGCCAAGCGCTTGCTCACATTGTATAGCAGTTCCAGGGACTGGTTGCTTTGCTCCAGTTCGGCCGTTCGTTCCCGGATGCGCTGCTCCAGTTGGCCGTAAATCTTGGAAAGTTCTTCCGACATCCTGTTGAGGGTATGCCCCAGTTGGCCCAGCTCGTCATCGCCGACGTGCGCCAAGCGATAGCTGAAATCCCCGGTGCTCACCCGCCTGGCGGCTGTCAGCAGTTCGTTGAGGGGATCGAGCACGCCGCGATGCATGGCCCAGAACAGCAGGTAAACCACCACCAGGGTGGTGAACAATCCCACGCCTTGGATCAGGCGCAGGAGACTGGTCTTGCCCTCCGTATCGTTCTGCAGGGCGGTGACCAGCCCGTCGATGACCTTCACGAATGCCGGCGCTGCGGCCGCATAGCGCGCCGTTGCCGCACCGCCGTTCCCCTGCCCTTGGGCGAAGGCCAAGAGGAGGGGCTCCATCTCCGTCTGCCAACGGCGGGAAACCTCTGCATACTCCCTACGGGTGTCGGAACCGAAACTCTGGGACACGCTATCGGTCAACGGCGGGGCGTTCAATGTTTTCTGGAATTGCCGATCCCCAGCCATAACCGCCTGCC
This sequence comes from Acidithiobacillus sp., assembly GCF_049965315.1. Classification (GTDB taxonomy): domain Bacteria; phylum Pseudomonadota; class Gammaproteobacteria; order Acidithiobacillales; family Acidithiobacillaceae; genus Acidithiobacillus_B. The sequence continues at coordinate 340 of NZ_JBMFWL010000023.1, read as the reverse complement.
GCGCCGCTACCGTGTCTCCAGACAGCATCAGGGTTTCCAGATGATAGGTCTGCATCCGCAGGGAGCCCGCCATGTTGATGGCCTGGGCCGCCCCTTGGGTGAGGTTGGCGATGACCAGGGAACTGACCATCCCCATCAGCGACATGGCCACGATCAGGGCCATGGCCAGTCCCAGCCGCAGGCGTAGGGAGTAACGCTGCAATATTGCCATCCTGTATCTCTCCCGCTGGTCGGCACCAGCTAAGCTGGGGATACCTCTAACGTGCCACTTTTTCGATCATTTGCGTTCCGCGCACCTGAAAGGCAGGCATATCAGGCGGTTATTTTTTCATCCTTACCT
>NZ_JBMFWL010000022.1:0-31820 GCF_049965315.1 Acidithiobacillus sp. | reverse complement strand
GGCGTTTTCCTTGAGCATCAGGGGTGCCACAGCCAATATTGAGGCCGATGAAGGGAAGGAAGGGCGATAGATCGCCTGCCAATTGCATCCTCCAATAGTGCCCTGCGGCGGTTTCTTGAAGGAGGATGGCTTGGCCATTGCGCGCGAGGCCCAAGGCAGCCAGGGCGGCAAAGTCCCGCTCCGTGTAATCCATGGGCCAGTCAAGGCCCTGGCGAGCGGCGTAGCGACGTAGGCCCGGGGCGGCGTGGTCGTAGAGCAGGCCACGTCCGGGGACCTCCGCCACCCCCACCGTGGGCGCGCCGCTGTGGCGCTTGGCCCAGCGGGCCACGAGGGTGGTTTCCAGGCCGTGGGGTTCATGGTCGATGATGAGATCGGGCCGGATTCGCGCCGTGATTTCCCCCACCTGGGGGAGGAGACGCCGCCAGCTTGCGGGCCCCACGCCGCGCATGCCGAGGAAGCGGCCTTCGGCCATGGGCAGAAAATGGGCGCTGCTGAGGAGGTGGTGTTCGCGGATGAGTTCTTCGCTGGGGTAACCAGGCCAGCGGGTGAGAAAGAGCAGGTGCAGTTCCGCCTCGGGCCAGCGTTCTTTGAGCACCGCCCAGGCGGCCGAGCTGCGCAGGATGTCGCCAATGCCGGCGCTATGGGACTTGATGAGGAGGATGCGGCGCGGCGCGGCGGGCAGGGGACGGGACATTGGCGCTATGATTGATTCGTTCCGGTCAGGGCATAGACCTGCCCCGCTACACACCCATGGCGGATTTCGGATCGTTGCTCGCCTTCCAGGCATCCTGCCACGGGCAACGGTGTCACCAGGGCCGCTTTCATGGCTTCCTCTCCCGGGGGAATCCCCGCAAACATCGTGGCTGTATCATAAGATTTCGGCTCTTCCCTGTCATCGTCCCAGGGCCGCGAGAAAGTCGCGGGCAATGGCACCGGCGTCGAAACCCCCGGCGTAGGTCGGTCCGGCGGCGGCGAGTTGCCGGCGCAGCGTGGGATCACGGACGAGACGCAGGAGGGCAGCGCTCCAGGCAGCGCTGTCGCCGGGGGGCAGCAGCAGGCCCGTTGTGCCGTCGGCGAAGCTCTCCGGAATCCCGCCCATTGCGGCGCCGAGCACCGGGGTGGCGCAGGCCTGGGCCTCCAGGCAGACGCGGCCGAAGGTGTCGGGCTCGATGGAGGGCAGGGCCAGGACGTCCATGACGCTGTACCAGGGGGCGACCTCTTCCTGCCAGCCAATGACGTGCTGCCAGGGGCGGTTTGCCAGGCGGGCGCGCAATTCCGCTTCATGGGCGCCGCCGCCGATCCAGAGCCCCCGCACCCGCGCATCCCGGGCATGGGCGGCGTCGATGGCGTCGGCGAGGGTAAACACCCCCTTGCCGCGATGCCATGCCCCCACAAAACCCGCCAGCAATGCCTCCTCTCCGATGCCCAGGGACTCCCGCCGTTGCCGACGAGCATCGTCATCGCGCCGGTAATCGGCGAGGACCAAAGGGTTGGGCAGCATCTCCACGCGCTCGCCCGGCAGACCCTGGGCGATGAGGCGTTGCTGCAGATAGCGGGAGATGGCGAAGAGGCGCAGGGGCCAGCGCGCGAGCAGCCAGCGGGTGCCGGGGCGCATCTGCAGGTCCATGTGGCGGAACAGCGCCAGGGGTATGCCCTGGGTCCGGCTGAGGAGGGCCAGCGGCCAGTATTCCTTGCTGAAGCTGCCCATCAGCCAGTCCGGGCGGGTGTTGCGCAGGGCGCGCCGCACGGCGCGGAAGCCGCCGAGATCGGCACTGTTGCGAAAATGGCCGGGGTGGAGGACCACGCCGCTGCCACGCAGGGCCGCGGCGATCCGGCCCTGGGGATGGACGACGGCATGGACCTCGGCGCCAATCCCGACCAGGGCTCGGCTGAGGGTGATGAGGTGGGTCTCGGTGCCGCCGCCGCCCGGGTTGGTGCCGACCCAGAGGAGCCTCACCGCCTGTCCTCATAGGCGCTCAACAACTGCAAGGGCAGCAGGTGCGGGCCGTGGTGGCCGCCCACCAGGATCCGCGGCAGCAGAAAGGGGTCCGCTCCCGCCCGCGCCCGGCCCCGGGCCACGGTTACCGCCGCGGCAAAGCCCGCCGCCTGCACGCTCCGGGCCTCCCGCGGGCCGGCGGCGCCGTAGGGATAACAGAACTGGGTGACGGGCTGGCCGAGGAGGTCCTGCAGATCGGCTTTGGAGCCGATGATTTCGCCTTCCAGCGCCGCCGGACTGCAGTCGGGCAGGCGGAGGTGCTGGCGCCCGTGGGCGCCGATCTCCATGCCGGCCCCTTGCCAGGCGCGCAGTTCGCTTGCATCCATGAGCGGCTTGCGGATGCCGAGGATCTCGGCATCCCAGTGATTGTAGCGGCCGATCGCCTGGCTCACCACATAGCAGGTAGCGCTGAAGCCGTGGCGCTGCAAGACGGGCAGGGCGTTTTCCAGGTTGTCCCGATAGCCGTCGTCAAAGGTGATCACCGCCACCTTGCCGCGTTGCTCGCCGCGCAGGTAAGGCAGGGCCGCCGTCATGGACAGGCCGCGGTAGCCCAGGAGCCGCAGCAGGACCATCTGCCGCGCGAAGCGCCCGGGGCTCACATAGAGGCCGCGCAGCTTCGCTCCCCGGGGGGCGCGGGCCACGTTGTGGTACATGAGGATGGGGATGGGGTTCACGCCGGGGGATCGAGGTGGATACTGCTGCGCACGACGTAGGTCTTTTTATCCTGGGATTCGTGGTAAATCCGCGCCAGCATCTCGCCCAGCACGCCGGTATTGAGGAATTGCAGACCCGCCAGGAAAAACAGCACGCCGGCAATGAGCATGGGCCGGTCGGCAATCTCCACGCCGAGGGTAAACTTGATGATGAAGAGGTAGAGCAGCATCAGCGATCCCAGGCTGAGGAAGCCCAGTCCGATGGTGCCGAAGAAATGCATGGGCCGCTGGCTGTAGCCCAGGAAGAATTTGACGAAGAGGAGATCCACCAGGACCCGGAAGGTGCGGGTGATGCCGTATTTGCTTTGCCCCGCCCGGCGCGGGTGGTGGCGTACGGGCATTTCGACGATGCGGTCCGTATAGGTCAGGGTGGCCAGCCAGGCGGGGATGAAACGGTGCATCTCGCCATAGAGGCGCACGCCCTTGAGGACCGAGGCGCGATAGGCCTTGAGGGTGCAGCCGTAGTCGTGCAGCCAGACGCCGGTGATGCGACGGATGAGGCGGTTGGCGATGCGCGACGGGATCTTGCGCAGCAAGAGCCCATCCTGACGGTTTTTGCGCCAGCCCGCCACCACGTCCAGGTCTTCGGCTAGGAGGCGTTGGGCCAGGGGGAGGATGTCCTGGGGATCGTTCTGCAGATCTCCGTCCAGGGTCACGATGACCTCGCCCCGGCTGGCATCGATGCCGGCCTGCATGGCCGCCGTTTGCCCGAAATTGCGTTGCAGATGGATGATCTTGAACTGTTCCCCGCGTTGCTCCGCCTCCCGGTCCAGGGCGGCGGAGCTGCCGTCACGGCTGCCGTCATCGACGATGATGATCTCGGCGTCGGCGGTGCCGAGGGCAGCGGCCAGGGCCGCACAGAGGGGAACGACATTGTCGATCTCGTTATAGAGGGGGATAACGACGGAGATTTGCGGCATGGACATTCCTGAGGGGATTTGTTCCATTCTATCCCAGTGGGCCGGAACTGGTCATCCATGCCGCGTCATAGGCTCGTGCGCTGGCGGCAGGATCGCGGCTCTCCAGGATGCCCGACAACACCGCCACCCCGGCAGCCCCGGCCTGCCGCGCCGCGGCCACCCGCTCCGGGGTGATCCCGCCCAGGGCCAGGAGCGGGAGGCTGCTGGATTGCGCCAGCGCAGCAAAGGCATCCACACCCAGAGGCTTGGCATCGGGATGGGTGGCGGTGGCAAAGAGGGGCGACAGGAAGGCATAGCTTGCCCCCAGCCGCGCCGCCTTGTCCAGGCAAGCGGCATCGTGGCAGGAAACGCCAAAGGGACGGGGTATGCCCCCCTCTTCGCCCCATTCCTCCAGGGCCCTTTGGGTCAGATGCAGGCCATCGCTGCGGAGTCCGGACAAGGCTTCCGGGCTGTTGAGACAGACCCGCACGCCGCGTTCCGCAGCGGCTTCGCCCAGGCGCAAAAGCTGACTGCGCAGGGCTGGGTCGGGCCGTTCCTTGAGGCGCAGGACGATCCAGCGCAGACCGCCGGCCATGGCCGCCGCCAGCGCCGGGAGCAATTGATCGCTGGGGAGGCGCCGGGGGTCGGCAACGAGACAGAGGGGCGGCTGCGGGAGTTTTTCCGCCAGCAAACCGGCGATGATGGGGCGGTTGGCAGGCAAAAAAGGCAGGCTGGCCAGATCTTCCGGGTCCAGCCAGCGGATCTCCTGCCCCTCCCGGCCATGGGCCTCACCCTCCCAGCTTGTCACCCGGAAGACGTGCAGGCGCACCGTGCGTTGGCTGTAGGCGAAGTCCATTACCCGCCAGGGGCTGGCGCCACGCACCGCGATGCCCAGTTCCTCGCGCAACTCCCGTACCAGGGCCGCGTCCGGGCTTTCGCCGACCTCGATCTTGCCCCCCGGGAATTCCCAATAACCCGGCCAGGGCTTGCCTTCCGGACGCAGATCCGCCAGCACCTGGCCTTGGGAGGACTGGAGGATGCCGGTGGCGACGGGAACGATGGACGGCATCAACTGCGATAATCGGCGTTGATGCGCACGTAGTCGTGGGAGAGGTCGCAGGTCCAGACGTGTTCCTCCGCCGTACCGCGTCCCAGGTCCACGCGGATGGGGATTTCCGCTGCGGCCATCACCGCCTGGCCCGCCGTTTCGCGGTAGTCGGGATCCCGGGCGCCGTCCCGGACGATGCGCAGTCCACCCAGCCAGATCTGCACCTTCGCCACATCCAGATCGTCGATGCCCGCGGCGCCGATGGCGGCCAGCAACCGTCCCCAATTGGGATCGGAGGCGAAAAAGGCGGTCTTGATGAGGGGCGAATGGGCCATCCGGTAGGCCACCTTCAGGCATTCCTCGGGATCGCGGCCGCCCGCGACGGTAATGGGGATGAATTTCGTCGCACCCTCGCCGTCGCGAACGATGGCCTGGGCGAGCTGCAGGGCCACCGCCTCCACCGCCGCTGCCACCCGGCCGTAGGCGGGGTCCTGGGGCGTGCGGATGGGGTCCATGGCCGCCTTGCCCGTGGCCATGAGGATGCAGGCGTCATTGGTGGAGGTGTCGCCGTCCACCGTGATGCGGTTGAAGGAGCGTTCCACGGCATCGCGCAGGCAGCGTTCCAAAGCCGGCCCCTGCAGGGGGGCGTCGGTGGCGATGTAGGCCAGCATGGTGGCCATGTCCGGACGGATCATGCCCGAGCCCTTGGCAATGCCGGTGACGGTGAAGTGCACCCCGTCCAGGGCAACCCGGACGGAATAGCCCTTGGCTACGGTGTCCGTGGTCATGATGGCCGTGGCGGCCTCGATCCAGGCATCGGGGCGCAGGCGGGCGGCGCAGGCGGGGAGGGCCGCGCCGATGCGCTCGGCGAGGGGCGCCACCTCGCCGATGACCCCCGTGGAAAAGGGAAGCACTTCCTCGGGACGGCAACCCAGCGCTGCGGCAACGATCCGGCAGCTTTCCTCGGCCGCCGCCATGCCCTCGGCGCCGGTGCCGGCATTGGCATTGCCGGTATTGACGAGCAGCGCCCGGACGCTGCCCCGGGCCAAGTGCCGCTCGGCAACGATGACCGGTGCCGCGCGGAAGCGGTTGCGGGTAAAGACCCCGGCCACCGCCGTGCCGGCCTCCAGGGCGATGAGGGTCAGGTCCTGGCGGCCGGCGTAGCGGATGCCCGCCGCAGCGGTGCTGAGCCGAATTCCGGAGATGGGGTCCAGGTGCTGTGGGGCGGAGATGCCGACGGCCATGAAGGGTCCTTTTGCCTAATCCAGGCGACCGCAGCAATGCTTGTATTTTTTGCCGGAGCCGCAGGGGCAGAGCTGGTTGCGGCCGATCTTGGGGCCGCCGACCACGGGAATGGCCTTCACGGGATCCGCGGGATCCGCAGGGTCCGCCAGGGGATCGGTGGCAGCGATGTCGGGGTGGGAAAAGAGCAGGGGCTGCCCTTCCTGGCCATTTTCTCCCAGTGCGGCGAGGTCGGCCTCGCTGCTCACATGCAGCTTGGAGAGGGACTCGATGACCTCCATGCGCACCCGTTCCAGCATGGCGTTGAAGAGGGCGAAGGCCTCGCGCTTGTATTCCTGCTTGGGATTCTTCTGGGCGTAGCCGCGCAGATGGATGCCCTCCCGCAGGTGGTCCATGCTCGCCAGATGATCCTTCCACTGACTGTCCAGGACCTGCAGCATGATGGCCTTTTCGAAGTGGCGCATGACCTCGGCGCCGATGAGGGCCTCCTTGGCCGCGTAGTTGCCCAGGGCCTCATCGAGAATGCGGCTGCGCAGTCCCTCGAAGCCCAGACGATGATCCGCCGCCAGCCATTGCTGCACCGGCAGTTTCAGGCCAAAGACCCGGTCGATGGCCTGTTCCAGGCCCTCCAGATCCCACTGCTCCTCCATCACCCCGGCCGGCGCGTAGTCCTCCAGGATGGCCCCCAGCACGTCCTCGCGCAGGTTGACGATGGTGGCGCTGATGTCGCCGGCGTCCATGAACTCGTTGCGCTGCTGATAGATGATCTTGCGCTGTTCATTGGCCACATCGTCGTATTCCAGCAACTGCTTGCGGATGTCGAAATTGCGGTTTTCCACCTTGCGCTGGGCGTTTTCGATGGCCTTGGTGACCCAGCTATGCTCGATGGCCTCGCCCTCCTGCATGCCCAGGCGCTGCATGAGCGTGCCCAGGCGGTCGCTGCCGAAAATGCGCATGAGGGGATCTTCCAGGGAGAGGTAGAAGCGGGTGCTGCCGGGATCCCCCTGGCGGCCGGCACGGCCGCGGAGCTGGTTGTCGATGCGCCGCGACTCGTGGCGTTCCGTGCCCACGATGTGCAGACCGCCGGCGGCGATGGCGGCGTCGTGCAGGGCCTGCCAACCGCCTTTCAAGGCCTCCACCTGGCGGCTTTGCTCCGCCTCATCCAGGTCGGGATTGGCCAGGACCATGTCCACCTGATGCCCCACATTGCCGCCGAGGACGATATCGGTACCGCGACCGGCCATGTTGGTGGCGATGGTGACCGCCTTGGTCTTGCCGGCCTGGGCGATGATTTCCGCCTCCCGTTCATGCTGCTTGGCGTTGAGCACCTGGTGGGGGACCTTGGCCTTTTTCAGCAGCGCGGAAAGAAATTCGTTGTGCTCGATGGAGGTGGTACCCACCAGAACGGGCTGGCCGCGTTCGTGGCAGTCCTGGATATCGGCGACAATGGCGTTCCACTTCTCCCGGCTGGTCCGGTAGATCAGGTCGGCAAAATCCTTGCGCTGAACGGGGCGGTGGGTGGGGATGACCACCACCTCCAGGCCATAGATCTGATTGAGCTCAAAGGCTTCGGTGTCGGCGGTGCCGGTCATGCCCGAGAGCTTTTCATACATGCGGAAATAATTCTGGAAGGTGATGGAGGCGAGGGTCTGGTTCTCGTTCTGGACCTGTACTCCTTCCTTGGCCTCCACCGCCTGATGCAGACCGTCGGACCAGCGCCGGCCGCTCATCATGCGCCCGGTGAATTCATCGATGATGCACACCTCGCCATCGCGGACGATGTAGTCCGTTTCCCGCCGGTAGATGGCGTGGGCGCGCAAGGCCTGATTCAGATGGTGGACGAGGGTGACATTGCTGACGTCGTAGAGGTTGCCCTCCCGGAGGAGGCCGTTTTCCACCATGAGCCGCTCGGCCTTTTCGATGCCCTCTTCGGTGAGCAGCACCTGACGGGCCTTTTCATCCACGGTATAGTCTGCATCGGCCTGGAAGTGTTGAATCAGCCGGTCGACCTGATAATAGAGGTCGGTATTTTCCTCGGTGGGACCGCTGATGATGAGCGGGGTGCGCGCCTCGTCAATGAGGATGGAGTCCACCTCGTCGATGATGGCATAGTGCAGGCTGCGCTGGACGCGATCGGCCGGAGAGAAGGCCATGTTGTCGCGCAGGTAGTCGAAGCCGAATTCGTTGTTGGTGCCGTAGGTGATGTCGGCGGCATAGGCGGCGCGCCGCTCCTCCGTGGCCAGGTCGGAGATGATGGTGCCTACGGAAAGGCCCAGAAAGCGATGCACCCGCCCCATCCACTCGGCATCGCGGCTGGCCAGGTAGTCGTTGACGGTGATGACATGCACCCCCTTGCCGGTCAGGGCGTTGAGATAGGCGGGCAGCGTAGCCACCAGGGTCTTGCCCTCGCCGGTGCGCATTTCGGCGATCTTGCCGTTATGGAGCATATACCCGCCGATGAGCTGCACATCGAAGTGGCGCATCCCCAGCACCCGCCGCGCCGCCTCGCGAACCACGGCAAAGGCCTCGGGCAGGATCTGGTCCAGACCTTCGCCCTGCGCCAGGCGTGCCTTGAAGGCATCGGTGCGCGCCGCCAGGGCGCTGTCGTCCAGGGCGGTGATCTGGGGTTCCAGGTCGTTGATTTGCGCCACCACCGCGCGGGCGTTTTTGATCAGACGGTCATTACGGCTGCCAACGACACGACGGAGTATGGTTCCAAGCATGAGCGGATAAACCTAGGCAAAAACTGCCCAATAACGTAGCATGAATGACCATGAATGGTAAGAGCCGGTCTCCATGGCGCCCGATTTCCGGTGTTGCGGCGGGTGACGTGGGCGCAATTTACCGGGAGGGCCTGCGCCTGCGCGCGCGTCAGCCCGCCTGGAATGGCCTGCTGCCCCTGGAGGCACAGGACCGCACTTGGCTGTTTTCCTGGTCCGGAGGCGTGTTGCGGGTGCTCTGCCAGAGCCCGGTTTGGGTGCCCTGGCTGCGCCGCCATGAGAAAAAGATCCTCAAGGCCTGGAACGCGGCCTTCCCCGCAGAGGCGGCAGAACGCATCGAGGCGCTGGTGCGGCCCTTGCCGCCGGCACAGGCCACGCGCCCCCTGCGCCGGACCTGGGTGATACCGGCGAGCGCCCCTCCCGCCCTGCGCGGGGCCGCCGAAGGCCTATCCGGTGATCTCGCGGCCGCCTTGCGGCGTCTGGCGGATACCCTCGAAGGGCTTCAGGCCGAGGCGGCCGCGGTGGCCTCGACGAAGGAAAAAGGCGCGCGCTTGGTGGAGTAATCCACAAATTCCCAGGCGTCCTGACGCTGCAGAAGGGCGCGCAGCAGGGTGTTGTTGAGGGCATGACCGGACTTGTAGCCGGAGAAGTGCCCCACCAAAGGGTGGCCGAGGAGATAGAGATCGCCGATGGAGTCCAGCACCTTGTGGCGCACGAACTCGTTGGTGTAGCGCAGCCCCTCTTCGTTGAGCACCCGGTAATCGTCGACGACGATGGCGTTGTCGAGGTTGCCGCCCAGGGCCAATCCCATGCGCCGCAGGGTTTCCACCTCGCGCATGAAGCCAAAGGTGCGGGCCCTGGCAACCTCCTTGAGGTAGGAGGTGCGGGCGAAATCCACCGTCACTTCCTGCCCGCCGTTTTTCAGGACCGGGTGGTCGAAGTCAATGGTGAAGCTGACTTTGAAGCCCTCGTAGGGCTCCAGTTGTACCCAGCGATCGGCGTCTTCGGCGCGCAGGGTCTTGGTGATGCGGATGAAGCGCTTGGGCGCGTTCTGTTCCTCGATGCCGGCGCACTGGATCAAAAAGACGAAGGGAGCGGCGCTGCCATCCATGATGGGCACCTCGGGGCCATCGAGGTCGACAAAGGCATTGTCGATGCCCAGACCGGCGAGGGCGGACATGAGGTGCTCGATGGTGGCTACCCGCGCGTCCTCCTTGCCGAGGTTGGTGGACAGGCAGGTGTCGACCACATGGAGGGGATCGGCCTTGATCCACGCTCCGCCTTCGAGGTCGCTGCGATGGAAGACGATGCCCGTATTGACGGGGGCGGGGCGCAGACCGATGTACACCTTCTTGCCGGTATGCAAGCCGATGCCTGTCCCCCAGATCATGTTTTTCAATGTGCGTTGTCGGATCATGTGCTATCGCGATCTCCGCGGATCGCCCTCCCGCTGGCTACCTGTAGCTCATACTACAACGGTCTGTTGCCTTGTTACAACTGACCAACCGGTCGGGAGTGTACAGGGATTCGCGCGCACTGGCAATGTGTCCGTATCCCCACAGACGGGCCTCATAGTGTGCCCGTAAACCGGATGGGGCCGGCCCGGTTTGCGGGAGGTCCCATGCTTAATTGCCGTTGATGGCGTTTTTGATTTGCGGCAGGGCGGCGCCCACACCGGCGCCCACGGCACCGCCCACCGCCGCCCCGACGGCAGGATTGCCGCCGGCTACGGCGCCCAGCACCGCGCCGCCCGTGGCCCCGATGGCGCCGCCACTGACCGCGCGCTGCTGGGTGGGGGTCATGTTGGCGCAACCACTGGCCAGGGTAAGCACGGCAACACCGAGGACAAGTGAAGAACTCTTTTTCATGATCTTGTCTCCTTTTATCGACCGTTGCTCCAACGGCCCGATTCCTAAGGTGGGGGCGGGATGGCAAAAAACAAGACCGGGAGCCGCCCCAAAATGATGGCGAAAATGGTACAATAATACGTCTATCCTGTGGCATGCCACTCTGCCGGATAGGGATTGGGCAATGCAACTCACTGAGATAAGGAAGGCGCCATGGCTACCCCAAGCAGCAAAAAAACCCTGATGACCCTGTATTCCACCGGCGACTGTGTCTACGCCCATCGGGTCCGTTTTGTCCTGGAAGAAAAGGCGATGGAGTACCAGACCATTGATGTGGACCTGGCCAAGAAGCCGGAGGACCTGGCCGAGCTCAATCCCTACAATCAGGTGCCGACCCTGGTGGATCGGGACCTGGCCATTTATGAGTCGGTGCTGGTGATGGAGTATCTCGATGAGCGCTTTCCGCACCCCCCGCTGATCCCGGTGGATCCCATCTCCCGGGCCAAGGTGCGCCTGGCCTTGCTGCGCTTCGATCGGGACTGGTTTGCCCCCCTGTTCCAGCCGGGTTTCTCTGCGGCCCAGGTGGATGCGGCCAAGGAGGTGGTGCGCAGCGGTTTTGCGAGCCTGAGCACCATCTTTGCCCAGCAGCGTTTCCTCTTCGGTGAGGAAATGACCATCCTCGATTGCGCCCTGGCTCCCCTCCTGTGGCGTTTGCCGATGCTGGGCATCGCCCTGCCGGCGGCGGCGCGGGCGACCACCGTGTACATGGAGCGGCTCTTTGCCCTGGACAGTTTTCAGCGCAGTCTGAGCGCGGCGGAAAAGGCCATGCGCTGAGGAACGCTCCATGACCTTGGCGCAGTTGTCCAGTTTGCCCGAAGGGCTGTTTGCCCGTTGCGCGGCCAGCCCCCAGGGGGTGATTGCCTTGCAGCGGGGCGCAGGGGGCTTTGTCCCCATGGGGGCGGCGGATTTTGCCGAAAAGGTGCGGCGGCGGGCCCGCGGCTTGCTCCGTTTGGGGGTCAAGGCCGGCGAGCGGGTGATCCTCATGGCACCCAATTCCGTCGACTGGGCCCTCATGGACTTCGCCATCCTCAGTGTAGGGGCCGTGACGGTGCCCCTCTACCCCAGTTTTGGCGCGCGGGAGATCCACTATGTATTGGGGGATAGTGGTGCGGGGCTGGTGCTGCTGGAGGGAATGGCGGAGCGGGAGCGCATTGGCGATGGCGGGGTGGCGTGGGGGGTGCCGGCCGATCGGCTGCTGTTGCGCGAGGGCGGCGCCGGGACCGCGGGACCGGGCACCTGGGCGGGGCTGGAGCAGTTGGGCGAAGGCGTCCCCGCTGCGGAGCTCGATGGGCGCCTGCGATCCCTGCGGCGGGACGATCTGGCAACCTTGGTCTATACCTCGGGCACCACCGGCTGGCCCAAGGGGGTGATGCTCAGTCATGGCAACATCCTGAGCAATATCAGTGGATTCTTGCCGCTGGTGCCGCTGCGCCGTGGACAACGGCTCTTGTCCATTTTGCCCCTGTCCCATGTCTTCGAGCGCGGTACCGGCCATTTTGGCGCCTATCTGCTGGGCCTGGAGGTAGCCTATGCCGAACGGCCCGATACGGTATTGCGGGACATGGCCCTGGCGCAGCCCCATATCCTCATCGCCGTGCCGCGGGTCTTTCAACTGCTCTATGGCCGGGTGCGCCGGGGGGTGGAGGAGCGGCGGGGTTTCTTGGGGCGCCTGCTGCGGCGCGGCCTCGGCCTGGAAGCGGCCCGGCCGCCGCAGGGCTGGCAACATTATCTGGCCCGGGCCCTGCTGATCCGAAGCCTGCGCGCCAAACTGGGTGGGCGGCTGCGTTTTTTCGTGTCCGGCGGGGCCCCTCTGCCCGAGGAGATCGCCCGGTTTTTCCTGGACCTGGGATTGCCCATTGTGGAGGGCTACGGGATGACCGAGGCGAGCCCGGTGATCGCCGCCAATCCCCTCGCGGCCATCCGTCCGGGAACGGTAGGCCGCTTCCTGCCCAATCTCGAAGGCCGCATTGCCGCCGACGGCGAGATCCTGGTGCGGGGCCCTTCCATCATGGCCGGTTACTGGAACAACGAGACTGCCACCCGCGAAGCCCTGGCCGATGGCTGGCTGCATACGGGGGACGTGGGCAGCCTCGACGCGGACGGCTACCTGCGGATCACCGACCGCAAGAAGGACCTCATCGTCAATTCGGCCGGGGAGAACATCCCTCCCCAGAAGATCGAGATGCGGCTCACGGCGCAGCCCCTTATCGCCCAGGCGGTGGTGTTTGGCGATCGCCTGCCCTATTTGCTGGCCCTGATCGTTCCCAATGAGGAATTGCTGGCCGCCCGCCTGGGCCCGGCTGCTTCACCGACAGCGCGGCGGGAGGCGCTGCGGGGGGTGATCCAGGATGCCCTGGCGGATCTGCCTTCCTATGAGCAGGTGCGGCGCTTCGCCCTCCTGGACCATCCCCTCAGCGAGGCGGCGGGTGAACTCACCCCCACCCTGAAAGTCAAACGCAACGTGGTCAAGGAAAAGTATGCCGCTGTGCTCGATGCGCTCACGGCCGGTGGCGGTCGGGCGGGATGAGGGCCGCAGCGGCTTAGGGGGTGCGCGTGCAGAAGATATGGATCACCCTGGGCCTGCTGATGGTCCTCCTCGGCCTCCTGTGGCCCCTTCTCGAGCGCCTGGGTCTGGGGCATCTGCCCGGCGATATCCGCCTGGGCCGGCCCGGTTTTCAGGTCTTTTTCCCCCTGGGCACCAGCCTGTTGCTGTCCATTCTGGTGTCCCTCCTGCTCACCCTGATCCTGTGGCTCTGGCGGCGCTGAAGCTGCCAGCAGCTCTGGCGCCGGTCCTGCAGGCGGTGGAGCGCGCCGGCGGCCGGGCGCTGGTGGTGGGGGGCGCGGTGCGGGATGCCTTTTTGGGACGGCCGCCCGAGGACTGGGATGTGGAGGTCTATGGGCTGAGCGAGACGCGTCTCGCGGAATGCCTGGCGCCTTTTGGGGCCCACCGGGTGGGGGCGCGCCTGGCGGTCTTTGTCGCGGCTGGCGCGGAGTTCGCCTTGCCCCAAGGGACCTGGCAAGGGGTGGACCCGCATTTGCCCTGGGCCGAGGCGGCCCGCCGGCGGGACTTTACCGTCAATGCCATGGCCTGGGATCCGCGCACGGAAACGCTGCTGGATGCCTGGGGCGGTCAGGAGGACCTGCGGGCCGGGCGCTTGCGCATGGTGGATGCGCGCAGCTTTGCCGATGACCCCCTGCGGGTGCTGCGGGCCGCCCGCTTCACTGGGCAACTGGGCTTTGCCATCCATCCCCTTACGGCCAGTCGTTGCCGCCACTTGGCGCCGCAATTGGGGCGGGTGGCCGGGGAGCGGGTGCGCAAGGAGTGGGAGGCGATCCTGCTGCGGGGGGTGGATCTGCCCCGCTCCTGGGATGCCCTGCAGGAAACGGGCGCCATCGCGCTTTTTCCGGAGTTGCGGGCCTTGCAGGGGGTCCCCCAGCGCCCGGATGCCCACCCCGAAGGCGATGTCTGGATTCACACCGGCCGGGTCCTGGCCGCCGCCGGGCACTTGCGGCGCGGGCAGCGGGAGCGCGATTTGATCCTGATGCTCGCGGCCCTGCTCCATGACCTGGGCAAGGCCGTGGTGACCCGCCGCGATGCCCAAGGCCGTTGGCGGGCCATCGGGCACGAGCAAAGCCTGGTCCCCGCCCAATCCTTTCTGGCCCGCTGGTTTCCGGGGCCGGCGCTGACGCGCCAAATCCTGCCCCTCTTGCGCTGGCATGGCGCGCCCCATGCCCTCGCCCGGGATGGGGCGGGAACTGCCGCCTACGGCCGCCTGGCCTTGCGGGTGCCCGACCGCTCCCTGCTCCTGGATCTCGCCTTGGCCGACGCCCGGGGAGCCGGAGCCGGAGCCGAAGGCATGCCAGCGGCCCTGCAGAAGGCCCGGGAGATCTGGTCGGCACTGGGTGTGCTCGGCGCCTTGCCCGCACCCTGGGTGCGCGGCGAGGATCTCATGGCCCTGGGGATTCCGCCGGGGCCCGCGCTGGGCAAGGCCTTGCAACTCGCCCTAGAGCTGCAGGTCTCCGGCGCCTACGCGGATCGCGGCGCCGTCCTCGCCGTCCTCCAGCGGCGCATGGCGGGATCTAGTCGCCCTGACGACCATGCTTGTTGACCGCCGCCACATCCCCCCAGTGGCTGATATCGTCCACTTGGACGCCCACCCACCAGTAAGGGCCGATGCTATCCTGGCCGTGGCCGCCGACGAGCGCCTGTCCTGCGCCGAGATGGACATGGGGCAGATGCTGTCCGGCCGCTTCGCGGCTGCGGAAGATGGACCAGTTTACCACTCGCGCCATGGGTACTATGCTCGGCGCTTCCCGTGCTTCATCCAGAAACTGATCATTCAGCATGGCTGCTTTCTCCTCTGAACCACTCTCCTGTCTGTAGTGTAGTGCAAAAATTTTCGCCTATGGCAAAGTCGCTCTGACAGCGGACCGGAAAACGGGTATGATCCGCCCCGGAGTGGGCCAGACGACCGCCGCGGAGCAATCCGGGGAGGAAAGTCCGGGCTCCATAGGGCAAGGCGCCGGCTAACGGCCGGGGGGCGCGAGTCCACGGAAAGTGCCACAGAAAAGATACCGCCTAAGCGCGCAAGCGCCGGTAAGGGTGAAAAGGTGCGGTAAGAGCGCACCGCGCTTCCGGTAACGGAAGTGGCAGGGAAAACCCCGCCTGGAGCAAGACCAAATAGGCGTGCTATGCCGTGGCCCGCGGCGCACGCGGGTAGGTTGCTGGAGCCAGGGCGTAAGTCCTGGCCTAGAGGAATGGTCGTCCACGACAGAACCCGGCTTATCGGCCCACTCCTTCTTTACATTCCTTCCGGAAATGGATCACGGCGAGCCCTCCGGCCTGGTCTGGCTTGGCCATGCCATCCTGGCGCCGGCTTCCGCAAAAACTGTTCATCGGTATTTTTATCCATTGCAATCCGTTTGTTGCAATGCCTTCTTCATATCCTTTCTTCATGCTCTATCAATGCCTTCTAACATGCCGTAATTACAGGGTTTTCTCTTGACAGGTCCGGAAAGGCGCACTAATCTTGCAGATGTGGGGAAAAGTGGGTGGAAGTGGGAGATTCTGGGGGGTGCGCTAACCATGTTTCGAGGAACCCATCGGCATAGCCTGGACAGCAAGGGTCGGCTCAATATTCCGGCGCGTTTTCGCGACTGGCTGAGCGCCCATTGCGATGGGCAACTGGTGGTCACCATCGACGTGCAGAACCAGGAAAACGAGCGCTGTCTGGTGGCGTATCCCTTGCCTCACTGGGAAACCGTCGAGAAGGCCATTGCCGCCTTGCCCAGCACCAATGCGACGGCACGCCGTTTCCAGCGGCTTTTCGTGGGACATTCCGAGGAGCTGCGCCTGGACAGCCAGTCGCGCATCCTGCTTTCCCCCAATCTGCGCCGCTTTGCCGGCCTGGAAAAGGATCTGGTCCTGGTGGGGCAGATCCACAAATTCGAGATTTGGGATGCGGCCCGCTGGGATGCCTGTCAGGAATCCTGGCTGGCCGACGCCGATGATTTTGCCGCCCTGGGCGATCTGGTTTTATAAGGAAGCCTTTGTGGATGAAAAGAACGCCCATGTCCCCGTCCTGCTTGAGGCCGTTTTGGCGGCCCTCGCCCCCGCTCCCGGGGCACGCTGCGTGGACGTCACCGGCGGGCGCGGTGGTCACGGCGCCGCCCTCCTGGCGCGCTTGGGGACGGCCGGACGGCTCCTCATTCTCGATCGCGATCCGCAGGCCGTGGCCTTTCTGGCGCAGCGCTTTGGGGATGATGCGCGGGTTACGGTACGGCGGGCGGCCTTCAGCCATTTGGCGGAGGTCCTGGCCGGGGAGGGCTGGGACGGAGTGGACGCCATCCTGGCCGATCTGGGCGTTTCCTCCCCGCAGCTCGACGAGGGCGAGCGCGGTTTCAGCTTCCTGCGCGATGGTCCCCTGGACATGCGCATGGACCCGGAGGCGGGGATGAGCGCGGCCGCTTGGCTCGCCGTTGCCGACGAACGGGAGATCAGCACGGTCCTCCGCGATTACGGCGAAGAGCGCTTCGCCCGGCCCATCGCTCGCGCCATCTGCCGCCGCCGCGCCGTTGCGCCCATCACGCGCACGGGCGATCTGGCGGAGATCATCGCTGCGGTCCTGCCCCGCCGCGAACCGGGCCAGCATCCGGCTACCCGCAGCTTTCAGGGGATTCGCATTTATGTCAACGAAGAACTGACGGAGTTGGAACGCTTTTTACCCCAGGCCATGGCGGCCCTGCGTCCCGGCGGGCGCTTGGCGGTGATCAGCTTTCATTCTTTGGAGGATCGCATCGTCAAGCGCTTCATGCGTGCCGATGCCTTTCGCCCGGCACCCGGCCTGCCTCTGCGGGAAGACCAGTTGCCGCCCTTGCCCTGGCGTCCCGTGGGCAAGGCGCAGCGTGCCGGAGAGGAGGAAACCCGGCGCAACCCGCGCGCCCGTTCGGCGGTGTTGCGGGTGGCGGAGAAGTCATGAGAGGAGGCTCCATGCGTAGTACCACGATAGTGCTGGCCTTGCTGATTTTGACCACCCTGGTGGGCATCGTTGCCGCCCGGGAAGGGACGAGGAGCCTGTTCATTGCCTTGCAACAGGCTCAGTCGGAGCGTTTTGCCCTGGATAACCGCTGGGGGCAACTGCAGTTGGAACAGGCGACCCTGGCCTCCAATGCGCGGGTGGGGGACATTGCCCGTCAGCGCCTGGGGCTGGAGGTGCCGAAGAACAGCCAGGTCATCATGGTCAAGACGCCGTGAATCGGGACGCCGCCATGCCCGACCGTCACCCTGCCATGGCCGCTCTGCCGGCTTGGCGGGCGGCTGTCATGATGGGTCTGGTGGGCGTCGGTTTGGCGGCGATCATGGTGCAGGCCTGGCGCCTGCAAGTGGAGAACGCGGGATTTTTGCGCGAGCAGGGAGCGCAGCGCTATCTCCGGCACTTGCCGCTCCCGGCCATGCGCGGTGCGGTGCTGGATCGCAACGGCGTCCCCTTGGCGATATCGGTGCCCGTCAAGGCGGTCTGGGTGGATCCCCAGCTATTTAACCGCCAGGTGGCCCGTTGGCCCCAACTGGCCCAGGCCCTGGGGCTGCCGCTGCCGACCCTGGAACGGCGGGCGCGCGGCGGTGGCGCGGAGTTTGCCTTCATCGCTCGGCAGTTGCCTCCCGAACGGGCGGCTGCGGTGATGGGTCTGCACATTCCCGGCGTGTATACCCTGACCGAGAGCCGCCGCTACTATCCCCTGGGTGCGGTGGCGGCGCCGCTGCTGGGCTTTACCAACGTCGATGGCCGCGGCATCGAGGGCGTGGAATTGGCATATAATCAATGGCTGCACGGAACGCCGGGGGAGGAGATGGGCTTGCAGGACAATCGCGGCCAAGCCCTCTCGGTGGTCCGGATGGGCCCGCCCGCCGAACAGGGCCGGCCGCTGACCCTGAGCATCGATCGCAATATCCAGTATTTCGCCTATACGGCCTTGGCCGCTGCCGTGCAACAGTTCAAGGCGCAGTCGGGGTCGGCCGTGGTGATGAATGTCCATACCGGCGAGGTCCTGGCCCTGGTGAGTTATCCTTCCTTCAACCCCAACAACCGCCAGGATTACGAACCGGGCCTGTATGGCAATCGGGCCGTTGCCGATACCTATGAACCGGGTTCGGTGATGAAGCCCTTTACCATTGCGGCAGCCCTGGATGACGGCAGCATTGATCCCAACTCCACGTTCGACGTCAATACCAACTGTTTCCGGGTGGCCAATTACTGCATTCAGGACGACGTGCGCCACGGCGTGCTGGACCTGGCCCAGGTCCTCAAGTATTCCAGCAACATCGGCGCGGCGCAGATCTCCCTGCGCACCCCGCCGACGGACCTTTACCATATGCTGCGCGCGGTGGGCTTCGGCCAGGTCAGCGGTATCGGCTTACCCGGCGAGGCGCCGGGAACGGTGCCCGCCTGGCAGGGCTGGGGCATCGCGCGGCGGGCGGCCATGGCCTATGGCTACGGCATTTCCGTGACGCCCTTGCAGTTGGCCGCCGCCTACGGCGCCATCGCCAATGATGGGGTGTATGTCCAACCCAGCTTGCAGCGCGTGAACGACGGGACCCAGGTGCAGGGCAGCCGGGTCATGCCCGCGCGGGTGGCTCGGGACCTGCAGGGTTGGCTGGCGGGGGTGATCAGCCGCGGCGGCACCGGTTTTCTCGCCGCCATCCCCGGCTATACGGTGGCGGGCAAGACGGGCACCTCGAGCATGGCCGACGGCAAGGGCGGTTTTTATAAAAATCGGGTCAACACGACCTTTGTGGGTTTTGCACCAGCCAACCATCCCCAACTCGTCATGGCCGTAGTGGTGCGGGATCCCACCCAAGGCTGGCGTTTCGGCGGGGTGGTGGCGGCGCCGGTATTCCGGGTAACCATGAGTGCGGCCCTGCGGTTGATGAATGTAGCGCCGGACATGCCTGCGGCCCAATGGAACGCGCAGGTGGCCAAGCGCATGACGACGGCCCAGGAGCGCCTCTGGGCGGAAGGAGCCGGTGATGCTGCCCAGTGAAGGGGTCACCCTGCAGACCCTCTTGCCCGGCTGCCCGGAAGCCCTGGCCGCCGTGCGGGTGACGGGCATCGAAAGCGATACCCGGCGCCTCCGTCCGGGGATGCTCTATGTCGGCCTGCGGACCCGCCATGGGGATGGCCACGCCTTTGCCCAGGCGGCCCGGAATGCCGGCGCGGCGGCGCTCCTGGTGGAAGGGACCGAGGGCGTCACGGAGCTTGGGGGCCGGCCGCTGTGGTCCCATCCCGCGGCGCGGCAGTTGCTGGGCCTGGCCCTGCGCCGTTGGTATCGCTGGGATGAGGAGGCCGCCCCCCTGCTGGTGGGGGTGACGGGCACCAATGGCAAGAGCAGCGTGACCCGCCTCATCGCCCAACTGGCGCCCCAGCCGGGCATGGTCCTGGGTACCTTGGGCTATGGGCCTCCGGACGCCTTGACGCCCTTGGCCAACACCACGCCGGAGGCCGTCACCCTGTGGCGGGCCCTGGCCGAAATGCGTGGGGCGGGGGCCCGGGTGATCGCCGTGGAGGTTTCCTCCCACGCCCTCGATTTGGGACGGGTGGCGGGAGTACCTTTCGCGGCGGCGGTATTTACCAATCTGAGCCGTGACCATCTGGATTTTCATGGAGATATGGAACGTTATTTCGCCGCCAAGGCCGTCCTGTTCCGCCAGGAGGGTCTGCGCCTGGCGGTGCTCAATGGCGAAGATCCCATGGCGGAGCGTTTGGCGCGGATGCTCCCGGCACCGGTGCGGGTGCTGCGTTATGGCCTGGGCGCGGGTGATTACCACTGCCCGGAATTTCATCCCGGGGCCAGCGGAACCCTGCTGAAGATGCATACCCCCGCTGGCGAACGCGCGCTGCGCAGTCCCCTGCTGGGCAGCGCCAATGCCATGAATCTGCTGGCGGCATTGGCCGTGGTGGAGGGCTTGGGCTGGCCGGTGGAGGCTGCGACCGTGGCCGCCGTCTCTTTGCCCGAGGGCCGCTATCAGCGTCTCGCCGGCGCTCCCGGCCGGCCCCAGGTGATGGTGGATTACGCCCATAGCCCCGACGCCCTGGCACGGGTGCTGACGGATCTGCGGCGGGTGGCCAAGGGGCGGATCACGGTGATCTTCGGTTGCGGTGGCGACCGGGATGTGGGCAAGCGCCCGGAGATGGGGCGCATTGCGGAAATGCTCGCCGACCGGATCGTGCTGACGGACGATAATCCGCGCAGCGAGGATCCGGCCCGGATCGTGACCGATATTCTTAGCGGCATGCAGAGGCCCGAGGGCGTGGCGGTGATCCACGATCGCGCGGAGGCCATCCGCCGGGGGATCCTGGAGGCGGGTCAGGGCGACTGGGTGCTCATTGCCGGCAAGGGGCATGAGCGCTATCAGGAGCGGGGCGGCCAGCGCCGGCCCTTTGCCGATATCGGCATTGCCCGCGAGGTGCTGGAGCCATGATCCACCTTTCCTTGAAACAGATCGCCGCCATTACCGGCGGCAGCCTCCTGCCCGGCAGCGACGCCGGGCTGGAGATCGTGGGACTGGCTACGGACAGCCGTCAGCCCCTGGCGGGTGAACTCTTTGTGGCGCTGCCGGGTCAGCGTTTCGACGGTCACGAATACGTGGCCGCGGCCCTGGCGCAAGGGGCCGCGGCGGCCTTGGTGGCGCGCCCCGTGACAGCCCCGGGGGTCCTCGTGACCGATACCCTGGCCGCCCTGCAAGCCCTGGCCGCCCACTGGCGCCGCCGGTTCACCTTGCCGGTGGTGGCCGTCACCGGCTCCTGCGGCAAGACCACGGTCAAGGAGATCCTCGCCGCCATTCTCGCCCAGGAGGGACCGGTCCTGGCGAGCCGCGGCAATCAAAACAATCACATCGGCGTGCCATTGACCCTGGCCCGGCTGGGGCCGGAGCATCGTTATGCGGTTCTGGAAATGGGGATGAATCACGCCGGCGAACTGGCGCTGCTGACGCGCCTGGCGCAGCCGCGGCTGGCATTGATCACCAATGCCGCCGCCGCCCATCTGGAGGGCCTGGGGACGGTGGCCGCCGTGGCGGCGGCCAAAGGCGAGATCCTGGAGGGTCTGGGTCCGCAGGGAACGGCGGTGCTCAACGCCGATGACCCCTTTGTGGAGGACTGGGCGGCAAAGGCCCCCGGGGAGATCTGGCGCTTCACTCTGGAGGATCGGCCGGCGCGGGTGCGCGGCCGCTGGGAGGCGGTGGGGCAGGGTGGCCGCCTGGAGCTGCGGGCGCCCCAGGGCGAGTTCGAGCTCGCCCTGCCCCTGGCGGGCCGCCACAATGGCGCCAATGCCCTGGCGGCGGCTACGGCGGCCCTGGCCCTCGCTATCCCCATCGCCACCATCCAGCGCGGCGTGGCCACCTTGCAGCCCATTCCCGGCCGTCTGCAGTGGCGCAGCGGCAAGGGCGGCTATCGCCTTCTGGACGATACCTACAACGCCAACCCCGCCTCCCTGGAAGCGGCCATGCAGGTCCTGGCCGCCCAGGCCGGCCGCCGCATCCTGATTCTCGGCGACATGGGCGAGTTGGGGCCGGCGGCCCTGGCCTATCATCGACAGGCGGGGCAGCGGGCGCGGGCCCTGGGCATCGACGCCCTGCTTGCCCTGGGCCCGCTGGCGGCGGCAGCCGCTGCGGCCTTCGGGGCCGGCGGCGCCGCCTATGATGCTCCGGAGACGCTGCAGGAGGCCCTTGCTCCCCTGTTGGGCCCGGATTGCGTGGTGCTCGTCAAGGGCTCCCGGGCGGCGCGCATGGAGCGCGTGGTGGCAGCCTTGAGCGGGGAGGTGGCCTGATGCTGTACGCCCTCTTCATGTGGCTCGGCGAAATCTACCACGGCTTTTATGTCTTCCAGTACCTGACCCTGCGGGGCGTGCTGGCCATCCTGACGGCATTGATTCTCTCCTTCCTCATCGGCCCTTATTTCATTTCCCGCCTGCGCCGCTACAAGATCGGCCAGCAGGTCCGCAATGACGGACCGGAGACCCATCTCAGCAAGCAGGGCACGCCGACCATGGGCGGGGCCATGATCCTGCTGGTGGTGATCCTGACCACCCTGCTCTGGGCGGATCTGAACAATCGCTTCGTGTGGGTGGCGGTGATCACCACGCTGGCCTTCGGAGCCATCGGATTCGTCGACGACTGGCGCAAGCTGCGCCGCAAAAACAGCAAAGGCCTCTCGGCCCGGGGCAAATATGGCCTGCAGTCCGTGGTGGCCCTGGGGGCGGCGGCGACCCTGTATCTCACCGCCCAGGGCCCTGTGGAAACAAGCCTGATCCTTCCCTTCATTCCCCACGTGGCCATTCCTTTGGGACTGGGTTTCATCGTTTTCAGCTATTTCGTCATTGTCGGCAGCTCCAACGCGGTGAACCTGACCGACGGCCTCGATGGCCTGGCCATCGTCCCTACGGTGATGGTGGGCGGGGCCCTGGGCATCTTTGCCTATGTCTCGGGCAATGCCGTCTTTGCCCGCTATCTGGACGTGCCCTGGGTGCCCGGGGCCGGCCAGATGCTGATTTTCTGCGGCGCCCTGGTGGGGGCCGGGCTGGGCTTTCTCTGGTTCAACACCTATCCCGCCGAGGTCTTCATGGGGGACACCGGCGCCCTCGCCCTGGGGGCGGCCCTGGCCATTGTGGCCATCGTCGCCCGGCAGGAACTGGTGCTGTTCATCATGGGAGGGATCTTTGTGGTGGAGACCCTTTCGGTGATGATCCAGGTGGCCTCCTTCCGTCTTACCGGCAAGCGCGTCTTCCGCATGGCGCCCCTGCATCATCACTACGAGAAAAAAGGCTGGCCCGAACCGCGGGTGGCCGTGCGTTTCTGGATCATCACCGTGATCCTGGTCCTCATCGGCCTCTCCAGTTTGAAGATCCGCTGACATGGACATCTCCGGCAAAAAGGTTTGGATCGTGGGCCTGGGCAAAAGCGGCCGCTCTCTGCTGGACACCGCCCGGCGTCTGGGCGCCCGCTGTCAGGCGGCCGACACCCGTTTGCTGGCCGATGCGGAGGCCCTGCGCAGCCGCTACCCCGACGTGGACTTCCATTTCGGGCCCTTCCACCCGGGGCAGTTTTCAGACGCCGACGCCGTGCTGGTCAGCCCCGGTCTGGCCTGGGACATGCCGGCCTTGCGCCAGGCCCGGGAGCAGGGGGTGGCGGTCCTCGGCGATATGGAGCTCTTTGGCCAACTGGCCCATGCACCCATCGTCGCCATCACCGGCTCCAACGGCAAAAGCACGGTCACCACCCTCGTCGGCGAGATGGCCAAGGCGGCAGGATGGCGGGTGGCGGTGGGGGGCAATCTCGGCACGCCGGCCCTGGAACTCCTGCCGAGCAACGGCCCGGAGCCGGAGCTCTATGTGCTGGAGCTGTCCAGCTTTCAGTTGGCGGCCTGCACGCAGTTCCGCCCGCGGGCGGCGGCCATCCTCAACTTCAGCCCCGATCACCTCGACTGGCATGGGGATTATGCGGCTTATCAGGCGGCCAAGGCGCGCATTTTCCAGGCCATGGGGGCGGGCGACACCCTGGTCCTCAACGCTGGCGATGCAGCGGTGATGGCCCTGGTCCCAACCGTGCCGGCGGGCGTGCGGATCGTCACCTTCGCCGCCCCCGACGCGCATACCCCAGGCAGCGTGATGGAGCGGGACGGCTATTTCTGGCGCGTGGGGGAAGGCGCCGGTGAGCGCCTCCTGATGGCGGTGACGCGGCTGCGCCTCGTGGGCGCCCATAACCGGGAAAATGCCATGGCCGCCCTGGCCCTGGGCAGCGCCGTGGGGCTGCCGGCGGCGGCCATGGCGCAGGCCCTGGCGACCTTTGTCGGCTTGCCCCATCGCATGAGCCGGGTGGGCCAGATTGGCGGTGTCGATTATTACGACGATTCCAAGGGGACCAACCTGGGGGCCACCCTCAAGGCCATCGCCGGCTTGCCCGGTCCCCTGGTGCTGATCCTGGGGGGGGACGCCAAGGGCGCCGACCTTTCGCCGCTGCGAGCCGCCTGCGCCGGTCAGCGCGCCGCGGTGCTGCTGGGCAAGGACGCGCCGCTGCTGGCCAGGGTCCTCGACGGCGTGTTGCCCTTACAGCGGGTCGGGAGCATGGAAGAGGCAGTGCGCGCCGCCGCGGCCATGGCCCGGCCCGGAGATCAGGTCCTGCTCTCGCCGGCCTGCGCCAGCCTCGATATGTTCGCGGATTACCAGGATCGCGGCCGCCAGTTTCAGCAAGCGGTGCGCAGCCTTGCCGGAGGTGCGGGATGAAGCGGCCAAGCTGGTGGCTGGCGGAGGATGGTCCCGCGGATACGGTCTTGTGGTGGATCATCCTGGTATTGTTGGGATTCGGCCTGGTGATGGTCTATTCGGCCAGCGCCCCCATTGCCCAGCACGCCACCGGCAATGCCTTCTATTTTGCCGAACGGCAAGCCCTCTTCGCCGCCCTGGCAGCAGCGGTGCTGTACTATGCCAGCCGCGTCGATGTGGACTTCTGGGAGCGGCTGTCCTTCCCCCTCATGGGGCTTTCCCTCCTCTTCCTGATCCTGGTCTTCGTTCCCTTCATCGGCGTGTCGGTGAATGGCTCCCACCGCTGGATCAATTTCCTCATCGTCCGCCTGCAGCCTTCGGAATTGCTGAAATTCGCCCTCCTTCTCTTCGTGTCCCGCTATGTGGTGCGCAAGGGGGAATTGCTGGGAAAATTCAAGGAGGGTTTGTGGCCCATCTTTGTGGTCCTCGGCATCCTGGGCGTTCTCCTGCTGTTGCAGCCGGATTTCGGTTCCTATGCCATGGTGGTCCTGCTGACGGGGGTATTGCTCTTCCTCGGCGGCCTGCCCATGCGCTATGTCTTCCTGGCCGGGGCGGTGGCCGGGACCGCCCTGGGCGGCTTGGCGGTATCGGCTCCCTATCGCCTGGCCCGCATCACCGCCTTCCAGAACCCCTGGGCCGACCCCTACGGCGCCGGTTTCCAGTTGGTGCAATCGCTCATCGCCTTCGGCCGGGGCGGAGTCTTCGGAGTGGGGCTGGGTGATGGGGTGATGAAGTATTTCTACCTCCCGGAGTCCTATACCGACTTCATCCTCGCGGTAATCGGCGAGGAACTGGGCATGGTGGGGGTCTGGGCCCTGGCCCTGCTCTACGCCGTGGCGAGTTGGCGCATCTATCGCATCGGCCGGCGCGCCGCAGCGGCAGACAACGCCTTCGCCGCCCTGTTCTGTTATGGGACCCTGACCTGGTTCGGGGGCGAGGCGGTGCTGTCCATGGGGGTGAATCTCGGCGCCCTCCCGACCAAGGGCTTTGCCCTGCCGCTGATCAGCTACGGCGGCAGCAGTCTGGTCTTTCTCTGTGCGGCCCTGGGGGTAGTCCTGGGAGTGAGCCGCCGTTATCCGGTGCTTTCCGCCCGGGTAGTGGCCCGCAAGGCGGAGGTGGAACATGGCTGAGCGGGTCGTCATCGCTGCCGGCGGTACCGGCGGTCATGTCTTCCCGGCCCTGGCGGTGGCGGGGGAACTGCGGGCGCGGGGAGTCAGCGTGGACTTCATCGGGACGGCGGCGGGCATGGAGGCGGCCCTCGTGCCGGCCCATGGCTTTCCTCTCCATACCTTGCAGATGCGGGGCTTGCGTGGCAAGGGCCTGGGCCGCTGGCTGCAGGCGCCGTGGCGGGTGTGGCGGGCGGTCCTGCAGGCCCGGCGCATCCTGCGCCGGCAACAGACCCAAGCGGTTTTGGGCATGGGCGGTTATGTGGCGGCCCCCGTTGGCCTGGCGGCCTGGAGCCTGGGACTGCCCCTGTGTCTGCATGAGCAGAATGCCGTGGCGGGACTCAGCAACCGTTTGCTGGCCCCCTTGGCGCGGCGCGTCTTCCTGGGCTTTCCCGAAGCGGCGCTGGGGCGGGGGGAATGGGTGGGCAATCCTGTGCGAGCGGAGATCGCCACCCTTCCCGAACCGGGGCAGCGCCTGGTGCATGAGGGCCGGGTACGGCTGCTCATCATGGGCGGCAGCCAGGGGGCCAAGGTGCTCAACGACATCGTCATCGCTGCCCTGCAAGGCCTGCCGGCATCCGAGCGGCCGGAGATCTGGCATCAGGCGGGGCGCGATCATGCTCAGGCGGTGGCGGCGCGCTATGCCGAGGCCGGCATCCCGGCGCGGGTGGAAGCCTTCATCGCCGACATGGCGGCGGCCCTGGCCTGGGCCGATCTGGCCGTCTGCCGCGCCGGCGCGGCCACGGTGGCCGAGCTGGCGGCGGCGGGTCTGGGGGCGGTGCTCATTCCCTATCCCTTTGCCGTGGACGACCATCAGGCGGCCAACGCGCGCTTTCTGGAAAAGGCCGGGGCGGCCGTGATGCTGCGCCAGGGAGGCCTGGACGGGGCCGGGCTCCTGGCGGTCCTGACGCCCCTCCTGATAGACGGGGAAAAACGGCTGGCCTGGGCCGAGGCGGCGCGGGCCAGCGCCAAGGTGGATGCCGCCGCCCGGGTGGCGGCAGCGTGTGTGGAGATGACGGGGTATCGGTATGCGTAACTGGGTGCGACAGATCCACATGGTGGGCATCGGCGGCAGCGGCATGCGGGGGATCGCCGAGGTGCTGCTCAATCTCGGCTATGGTGTCTCGGGATCCGACCTCAAGCCGGGGGGCGCCACCCTGCGTCTGGCCGACCTGGGGGCGCGCATCTACAGCGGTCATGAGGCCGCCAATGTGCGCGGTGCCGACGTGGTCGTCATCTCTTCGGCCGTGCCCGAGGAAAATCCGGAGGTCCAGGCGGCCCGCGCCATGCGCATCCCAGTGATCCGCCGCGCCGAGATGCTCGCCGAGCTCATGCGCTTCAAGCAGGGCATCGCCATCGCCGGCACCCACGGCAAGACCACCACCACCAGCCTGGTGGCCAGCATCCTCGCCGAAGCGGGTCTGGACCCCACCTTCGTCATCGGCGGCCGCCTGAAGAGCGCCGGCACCCACGCGGCGCTGGGCAGCGGCGACTATCTGGTGGCCGAGGCCGACGAGTCCGATGCCTCTTTCCTCTACCTGGCGCCGGTGATGGCGGTAGTCACCAATATCGATGCCGACCACATGGACACCTATGGCGGCAGCCTCGAAACCCTGCGTGCCGCCTTTGTGCAATTCCTGCAACGCCTGCCTTTTTATGGTTTGGCGGTGTTGTGTATGGATGACCCCCGGGTGGCGGGGCTGATACCCGAGCTGCGCACGCCGGTCCTGCGCTATGGCTTCGGTGAGGGTGCGGATCTCCAGGCCCGCGATGTCGTGGTGCGGGGGATCGGTGCGCATTTCTCCCTCTGGCGCCTGGTGGACGGAGATTATGTGCACTGGATGGATGTCGACCTTGGTATCCCCGGCCGCCACAACGTCCTCAACGCCATGGCGGCCATCGGCATCGCCAGCAAGGTGGGCGTGCCGGAGGCGGTGATTCGCCAGGCCCTGGCCGATTTCCGCGGGGTTGGCCGCCGTTTTGAGGTGCTGGGCGACTTTGCCGGCGTTACCGTGGTGGACGATTATGGCCATCATCCCCGGGAAATCGCGGCCACCATTGCCGCCGCCCGCGCCGTCTGGCCCGAGCGGCCCCTGGTGCTGGCCTTCCAGCCCCATCGCTATACCCGCACCCAGGCCCTCTTCAGCGATTTCGTCGCGACCCTGGCGGCCGCCGACCAGGTGGTGCTCACCGAGATCTACGGAGCCGGAGAAAAACCCCTGCCGGGGATCACCGGTCGGGCCCTGGCCGAGGCGTTGACGGTGCAGGGTACAAGCTGCAGCTATGCCCCCGATCTCCTGGAGCGGCCCCAACAGATCCTGGCCAGCCTGCCGGCCAATGCCGTTCTGCTGACCATGGGCGCCGGCAGCATCGCTACGCTGGCCGGGCGCTGGCCGGCGGTTTTTGCCGAGGAGCGGCCATGAGCGCCTGCCCGCAACGCCCGGATGCCGGCCGCGGCCGTTTGCGCCTGGGGGAAGCCATGGCCCGCCACACCAGTTGGCGGGTGGGCGGCCCGGCCGAACGCTTCTACCGTCCGGCGGACCAGCAGGATCTGCTCCATTTTCTCCGGCATTTCGCCACCCCGCCGGTGGTCTGGGTGGGGATGGGGAGCAATCTGCTGGTGCGCGACGGCGGTATCCGCGGCACCGTGGTCTGCCTCGCCAATACGCTGGACACCCTGGAATGCCGCAGCGACGGCCTGGTGCTGGCGGGAGCCGGAATCAGCGCCGTCAAGCTGGCGCACTTTCTGGCCAAAAACGGGCTGGCGGGGGGCGAGTTCCTGGCCGGCATCCCCGGCACCCTGGGTGGTTGTCTGGCCATGAATGCCGGCGCCCATGGCGGCGACACCTGGAGCCTGGTGGAGTGGGTGGACCTGCTTTTCCCCGATGGCCGCCTGGAGCGGCGGGAACGCGCGCACTTCCAGGTGGGTTACCGGTCCGTTTCGGGCCAGGAGGATGCCTGCTTCGTGGCCGCCGGACTGCGCCTCCCCGCGGGCGAGCCCGAGGAGGTCATGGCCCGCCTGCGCGCCTGGCAGGAGCGCCGCGCCGCGACCCAGCCCCTGGAGTGGCCCAGTTGCGGCTCGGTTTTCCGCAACCCGCCGGGGGACCATGCGGCGCGCCTCATCGAGGCGGCGGGCCTGAAAGGTCTGCGTTACGGCGATGCGGAGATCAGCCGGCAACATGCCAATTTCATCATCAACCGGAATCAGGCCCAGGCGGCCGGGATCGAGGCCCTGGTCAGCGAGGTGCAGGAGACGGTGCAAAGGCTTTTTGGCGTATGGCTGGAGACGGAGATGCGCATCCTCGGGGAGGCGGCCGATGAGTGAAATGCCGCGGGTGGCCGTGCTGTACGGAGGGCCTTCGGGGGAGCGGGAGGTGTCCCTGGAGAGCGGCCGCAATGTCCTGCAGGCCTTGTTGCAACAGGGTCTGGACGCGGTGGGCATCGATGTGGAGGCGCGCCGCATCGGCGCCCAACTGCACGCCAGCGGCGCGGGAATGGCTTTCAACGTGACCCATGGCAGTTTTGGCGAGGATGGCGTCCTGCAGGGCTGCCTGGAAGCGCAGGGCATACCCTACACGGGCAGCGCGGTGCTGGCCGCCGCCCTGTCCATGGACAAATGGCGTTCCAAGCAGTTGTGGCGTGCCGAGGGCCTGCCGGTGCCCGAGGGCGTTCTCCTCCAGCGCGGCGCGAAGGTGCCGGATCTCTGCGCCATGCTGGGTCTGCCCTTTTATATCAAGCCCAACCGCGCCGGCTCCAGCCTGGGGGTGAGCAAGATCAAGGCCGCCGGCGACATTCCCGCCGCCCTCGCGGCGGCCTTTGCCCAGGATAGCGAGGTGATCTGCGAAGGCGCCATCCTGGGCCGGGAGGCCACGGTGGCCGTGCTGGACGGCCAGGCCCTGCCGCCCATCGTCATTGAGACTCCGCGGGAGTTTTACGATTACACCGCCAAATATCTCGCCGATGACACCCGCTATCTCCTCCCTTCCGGCCTTGGGGAGGATGCGGAACGGCAGTTGCAGGCCTTGGCCCTGCGGGCCTTTGCCGCCCTGGATGGCCGCGACTGGGGCCGGGTGGATTTCATGATCGATGCCGCCGACGAGCCGTTTCTGCTGGAAATGAACAGCGTCCCCGGCATGACCAGTCATAGCCTGGTGCCCATGGCGGCAGCCGCGGCCGGACAGGATTTCAACGCCTTATGCAGCACTATCCTGCGCGCGGCGCAGAGGAGGGTGGAAAATGGTTAGCGTCATGCGCGACCTGCGCGACCATGCACAGCGGGGGGCGCGCCGGGAGACGGCAGCGGCCGCAACGGCGCGTCCGCGCCCAGTCCCTGCGGCGGCGCCGCGCAAGCCCATTCCCTGGCGTCGCTATGGCGTGGGTCTGGGCATCGGCCTGGGATTGGCGGGCCTCAGCGTGGCCGCCTGGCAGGGCTGGCTTTGGCTGCGCAATCCCCAACTCATGCCCATCCAGTCGCTGATGGTGCAGGGCCAATCGCCGCGAATCCCGGCGGGGGTCATCCTGGCCACGGTCAAGCCCTATGCCACCCAAGGATTCCTTTGGGTGAACCCCGACCAGGTGCGACATGCCCTGGCCACGCTTCCCTGGGTCGCCGACGCCGAGGTGCGCCGGGTATGGCCGGACAAGCTTCAGGTCCAAATCCAGCAGGAAATCCCTGCGGCCCGCTGGCTGGGAGGCGCCGGACAGATGCTCAATACCCAAGGCCAGGTTTTTCAGGTGCCCGCAACCCAGGTACCCGCGGGTTTGCCCAATCTGGAGGGGCCGCCCAACAGCGGCATGCAACTGCTCCAGCAATTGGCCATTTTCAACCGCACCCTGGCCCCCCTTGGCCTGCGGGTAGCGGATTTGCAGGAAGATCAGCGGGGGGCCTGGCGCTGCATCCTGAGCAACGGCGTGCGGCTCCTGCTGGGCCGTGATGATGTCTTGCCCGCCCTGCAGCGCTGGGTCGCCATTGCGCCGCAGATCAAGGAATACCTCGTGCCAGGGGCCACCATGGACCTGCGTTACACCAACGGCTTAGCGGTTGCCATGCCCACGGCGGCCAACACATCCAGCAGTCAGTGACGGGATCCGGATCCCAAGGAGAAAGAGATGAAACACGGCAATCAGGAACTCATCGTCGGTTTGGACATCGGTACCTCCAAGGTGGCGTGCATCGTCGCCCAGACCCGCGGCGGCGGGCGGGAGGCGGAGATCATCGGCGTCGGCCAGCATCCCTCGCGGGGGCTGAAAAAAGGCGTGGTAGTGGATATCGAGTCCACGGTTCAGGCCATCACCCGCGCGGTGCAGGAGGCCGAACTCATGGCCGGCGTCCAGATCCACGGTGCCGTGGTAGGCATCGCCGGCGGCCATATTCGCGGCTACAACAGCCATGGCATCGTCGCCATCAAGAACAAGGAAGTCAGTAGCGATGACGTGGGCCGGGTCATGGACGCCGCGCGGGCCATCGTCATCCCCCAGGACCAGAACGTCATTCACATCCTGCCCCAGGAATTCATGATCGACAGCCAGGAGGGGGTGCGGGAGCCCATCGGCATGTCGGGAGTGCGCCTGGAGGCGCGGGTGCATATCGTCACCGGCGCGGTGAGCGCCGCCCAGAACATTGCCAAGTGCGTGGAGCGCTGCGGCCTGCAGGTGCAGGATCTGGTTCTGGAACAACTGGCCTCCGCCGACGCCGTCCTTACCCAGGATGAAAAGGAACTCGGCGTTTGCCTGGTGGATATCGGCGGCGGCACCACCGACATCGCCATCTTCCGCGACGGCGCCATTCGCCATACAGCGGTGATTCCCATTGCCGGCGACCAGGTCACCAACGACATCGCCCTGGGTCTGCGTACCCCGCCGGTGGAGGCGGAGCAGATCAAGAAGCTCTATGGCTGCGCCTTGGGCGACCTGATCGAGCAGGACGACGAGATCCCCGTCCCCAGCGTCGGCACCCGTCCGCCCCGCACCATCTCCCGGCGCATCCTCGGCGACATCATCGAGCCGCGCATCAAGGAGCTCTTCGAACTCATCCAGGCGGAACTGCGCCGCACCGGCTACGAGGACATGGTGGCGGCGGGGGTGGTCATTACCGGCGGTTCCAGCAAGCTCGAAGGCATGGCCGAACTGGCCGAGGAAATCCTGCACCTGCCCGTGCGCGTGGGCGAACCCATGCATATCGGCGGCATGGAGCAGGTGGTGCGCAATCCCATCCACGCCACTGGCGTCGGGCTGGTCATGTATGGCTTGCACAATCAGGTGGTGACCCAGGCCGAGCCTCTGCGCATACCCACGGCGGCGGCCAACATGGATACCAG
>NZ_JBMFWL010000021.1:0-33108 GCF_049965315.1 Acidithiobacillus sp. | reverse complement strand
GGGGCGGATCTCGCCGGCAATTTCATCGCGGATCTTGACCATGACCATCATGGTATGAGCGTAGGCAAAAACACGATCCGGCCTGGTGCTTCCCAAGGCAAAGGCTCGATAAAAGTTGCGGGGCACGGCGATGTCCGACAGCATGAATCCGGCATCGCGATCCACGAAACCCGCCGACATGGGCAATTCGTCCGCGCCCCGCCGCCCATCCACGCTGCCCATGACGATCCGCAAGGGATCGCAGAAGAATCCCCGACCCGCCCCTCCGATGCCGCTATTGCGCAGAATGAGAGGGGTGGCGATCCCGCCGGCGGCGACAATGACCCGGCCCGCCTCCCAGCGTCGAACGCGGCCATCAAGCTCCCCTTCCACGCCAACGGCCCGCCCCTCCCGGTTCAGGACGCGCCGTACCGCCACACCCGTCTGCAGTCTTGCGCCGAGCCTTTGCGCCTCGGCCAGCAGATCCCCCGCACTCCAGCGCGCCGCGGGCGGGCATAGACCCTGCCGGCAACGCTCCTGATAGATCATCTTGGGCAGGCGCTGCCAGGGCAGGCCGAGCGCCCGGGCCGCCTCCGCCATGCGCCCTGCCAGCGGCCCGATCAAGTCGTCGCCCAGGGGGGCCATGGGCAGTTCGGCCTGGACGGCGGCCAGGTCGCTGTGGAGCTCCACGCCATGGCGGCGGAAAAGGTCCAAGGGCGGGGCGATGGCCGTATGGAAAAAGGCCGTCGAGCCTCCCCCCACCCGCAGGCCACGCAGCAGGGTTACGCCAGGGGCTACCAGCAGCGCTTCCCTCCGGCGCCACAGGGCCAGAAGTCCGCTGGCCGGCGTCGTCTCCCGCCCCCGCTCCAGGATCAGGACTTTGGCACCGGCCCGTGCCAGATCGCGGGCGACCATGGCCCCGGCCGGCCCCGATCCTACCACCAGCACATCCGCACGGGGCTCCGTCATGTCTTCCCGGCACCGAAGATGCGGGAGCGACTGCGGATCAGCGCCTGCATCAGCCTGCGGCTGATCGCTCCGTAGGGTGGCCGGATCCAGTCGCAAGCGTTGTACCGGCTCTGGTAAAAGACCCCCAGGTGATGGGAAAAGCGATGGAATCCATATTCTCCGCGATATTGTCCCATGCCGCTGGCGCCAATGCCGCCAAAGGGGAGACCCGGCTGGGCTGCGTGGAAAATGGTATCGTTGATGGTCACCCCACCCACCTGCAGCCCTCGGGTGCAACGCCGTGCCCGCCGCCGATCCGGGTCGAAGTAGTACAAGGCCAGCGGGGCGGGATGGGCATGCACATAAGCGAAGGCCTCGTCGATCCGGGTATAGGTCCGTATCGCCAGAAGCGGGCCGAAGATCTCCTCTTCCATCACCGCCATATCGTCACGCAAATCCCATAACAAGGTCGGCGGAAAGCGCCATCCGGGCTGCCCATGATCCACCGCAGTCCCGGCCGGCGCCCAGGACTGGGCGCCCTTTTGCCGTGCGTCCTGCAGCAGATCCTGGAGGCGCGCATAAAGCCCCCCGTCGGGGATGGCGGTATAATCGGGATTATCCCACCAACGCGGGTAGAGTTCTTGTATGGCCTCCTGCGCGGCGCTCAGGAAAATGCCCAATTGCTGCTCCGCCACGAAGACATAATCCGGAGCGATGCAGGTCTGGCCGGCATTCATCAACTTGCCCCCCAGGATCCGCCGGGCCGCCATGGCGACGGGATAAGCCTGGTGAACAATGGCCGGGCTTTTCCCGCTCAAGGAAAGGGTGACCGGCATCAGATTGCGGGCCGCCGCCCGGGCGATCACCCGACCGGTGCGAGTGGAACCGGAAAAAATCAGGTGATCGAAAGGCAGGCTCGGAAAGATCTGATTGAGCCGGGCGCCGCCCTGCAGGACCATCACATATTCCACGGGAAAGCGTTTCCCTAGCAGGCGTGCCAGCAGGGTGCTGCTGGCACCAGCCAGGCGCGGGGCCTTGATCATGGCGTGGTTGCCCGCAGCCAATACCGATATCAAGGGCAACAAGGTCAACAGGAGGGGGTAATTCCAGGCGCCCATGATGCCCACCACGCCTACGGGATGGACAACGGTCTCGGCCCGTGCCGGGAAAAAGGGCCAGGCCGTAGCCGCCCGCCGTGTCCGCATCCAGCTCCGCAGGTGCCGCCGCACATGACGAATCTCGGCCTGCAGGGGATAAATCTCGAAAATCTCCGTTTCGCGCTGGCTGCGCCCCCCGAAGTCCCTGGCGATGGCCGCGCCCAATTCCGCGCAATGGCGGTCCAGCAGCTCCCCCAGGGCCTCCAGCGCCATCATGCGCTGCCCGTAACCGGGGGAGCCCCGGCGCTCCAGATCGGCGCGCTGGGCCAACAAAAAATCCAGGGGCTCCCCCATGGGCGAGTCCCTGGACCCGCCAGCGCTGTGCGCGGACATCAGCCGGTCCCGACAGGAAGGGCGATCATCGCAGATAGATGTTTTGGCCCAAACGGCGAAAGTCCTCGGACTTTTCCTGCATTCCTTCCTCCCTCGCCTCTTCCAGCGCCTCCAGGCCCTTGCTTTGGGCATACTCCTGGAGATCTTGGGAGATTTTCATGGAGCAGAAGTGCGGCCCGCACATGGAGCAGAAGTGCGCCACCTTGGCCCCCTCCTGGGGCAGGGTCTCGTCATGGTAGGAACGCGCCCGCTCGGGATCCAGGCCAAGGTTGAACTGATCCTCCCAGCGGAACTCGAAACGCGCCTTGGACAGCGCATTATCGCGCACCTGGGCCCCGGGATGGCCCTTGGCCAGGTCCGCCGCATGGGCGGCGATCTTGTAGGCAACGGCGCCTTCGCGTACGTCGTTTTTGTCCGGCAGGCCAAGGTGCTCCTTGGGCGTGACATAGCAGAGCATGGCCGTGCCGTACCAGGCAATCTGCGCTGCGCCGATGGCGCTGGTGATATGGTCGTAACCGGGAGCGATATCGGTAGTGAGGGGCCCCAGGGTGTAAAAGGGCGCCTCAAAGCAGTGCTTGAGCTCCTCTTCCATGTTGGCCTGAATCATCTGCATGGGTACGTGCCCCGGCCCCTCGATCATGACCTGCACGTCGTGGCGCCAGGCGATCTGCGTCAGTTCTCCCAAGGTATGCAGCTCGGCAAACTGCGCTTCGTCATTGGCATCCGCCAACGACCCGGGACGCAGGCCATCCCCCAGGGAAAAGCTCACGTCATAGGCCTTCATGATCTCGCAAATCTCCTCGAAATGGGTATAGAGGAAATTCTCCCGGTGATGGGCCAGACACCACTTGGCCATGATGGACCCCCCGCGCGACACGATGCCGGTCAGGCGATCCGCCGTCATGGGGATATAGCGCAGCAGCACACCGGCATGGATGGTGAAGTAATCCACCCCCTGCTCCGCCTGTTCGATGAGGGTGTCGCGATAGAGCTCCCAGGTCAGGGCCTCGGCCTTGCCGTCCACTTTTTCCAAGGCCTGATAAATGGGCACGGTGCCAATGGGAACCGGGCTATTGCGGATGATCCACTCGCGCGTTTCGTGAATATGCTTGCCGGTGGACAGATCCATCACCGTATCCGCCCCCCAACGAATGGCCCAGACCATTTTTTCCACTTCTTCGGCAATGGACGAACTCACCGCAGAATTGCCGATATTGGCATTGATCTTGACCAGAAAATTGCGGCCGATGATCATCGGCTCCAACTCGGGATGGTTGATGTTGGCGGGGATGATGGCCCGCCCGCAGGCCACTTCGTCGCGCACAAACTCGGGCGTGACGGTAGCGGGGATGGCGGCCCCCAAGGCCTGCCCGCGATGGGCGCGGAAGAGCGCCGGCGCCTGCTCCCGCAGACGATCGAGGCACTGGTTTTCGCGGATGGCCACAAACTCCATTTCGGGAGTAATGATGCCGCGCCGCGCATAATGCATCTGCGAGACGTTGCCACCTGCCCGCGCCCGGCGAATGGAGCGGCGCGAAGGAAAACGCAGATGCTCGGTGGCGGGATCGTGGAGCCGCCCCCGGCCAAACGCGGAACTGGGCTCCGCATAAATTTCCAGATCGGGGTCGGCCCATGCCTGACGCAACGGCGGCAGCCCCGCCTCCAGGTCCATGGCAAACTCCGGATCGGTGAAAGGACCGCTGCTGTCATAAACGGGAATGGCGGGGTTTGCTTCCAGGCTGCCATCCCTGGCCCTCGTCGGTGTCTGCCCGATCTCGCGATAGGGTACGCGCAGGGCGGGATAGCGTGTTCCCTGCCGATAGCTCTTCCGTGACCCGGCAATGGGACCGCTGGTGATGGCGGCCAGTTGCTCTTCGTTCAGGGAAAGGTCTTTGGGACGAGTAGCCATGACACACTCCATAAAGGCGGATAATGGGCGACATCCGATGGAGAGCGCAACCGCTTCCCTCCGCCGGCATGACCCGGATCAGGTTCCAAGGGTACCTCTCAGCCCACCTGCGTGGACGCCCCTAGCGTTAGGTTCAAAGGTAAGCGGCGGGGCTGCTACTGTCAAGGACGATGGCAGAGCGCCGGCAGGGCGGTCGCCGCTTGCCAAAACACGCAAAATGAGCGCACATTCGCCTTATCCGGCAGCGCAGCGAAAAGGAGATCGTATCGTGTCCAATGCACAACGGGATGTCATCCAGGACCCTGGCCCCAATGCTTCCGTCTCACTCGACTTGCTCGGCCAAGCGGATCAATCGGCACGCCCCGTGGTCTTCGCCGCGGCACAGCGGCTGGGTCTGGGCCAGCGCCTGCAGATCCTGGTGGATTTTGAACCCGCGCCGCTGATGAAGGCTATTGCCTTCCAGCTCCGCGACAGCATCTCCTGGTCGGCCACGCAGCACGGCCCGCAATGGGAGATCGCAGTACAACCGCGGGCCGAAGCCGAGGCACACGACGTGGTCGATCTTTTGACTTGGGATCACTTCCGCCTGGATCGCCAGTTCGCCGATGTGCTCCTGGCCGCCAACCAGAACGACATGGGCGAGGCGGAACATATTTTTAAGGACTACTGGATCGGCCTGCGCCGCCATGTGCATCTGGAAAACAACATCCTCGGGCCGGCATTGGGGGGCGATGCCGAGCACGGTCCACTGAGCCACATGCTGGGCGAGCACGAAAGCATCGTCGAGCAGGCACGCATTCTGGAGGAAGCCTTCAACGAACGGGATTACGGCCTCCTCGCCCCCATCTGCGCCGTGCTCTCCGGCTCCTTGGCCAAACACGAAAATCGCGAGGAAAATACCCTCTTCCCCATCTGGCAAACGGCCTGTAACGCTGACCGCGGGCGCGCCCGGGAATTCCTCCTGCGCGCCAAGGCATTGCTGGCGGGGGCGGAGGACAGGGAGATCTGCGCGCTTTTTCCTTGAGGCGCTGTGGCTGCAACAACCGGCCCGTAGCGGCGGGTGTAGTCCGGCGCTGGCCGGTTCGCTACTCCAGCAACGCCAGCAACTCCTCCGGGCTATCCACCGGGGCCAGGCACTGTGCGCCCCGACACAGCCAGGCCCGGCCGCCAGCGGGGGCTGCCCGCTCCAGGATGGGCGGCAGGCCTTTCACCCCATTGGCGATAAACACCGTGACCCGGTCGCCGGGGTATTGCCCGGAAAGGGAGGCGCGCCAGGACTCCAGGGCGGTGATGGAGCCACGGACGATCATGGTCGGCAGCGGTTCCTGAGCCTCCCGCAAGGCGCACAACAGGGTCGGGACGGCAAGCCCATGCTCCGCCAAATCTCCGCCAAAGGCTTGCAGGCCCAGCGCCGCCGCATCCAGGTAACGGGCTTCCCCCAGCAAGTGCCCCAAGCGCTGCAGGGCGAGAATGGCAATGCCGTTACCGGCAGGGATGGCCTGGTCCTGGCTCGGTTTCATGCGCGTGACCGGCGTGGCTTGGTCGTCGGCGGTAAAGAAAAACCCGCCGCGCCGGGCATCCATGAAACGATTCAGCAGGGCCTCGGCCAGATCCTGGGCAAAGTGCAGGTCCTCTACCCGGAACTCCCCCTGCAACAGCTCCAGCAACCCGTGCAGCAAAAATGCGTGATCATCCAGGTAGGCCGGCTGGTAGGCCCCGTCCTCTTTCCACACGGCATACAGGCGGCCATCCTGCCAAAGCCGCGCGCGCAGGAAATCCGCCGTTTCCTGCGCCAGGCGGATCCATTCCCGCCGCCCAAAAGTCCGTCCAGCCAGGGCCAAGCCGCGCAGGGTCAAGGCATTCCAGGCGCATAGGCATTTATCATCGAGGCTGGGGCGGGGGCGCTCTGCGCGCACGCGAAAAAGCCGTTCCCGCGCCCGCTGCAAGTCTTGGGCAGCCGTCCCTTCCGCCTCGCCCAGGGCCTGCGCCGCAGCGGCCGGCTCCATGGAGCGTTGCAGGTGCCAGGCCCGCCCCTCGAAATTGGCCGGCCGATCCAGGCCCCAGCAGCGCAAAGCCAATGCCCGGAGTTCCGGATCCAGGGCATTTTCCACCGCGGAACGCTGCCAGAGATAAAAATGCCCCTCCTCCCCGGCGGAATCCGCATCCAGGGCGCTATAAAAACCTCCCTCGGGGCCGCGCATCTCCCGCATCAGCCAGTTCACGCTGGCCTCCACCACTTCCCCATAGAGGGGATCCGCCTGCAACGCCTGGCCCAAGGCATAAATCGACAGCATCTGGCCATTGTCATACAGCATCTTCTCGAAGTGCGGGATTTCCCAACGCGCATCCACGCTGTAGCGGAAAAAACCGCCCCCGATCTGATCAAAAAGGCCGCCCCGCGCCATCGCCGCGAGGGTCTGGTCCAGCATGTCCAACGCTAGCGCATTGCCCTGCGCGCCTTGCATGGCCAAAAACTCCAGCGTCGGAACCTGCGGAAACTTGGGCGCGTCGCCCAGACCGCCCCAGCGCCGGTCAAAGTGCTGGGCCAGGGACGTCAGCGCCGCCTGCGCCGCCGACGTCCAGCGGGGCGGTTGCGCCGGATCATGCCCCGTTCCCAGGCGTCCCAGGGCCTCCCCCAAGGCCGTTGCCTGCGCCTGCACTTCCTCGCCGCGCTGGTGATATACGCCCAGGATCTGCTGCAAAAGGTCGCCGAAACCCGGCAAACCGTACCGGGGCGATTTGGGGAAATAGGTGCCGCCATAAAAGGGCAGCAAATCCGGCGTCAGGAAGACCGTGAGGGGCCAGCCTCCGGCGCGCCGGGTCATCATCTGCTGCGCCAACTGGTAGACCTGATCCAGGTCCGGGCGTTCCTCGCGGTCTACCTTGATATTGACGAAGCCGGCATTCATGATCCGGGCGATGGCCGGATCCGCAAAGGATTCATGGGCCATCACATGGCACCAGTGGCAGGCCGAATAGCCGATGGACAAGAGGATGGGCCGGTTCTCCTCCCGGGCGCGGGCCAAGGCCTCCTCTCCCCAGGGATACCAGTCGACGGGATTATCCGCATGTTGGCGCAGATAAGGGCTCGCGGCATTTGCCAGTCGGTTGCTCATGGGTGCTCCTCAAGGCCTTCGGAATGCTTCCAGCCTAACACAGCCCGGCACCGCGAAAAGCCCTTTTTCCCATCTTCACCTTGACAGGGGCCGTAATGCTGCTAATTTCCCCTGCGACGCTCAAACAGGACAGGCCCCTTGCCATCCGCCGGGGTGAAACGCGTACCGGGAACCAACACCATACCACAGGGAAGAAACGTGCTGCGCTTGCCAAGCCCCCCCCTCGCAGGACTCGACATCAGTCCTGATGCTGTCAAACTCGTAGAAATCGCCGTGCTCCGCGGCGGCTTGCGGGTGGAACATGCGGACGCCGAAGCGCTTCCTCCGGGAGCGGTCAGCGAACGCGCCATCCACGATGTGGAAGCCGTCACGCGCACCATTCGCATCATCCTGGAGCGCTCGCGCGTACGCACCAAGGCGGTGGCGACGGCCTTGCCGGCCAACGCCGCCATCGTAAAGGTCATCTCCCTCCCCAAGGACCTGGGCGAGATGGGGATCGAGGAGCAGATCCGCTTCGAAGGGGGACAGTACATCCCCTACAGCATCGATGCCGTCAACTTTGACTTCTCTCCTCTGGGTAATGACAGCTCGCGCAAGGGATATCAGCAGGTATTGCTGGTAGCCTGCAAAAAGGAAACGGTGGAAGACCGCGTCGCCGTTCTGGAAGAGGCCGGCCTGAAGCCGAAGATAGTCGATGTCGAACCTTTCTCCCTCTGGTTGCTGCATGAGCATCTCGTGCGTCAGGATCCCCACCAGGGTACCGAGGAGGGCGCCGTCGTGCTCGTCGAAATGGGCAGCATCACGACCAACATCTATGTCTTTCATGAAGGCCAACCCGTCTATTCCCGTGAGCATAACTTCGGGGTGACCCGCCTCATCGAAGACATCCAGCGACGTTATGGGCTGGATGCCAATGATGCCCTGCGCATGCAGCGCTTCGGCGGTTTGCCGCCGGATTACGCCAGCGACGTCCTGACGCCCTTCGCCCGCAGCACCGCCCAGGAATTGTTCCGCTCCCTGGATTTTTTCCAGGCCAGCATGCCGGATACCACCATCGGCGCGGTTCACCTCTTCGGTCTCGGCGCCCAGACACCGCAGTTGGCTGAGCACCTGCGCCGTTTGGTGAACTTTCCGGTACACGTTCCGGATCCCTTTGCCGGCATGGAAATGGCGGCCCAGGTGAGCCGCCGCTTTCTGGATGCCGACCGATCCTCCCTGGCGGTAGCCTGCGGTCTTGCCTTGCGGAGGTTGCCCGCATGATCCGCATCAATCTGTTGCCCTACCGGGAAGCGCGGCGGGCCCGGCAAAATCAGCTCTTCGCCGCCGGACTGATGGCGGTGCTCATTCTCGCCGGCTTTTTTTACTACGGGATCTACGAAATCTTCAGCTATCGCGCCGCGGTCCAGGAACAGCGCGTACAATATCTGCAAGGCGTGGCCCAGGGCCTCGACAAACAAATCGCCTCCATTGTCGATCTGCGCAAGGAACGTGACCAACTGCTCTCCCGCGAAGGGATCATCACCGACCTCCAGGGCAAACGCGACCTCACCGTACGGATTTTCAACACCCTGGCCACCATCACGCCACCCGGGATTTTCCTCACCCACCTGCAACAGCAGGGCAACACCGTCACGGTGGACGGCTATTCCCAGGCCAATAATCAGGTAGCCGAATTGATGCGCAATATCGAAGCCTCGACCACTTTCGACAAGCCCCTGCTGAACATCATCAGCAAGGCCAAGCTGGGCAACGAGGAAGTCGGCCAGTTTTCTCTGCAGATGAATATCCGCGCACCGGTAAGCGCCACCAAGAGCAACGGGCAAAGCAGCAAAGGTGCACGGCCATGACCCTTGACGAACTGCGCAATCTCCAGATCGAGGATATTATCCGCTGGCCCATCAAAACCAAGCTCATCGCTGTGGCGATCCTGGTGGTACTGGTGGGTATCGTCGCGTGGATATGGTTCATCGCTCCGGAAAATGACCGGATCAACCAGCTCCGTCAACAGGAAAGCAGCCTCAAGGAGCAGATCCGCCAAAAGCAGCTACTGGCTGCGGGGCTTCCCGCCTATCAGGCGCAGATCAAGGAAATGCAGGTACGCTTCACCCGCTTCCTGGAACAATTGCCCAATCGCA
Organism: Acidithiobacillus sp.; assembly: GCF_049965315.1. Taxonomy (GTDB): domain Bacteria; phylum Pseudomonadota; class Gammaproteobacteria; order Acidithiobacillales; family Acidithiobacillaceae; genus Acidithiobacillus_B. Next base: position 23,531 of record NZ_JBMFWL010000021.1, on the reverse strand, counting down.
CCCAGATCCCCTCCCTCCTGGACGACGTCACCCTGGCGGGACGCAGCCGCGGACTGGAGTTTGAGCTTTTCCAGCCGCTCCCCGAGGTGAGCAAGAATTTCTACGCCGAAATCCCCGTCAAGCTCAAGGTGGTAGGCACCTATGACGCCATGGGGCAATTTGCTGCGGCCGTGGCCGCCATGCCGCGCATCGTCACCCTGAATGACATCGACATCACCCGGCTGCCCAACACCGGAAGCGACGAGGCGGCAAAGGCGCAATCCACGCAAAAACTGGTATTGCAATGCACGGCCACGACCTATCGCTATCTGGACAATAGTGAAAAAGCGGGGGCGAAGCCATGAAGAACCTTGCCCCATCGGTCCTCGTCATCGGCGCCCTGACCTTGCTGGCGGGCTGCCAGCACGGCGACGACCTCAGCGATTTGCGTCAGTTTGTCGCCAGTGGGCCGAAATTCAATACCCACATCACGCCCCTGCCTGCCACCCAGGTCTATCATGCCGCCGCCTACGTTGGCGAGAAGGGCCGCGATCCTTTCACCAGCTTCTCGGAATTGCGGCTGCGCCAGCTTGCCGCACAGGCCAGCGAAGGGCCACGGCCGCAGGCCCACGGCCCTTTGCAGCCCCTGGAGAAATATGACCTGTCCAGCCTGAAGATCAACGGGATCGTGCGCGACTCCCAGGGGCATCTCTGGGCGGTCATCCAGGCGCCGGACCAGAAGATCTATCGCGCCACCATCGGCAGCTATGTCGGCAAGAACGACGGACGCATCGTTCGCATTGACGACCAGCCGGGGAAACGCTCCGTCACCGTGGAGGAGTACATTCCCAACGCCTTCGGCGGATTCCAGAAACAGCAAACCGTCATGCACATGCAAAGTGGCGCCTAAGCGGACTGCCAGCCCAAAAAGATAGAGGACAGAGACCCATGAGCACAGCACCTTGCACCGCCCGCCACGCCAACGCCTCCCGGCACCACCGGGCGCGCCGCCCCATGCCGGCCCCCTTACGACCCGCCGCCATGGCCGTCCTGGCAGCCTTGTGCCTGGCATCGGCGCCGGCGTGGGCGGAAAGCCTGATTACCGGCATCGCACCCGTTCAGGATCAGCATGGTGCCGCCCTGCTCATTCGCTCCACCGAGCGCCCCGCCTACGATGTCAACACCCTCAATGGCGGCTACCGGGTGCAGATCGATTTTACCGACGCCCATTTTGCCGGCTCCGTAGGCACCGTCCATGGTGAGGGAGCGATACAGGACGTCCTCGCGGAAAACCTGCCGGGCAAAGCCCGCCTCGACCTCCTGCTGAGAACGCCCCAGGCGATCATGATCGAGCCGGCGCCCGGCGGCTACCGGATTGCGCTCGTTGCCGAGAAAGGCGCGGCCCCCGGCACGGCAGCAGCCGCCCCCGTTGCCACCCCGGCGCCCTCCCCCGCGGCAACCGCCGGGGAGGCAAGCGCTTCCGCGCCGGCCCCGCTGCCGACCGTCAACGGCACCAGCATCGCCGACCTCGGCTTCAAGCGCGGCAAGGAAGGCGGGGGTATTCTCGACCTCACCATCAATGGCAGCCAACCCCAGATGAACGTGACCCGGGAAGATGGCGCGCTGGTGGTGGACCTCAAGGATACCCAGCTACCAGCGAGCTATGCCCACCGTTTTGACGTCAATCAGTTCGGGACGCCGGTGCAATATATCGACAGCTACCCGCGCGGCTCCGACACCCGCCTGGTCTTTGCCATCAATGGGCCCTTTGAATACTCGGCCTACCAGTTGGGCAACCACCTCCTGGTCAATGTCCACGCCAAGCCCGCCAGCGAAAGCGCCGCCGGAGTGGCCGCCGGCGCCCGGCTGAGCATGGACTTCCAGAACATCAGCGTCCGCGACGCCCTCCAGGTGATCGCCGACTTCACGCATCAGAACATCGTGGTATCCAACAACGTCACCGGCACCCTGACCATCCGCCTGAAAAATGTCCCCTGGGAACAGGCCTTCAAGGTGATCCTCGACTCCCAGGGCCTGGCCGTAAAACATATCGGCAACATCCTCTGGGTAGCCCCGGCCAATCAGATCAGCACCCAGGAGGAAGCCGAGCTGAAGGCCGCCGCCAGCAAGCGCAAGCTGGAACCGCTGGTCACCCAACTCATTCCCATCAAATATGCCCGTGCCACGGAGATCGCCCAACTCCTGCAAGGATTTTCCCAACAAAACAACGGCATTTCTCCCAGCGAGGGGGCGACCTACGGCAACACCGCGGCCACTGCCGCGCAAAACGCGGCCCTCGCCGCGGCCCTGGGGATCCCCTCCTCCACCCTGGGCAACTCCTTGCTCGGTTCGCGGGGATCCGTGGCGGTGGTGACCCGGACCAACAGTCTCCTGGTTCGCGATACCCCCCAGGATATCGACAACATCAAAAAGCTGATTGCGAAAATCGACCGGCCGGTACCCCAGGTCCTCATCGAGGCGCGCATCGTGCAAATCACCACCAACGCCGCCCAGTCTCTCGGCGTGCAATGGGGCGGCACCTATACCTCCAATACGGGTAGCGGCGTCATCAACCTGTCGGGCACCGGCGCTTCCGGGACGACCAACACCCAGGGCGGATCTTTTCCGCTGACCGGCAGCGCCACCACGACCACCGGCACCACCGGCTTCTCGGTCCCCGCCCTGGTCAATCTCCCGGCGCCAACGGCGGGCACCGCCCTGGCGGGCGTCAATCCGGCCTCTTTGGCTTTTGCCCTGGGCACGGCCTCCGGCAGCCGGGTCATCGATTTGCAACTGCAGGCCCTGCAGGTGGCCAACAAGGCCAAGATCATCTCCAGTCCCAAGGTGCTGACCGCCGACAACGAAAAAGCCGTCATCCAACAAGGCCAGGAGATCCCCTACCAACAGGCCACCAGCAGCGGCGCCACCTCGGTCTCCTTCAAGAAGGCGGTGTTGAGCCTGGACGTGACGCCCCATATTGCGCCCAACGGCAAGATCACCATGGATGTCAGTGCCACCAACGATCAGCCGAACTACGCCCAGGCCCTGCCCTCCGGCGTGCCCATCAACACCCAGTCGGTGAAAACCAAGCTCCTGGTTGCCAATGGCCAGACCGTCGTCATCGGCGGCATCTTCACCGACACCCACAGCAACTTCGACACCGGGATACCCTTGTTGAAGGACATCCCCGGCCTGGGCTGGCTGTTCAAGAGCCGTACCAACAATATCGCCCAGACCGAACTCCTCATCTTCCTCACCCCAAAAATCATCAATGACGGGGCGCAGGATGGTTCCGCAGAGGGTGAATCCTCTCTTGCCAGTGGCGGATGAAGGCCGAGGGCAGCGTAATCCTGGTGGGGCCCATGGGATCGGGCAAATCCACCATCGGGCGGCTGCTGGCCGCCCGCTTGCATTTGCCCTTCGCCGATAGCGACGCCATCATCCTGGAAAATACCGGCGTTTCCATCAATACGATCTTTGAAATCGAGGGCGAGGCGGGCTTCCGCCTGCGGGAAAGCCGGGTGATCGCCGATCTGGCCGCCCAGCAGACGGCCATGGTACTGGCCACGGGCGGCGGCGCCGTCCTTTCCGCCGCCAACCGCCAGCACCTGCGCGCTATGGGACGGGTGGTGTACCTGGACGTAAGCGTGGAGGAACAGCTCAAGCGATTGCGCCAGGACCGCAGCCGCCCCTTGCTGCAGGTGGCGGACCTGGAACAACGGCTGCGCTCCCTGGCCGAGATGCGCAACCCCATCTACCGGGAGACCGCCCACTGGCGGATCAAAACCGATGGCCTGCGCGCCGATCAGGTCCTGCGGCGGATCCTGCGCTTCCATCGGCAAGCGCCCTGACCCCCTTGCCTCAACGGTCCAGAAGCAGAACAATGGGAAACATATTTGGCCACAGAGTCTTTTCCAGTCATGCAGAGTCTTCGGGTTGAGCTAGGCAGTCGCAGTTATCCCATTCATATCGGTCCCGGCCTGATGGGCGACAAGGACCGCTTTGCGCCCGCCCTAGCCCCCGGCCCGGTGGCCATCGTCAGCGACAGCAATGTGGCCCCCCTCTATCTGGAAACCCTCCACAAGACGCTTCGCTCCCTGGGCAAAACGGTCCTCAACATCATCCTGCCGGCAGGCGAAGGGAGCAAGACCCTCGCCAGCATCCAGGAGATCACGGGCCAGTTGCTGAGCGCCGGCTTTGGCCGGGACTGCAGCCTCTGCGCCCTGGGCGGCGGGGTCATCGGCGACATCGCCGGCTTTGCCGCCGCCACCTATCAGCGCGGCGTTGCCTATCTGCAGGTGCCTACCACCCTGCTGGCCATGGTGGACTCCTCGGTGGGGGGGAAAACCGGGGTGAACCATCCCCTCGGCAAAAACATGATCGGCGCCTTTTATCAGCCCCGGGCGGTGATCGCGGATACGGATACCCTCGACACCCTCCCCGAACGGGAATTTCGTTCGGGTCTTTCGGAAGTGATCAAATACGGCCTCATCAGCGATCAAGGTTTTTTTTCCTGGTTGGAAGATCACATGGATGCCGTCATGGCACGGGATACGGCGGCCCTCATGCACGTCATCGAGCGTTCCTGCGCCGACAAGGCCGAGGTCGTCGCCCGGGATGAACAGGAAGGCGGCCTGCGCGCCATCCTGAACCTCGGTCATACCTTCGGCCACGCCATCGAAGCGGCGAGCGGCTACGGCACCTTTCTCCACGGCGAGGCCGTAGCCATCGGCATCATCATGGCCGCGGACCTCTCGCGGCGCCTGGATCTCATTCGCGAGAGCGAGCAGGACCGCATCTATGCCCTTATGGAGGGTGCCGGTCTGCCCACCCTCGCCCCGCGCCTTCCGGCGGCGGAATATTTGCGCTTCATGCAGGTGGATAAAAAGGCCCAAGGCGGGCAGGTGCGCTTTATCCTCCTGCGCGGCATCGGCGAGGCGGTGATCACCGGCGACGTCCCTCCTGCTGCCGTCATCCAGACTTTGAATGCGTTCATGGAGAACGAGCATGGAAGGGATTAACAAAGCCACCGCGGAAATCATCGCCGAGATGGAGCAGCGCCTGGCCCTCAATCCCGAGGGCACGCGGCGGATCGGCAACTTCGGCTTTATCGAGTTGGAGGAAACCTGGGGCGACGAAGCTACCATCATCAATACGGCGCGGATCAGTTCCACCAATCAGCGCCTGCGCAGCCGCAACGACTTCAGCGAGCGGGACACCGACCTTCTCTACCAACTGCTGCGGGATGCCCACGGCACGCCCTTCGAGACCGTATATTTTCGTTACCGCTTCATTGCCCCCATTTTTGTGCTGCGCCAGTGGGTCAAGCATCGGATATCAAGCTGGAACGAATTCTCCATGCGCTATCGCAAGCCCATCTCGGTCGCCTATATCCCCGACCTTGAGGCCCGTTGCGTGGATGGCTTCCCGGTTCTGGACGACCAGGCCCTCGGCGAATACGAAGCCCTCATGAAGCAGTTGTTCGCCTGGTACGAAACGCAGTATCAAGCCGCCTGCCAACGCATTGATGGCGCTCGCGAGGAAGGCGCGCTCCCCGCCAAGAGCGGCGGCCGCGACCCCTATCGCGGCCGGGCACGGGAACTGTTGCGCAATGCCATGCCGGTGGCGGCTTATTCCGATGTGTACTGGACGGTCAACTTCCGCAGTCTGATGAATTTTTTCCAGCTCCGGCGCAAGGCCGACGCCCAGTACGAAATCCGGCAATATGCCGATGCGGCCTTTGCGCTCTTCGCCGCCCGCTTGCCGCTCCTCGCCCAGACCATGCAGCGGGTGCTGGACGAGAGCGGGAGATCCCCCGCGTGAGCGGCCTGGGCGGCCTGGCGGCGGGGGCATCCGCATCATGACTGCGGCCTGCCCGGAGGGGAGCCTGGCCCTCGCCCCCCATGCCGTCCATGCCGGCAGCAGCCGGGGGCGCCGCTTCCCCGAAGATCCCCCTCCCGGGCGGAGCCCCTTCCAGCGGGACCGCGATCGGGTCATCCATTCCACGGCCTTTCGCCGTCTCGAATACAAAACCCAGGTTTTCGTCAATCACGAAGGGGATCTTTACCGCACCCGCCTGACCCACACCCTGGAGGTCGGCCAGGTGGCGCGGGCCATCGCCCGCCAACTTAGCCTCGATGAAGACCTGGTGGAGGCCATTGCCCTGGCCCACGATCTCGGCCACACACCCTTCGGCCATGCCGGGCAGGACGCCCTCAACGAATGCATGGCCGCCTTCGGCGGCTTTGAACACAACATCCAATCGCTGCGGGTCGTGGACGAGCTGGAGCAGCGCTACGGCGATTTTCCCGGCCTCAACCTGACCTTTGAGACCCGCGAGGGCATCCTCAAGCACTGCAGCAAAAGCAAGGCGGCGAAACTGGGAGACGTGGGGGAGCGCTTTTTGCTGGGCACCCAGCCCAGCCTGGAAGCCCAGGTCAGCAACCTCGCCGATGAGATCGCCTACAACAATCACGATATTGACGACGGCCTGCGTGCCGGTCTCCTGCGGCGGGATGAACTCCTCGATGTCCCCCTCTACGGGCGGATCTTCACGGCGGTTCAGGAGCGCTATCCCCATGCCGGGCCCACGGTGCTCCGTCACGAAACGGGCCGGCGCCTCATCCATCACCTGATCACCGATCTGGTGGAGACAACGCGACAGCGCATTGCCGCGGCGCGGCCCGCCTGCAGCGACGACGTGCGTGCCGCGGCAAGTCCCCTTGCCGCCCACAGCGATGCCATGGCCGGCGAAATCACCACCCTCAAGCGTTTCCTCTATCAGCAACTCTACCGCCATCCGCGGGTTCACCGGCAGGCGGAAAAGGCCAAACGCCTCGTGCGCCGCCTATTCCACACCCTCCTTGACGATCCCCGCCTGTTGCCCGGCAAATATCAGCGGCGGATGCAGGTGGATGGCAGCGATGCGGCGGCCCGCGCCCGGGTCGTGGCCGACTACATCGCCGGCATGACCGACCGCTTTGCCATTGCCGAATACGATCGCCTCTTCGACCCCCATGGCGAGGCGTGAGCAGGGAGCAAAAGGCGGTCCGAAGTAATCGGGCGATTCCCATCCATGTTGTGAGGACCAGCAATGCAGATCATCCACGGATTTTTTCAGGGATTGAGCGTAGGTTTCGAAATCCTGCTCGTCGTTTTCCTGATTTTCGGCTGTTTCTTGTGGCTAGCAGTCCCCTTTTTACTCTTGCGCAACAACATCCTGCTCCGGGAAATCCGCGATCTCCTCGCCCGGAAACCGCCATCGTCGACCTGAAGGGCGCACCCCGTCATCATGGAACGGGCCACACATCCGGTAGGGGCGGCCCATGGCCGCGGCCTGCTGGGGGCGCCACCACCGGTGGTCGCGGCCATGGCCCGCTCCTACGCTATTCCATCGTGGACAGCCGATCTGTTGTTTCCTGTTAAAAACGGTGGCAGCCCCCGCAACCGCCATTTCCAGAACGAAACGAATTCCCGCCGCTACGCCCCTTTGACGCTGTCGGGGAGACGGTTATACTACTCAGCCCTGCTTTTCCCAGGCCGGCAGGGCGTCGTAATGGCAAGGTGACGATAATGACGCAAAGCTTATACTCTCCAGAATTTGAACGCGATTCCTGTGGTTTTGGCCTCATTGCCCAATTGGACAATCAAGCCAGCCATTACATCGTCGCCACGGCCATTTCCTCCCTGGCCCGGCTCACCCATCGCGGCGCCGTTGCCGCGGATGGCAAAACCGGCGACGGCTGCGGCCTTCTTTTGCAGATGCCCGAGGGCTTTTTCCGCGCCATCGCCGCGGAAACCGGCTTGACCCTCGGCCGGCGCTTTGGCATCGGCCAGTTTTTTCTGCCCATGGATGAGAGCGCCGCCACCCCCATCCGGGATCGGCTCGGGCATGAGGCCGCCGATCTGGGCCTGGCCCTGGCCGGTTGGCGCACGGTACCCACCGACCCCGATGCCTGCGGCGCCGAAGCCCTGGCGGCCTTGCCCAGCGTCTGGCAAGCCTTCCTCAACCTGCCGGCGGACGGCGATATCGATGCCCACGAGCGCTTGCTCTATCGCCTCCGGCGCCGCCTGGAAAAACGCTTTGCCGGCACGGAGGGTTTTTTTGCCGTCACCTGTTCCAGCCAGGTGATCGGCTATAAAGGCCTGGTCATGCCCGAACGCCTGCCGGATTTTTACCCCGATCTGCGCGACTCCCGCTGCGCCTCGGCGCTGGTCACCTATCATCAGCGCTTTTCCACCAACACCTGGCCGGAATGGCGTCTGTGCCAGCCTTTCCGCATGCTCGCCCACAACGGCGAACTCAACACCGTGCAGGGCAACCGCATCTGGGCCAGGGCGCGGGAAGCGCAACTTGCCACGCCGCTCCTGCCCATGGCGGAGGTCTTGCCTGCCGTCGGCGGCGGCAGCGATTCCTTCAGCCTCGACAACATGCTGGAATTGCTGGTCCAGGGCGGCATGGATTTCTTCAAGGCCCTGCGCTTGCTGGTGCCTCCGGCCTGGCATAATTTCCCGCACATGGACCCGGAGCTGCGGGCCTTTTACGAATATCACAGCATGCGCATGGAGGCCTGGGACGGGCCTGCGGGCCTCGTCCTCAACACCGGCCGCATCGCCGCCTGCGCCCTGGACCGCAATGGCCTGCGGCCGGCGCGCTATGTCATCACCAAGGAGCGCATCCTCAACATCGCCTCCGAGGTCGGTGTTTTCGATTACGACCACCGCGACATCCTCGTCCAGGGCCGCGTAGGGCCAGGGCAGGTCATTGCCGTCAACATGCACAGCGGAGAATTTCTCGACACCGCCGCCATCGACGCCCGGATCAAGGCCAGCCATCCCTACCGCCAGTGGCTGGAAAGCCATGCCGTGCATCTCGATGCCGACGATGCGGAAGGCCAGCCGGCCATGGCGGTAGGCGATCTCCTCAGCAGCGAAAAGGCGTTTGGGGTCTCTTTCGAGGAAGAAGACCAGGTCATCCGCGTTCTGGCCGAAGGCGGGCAGGAGGCCGTCGGCTCCATGGGCGACGACACCCCCATAGCCGTTCTTTCCACCCAGCCGCGGCATATCGCCGATTATTTCCGTCAGCAATTCGCCCAGGTCACCAACCCCCCCATCGACCCCTTGCGCGAGGCCTTGGTGATGTCGCTGAACACGGTCTTCGGCGCCGAGAGCAACCTTTTCGAGGAACGGCCCGAATTCGCCCGGCGCATCGAGGTCCACTCGCCCATCCTGTCCGACCAGACCTTTCGCGCCCTGACCAGCCGTTCCGAAGCGCAGTTTCGCGCCCGCACCTTCGATCTCACCTATTCGGCCGCGGACAATACCCTGGAAGGCGCCATCGAGGCCCTCAGCATGGCCGCCCTGGACGCCGTGCGTCATGGCGATGTGATCCTGGTACTCTCCGATCACGCCCTGGATCGCGACCGCCTCTATATCCCCGCCTTGATGGCGGTGGGAGCGGTGCATCATGCCCTGATCGAAGCGGGTTTGCGCACCCGCTGCAATCTCATCGTCGCCACCGCCCATGCCCGCGATCCGCACCACTTCGCCACCCTCTTCGGCTACGGGGCTACGGCCGTCTATCCTTATCTGAGCTATGCCATCATTCGCAGCCTCCGCGAGCGCCATGCCTTCTCCCAGCCCGTGACCGAGCAGAAGGCCCTGGAAAATTATCGCAAAGGCATCGACAAGGGTCTGTACAAGATCCTCTCCAAGATGGGTATCGCCACCCTCGCCTCCTATCGCAGCAGCCAGCTCTTCGAGGCCCTGGGGCTGGATCGGCGGGTGGTGGAACGCTGCTTCCGGGGGACGGTGTCGCGGATTGGGGGCGCGAGCTTCGCCCATATCGAAAACGACATTCGTGGCCTCGTGCGCGACGCCTTTCTGCCGCGCAAGGCGCTGCCGGTGGGAGGCTTGCTGAAATATGTGAGCGGCGGCGAATATCATGCCTACCATCCCGAGGTGGTGCGCTCCCTGCAGCATGCCGTCAAGACGGGACGTTACGGGGACTATCAGGTCTTTTCCGGATTGGTCAATCAACGTCCGGTCACCAATCTCCGGGATCTTTTGCAGCTTCGTCCCGCCCAGGCCATTCCCATTGACGAAGTGGAGCCCATCGAGGCCATCACCCCGCGTTTCGATACGGCGGCCATGAGCCTCGGCGCCTTGTCTCCCGAGGCCCACGAAGCCCTGGCCATCGCCATGAATACCATCGGCGGTCGCTCCAATTCGGGCGAAGGCGGCGAAGACCCGGCCCGTTATCACAACAACAAAGTCAGCAAGATCAAGCAGATCGCCTCCGGCCGCTTCGGGGTGACCCCGGAGTACGCCGTCAATGCCGAAGAGTTGCAGATCAAGGTGGCGCAGGGAGCCAAACCCGGCGAGGGCGGTCAGCTTCCCGGTCACAAGGTCACCGGAATCATCGCCCGCCTGCGCTATGCCAAGGAAGGGGTGGCGCTGATCAGCCCGCCGCCCCACCACGACATCTACTCCATCGAAGACCTGGCGCAACTCATCTTTGACCTCAAGCAAGTCAATCCGGCGGCCTATGTCTCGGTGAAGCTGGTGTCGGAAGCGGGGGTGGGGACCATTGCCGCCGGCGTGGCCAAGGCCTATGCCGATCGCATCACCATTGCCGGCTATGACGGCGGCACCGGCGCCAGCCCCTTGAGTTCGGTCAAATACGCCGGATCGCCTTGGGAACTGGGCCTGGCCGAAACTCAGGCCACGCTGCGCCGCAATCATCTGCGCCACCGCGTGCGGCTGCAGGCGGACGGCGGTTTCAAGACCGGCCTGGACGTGGTCAAGGGCGCCCTCCTGGGAGCCGAAAGCTTCGGCTTCGGCACCGCCCCCATGATCGCCCTGGGCTGCAAGTACCTGCGCATTTGCCATCTCAACAATTGCGCCACGGGCATAGCCACCCAGGATGAGACCCTGCGCAAGCATTTCACCGGGCTGCCCGAGATGGTCATCAATTACTTCCGCTTTGTCGCCCAGGAAACGCGGGAACTCATGGCTGGCCTGGGTATCCGGCGTTTTGACGATCTGGTGGGCGCCACCGGGCATTTACAGGTGGGTGGCGCCCAGACCGGCAAGCAGGAGCATCTGGATCTGCGGCCGTTGCTTTTCAATGCCGCGCTGCAGAATGCCGACAGCGACATCCACACCCTGGACCGCAACCCCCCCTTCGACCATGGGGAACTGGCCGAGCGCATGGTCGCGGACGCCATGCCGGCCCTGGAAAGGCGCATCGCCACCCACCTGCATTATCCCATCCGCAACGTGAATCGTTCCATCGGCGCCCGCCTCGCGGGAGAAATCGCCCGCCGCTATGGCAATAACGGCCTGGCAGAAGACTGCGTCCAGGTGGACTTCCAGGGGACCGCCGGGCAGTCCTTCGGTGCCTTCTGCGTGCAGGGAATGCGGATGCGCCTCCATGGCGATGCCAATGATTACGTCGGCAAGGCCATGAACGGCGGCACCCTGATCATCGCCCCCCCCGAAGGCGTAACCTACGCCAGCCAGGACTCGGCCATCGTCGGCAATACCTGCCTCTACGGGGCCACCGGCGGCCGCCTCTATGCCGCCGGGCGGGCGGGGGAACGCTTTGCCGTGCGCAACTCCGGGGCCATTGCCGTCATCGAGGGAGCGGGCGATCATGCCTGCGAGTACATGACCGGAGGTCAGGTGGTGGTGCTGGGCGAGCCGGGCGTCAACTTTGGCGCCGGCATGACCGGCGGCCTTGCCTTCGTCTGGGATCGGCAACGGCAATTCCCCGACCTCGTCAACGGGGAACTGGTGAACTACCACCGTATCGATACCGAGGCCATGGCGGGCTACGAAGGGCTGCTGCGCCGCCATGTGGAGGCCCACATCGCCGCAACGAAGAGCCGCCATGCCAAAGACCTGTTGCAGCATTGGGCAGAGTTTCTGCGCGATGTCTGGTTGGTGGCGCCCAAGGCCGCCCGGCTGGATGTCCTGCTCGAAGAAGCGAGTTGAGCGACAGCGGTCGCCATTGAGGATAGCATGAGCCATTTTTCTTTCATCGAAGGCCCCCGCAAGGATCCGGAAAAACTGGATGCGGAGCAGCGCCGTCACGAGTTTCGCGAGCTCTACACGGGCTTTGACCTCGGTAGCGCCCGTCTGCAGGCGGATCGCTGCCTGCATTGCGGCAATCCGTATTGTGAGTGGAAGTGTCCGGTCCATAACTATATCCCCAACTGGTTGCAGCTCATCGTCGAGAACCGCATCGAGGAAGCGGCGGCCATGTCCCACGAAACCAACACCTTGCCGGAAATCTGCGGGCGCATCTGCCCGCAGGATCGTCTCTGCGAAGGGGCCTGCACCCTCAACGACGGCTATGGGGCGGTGACCATCGGTCATCTGGAGCGCTTCATCACCGAAGAGGCCATCGGCCGCGGCTGGCATCCCGAGGCCCCCCGGCGGACCGCCAATGGCAAACGGGTTGCCGTCATTGGCGCCGGGCCGGCGGGGCTGGGCTGCGCCGATATCCTCAACCGTGCCGGCACCGAGGTGCTGGTCTTCGATCGTTATCCCGCCGTCGGCGGTCTCTTGACCTTCGGCATTCCCCCCTTCAAGCTGGAAAAGGCCGTCATCGCCAGACGCGCCCAACTCCTGGAAGACATGGGAGTGCGTTTTCAGCTCAATACCGAGATCGGCAAAGACCTCAGCATGATCCAATTGCTGGCCGACTATGACGCCGTGTTCCTCGGCATGGGAACCTATGCCGCCAAGGAAGGGGGGTTCCCCGGAGAAAACCTGCCGGGCGTGATCAAGGCCCTTCCCTACCTCATCGGCAATGTTCGGCAACTCATGGATCTCCCCGATCCGTTCACTCCCTTTGTCGATCTGGCGGGCAAGCGGGTGGTGGTGCTGGGGGGCGGTGATACGGCCATGGATTGCCTGCGCACCGCCATCCGCCAAGGTGCGGTCCAGGTGACCTGCGCCTACCGGCGGGACGAGGAGAACATGCCCGGTTCCCGGCGGGAGGTGGCCAACGCCCGCGAGGAAGGCGTCCACTTCCTCTTCAATCGCCAGCCGCTGGAAATCCTCGGCGAGGACAGCGTTGCCGGCGTTCGCCTCGTGGAAACCCGCCTCGGCGATCCCGATCCCCGCGGCCGTCGCCATCCGGAGATGGTGGCGGGCTCCGAGCAGGTCCTGGCCGCCGATGTCGTCATCATCGCCTTCGGCTTTGACCCGTCGCCGGCCCCCTGGTTTGCCGAGCACGGCATCCATCTCGACGAGCGCGGACGGGTCGTGACCAATGCCCAGTTCCAGACCAGCAACCCGCGGGTCTTTGCCGGTGGGGATATGCGTACCGGCTCCGATCTGGTGGTCACCGCCGTGGATGAAGGGCGGCGTGCCGCCAACGGCATCCTTGATTATCTTGGAGTATAGAGCGCGTGCATAGTCCCCTGCAGAACGACACCTTCCTGCGCGCCTGCGAGCGCGAAGCGACGCCCTACACGCCCATCTGGCTCATGCGGCAGGCAGGACGCTATCTCCCCGAGTATCGCGCGGCACGCGCCAGGGCCGGAGATTTCCTCACCCTTTGCACCACGCCGGAGCTGGCTTGCGAGGTTACCCTGCAGCCCGTGGACCGCTTTCCGCTGGATGCCGCCATCCTGTTTTCCGATATCCTGACCATCCCCTACGCCATGGGACTGGGCCTGCATTTCATGGAAGGCGAGGGCCCGGTCTTCGAGCGCCCCCTGCGTAGCCGCGCCGATATCGAGCGCCTCGGCATCCCCGATCCCGAGACGGATCTGCGTTTCGTCGGCGACGCCCTGCGCATGATTCGCCGCGAACTGGGCGGCCGCGTCCCCCTCATCGGTTTCGCCGGCAGTCCGTGGACCCTGGCCTGCTACATGATCGAAGGCAAAGGCAGCCGCGACTTCATCCAGATCAAGGGCATGCTCTATAGCGACCCGGGCCTCCTCCATCGTCTGCTCGGCCTCCTGGCCGAGGCCGTGGCCCTCTATCTCAACGCGCAGATTGCCGCAGGTGCCCAGGCCGTCATGCTCTTCGACACCTGGGGGGGCACCCTCAGCACCCGGGCCTATGAAGCCTTCTCCCTCGCCTACATGCGTCGGGTCATGGCTGCCCTGAGCAAGGAATCCGAAGGTCGGCACGTTCCCGTCATCCTCTTTACCAAGGGCGGTGGCGGCTGGCTGGAGGCCATGGCCGACAGCGGGGCCGATGTCATCGGTCTGGACTGGACCGTGGAACTGGGCATCGCCCGACAGCGCATCGGCGATCGGGTCGCGCTGCAAGGCAACATGGACCCCATCGCCCTCTACGGCCAGCCGGACCTGATTGCGCAGGAAGCCATCAGCATCCTGGACGGCTATGGCGCTGGTGGCGGTCATATCTTCAATCTGGGCCATGGGCTTACCCCGCAGACGCCGCCGGAGCATGTGGCCCTCCTGGTGGATACCGTCCACCGCTACCGTCGCCCCTAGGCCCCGTGCCTGCTCCGCCAGGCTGACCACGCCGCACGGATGGGATGGGTACGTTTGGGGTTGAGATAGGTGACCGGTGCCCCCTGCTCCATCCGCCGCAACGCCTGGGCGATGGCCTCCCTGGCCTCCCCAGCCAGTTCCCGGCGCTTGAGGGTCGGCGCCAAGGCCGGCAAAAACTCCACCCGCAAAGTGAGCGGAGCCGCCGCCGTCAGCCGCCAGAGATGGCCCAGGAGACTGTCATCGCCCACAAAGGGGCAGCGTTGATCGGCCTGCCCGGGGTGCAGGACATCCTCATAGCGCAGGGCCACCGGAACGGTGTCCACATGCGCCTCGCGGGCCGCCTCGAAGGGCGCCGCAAAGAATTCACCCACACCCCGGCCATCGCTGGTGGTGCCTTCGGGGAAGAGGATGACCGGCGTATCATTGCGCAGGATGGCCGCCGCATCATGAATCACGCGCTGACTCGCCCGCACATCACTGCGATCAATGAAGAGCGTGCCGAGCCAAACGCCCATGATGCCGAAAAACGGCCAGTTACGCATTTCCTTCTTGGCGACAAAGCGCCCCGGAACGAGGGTGGAAAGGGCGAGAATATCCAGGTAGGACACATGATTCCCCACCACCAGGACCGGCTTTGCGGGGACGATCCCGTCCACGCGCAGGCGCAGGCCGAGGATGCGCATTGCCTGTCGGCTCCACCAGGCAAAGGCGCGGTAGCTCAGGGCGTCGGGTGCCGCCTTGCCCCGGCAGGTCCATACCGCCAGGGGATAGGCCACGAACAAATGCAGCAATAACCCGGGCACACGCCAGAGGCGCCGCAACGAGTTGGGAGCCGAACGGCGCCAGCGCCGTCCGGGATAGGACACCAGCACATTGGCGCCGACCTTTTTCCGCACCCTCATTTGCGGCTATCCGCCGGCTCTAAAAAACGCTGCTGATAGCGCGGCGTGATCAACCGGGATTCACACCACATGAAAAAATCCGCGCAGTGGAATTGGGGATCCCAATAGGGCTCACCGCCAATGCGCACGCCAGCCCGCAGATAGCCCTTGATCAAGCTGGGCAGGGGGGCAGGCTCCACCTGCGCCCGGGGGTCAAAACCGGGTACGGAACGCAAGGGAAAAGCGCGCTGCTCGGGAGTGGTGAGGCGATCGGCGAGGCTGTGATACAAGGCGCCCAATGCCGCCCCGTCGGTGCTGTGGATACTGGCGCAACCCATGAGATAGTCGATGTCCCACATCGCCATGGCCTCCGCCAGACCCGACCACAGCAGGGCGATGACGGCACCCTGGCGATAGTCGGGGTGGACGCAGGAACGCCCCAGTTCCATGATGCGCGCGGGCATGCTCAGCAGGCGCCCGATGTCAAACTCGGTTTCCGCATAATACCGCCCCACCCGCGCCACCTGCTCGGGCAAGAAAAGGCGATAGGTCCCCACCACTTCCTGACGGACCTCGTCCTCGACGATGAGGTGCTCGCAGAAGGGATCATACTCGTCTTCGTCCAGGCCCGGACGCCCGCTGAGCTGGGCCGCATACTCGGCACTGAAGACTAGATAGCGCAGGCGCTGCGCCGCCTCTATTTCGTCCTGCTGACGGGCCAGATAGATGCGCAGGGATCGGGATGCTTTACTGGACACGCGGTCTGTGCTGCCATGGTGCTGAGTGCTGAACATGCAAAGGCTCTCCGTCTGAGGGAATAGCAAAACTTTTGTAGTTTGACTCATCCATATGACAATAGTGCGACGCTTCCGTGAACTTTTTATGACAGGCATCCTATCCCGCCCCCCCGGAACGAATCAAGGTGCCCGGAGGCCACGCAAATCAAGTCGCCAATCCAGCTATCATTATACACCTACTTTATAGCCCGATTTAATAGTCGCCGAACTGCGCTCGCCAGGGCTGCGCAGCCCTAGGGCCTGGCGCCCAACCCAGGACCAGAGGAATCATCCGCATGAAGAAAACCCTGCCCATCACCGTTATCGTGCTCGGCTTCGTGAGTTTTTTTAACGACCTCGCCTCGGAGATGGTGGTTCCCCTCATCCCCATCCTGCTGGCCTCGGTACTGGCGGCCGGACCCATCGCTCTTGGCCTGGTGGAAGGGGTCGCCGACGCCGTGGCCAGCTTCCTGAAACTCTGGTCGGGCCGGCACTCGGATATCCTCGGCGGACGCCGCAAGGGACTGGCCGTCGCCGGCTATTCCGTCTCCAATCTCGCCCGGCCCCTCATCGGCCTTGCCGGGAGCTGGATCGCGCTGCTTCTCTTGCGCAGCATGGATCGGGTCGGCAAAGGGATCCGCACCTCTCCCCGCGACGCCCTGATCGCCGACAGCGCCCCCGCGGACCGTATGGGTCTGGCCTTTGGTTATCATCGCGCCATGGACAATGGCGGGGCCTTGCTCGGAGCCCTGGCGGCGGCCGCCGTGCTGTATTTTGCCCAGGTATCCCTGAGAGATGTCATCCTCCTGTCGGCCGTACCCGGCGCCATCGCCGTGGCCCTCATCGCCTTTGGCACCCGGGAGCCGGCACGCCCCCGCGCGATCGCCAGCCAGCCCTTGCCCTCCCTCAACCCCAGCCATTTGTCACCCACCATGCGCCGCTACCTCATCACCCTGGTCCTTTTTACCCTGGCACGGGCCACGGAGACCTTCATCCTCCTGCGCGGCTACGAACTCGGCATGGATGTCGTCGTGGTGCTCCTCCTCTGGGCCTTCATCCACCTCGCCAAGGCCAGTACGGGCACTTGGGGAGGGGGCCTTGCCGACCGCTTTGGGCGCCGTCCGGTGCTTCTCACCGGCTGGCTGGCCTATAGCGTCAATTACGCCTTCTTTGCCAGCGTCCACGCGCAGGCGAATCTGTGGGTGGTCGCCCTTTCCTACGGCCTGTTTTATGGCTTGAGCGAAGGCGCGGAGCGCGCCCAGATCAATGACCTAGCCCACCCGGAGGAGCGCGGCACGGCTTTTGGCTGGTATTACCTGGCAACCGGCATCAGTACCATTCCTGCCGGCCTGATCTTCGGGACGATCTGGGAAAAAGTGAACCCGGCGGCCGCTTTCGCCCTCTCCGCCGGCGTCGCCATGGTCGCTGCCGCCTTGTTGGCCCTCTGGGTTTATCCGCGCGCGGACGAGGCCCCCCGCCGATAACCCCGGATCCGCCAACTGCCGGATCTTAGAGATGAGCTATCAGGCCATAAAAAATCATGCCCTTGCACCACGCCCCCGCAATGACTAATGTATCAGTCCTCTTTTTTCCCACCGAGCAAAGGTTCCGACCATGTCCGCCGAGCCCCAGGAAGTCGACGACAGCCCCTATTGTTGCTGTTCGGCCGCCACTTTTCAGGAGATCCTCGAACGTCAGCGCGCCAATCCTCTCCCATTCATGGAGCTGATCATGGTTCACGCCGGCTGCGGAAGTGGTTGCGGTAGCTGCATCTCCGATCTCGAGGCCTATCTAAAGGCGCACGACGCTTACATCGAAGACTGATTGAGCTGCGCGGTGCCGGACTTTCATCCTCCACGCTGGCTTCCCGGAGGACACCAGCAAACGATGTGGGCTGCCTTTCTGGCGCCGCGTCCGAAGGTTCTCCTGCGCCGCGAAGTCTGGTCCACCCCCGACGGGGATCGCATTGCCGTGGATTGTCTGGATGCCCCGCCGGAGGCCCCCGTCGTTACCCTTTTCCACGGCCTGGAGAGCAGTTCGTCCGGGCACTACGCCGCCCCCCTGGCGGCGCTTTTACGCGCGCGGGGATGGCGCGGCTACTGGATCAACTTCCGGGGCTGCGGAGGCATGGACAACTTGCTGCCCCGTGCCTACCACGCCGGGGACAGCGCCGAGATCGCCTGGATCCTGGCGCGCATCGCCAGGCAAGATCCCGCAGTGCCGCGCTTCGCCGTCGGCGTTTCCCTGGGGGGCAATGCCCTGCTCAAATATCTCGGAGAGGCCGGACACGACGCCCGGGCCATTCTCCGCGGAGCGGCGGCGGTTTGCGCCCCGGTGAATCTGGTCGCCACCGCCGCGGCGCTGGAGCAAGGCCTGGGGATCTTGTATAGTCGTTACTTTCTGAGGCAATTGAAGCGATCTGCCCGCCGCTATCGGCGGCTGCATCGGGGTATGGCCGACTGGAATAAAGTGCTGGCGGCCACTGACCTGCATAGCTTTGATGAATGTTTTACGGCACCCGTCCACGGTTTTTCCGGAGCGGATGGGTATTGGCAACAAGCATCGGCGGCGCCATGGCTGCAGTCCATCCTGGTGCCCACCCTGCTTTTGAACAGCGAGGATGACCCCATCGTGCCCATCAGCGCCATTCGCGCCGCTTCCCTCAGTCCGGCCATCACCCCTTGCTTCCCGGCCCATGGTGGGCATGTCGGCTTTGTGGATGGCCCTTTCCCGGGGCGGCTGCAATGGTTGCCCCATGCCCTCCTTGCCTACTTTGAGAGCATCATCCAGCCATGAATGAACCTGTTCAACCCCGCCTGCGGGTCCTTCTCGGCCAGGCCATCGCCATTGGGCCCGGGAAGGCCGATCTGCTGCGTTACATTCGTGCCCACGGGTCCATATCGGCCGCGGCGCGCGCCATGAACATGAGCTATCGCCGGGCCTGGTTGCTGGTGGACACCATGAATCATTGCTTCGTCGGGCCCCTGGTGAGTACGGCCACCGGGGGCAGCCATGGCGGAGGGGCACAACTCACCGCCCTGGGAGAAGACATCCTGACCCGCTATGAGGCCATGGAGAGCAAGGCCATTGCCGCGCTGTCCGAGGACATGGAGAGCTTCCGCCTGTTGATGAATCCCTCAGCACCAAGCCAGGAAAGCCATGAAAAACCTCCTGCGTGAGGTGCTCTGCAGCCGCGTCTATGATGTAGTCCGGGAAACCCCCCTGGAAGCGGCGCCCAAACTCGGCCAGCGGCTGAGCCGCAGCATCCTCTTCAAACGCGAGGATCTGCAGCCCATCTTCAGCTTCAAGCTGCGCGGCGCCTACAACAAGATCGCGCAGCTTTCGCCGGAGGAACAGGCGCGGGGCGTCATCACCGCCAGCGCCGGCAATCATGCCCAGGGCGTCGCTTTCTCCGCCCAGCGCCTGGGCATCCGCGCCGTCATCGTTATGCCCCAGACGACGCCGGAAATCAAGGTGGCCGCAGTGCGGGCCTTCGGTGCCGAAGTGGTGCTGCAGGGAGACAGTTATTCCGATGCCCAGGCCCATTGCGAAAAGCTGGTGGAAAGCACGGGCATGGTCTTCATCCATCCCTTCGACGACCCTTTGGTCATTGCCGGCCAGGGCACCGTCGGCGCCGAGATCCTGCGGCAAAGGGGCAACGGGCTGGAAGCGGTTTTCGTCCCCGTCGGGGGCGGCGGGCTCATTGCCGGCGTTGCCGCCTTTCTCAAAGCCATTTTGCCCCATGTCCTGATCATCGGCGTCGAACCCTTCGAGGCCGACGCCATGTACCAGTCCCTGGCCGCCGGCCGGCGGGTACGTCTGGAACAGGTGGGCATCTTCGCCGACGGGGTGGCGGTGCGCGAAGTAGGCCGTCACACCTTTCCCCTTTGTCGCGAGCATGTGGACGAGATCGTGCGGGTCAGCAACGACGAAATCTGCGCGGCCATCAAGGACGTCTTCGACGAGACCCGCTCGGTCATGGAACCGGCCGGGGCCCTGGCGGTGGCCGGGCTCAAGCGCTTTGCGGCGGAGCGGCCCAGCCGGGGCGGCGCCTGGGTCGCCATCCTTTCCGGCGCCAACATGAATTTTGACCGGCTGCGCTTCATTGCCGAGCGGGCCGAACTGGGGGAAGCGCGCGAGGCGCTTTTTGCCGTAACCATCCCCGAGCGCCCCGGCGCCTTTCGCGCCTTCTGCGCCGCCATCGGCCAGCGCGTCATTACGGAGTTCAACTATCGCCTGCACGGCCGCTCCCAGGCCCATATCTTCGTCGGGGTCGCCATCCGTGACCGCAGCGATGCGGCGGCCCTCCTCGAACACCTGCGCCAGGAGGGGCACGAGGCCCTGGATCTCAGCGACGACGAGATGGCCAAGCTCCATATCCGCCACATGGTGGGCGGCCACGCCCCGGAGGCCCGGGATGAGCGCCTGTACCGCTTTGAATTCCCCGAACGGCCCGGCGCGCTGATGGAATTCCTCGACAAACTCGGGGGCCACTGGAATATCAGTCTCTTTCACTACCGCAACAATGGGGTGGATTTCAGCCGCGTGCTGGTGGGAATCGAAGTGGGGGACGGGGATTTGCCGGCCTTCGGGCGTTTCCTGGAGCGCCTGGGCTATTCCCACGTGGAAGAAACGGCCAATCCCGCGTATCGCTTCTTTCTTGGCGAAAACCGGCCCTGAAAGGTCTTGCGGCGCCTCAGCGGGGGGCGAACATCAGCCGCAGCGATTCGCCGATGCCCGAAGCCAGACCCAGCCAACGTTGCGCCAGATCGGGATCCAGGTGATCCAGCATGGTGGCGTGGAAGAGCGCCAGCCAGTCATCCACCAGCGGACTGGTCACGCCGACGGGGGCGTGCTTGTCGCCCAGGGCGTAGCGATAATCCCCGTAGGGCAAGCCGCCCATGACGGTCCACCAGTAATGGGTCAGGCGTTCCTTGTGCAGATCCCAGTCGCCAACGATGGCAAAGGGTTGGGCCAGGGTGGGATGATCCTGGATGCGCTCGTAAAAATCATCCACCACCGCGCGGATCAAGGGCAAGGGGATCTTGACACATAACGGTTCCAGACGGCGTTTCGGTGCCACTTCCATAAGCACTCTCCTTGGCGATGGCGCTACTGTGGGGTTTTACCTAAAACAACGATCCTGTCTCCGCCCTATCGAAATCCGTGCGCGCACAGGATCGATCCATACCCGCGACTGCAGGTGTCGCCCCCTGGGGGAAGCAGGTCGCGGCCATGGGCCGCTCCTACCGGTTGTGCGGCATGTTCCACGATAGCGCAGTAGCCTTTTGGTGCATAGCCGTCAGGATGAATCCGGCGGCGATGCTGATGCGCCGGCCTCTCCCCCCAGCAGTTCCGGCGCGCTGAGGATGCGCGGACTACGCTCCACGGGTACGGCCTCGCTCAATTCGGCATCGGCGGGGGCGGCGCGCAGATCGCGGAAACGGCGGGCCGTGACCAGCACCCGCCCCTCCAGCGCCCCCACCGATTTATTGTAGGCCTCCACCGTCTGTCCCAGGGACTTGCCCACTCGGGTCCAGTGCTCCGCCAGGGTGGCGATGCGCTCGTACAGAAGCCTGCCCAGATCCGCCACCTCGGCGGCATTGCGGGCCAGGGCTTCCTGGCGCCAGCCGTAGGAAGCCGCGCGCAGGAGGGCGATGAGGGTGGTAGGGGTGGCGGTGATTACCTTTTGGTCGACGCCGTACTCGATGAGGCTGGGGTCCTCCTGCAAGGCCGCGCTGAAAAAAACCTCCCCGGGCACGAAGAGCACCACAAACTCGGGGCTCGGCTGGAACTGCTCCCAGTAGGCCTTGCGCCCCAACTGACCCAGATGATTGCGCAACTGCTGGGCATGCTTGCGCAAGAGCACCTTGCGCTGTGGTTCATCATCCAGCTCGCTGGCTTCGAGGTAGGCATCCAGGGGTACCTTGGCATCCACTACGATCTGTTTCCCGCCGGGAAGACGCACCACCAGATCCGGGCGCTGGCGACGCTCCCCATCCGTGCTGCTCTCCTGCTCCACGAAATCGCAATGCTCCAGCATCCCCGCCATTTCCACCACCCGCTTGAGCTGCATCTCGCCCCAGCGTCCCCGCGCCGCCGGCTGGCGGAGGGCCTTGACGAGGCTCTGGGTTTCGGCGCGCAGTTGCGGGATCTGGACCTGCGCGAGGTCCGTGAGTTGCTGTTTTAGGCCGCTGTAGGCGGACAGTCTTTCCCGCTCCAGGTCGGCCAGCTTGCCGTCCACTTTGGCCAGGGACTCGCGGATGGGCTGCACCAGTTGGTCCACCGCGAGGCGGCGCTGTTCCAGTTCGCTGCTTGCGCCTTCCTGAAAACGCTTGAGGTTCTCGCCGGCGAGGGTCAAAAAGGATTGATTGTTTTGCCGCAAGGCATCCGCCGAAAGGGTCTGAAAGGCATCGGCCAGCTTTTGCCGCGCCTCATCCAGCAAGGCCAGCTTGTCGGCGCTGCTCCGCCGCTCCTGCTCCAGTCGCTCCGCCAGCTCCGCATGGCGGCGCTGCAGATCGGCCAACGCCGCCGAGCGCTCCGCCAAGGCGGCCTCCATGGCAGGCAGCCGGGCCGCCGCCGCCGCAGCAGCAGCCCTGGCCGCCCCTTCCTCGCGCAAGGCGCTCTGCAAAAACTCCCGCTCCTGCCGCAGAGCGGCAATCTCCTGCTGTAGCTGCTCCTGATGCAGTTCCAGGCCACGCAGTCGTTCCTGGAGGGTGGATTGCCCCGCCTGCCAAGCCATCTCTGCCTCGGCAATGCGGGCCCCGGAACCGGCCTTGTGGACCATCCAACCCAGCACCGCGCCCAAAGCCAAACCGCTTAGCAAAAAGACCCAGTAGCCCCAATCCATGAATCACCTTTATCCTTTGCCCAGCGAGCACTGCCAATCATCCAAAAACGGCAGCGCTAACCGCCGAATCCAGGATGATCCTGGATTCGCCACTTGTTGGGGCGTTTTTCGGATCATCCCCAAGGAAGCCCCTTTTGCCCGCATGATGGGCAAGGGATTGCGAACGCGGAAAAAAAGGGATCAATAGCGGACCGACACCCTGCCCCTGCTGTTCCGGGGCGGAAAACCGCCGTTGGCGGATTAGCGGGGAAATGCGGCGCCAAGCCGGAATTTACATTAAGAATGGCGGAGAGGGTGGGACACTCCGTGTTCGAAAATAATCCTTTTATATTCAGCGTGTTACAATTCTGCGCTGCGCGCTTTTTGTACCACATTTTTGTACCTGACTTCCACACCGAGCCCAGAGCATAGAACCTTTGCGGTGAGGATTCAACCTCAGCCCTTCTTTGCCAATCGCCGATCCATCACGCTTGATCCAATGGAGGATGGCCAGCCTCGGACGATGCCCCCTAGGCACCATGTGCCGCCATTCGAAAGTAGGGGATACCTTTTTCCGGACATTGAT